>NZ_JAGDFX010000003.1 GCF_017498065.1 Oceanisphaera pacifica | reverse complement strand
CAATAACTTACTGACAACCGCTGCTTTACGCTCTTCAGAATACAATGACATAATAACTCCCACACCGGCCCTATTGATATAAAATTAGGCTGAATTGCCAACCGGACAACTAGGGTGACAGAGGGGGTTATCATTGAAGCTTCGCGTGTTCTTGCAGCAGCAACATCTTCTTCCATATGGCCAGCACAAACACAGCCAACTTCAAGTACTTCTGGGTAAGCGGGATGCTCCATATGATGGACGTAGCGAATGCTCTGAGATTCGCACATACCACATTCGACTTGAGGCGATCCTAGATCTTCAATGTCGACACAATGCCAACCCCGATGCGGCACTCCTGAACGAGACCACTTGCCTCGCCTTGCCGCGACAAGCCTTTCTTCTTGGTCTTGTGAATCCATAGAACTTACGCTCCGTGTACTGCCTAACGCCCTTGTTCTGGCGCCAAGGTAGATTGGCGCAGTGGTTGCGCAAGCAAGCGCCGTGACAAATTACCTTGGTCGCTCAGAAACAGTTTGTTATGTTCGTGCTTCATTATCTGGCACAAACTCAATTTTCAATTTATAACCCATTGCCGCTGCATAATCAGTAAGTGTAGAGAGCTTGGGAGAGATGTTTGAGCTTACACTTTCCAGTCTGGAAATATTACTTTTCTTAGTCTGTAAAATTTCCGCAATTTGCTCTTGCGTGAGGCCGGCTTGTTGCCGGAGTGCGATCAGTTGCTTGCGCACTTCGTACGCCGAAGAGAGTTCGTCATAGCTATTCTTGACGCCCTCACGCTTTAGCGCTTCTTCCTTGAAGGATTTCAATGTTGGTCTAGTCATTTCTTAACTCCTTCATTCGTTTACGAGCCTTATCAATTTCCTTCTTTGGTGTCTTTTGGGTCTTCTTGACGAAAGAGTTCAGGATGATTAACTCTTGGCCTTTGACCGTACAAAAAAGCGATCTACCTATGCCTTCTTTACCTCGAGCCCGTATCTCAAACAGCCCTGAGCCCATAGGAGCTGTATAGGGCTTTCCGATCGTCGGGCCAAACTTCTCAATGATTTCTGCTATATGGAGAAAGTCTGCCAATATCCCATCCGGAAACCCGAGAGTCTCCTCTCTAACCTTCTCGTTGAAAAATGTGACTCTCCATATCATAGGCAAAGGTTATCATAAATGATAACAGTGTCAAAGGGTGACGTGGAGAACATAACAGCCTAGTTAGAAGCCATTAGCCACCGACCTTGTTGTAAGCCATTGCAACAAACTCTTTAACTGGCTCGAACTCGGATTCGGACGATACGGTAAACTCTACATCACCAGTACCGTAATGACCTATTGAGGTTACGTCTCGATAGTTTTTGGTGCCATCAGGAATATCAGAAGGCTTAAGTTTCAAAAATAGCTTAATATTCTTTCCTTTGACTTCCATGCAGGCGATATTCTGCGAAATCTTGTAAGCAACGTAAAACTTTTTTGGGACTTCTTCAATGGATTCATCCAAGCCAATAATGAATTCTCGTATGCTTGCAGTTAATTCCTGGATTTCTTCACTTTTACCTTCAAGCCTTTCACCAAATGTATAAGTTGCCGTAGCACGAGTTAGCGCAGCTTTTTTTCCGGCCTCAACCATAACTGGATTTTTATATCCATTTTCAGTGGTGCTCGTAGACGTCGAAACCGCTGCTGATTTAGCAGCATGGAAAACTTCTTCAATATAGAGAGAATTGTTGGAGAACAAACGGTATTTCCATAGCTCGATATTTGCGCCCATCACCTGCACTGCATGCAAATCATATTTCTTATAGTTTGGGGCGATGCAAATAACCCTAACGTCAGACCAATCGACCTTTACAGCGCTTTCCAACCGCTTTTGTACCGCAATCTCAAAATCACCTTTGTGGTCTTGAATCCAGTGCAAGTAGAAAAGGCTTTGGTTAATAAGCTCCGATGATTCGACTTTTTTGTACTCGATGATAACGGGATTATCTTCTTCTGAAAGAGCGAGGCTATCAATTCGGCCTGCATGCTGTGCACCAGTTGAAAATTCACTGGCAACAAATCTGCAATTGAAGACCGTTTCGAGATTTTTCTCAATCAGGGACTGCAAATCCTTTTCCAGAGAAAAGTTCTTCTGCTCGACGGCAGATAGCTGGTCTCCTGAAATATCGAAAATCGGCACTTGATGTTTACTCCATTGTTTCTTGGGCTTCTAATGCCCAACTAACCGGTGAGGTTTGCTGGCACGTTGTTTTGCGTGTTTTTGCAAAACACGTGACCTTAATCCGAATCCGCGTTTAGTTGCTTGTTATGTGCAAAATTATCAACCAACAAATATCCAAGCTTTCAACTCTCATGTGTCATATTAAATTTGGATCGTATGCAAAATTCAACTGGTGTAGGACTTCTGTAGGCTGGCGCTCTCTTCTATATTGACCATAACCTGACATCCTTCCTTTTTCTGAAATAAGGTGTAGGTTCTTTCTGGCTCTAGAACCAATTACATAGAGCAACTTTTTAGCACTTTCAATAGATGGGTCATTGAAATTCGGAACCAAATCTTGAAGAAGACCAAAGGAGATCACAACATCATATTCACCTCCCTTTACTCCATGTATTGTTGACACTTTGATACCAGTTCTGGGTTTAAATGCTTTGCGAAAAGCCTCAATGTCTGTTGCAAATAATGCATTCTCGTTCCTTAGCCTATCAATCCTATCCTGTGTACTATTGAAGAATGATTCGTGATGTTCCTTTAGCATTGGATATAGCATGAAATCTATTCCCAATTCGCCAAATAGTGCTTCAAAGAATGCACGTAGATAAGCGAGGCCGTCGTCTTCATCTATCGAAATAGAGTTAACTGTCTTTAGTAACTGTTTTGGGGGGATCGAATGAACATCGACCAGTGCAAGTTCCATGTCATATAAGACATCAGATGCCCAACGAAGACGCTTAACATACATATTAGGCGATGGCTCTGTTAGGATAATTTGAGTCAACTTGAACCAAAAGTTATCTATATCTCTTGAAAAAGGTACAAGACCAGGTCCATCGAAACTATATAGAGGCAACCTGTTTACCAAGTTACGAGTTAGTGCAGCCAAGTGCATCCACCAAGGTGCAATGACGCAAATTTCCTTCTCTAAGATACCCAGATTTTGAACGCTATGCTCAATATGACGGCTGACTTGCTCAACCAAGTTATCCTTATGAGTAATCTGATCATAAGTAATAATGCTAGGGTGATCGCGATGTTCACCTTCAGCAACAGTTGCACTAGGGGTAACATTAAAATTACGATAATAGTCTATGATCTTTCTTGAGCTTCTATAGTTCTTATCTAATGCCATTGGAGTAAATGACACTTCGGCTAACTGCTCAAGTTCCAACTGTGTTATTGCGTAGCCACCGAGCGAACCGTAGATAGCTTGGTTTGGATCACCAACGATGAAGGTTCTCACCCGACCTTGGCTAGCTTTTATAATACTCGCAATAATTGAATACTGTACCTCTTTAGTATCTTGATATTCATCAACAAGAACATAAGAGAACAAATTTGCCAGTATCTTAGCAATAGATGAATTACTTGATAGGATTTCATGAGCAAAATATAGAATTTGCTCAAAGTCTATTTGATCACTTTCTGCAAGATGGCTGTGATATTCATCTAATACCTGTCTGGCTAGTGAAATTTTACTTCCAGCGCAAGTCAATGTTAATCCTCGAGGAGTGTAGAAATGACTACACTCACCATACCTAATACGTTCGGTACGAATGCTAGAACATATTTGAGATATTATTTCTTCAGAATCATAAGAGTTAACTATTTTAAATCCGTTTTTCAGCTTGTCATGATATAGGCCATATGGCTTCAATATCCATTCCAAACAAAACGCATGAATAGTACCGATCCACAACTGAGATGTGTCTACACCAATAATTTCAATTCGCTCGCGAATCTCATCAGCAGCTCTATGCGTGTAGGTAATGGCCACGACCCATTTTTTAGGATCCTCTAAACCTGAAAGCTCAGAAGCAATTTTGTAGGTAAGAGTCCTAGTTTTACCACTTCCCGGACATGCAACTAAGAACACATTATTCGGCTCGTTAATCGCTGCAATCTGTTCATCGTTTAGATCACCTTCATCCCACATAAACATGATTAGATCCTTGCTAATATATCGTTTTGCTCAGAAGGTAAATCATTCATTAGGTCGATCTTGAGTGTAGATATGTCGCCATCGACTGGATTAAATGCTTCCCACTTAGGAGTGAATACTGCTAAGCCAGTCTCATATGGAGTCAAATATGTTTCCCATTGCTGTGTTAAAGCCGTATTACCCTCTGCATTCAACCTTTCGATGGTTTTTCTGCCGAATTTGACATGTTCAATGACTGAGTCGTAACGGTGCTTAAGTATTTTGAAAGTAAGTCCTGCATTGAAGTCGCCGTGCGCAAACTTGATGGCATTGAAAATGTACTCTGGTATAGCTACTTTAAAGTCAATCACTTTACCTAGCGTAAGGGCAAACCAACCTTTACCTTGATAGTTTGCCATAGTTAATGCTCTTGAACCTGAGATTGCAATATCAGTTGAAGATAGTTCATTTGTAGCAGTATTTATCGTAGCTTGCTGAGTGTACACATCTCCGACAATTCTTTTGAGGTAATTGCTGTTGGATGACTGTATGAAATCAACCTCAAACGTATGATCTGCATAAAAAATCGAAATCCAAGGGTTATTTTGACAGAAGTCATCAAGCCTTCCTTTACGAGCAAAGCCTGTTTCTTGAGAGCCGAGGGCTTTCTCTTTCTTCTTTTTATCTAAGTAACTATCTGTAGGATAAATCGTGGTATCAAAGAAGGCTTCATCTAAGTCTGTGATAATGCTGCAACGTTTTTTGATTCTTTCATTGTCAAATAACATTGCAATATTCTCGAAGCCAGTACTTCTGATGTTGACTAGAGTGATACCTATTTCATCTAAGCTCAATCCTAAAACTTTTTTCAGTAGAATAGGAATAAGGATCTCTTCAGCATCTCCTTCGACTAAAACAACACTTCGGGCAAACAGTAAGTTACTACGGATGGCATCAAGGTAACGTTGAACGAATCCCGCTTTCTCGTCACTAAGCCCTACTGAAGGTTGAAATACTTCACAGGTACTATCAACAAAGCCTACAATGTTCATGTTCTTAATATTACTCACTTCTGATATGTGTGATGAGTGAGTTGAATATATTATCTGAGTGTTTTCATAGTTGATGTTGTCGAAAAGTGACTTTTGAATATGTGTGTGGATGTGTGCTTCTGGTTCTTCAATTAGTAAAAAGTTAGCAATAGATTGATTTGCTTTTTGGTATTTGAATTCTAGTAGCTTTAGTGTGAGAAAGAGTAGGTTGGCACCGCCTAAACTCATTTCATGTATGGTCCCCTCGTAGCCATCATTTGACTCTGAGACAAAGAGTTTTAATGATTGAAATAACTGATCAGACTCGTCACTCAAACTAGAGCGAATAGAGATTGAATTAGGTGAATATGTATCGCCTACCGTATCACTGATAGTAGTTACAATATCATCACGAACGTCACAAATGTCTGATAGAGCTTCAATCTCGTTATTTAATGTCCCAATTAAATCTGCAATAGGCTGGAAATCAGGTTGACTAATGTTTCCGGATTTACTTTTTAATAGTGTGAGCAAAGGATTGGTTCTGTTGCTATGAAAGTCCGATACTACATCCCTTAGTGCTTTAATAAAGGTAAACGAAACTTCATTAGGCATATTGAGGATGTTCGGCAACCGTATACCAACATCAGGGTTATTTAACCCCCTAGGAAAATCGACTCTCTCGAAATCGCCAACTATGCTTTTGTATACAACTGGGTCATTGAAATCAGCGACACTTTTGCCAGTAAGAACGGTTTCATAATCATCAATAGTTATACCAGCCAAATAACTTTCTAGAGCAGCGGCATCCCCTATTGTAAGTTGTGCCAATGCTTGACGGATGTTTGCTTTAGGTCTGAAAATCAGATTGTATGTTGCTCTAGTAACAACTTCATCTTCCGCATTCCCTGCACCATGAAGAAATAGTGACTGACTAGCTTCATCACCAGCAATGTCATTAAACTCAATACTAATAACGATCCAGTGACCACGCCAGTCACCTAATGCCCTACAAAAATCTCCTTCGGCAAGCTTAGTTGCCGAGCGAGGCATTGAATTATCAAGCAGCAACCTCATCGCGCGGAATAAGTTAGTCTTACCAGAACCATTCTCGCCAATAATTGTATTTATTCCCTTATTAAACAGAAACTTTACGTTTTTAAAGTTTCTGTAATTTACTAGGGAGAGCTTTGTAATGTGCATACGTCCTCTGGAATCTGATTACTGCATTATATTTCTAGAAAAATATTGAACTGATATATGCCTATTTACTTATTGATTCTAAAGCAGTACTCATTATTTCCGAGTAACACAGGCACATAACGCCCGCCTCACGTGCGCGGCTGCGCCGCGTCGCTTTGAAGGCGTTTGTTAGGCAGTTTTAGAACTTTTACCAACTGCAACGCAGGATTAGTTGGCCCCCATAGCTCGGGAAATACTTCAATGGGTTCGTAACCTCTTCTCAAGTAGAACTCTCTCGTTTCTGCGTAGAATGGGTCTGCTGAGGTATCGGCAATTGTCTTAATTTGAAGAAACCGAACCCCCTTTGATGCCAGCCATAGCTCCGCATGGTTTAGTAGTTCAGAACCAACACCTCCGTTCCTATCCGTGGCCTGTACAGCTATGCAATGCACTTCCCAAGCTCTGGGAAAATGCTCTTTTAGGGAGATAAAGCCGCTCAGTGTTGAACCGGACTCAAAACCGAAGCTAGGTACTAATGCAGAGTCTCGAACATACATCTGTATGGACTCCTCTATCCCAAACCAATTAGGTAAAGAGCGCAAAATAGTTTCGCAGTCTTTCTCTTTTTGTAAATTAGGTCCGACTATTACCATATTGATGCCTAACGCTTGCAGCATGCGCGCCCTTGGAATGGAGCCGAAGGCGGAATGTAAAGGGCGTCGCCGTGCCTGCACTTGTTAAAAGATCTAGGACGACCGTCCATGTTTTCCTCCGGCCCACAAAAGAAACTGATTACAGGTCACGTTATGCCAAAATTACTGCATCGCCATAGGCAATAACGTATGAATACTGCCAACCTGACCCCTGCTGCTGGTAGGAGCCTGTAACAACCCTTACGTTTACCACTGCATTGGCCCCAAGAGCTTCAGCAACAGAAAGCAGGCTGTTAAAGATAGTTTCTGATCGCTCAGGAATATCGCCCGCCACCCCTTTCTGAGTAACTTCGACTAGGCCAAAAGATTTTGAAATTGTGCGCCCTGGGACGCTTTCTGACGTGTAACATCCTTTAATGTGCGCCACAGAGGCGGTGGAACCGCCAGAACCAAATAACCCCATACGCCCTCCTTAACGTCTGTACTTTTAACGCTGAGTGCAGCGGCAGTTTGTGGAGTGGCTTTTTGTGCTAGCATCGCGACCAGCACAAAAAAAGCCACGGAACAAACTGTCCGACTGGCACGACTTGTTAAATTTGGATGCTATATGATGAATATACATACTCTCTATTTTCAACTAATAACGAAGCTCTAAAATTTAAAAACCTTTGAAATTCATTGTTGTATTCAAACGTAAAGTTAAGCTCGCCATTATACGTACTTTCATCATCCTGAAGATCTAGTAAACACTTCAAAGAATACTTGTATTCTCTGAGCTTCGAAAAATCCAGAACATGATGACCATCTACCCATCTAGAACCATCACACCAAAGCTCATCGGGTTCCCGTGTCGCTCTTAGGAGCGTTGTAACATAGTAGCTTATCCAAAAATCGAGCCGACCAATGAACTCCGGACTAGATAAGTCTAAATTCTTTTGTTTTAGAGCACCACCCAAATCAATTTCTAAACTTCTCAGTGCTTTTTTGAAACGTCTTTTATTCATGGTAAAATTTAACGCTTGCAGCATGCGCGCCTGCGAAATGGAGCCGAAGGCGCAATGTAGTAGGCGTCGCCGTGCCTGCACTTGTTATGTGTTTGGCTTCACTAGTTTAATGGCATACACCTTGCAACACTTAATTTTTAACTAATGATACTAGGGGCTAACCATGCAAATTGGAAGTGCAATAGCGACTTCAGCTATAACACCAACACAAAAAAGCGGCAACAATATGCCGCCCCAAACAACGATGACTGGCAACACACAATCCAACCAACCGCTAGCTCGTGAACTTGCCGAAACATTTGACCCAAAGAATATGAACTACAACGAGTCAATGGCTCTTGCCAGCGCCTTAATGAAAGCTGGCGAGGGTGATTTAAGCTCAGCATTCCTCCCCCCGCCACTTCTAAAGGTTAATAGTGATGGGAGTGTAATCGACACAACTGGAACGCCGGAAGCGGATGCTAAAATGAATAATAAATTCAACATGTTCGAAACGCTTACAGCTAGAATTGACTTTAATAAAAGTATGAATTTGCCAACAGACTTACTTGAGGATGCTTATTCCTTTTTAGAGAAAGTTCAAGTCGCCCGTAACACGCCGAGTATCAATGAGTACACATAACGCCTAAATAACAGGAAAATTGAGTTGGACGCTTTTTTGCGGTTCTTTGCAAAAAATCGGCAAACTCTATTTTTCCTAGTTTATTTTCTTGTTATGTGTGTCTAGCAGAACACTCACAACACTGTTGGCACAAATTTCGCTTGATAATTGAAAACTTATTATTTTAGAGGCTAAAATGCAAATTACCAGTACTACTTATATGACTCCGGCAAAAGAAGCATATAAAACCGGCAATTCTTTGCCGGACAATAAAACCCAAAGTGCTATGGTTGCGCAAGAAGTATCCTCTATACATGAATTAGCCCAATATATAGACCCAAGTAATATGTCTCGAAATGAAGCTGCCATATTATCTGGTGCATTATTTCCCGATGAACCTAGTGCGACTTTTGGTGCACAAGCCCTTATACTAGTAAATGATAATGGTACACTACGGAATGCAACTAAATCAGACGCAATCATGAATGAAAAATTTGATATGTTCGAGTCGATAAAAGGGCAAATGGAATTTAATCAGCAACGTGGTATATCAAATGACAACTTAGAGCTTGCTCAAGATTATTTACATAAATTGCAAATAGCAAAAACCTCTCCGTCAGTTAACATATACACATAACAGCTAATTAAACGACAAATGACATCTATGCAGAATGCGCTTATTTTTGCTAAGCATAGACATCTTCGTTAAAATCATAAGCTTATCAATGGCTTATAGCCACACAAAAGTGGAGCTTCGAGAAATAAGCGTCAAGTGTCGCTTTTTACGCAAAGTGGTTGTTCGCTTATTCATTTTTAATGCGTACCAACTATTCCATATTTTTCAGTAACTTGTAAGCTTTATAAAGTAAATAGTGCGGAGTTATACGACAATTGTCGTATAACTCCGTTTTTCATTGGGTAATTATCGCTGCAGCAACTAAACTACTGTATATTAAAACAGCATAGAGGTGAGCGCATGATTATCGATATACCACCAAAACTGCCAGACAAGCCTGTTCGCTTTATGGATCAACTGCGGCTTTTGATCCGTAGCCGAAATCTAGCCTACAAAACTGAGCAAACCTATTGCCATTGGATTAAACGGTTTATTCGCTTTAATGAAATGCGCCACCCCGCTACCTGTTCCACAGCAGAGGTAGAGCAGTTTCTTTCTCATCTCGCGGTACAGCGCAACAACAGCGTAAGTACACAACGCACCGCGCTGAATGCGCTCGTTTTTCTGTTTCGGGAATTTCTTCAGCAACCGTTGGGGGAGCTGTCGTTTGAACTGGCAAGAAAGCCTCGCCGCCTACCAACCGTTTTTACTCATGATGAAGTTAAAGCCGTAATGAGCCATTTGGAAGGCATTCCACAACTGGTGGCGTGCCTAATGTACGGCTCAGGTCTGCGGATTAACGAAGCGTTGCGGCTGAGAGTAAAAGATATCGATTTTGGCATGCAACAAATTATAGTGCGCAGTGGTAAAGGCGATAAGGACAGAGTAACTCTGCTACCGGACTCATTGCTAAAGTCACTGGCTCTGCAAATTGAAGCCTGCCTGATACAGCATAAGCAGGATTTAGCCAATGGCCATGGCGAGGTTTATCTACCCTTTGCACTGAACCGCAAGTATCAAAGCGCAGCTAAAGAGCCGGCTTGGCAATACTTGTTTCAGGCTGACAAGTTGGCCATAGATCCACGCAGCAATGTGGTTCGTCGTCACCACTTATTGGATCGCGGTGTGCAGCGAGCTATAGGGGCTGCCATTCGTAAAGCTGGTATTTATAAACAAGCAAATAGCCATGTTTTTCGTCACAGCTTTGCTACCCGATTACTTGAGGTGGGATACGATATTCGCACCATTCAAAAGTTACTGGGCCATGCCGATGTACGTACCACTGAAATTTATACGCATGTGGTACGTAAGGGTGGCTTCGGGGTACGAAGTCCTGTCGACGACGGTTTTTAGCAAGCTGGCAGGCTACCGCCGAGTCTTGCAGGCGACTATTGCCTCATATTGGTTATGAGACACTAGCTGCAATATTCGCTTGGCTCAATTGAAGCTTAGCATTATAAGCATTATGCGTGGCAAAATGAAATGCTCCTTTGGGAGTCGTACGTTTAACTCTGTACGCTATACGTTAGAAAACACTGGTTTGGTTTGTGCGTACAGCGTATGGCGGGCAACGTACAGCTGTCTGTTACATGGATTGCCGCGTCGCTGCGCTCCTCGCAATGACGGCTAAAGGAAAGCTATGCGTTTAACGCGGTACGCCGTACGTTAAAGAAAACACTTTTGGTTTTCACGTACGGCGTATGGCGGGTAACGTATAGCTGTCTGCGTCCCTTTGGGGAGCTGTCAGCCGTAAGCGGTCAGCTGGAAGTTAAAGAAAATGATTTAACTGATGGTTGAAGGCCAAGACATAGTTGAAAGCGTGAAGCCAGAAGCTCGGAGTTGGACAAAAAACACTGAATTAATTTTGGTGTTTTTATTTACTTCCCGCTTCTAGCCTCAAGCTTCAAGCTTATTACTGTCTATTACATGGATTGCCACGTCGCCGCGCTATGTTGTTATTTTTTAGGCATATTGAGTAGGGATTCTATGCTGCCTACGGCGCCTAATACGCTGCTGGCTTCAAAGGGTAAAAAGATGCGGTCACCCTCTTTACCAATTTCTGGTAAGGTTTTTAAGTATTCTAGCCCCAGTAAGTAACCAATCATTAATTGTGGGTCTAGTTGCTCATTAGCCGCTGATAGCACTTCATCTATGGCTTTGCGTTGGCCTTCTGCCATTAAAATGGCGGCTTCTTTACTGCCCTCGGCCACTAAAATGCTGGAGCGTTTTTCCCCTTCTGCTTTAGCAATAGCGGCTTCTCGCTCACCACTGGCACGCAATACTAAGGCTCGGCGTTCGCGCTCTGCCGCCATTTGCTTGCGCATAGCGTCTTCCACTTCAGCTGGAATAATGATGTCTTGAATTTCAACTCGGGTGACTTTTACGCCCCACTTATTGCCAGCCTCGTCCATGACCACTTGCAGTTTGTCATTAATCTCTTGGCGAGACTCAAACAATTTATCGAGCTCCATTTTACCCATTTCAGAACGCAGTGAGGTTTTGGCTAAAATTTCGATCGCTTGAATAAGGTTTTCGGTTTGATACACGGCGCGCTCAGGATCAATCACCTGAAAATACAAGGCACCGTTAACATTAACACTGACGTTATCTGCGGTCACCACAGATTGACCAGGAAAGTCGAGTACGGTTTCGCGTCTGTCGATGCGAGTTTCTTCTTGCACTATTGCCACATTTTCGCCGCGAATGGCGCGATAACGGCGTACTTTAATAGAGCGAGGCTTATCAATAATGGGGATGATCCAATTTACCCCAGGGCTTAGAGTTTTGTTATAGCTCCCTAAACGCTCAATTACCACCGCCTCTGACTGCTGCACTATCATGAGTCCTTTGGCAACAAACACCACCACAACTACCGTCAATATAACTGCAATTAAGAATGTTATATCCATTGTTATAAAAGCTCCCTGTTAGGCAATAATAGCGGTAATGCCATCAAAGCGTAGTATTTTAACTTGGCTGCCAACCGTTAACTTAGCGCCCGATTGGCTGCGCACCATAAACAAATCCGCTTCAAGTTTAAGGCGGTAATCCCCTGAGTCTAGCTGCACAATTTCACCGTATTGTTGCGCTTCTCCTGCTAAAAAGCTGGTGCGTTTTGAAGGCGCGTAACGGCGAAATAGGTATTTAAGTACCGGGGCCAATATGAGCGCGCTTATCGCAAAAATAAACCACTGAGCACTCAGGCCAATATTAAGCCAAGCTGCCGCCATGGTAATTAAGGCGGCTAAGCCAAGGGCAAAGGCGATAAAGCCGGTACCCGTTAACTCTAATAATAAGAGTACCAAGGCGGCAATCAGCCATCCATGCCATGCAAGCAAAGTCGTTCTCCTAAGGTAAAGTATATTATTTAACCATAACACTCAGCGGCTGTGCAGGCTAACCTTGGTACCGATTTAACTAACGCTTAGTTTGTGGCTTGGCAAGCTTAAATAACTCAAAGAAATTGGCGGTGGTTTGCGCCGACACTTCTTCTACCGTTAGGCCTTTTAGTTTGGCAATAAACTCTGCCACTGTGCGGGTATACGCAGGTTCGTTTTCTTCACCACGAAACGGCACAGGCGCAAGCCATGGGGAGTCAGTTTCTACCAGTAGCCGCTCTAGCGGCAAGGCTTTCACCACTTCACGCAGTGCTTTGGCGCTATTAAAGGTAATAATGCCAGATATAGAAATATAAAAACCAAGCGCTATTGCCGCTTCTGCCATCTCTAAAGATTCAGTAAAGCAATGTAATACCCCCCCTACTTTATCGGCACCACCTTCACGCAAAATATCTAGGGTGTCTTGCTGGGCATTGCGGGTATGAATAATCAATGGTTTATTTAGTGCCACTGCCGCTGCTACATGCTGCTTAAAAGAGCGACGTTGTAATTCGGCAGACTCAGGAGCATAAAAATAATCAAGCCCTGTTTCGCCAATGGCCACCACGGATGGGTCGGCCGCTAATTGATGCAATAACTCGGGGTCGTTAGGCTCATCCCCTTGATGTAAAGGATGTACCCCACAAGAGGCAAACACCTGTGGGTAGGGCTTAATGGCTGCCAGCATATCAGGAAAAGTAGCCAGCCCCACACTGACGCAAAGCATGTGGTTAACACCCCGGTTAGCCGCTTTTTGTATGGCCTCGGCCATATCTTGGTGCTTGATGCCGTATTCAAGTTTGTCTAGGTGGCAATGAGAATCAACGAGCAAAACTGTCTCCTGTTATTAACGATAAAAACTTACAGCAATACGCTGTTTCACGTGAGGTGAGTAAGCCATTGTGTTAGCTGTAACCCGGCATTAACAGGCCGCCCCACTGTGGGCTGTAAACGACGACGCCACTGCATTAACTCATCCAACATATGAGTGAGTTTAGCCGTGCCTAATTCGCTCATATCGCGACACACAGCCTCACTGTCTGCTAAACGTAACTGAGCCGTCGACAAACCCAATGATAATTGTAATGCATCTTGTAGCAATAATTGCAGCCAAACAATATGCACAGGCTGTGCTAACAACCCTGTTTGTACCGTATTTAGTAGCTGGGGCTCTCGCCTCAGTTGTGCGCACTGTTGCAGTAGTTCACGCCGGCGCTGATCAACGCCCTCGGCTAAGTAGTGACGGGTATTAAGGGGCGAGCCTTGGTTGACATTAAGCGCGGTAATATTTGTGGCTGCATTATCGGTGGCCACGCCCTGCTCGGCCAACCAATGTAACACCTGCGCTGAGTCGGGTACTGGTATCAACCAGGGCTGGCACCGGCTATGAATAGTGGGCAATAAGCGCTCGGGCTGTGAGCTAACCAGCACTATACTTGATTGGCCTGCGGGCTCTTCTAGGGTTTTTAATAATGCATTCGCCGCCGCTTCGGTCATTTTTTCGGCTTGTTCAATAACTGCCACTTTACCTTGGCCTAATTGCGCACTTTCGCTAAGTATTTGGGTGAGCTGGCGAATCGTATCAACACTAATACTGCGTTGATCGGTACTAATAAGGTGTAAATCAGAGTGACTGCCAGCTGCAACTAATTGGCAGCTATGACAATGCCCACAAGGTACCGACGCTGTTGCATTAATATCAACACCAGTATGTTGGCATAATAAAGCCTTGGCTAAGTGTTGAGCAAGCTCACGTTTGCCCAAGCCATCTATGCCCTTTAATAGCAGCGCATGCCCTAATTGCTGATCAACAATTAAGCGGGTTAATTGTGCTAGCGGTTGCGTTAACCAAGGGTACACAAGCGACGCTCCAAACAGGCTAATACGGCCGCTTTTACTTCAGCCTCACTTTGACTGGCATCAATAATCTCACAGTCTGGGTTATTATCAGCCAAGGCTAAATAACCGGCGCGGGTACGCTCAAAAAAGCTTAACTGCTCTTGCTCTATGCGATCTAACTCGCCCCGTATACGCGCTCGCGCTAAGCCTTGAGCCGGGTCAATATCCAGGTACAAGACTAAATTGGGTGTAAAGTCGCCTAATACCGCCTGTTTTATTTGGCTAATCAACGCCACATCTATGCCTCGGCCACCGCCCTGATAAGCCAAAGACGACCAGTCATGTCGATCGCCCACCACCCAAGTGTTAGCCGCCAATGCCGGTTGAATGCAGCCTTTAACCAGCTGTACCCGTGCCGCGTACATAAGCAGCAACTCGGCTTCCATGGTTAAGGGCTCTTCATGCACTTCTTTAACCAAGCTGCGCATTTTTTCGGCTAAAGGCGTACCGCCAGGTTCACGGGTGCGCAATACGGTTAACCCCTTGCTCTCAAGCCAGTCAACCACATGCCCTTGCACCGTGCTTTTGCCGGCCCCTTCGAGCCCTTCAATCACAATAAATTGGCTCATTTATGTTACCTTTTTAAAATATAGCGACGCACGGCATTATTATGTTCGCGCAGTGACTTAGAAAAATGATGACGCCCCTCTTTGCCTTTCGCCACAAAATAATAATACTTGCTGTCTACTGGCTGCAAAGCGGCACTAATGGCTTCTTTGCTGGGCATAGCAATGGGGCCTGGAGGTAAACCATCAATTTGATAGGTGTTATAAGGCGTATGGGTCTGTAAATCTTTTTTGCGGATATTGCCGTCATACGCTTCACCCATGCCATAAATAACAGTGGGATCGGTTTGCAGCCGCATATTGGCACGCAAACGGTTCACAAATACCGAGGCAATAAGCGGTCGCTCATCGGCTACTCCCGACTCTTTTTCAATAATGGAGGCTAAAATCAATGCTTCAAACGGGGTCTTTATCGGTAAGTCGGGGCGACGTTGCTGCCACGCGTCCGCTAAAAACTGCTCCATGTCACGGTGCGCGCGCTGCAAAATAGACAAGTCGGTATCGCCGGGGGTATAGCTGTAGGTTTCGGGTAATAATCGCCCTTCTACCTTATCGCCAGAGAGACCCAGTTGCTTGGCAACCTCAGCCTCAGTCGCGTCACTGAGTGTGACCGTTAAATGCTCGGCATGGGCAAGTTTTTTCTGCCAATCACCAATGCGCAGCCCCTCAACCAAGGTCACTTGTAAACGATACACATCGCCTCTTACCATGGTCATTAATGCTTCACGCAAGCTGGTGTTCTTATCAAGCTGATAGGTGCCTTGGCGCACTGCGGCCAGCTCGGGATGAAAGCGCAGCCAGACTTTACGAGTTAGTGCCGGCACAGGTTCATTAGCCAGACGGTTAATTAAATGAAAGGTCGTTTCGCCGCGCTTAACTACAAATAAAGACGCCTCTTCTTGTTCGGCTATGGTCATTTCTTCTAACGCTTGCCACTGGGTATAGCCATAGAATACAAGGCCGGCAATCGCGAGCACCGCCAATAAAAATAATCGTGCCAACCATTTAATGAGTGTGTTCATAAGCCTGCTGTAATTCCTGTGTGATAATTGTTGAGCTCGATATTTTCTGAGCCCCAATGGCCGTCACCGGCACTATGCCCATTAGTGCATTCGTTAACCAAACTTCATCAGCGGCTAACAAGCGCTTAAGCGGGCTGTGCGTCACGGTTAAACGTGAGCCTAAATAATGCTGACACCAAGCCCGCAGCGTACCGCATACACCTGCGTTAGTGAGATCGGGAGTAAAAATACGCTCTCCCTCGCGCCAAAACACATTGGCGGTTACGGCTTCTATCACATTATCTGTGGCATCGAGTACTAAAGCTTCAGGCCATTGCTGAGCATCTAACTCGGCCTTTAATAGCACCTGCTCTAGACGATTGACGGTTTTTAGCCCGGCAAGTAATGGGCTATTTCCTAAACGCCCTTGGCATATGCCTAAACTAACGCCCTGCTGTCGCCACTGATAGTAATGAGCAGGAAAGGGGGCACAGTTTAACACCAGTGCCGGCGCGCCACAGCCTGCTATACTGTAGCCGCGCCCTCCTATACCGCGAACCAAGGTGATGCGCAAAACCCGATCACTTTGAGCATCAATCATCGCCTCAGCCAGCGCGCGCAGCTTATCTGCATTCGGCATGCTCATGTGTAAACGTTGGCAGGCCTGTTGTAATCGAGCCACATGATAAGACCAATTAATAAGGCGGCCTTGGCAGGCATGCAGGGTACTAAAGTGCGCATCCCCTAATTGCCACCCCCGGCTTACTGATGCCAGCGACTCGGCATCTGTGGCTTTTTTATAAGCCCCAGTGCTGTCGGTAATAAAAATATGCATCTTACCCCCATAAAAAAGCCCGGCACTAGGGCCGGGCTTGGGATTGGCCTACGGGCCATTATATGCGTTTAAAAATCAATGAGCCATTAGTGCCACCAAACCCGAAGGAGTTGGATAATGCATACTCAAATTGACCTTTTTTAGCCGTATGAGGAACCAAGTCTAAATCGCATTCATCATCGGGATCATCCAAGTTAATGGTAGGCGGCGCAATTTGGTCGCGCAGTGCCAAGACGCTAAAAATAGCTTCTACTGCCCCGGCGGCGCCTAACAAGTGACCCGTCATCGATTTAGTCGAGCTCACCATTAACTGCTGAGCATGGTCACCAAATACCGATTTAACACCTCGCAGCTCGGCTACATCGCCCAAAGGCGTAGAGGTGCCGTGGGCATTAACGTAACCAATGGCGGATGCTTCAATGCCGGCATCTTTAATGGCATTGGCCATTGACTTAGCCGCCCCACTGCCATCAGCCGGTGGCGCTGTCATGTGGTGTGAGTCACCACTCATACCAAAGCCAACTAGCTCGGCATAAATGGTGGCACCACGGGCTTTAGCATGCTCGTATTCTTCCAGCATCATAACACCTGCGCCGTCACCTAGCACAAAACCATCACGGCCTTTATCCCAAGGGCGGCTGGCTTTTTGTGGCTCGTCATTACGCGTAGACAAGGCACGAGCGGCAGAGAAGCCCCCCATACCCATGGTGGTGGACGCTTTTTCGGTGCCGCCGGCCAACATGGCATCGGCATCACCGTAGGCAATCATGCGTGCAGCAATACCAATGCTGTGGGTACCTGTGGTACAAGCAGTGGTTGCAGCAATATTAGGGCCGCGTAAGCCACTCATAATAGATAAATGCCCCGACACCATATTAATGATGGTAGAAGGAACAAAAAACGGGCTTAATTTACGCGGGCCGCTGGCCAGAAGATTGGTGTGGTTATGCTCAATTAAGCCCAACCCGCCAATGCCTGAACCAATGGATACACCAACGCGATCGGCATTGGTGTCATTAATCTCTAGGCCTGAATCGGCCATGGCTTGCAAACCTGCAGCCACCCCGTACTGGATGAATAAATCCATCTTACGGGCTTCTTTTTTTGCGATACCATGATCTTCGGGAACGAAGTCCTTGACCAGGCCTGCGAATTTGGTGCCATATTCGGTAGTATCAAAGTGCTCAATATTGCTAATGCCACTTTGGCCTGCTAACAGGGCCTGCCAGCCGGCATCAACCGTGTTACCAACAGGTGAGAGCATACCGAGACCTGTCACCACGACTCTGCGTTTGGACACAGGAACGTCTCCGAATGGGTTAATATAAGAAAAATGCCGAAGCAGCTAATGGCCACTCCGGCACAGGTTTATTACTCTTGGTTAGCGTTGATGTAATCAACAGCCGCTTTAACGGTAGTGATTTTTTCAGCTTCTTCATCAGGAATTTCAGTATCGAATTCTTCTTCCAAAGCCATTACTAACTCAACGGTGTCCAGAGAGTCTGCACCTAAGTCATCAACGAAAGAAGCTTCAGATTTAACTTCGTCTTCTTTAACGCCCAGTTGTTCAATGATGATTTTTTTTACACGTTCTTCAATATTGCTCATGACCAGTATTATCCTTTAGAAATACGCTAGTGCGTGTCGTTGCGGTAGTGTATTAAAATAACCGTGGTTTGCAAGACCATTTAACGCTGGTCAAACCAGAAAAAACACCAAATGTGCGGCATTTTCCATCAAACAGTCCGCAACTGCGGAGATTTTCATCACACCATGTACATGCCACCATTTACGTGCAGCGTTTCACCTGTAATATAGCTTGCTTCATCTGAGGCTAAAAAAGCCACAGCAGAGGCAATTTCTTTGGGATCACCCAAACGTTGTGCCGGCACTTGCGACAAGATACCTTCCCTTTGCTCTTCATTCAATGCGCGTGTCATATCGGTTTCAATGAACCCAGGTGACACCACATTAACGGTAATACCACGAGACGCCACTTCACGCCCCAGTGACTTACTAAAACCAATTAATCCCGCTTTAGCAGCGGCATAGTTTGCTTGGCCGCCATTGCCCATAGTCCCCACTACAGAGCCAATAGTAACAATGCGCCCTTGGCGTTTTTTCATCATGGCTCGTAGTACTGCTTTAGACACCCGAAAGACCGAGGTTAAGTTAGTGTCAATAATGTCTTGCCACTCGTCTTCTTTCATGCGCATTAACAAGTTATCGCGGGTAATACCGGCATTATTCACCAATACATCAATATCGCCATAATCGGCTTTAATGGTTTTTAGCAACTCATCGAGTGATGCGGGGTCGGTAACGTTTAATACCAAGCCGGTGCCGTTATCGCCTAAATACTCGCTAATGGCGTTGGCGCCCTTTTCACTGGTTGCCGTACCCACCACAGTGGCACCACGACTAACAAATAATTCGGCGGTTGCACGGCCAATGCCGCGGCTTGCACCTGTTACCAGTACCACCTTACCGGAAAAACTCATTAAGACTCCTTCAGTATTCGCAACAGCTGGCTAGGTATACTTCACTATGCAACCTACCACTTAGATCACTTGCCAGCCGATATTGATATATAAAAATTACGCCTGTACGGTCAAGCTCGACACTGCAGACAAGGCGCTTTGTAAGCTGGCAGTATCATTAACCGCCAGCCCTGTTACTCGTTTATCGATACGTTTAGCTAAGCCAGACAATACCTTACCGGGGCCCATTTCAAGTGACAAAGTCACCCCTTGAGAGACCATGGTCTCTACAGTTTCTGTCCAACGTACTGGGCTATAAAGCTGACGAACCAAGGCATCTTTAATAGCGCGAGCACAGGTTTCCTGCTTGACATCGACATTGTTAATGACCGGAGTAGTCGGCTCATTAAAAGTCATGCTGGCCAAAGTTTGCTCAAGCTGTTCGGCAGCGCTGCGCATGAGTGCACAATGCGAAGGAACACTCACCGGCAAAGGAAGCGCACGTTTAGCACCGCTTTCTTTCATCAACACATTGGCACGCTCTACCGCGGCTTTGTTACCGGCAATGACCACTTGGCCTGGCGAATTAAAGTTAACGGCGGATACCACTTCACCTTGTTGGGCTTTTTCGCAGTTGGCAATAATGGCGTCGTTATCTAAGCCAATAATGGCCGACATAGCCCCAGTACCTTCGGGCACGGCTTCTTGCATTAATTGACCACGCAGTTCAACTAATTTAACCGCGTCGCTTAAGCTTAATACACCAGCACAAACCAGTGCCGAGTACTCACCTAAACTGTGGCCTGCCATAACCGCAGGCTGCTCACCGCCCTCTTGCTGCCATAAGCGCCAAATAGCGACTGATGCAGTTAATAAAGCAGGCTGAGTGCGCCATGTTTTATTTAACTCTTCTGCCGGTCCGTTAAGCACTAATTCAGCAAGATCATACCCCAAGGCAGAAGATGCCTCGGCAAAGGTCTCTTTTACGCTGCTATATTCCGCTAATAACTCCGCGAGCATACCTACGGTTTGAGATCCCTGACCGGGAAAAGTAATGGCAAATGTCATTGTTTGTCCTTTTTAAAAGCGTCCTAGGTTTACATCAGACTCAGGCTTAAAAACGCACTAGGGCTGAACCCCATGCAAAACCACCACCAAAGGCTTCTAGCAATACCAAATGGCCTCGCTGGATACGACCATCACGCACCCCTTCATCTAATGCGATGGGCACACTGGCCGCAGAAGTGTTGCCATGTCGGTCTAAGGTAAGAATGACACTGTCTAGTGACATGCCTAATTTGCGTGCGGTGGCATTAATAATACGGTAATTTGCCTGATGAGGGACCAACCAGTCCAGCTCGGTCTTATCTATATTGTTAGCTTCTAAGGTCTGAGTCACAATTTCACTTAAGCGTGATACCGCAACCTTAAAAACATCATTGCCTTTCATGCTCATAAATGCATTGCTATTACTAGCACACGCACCTGGCTGGCGGTGGGGCAACTTTAACATATCGCCATAGCGGCCATCGGCGTGTAAATGCGTGGATAAGATGCCCTGCTCTTCGCTAGCACCCAGTACAACCGCACCGGCACCATCACCAAATAAAATCACAGTGCCGCGATCTTCAGGATCACATTGACGAGATAAGGCATCGGCGCCAATCACTAAAATATGACGAGCGCTCCCGCTTTTAATAAATTGATCCGCCACACTCAAGGCATAGCTAAAACCGGCACAGGCCGCAGATAAGTCAAAAGCAGGAATGCCAGGCACTTCCAATAGCGCTTGCACTTCACAAGCTGCTGCCGGAAAGGCGTTTTCGTTACTGGTGGTGGCCAGTACTATCATGTCCAGATCTGCAGCGTTAACGCCTGCCGCTTCTAGCGCATTAAGTGCGGCTTGATGTGACATGGTGGCAATGGTTTCATCGGCACCGGCAATGCGGCGCTCACGAATACCAGTGCGCTCAACTATCCAGCTATCGCTGGTGTCTACCATTTTTTCTAAATCGGCATTGGTACGTACCGCTTGTGGCAGGTAGCTGCCAGTTCCCAATATTTTACTGTTCATAGGCATTATCTTAGGTGGCTGTCCTGTAAGGCAGTATCAAAACGGTGCGCGATACTCGCAGGCAGGTTGTATTCTATTTGACCTACCGCCTGTAAGATCGCATTTAAAAAGGCGGATGAGCCGGCACTGCCATGGCTTTTTACCACACTGGCGCGTAATCCTATCAGACTTGCACCGTTATACTGGTCGGGGTTCAGATGTGAGAGGCGTTTTTTTAAACAAAACGTTAAGAACTTGCTTAAAAAACCACTTCTCCTACGTTGGCCAAGCAATAGCTTTGCCACTCCTTCGCTGGTTTTTAGGGCGACGTTACCCACAAATCCATCACACACAATAACATCGGCTCGCCCCAAAAATAATTCATTACCTTCAATGTAACCGCTATAGTCTAACTCAGCGTGTTCACGCAAACGTAATCCGGCTTGGCGCACCGCTTCATTTCCTTTGTTGGCTTCAGCACCAACATTAAGCAAGGCAATGCGCGGATGTGTAATCCCTAAGGTTTGCTGTGCCGTTTGTTCGCCCATTAAGGCAAATTGTACTAACTGCTCGGCATTACAACTAATATTGGCCCCAACATCCAGCAATAAAGCATAACCCCCTCCTATTTGAGGCAGTCGCGTTATTAATGCGGGTCTGTCTACACCGGGTAAGGTACTGAGTGTTCTTATGGCCATCGCCATAAGCGCACCGGTATTACCACTACTCACGCAGGCGCAAGCACGCCCTAATGCCAAGGCATTAAGCGCATTGCGCATAGATGAGTCGGTTAGATGGCGTAGGGCATAAGCGGCTTTATCATCATTGCCCACCTGCTGACTGCAATATTGCACCTGCACACGCGAGTGTTTGTCTAATTGAAAACGAGATAACCAAGGGGCAAGTTCGTCTTCTAGACCAAACAAGAGCAAATTGAGATCGGGCAGAAGCGACAGCGCCTGCACGGCGGCAGGCACTGTTATAGAGGGGCCATAATCGCCCCCCATCATATCTAACGCAACAATTAGCTGCGACAAAGGATATTACTTATTAATAACCTTTACACCGCGGTAAAAGCCATCAGCTGTTACGTGGTGACGACGGTGTAATTCACCGGTAGTTTTGTCTTCAGACAACTGTGCAGCTGTCAATGAATCGTGTCCACGGCGGCTGCCACGAACGGCACGAGATACTTTACTCTTTTGTACGGCCATTTGACTTCACTCCTAAATCAGTTACTTACGTTTTAATTCTTCCAAAATCGCAAAAGGATTCGGACGCTCTTCCACGGTGGGTAGTTTACCAAAACTTTGATCAAATTGACCCTCAGAACATTGCTCATTTTCATGAGTAGGTATCTGAGGAACGCTAAGAATGAGCTCATCCTCAATCAATTCGACTAAGCTGACTTCACCAGCCTCATCCACTTCGATAATGTCGTAATCTTCCGGCAACTCTGGCGCCTCTGCATTAGCGCGCAGTGGCGTGTATGTAAATTCGGATTCTATAGTGGTATCAAACAGCTCATTACATCTTTGGCACTGGAGCGACACATGCGCTCGGGTAGACCCCGAAACAATACGTAGCCCTTGGGCATCGGTACCAAAGTCTAGAGACACGTCGATATCACCATGGATACCTTTTGTTGACTCCGCCAGTCTGGACATTAGCGCAGCGCTATATTCGCCTTTATATTTCAGACGATTTTGCGCGCAGCGAGCGGGATCAACCTTATTGGGCAACTTTACCTTTTCCATAAGGCGCGCATATTATAGAGAGACGTCATTATAGTCAAAGAAAAATAGATTTATATCGATAAATAGTGAAGACGTAGCCAGTGTTAAGTGCTTTGTTGGTGAGATAACTTTAAACACCTACTCGTTAATAAACGTAAACTGCTACACTGCCAGCCTTACTTTTATCATATTTACAGTAACGTTATGCCTGTGCTTATTCTTGCTTCTTCATCTGTTTATCGTCAGCAGTTATTACATAAACTGGGGCTCGACTTTACTTGTATGAGCCCCAATATTGACGAAACCGCTCATCCCTTAGAAACCGCAGCAGAACTGGTGCAGCGCTTAGCAGAGCAAAAAGCCTATGCGGTGGCGCAACATGAACCCAAGGCGCTAATTATTGGCTCCGATCAGGTATGTGTAAATCAAGGACAGATCCTTGGCAAGCCCGGTATCTTAGCAAACGCTAAAGCTCAACTATTAGCAGCCAGCGGCCAAACACTCACCTTTTATACTGGGCTTGCGGTATATGATGCAGCTCAACAAAAAATGCACTCAGTGGTTGAGCCTTTTTCGGTCACCTTTCGTGACTTATCTGAGGCACAAATAGCACGCTACTTAGCATTAGAACCGGCCCTAGATTGTGCCGGAGCTTTTAAGTGCGAGGGCTTAGGCATTAGCTTATTTAAGCGCATGGATGGCCGCGACCCTAATAGTCTGGTGGGCTTACCTTTAATCGCCTTGGTCGAGCTATTAGACCAATGTGGGATCGCAGTACCTTAAAAGCTAGAAGCTAGAAGCTAAGGGTAAAACCCCTTCCAGCTTTCTCACTTAAACTAGATCCAATTTTTTAGCTCACGAACATCATCAATTAACGCTATCGGGGTATGTTGGCATAATGTAGCAGCATCGTGCACACCATAGGTTACACCAATACGATCCATGCCAATGGCTTGCGCCATCGCCAGGTCATAGCTTGAATCCCCCACCATCACCGCATCCGCGGGCGTCAATTTAAGCTCAGCTAAAATTTGCTCAAGCATAAGCGGGTTAGGCTTAGATAACGCTTGGTCGGCACCGCGTGTGGCATGAAAATACCCGCCTAGTTGGGTGCTGGCTAAAACGGCGTCCAACCCCACGCGATATTTCCCCGTGGCCACCGCTAATAGATAGCCGGCTTGATGTAGGCTTTTTATTAACTCCTCTGCCCCTGCAAATAATGGCGTTGGCGTGGTATTAAGCTCCATATAATGACGACGATAAGCCGCCACTAAAGCGGCTGTTTCCTGCTCATTTAAGTGTCCAAATAAAATAGGAAACGCCTTATATAAGCTTAAACCAATAATATCACGCACCGCGGCAGCCGTGGGCACGGTTAGCTGACAGTCACGGGCCGCCGCCTCCATGCTGGAGACAATACGCGCAACCGAATCCATAACAGTGCCGTCCCAATCAAAAATAACCAGACGATATTTCATCATCACCTCATTTTAGTGAGTAGTTTTTGTAGCGAGGGCGCAAGCGGCGCTTCAACCACCATGTGTTCATCGCGACCGGGGTGATAAAAGCGCAACCGACAGGCATGCAAAAATAAGCGTTTAAGCCCTAAACGACGCATTTGCTCATCAAACTGAGCATCACCATAACGATTATCCCCAGCAATGGGGTGCCCTGCATGTAAAGTATGCACGCGAATTTGATGCGTTCGCCCAGTAATGGGGCTACATTCGATTAAGGTTGCATCGGCAAAAGTTTGTAGAATTTTAAAACGGGTGTCTGACGGCTTACCCTCTTTAGTATCTACCTTAACCGTGCGTTCACCCGAGGGCAGTTCATATTTTCTTAACGGCGCCTTCACGGCTTTTTGCTTAGGTGACCACTGTCCGAGCACTAAAGCTTGGTAATATTTATTCATGGTTTTGTCACGCAGCTGCTCATGCAGGTTACGCAACATACTGCGCTTTTTCGCCACCAGTAATAGCCCAGAAGTATCTCTGTCTAGGCGATGTGCCAACTCTAAAAAACGCGCTTGAGGCCGGAGCGCCCGCAAACCTTCAATTAAGCCAAAACTTAAGCCACTGCCACCGTGCACAGCCATGCCCGACGGCTTATTAATAACAATTAGTGCATCATCTTCATAGATAATGGCGGATTCTAGTGACTGCACTTCTTGTTGTTTGTTTTCAGGAACCGAATGCTCGCGTTCTGCAACACGCACCGGTGGCACCCTAACTACATCACCTGTGATGAGTTTATACTCAGGTTTAATACGTTTTTTATTAACTCTTACCTCGCCTTTGCGCACAATTCGATAAATCAGGCTTTTGGGAACGCCTTTAAGCTGAGTTCGTAAAAAATTATCTATGCGTTGCCCTTCATACTCAGCCTCTATGGTGAGCAACCGTACACTGTGATTTTGTTCTATTTTCATGGTTCGCATTCTATCATTAGCGGGCGTAATTTAATGCAAAAAAGGCGCCTTGCTAAAATTACCGTTAAAGTGTGATAATAACCTAGAATTTAATGCTTGCCCTAAATGGGGGGAAGCAATGCAAGATACCCCAGATAACCCAATTTATTCGCGACCTTTGGGCTCTCCCTTATCGTGAACAACACCTGAATAAGCGCCTCAAGCGTGCCCAGCCGAGAGGCTGCACCCGTTACGCTAACAGACTCGAGGCCGGTGTTCGTCGGAATAAATTGGTGACATCAGGGACATACCAACACTGTAAAAAACAGTAAAAACTTATAAAAAGAGTCATTAATGAAAAGAATGCTAATTAACGCCACTCAAGAAGAAGAGTTGCGCGTAGCCTTAGTAGATGGGCAAAAACTCTACGATTTAGACATTGAAAGCCCAGGCCATGAACAAAAGAAAGCCAATATCTACAAAGGTAAAATTACTCGCGTAGAGCCCAGCCTTGAAGCCGCTTTTGTTGATTATGGTGCCGACCGACATGGCTTTTTGCCTTTAAAAGAAATTGCCCGCAACTACTTCCCTGCCGGTTACACCTACCAAGGTCGCCCTAATATCAAAGAGGTAGTTAAGGAAGGCCAAGAAGTTATTGTGCAAATTGATAAAGAAGAGCGCGGCAATAAAGGGGCCGCGCTAACTACCTTTATCAGTCTGGCTGGTTCTTATTTGGTATTAATGCCTAATAATCCTCGTGCTGGTGGCATATCTCGTCGCATTGAAGGTGATGAGCGCACCGAGCTAAAACAAGCGCTATCTCAGCTTGATTTACCCGACGGCATGGGCCTAATTGTGCGTACGGCTGGCGTGGGCAAGTCGGCTGAAGAGCTAGAGTGGGATTTGCACGTCTTGCAAACACACTGGTCTGCTATTCAAGAAGCCGCAGAAGGCGGGACTGCCCCCTTTTTAATTCACCAAGAAAGTAACGTCATTGTGCGCGCCATTCGCGACTACTTGCGCCGCGATATTGGTGAGATTTTAATTGATAACCCGGTGATTTTTGAGCGTGCTCAAAAGCACATTGAACTGGTGCGTCCCGACTTTGTAAGCCGCGTTAAGCTATACGAAGGCGATGTGCCTATGTTTAGCCACTTTCAAATTGAAAGCCAAATAGAGTCGGCTTTTCAACGCGAAGTGCGCCTGCCTTCTGGTGGCAGTATTGTTATTGACCCCACCGAAGCGCTCACCAGTATTGATATTAACTCTTCACGCGCCACCAAAGGCGGCGACATAGAAGAAACGGCGCTACAAACCAACTTAGAAGCGGCCGATGAAATTGCCCGTCAGTTACGCCTGCGCGACTTAGGTGGCTTGGTGGTCATCGACTTTATTGATATGACGCCAGTACGCCATCAACGCGAAGTTGAAAATCGCGTTCGCGATGCGGTGCGCCAAGACCGTGCTCGCATTCAATTAGGACGTATTTCTCGCTTTGGCTTATTGGAAATGTCTCGCCAGCGCCTACGCCCTTCTTTAGGTGAGTCGAGCACACACGTTTGTCCTCGCTGCTTAGGCCAAGGCACTATTCGTGATAATGAATCACTGGCACTGGCTATTTTGCGCCTTATTGAAGAAGAAGCGCTAAAAGACAATACCGGCCAAATTCATGGTCAAGTACCGGTTGATGTAGCTGCTTACTTGCTTAATGAAAAGCGCCAAGCTATTGCCGATCTTGAGCAGCGCTATAAAGTTAGTATTTATATTATTCCTAACGAGCAATTAGAAACGCCCCACTTTGAAGTGGCACGGGTACGCAGCGGCGACGAAGAAAGTGTTAGCAGCTTTCATTTAAAAACATCGGTTGACAAGCCCGCCTACACACCACGAGATAGCAAAGCATCTTCACGCAGTGAGCAGCCCGCTTTGCAAGGCTTTACGGCCCCTACTCCTGCTCCAACAACAAAGGAAGATAACCCTAGCACTCCTGCGCCTGAGCAAACTCAAACAGGGTTACTCAGCCGTATTATGTGTGCGGTTTCTAGCTGGTTTAAAGGCACTACTGAACCTCAGCAAGCTGTTATCCCGGCTGCAACACCTGAGCAAAAAGATCGCCCAGCACGTAATAACGACCGTAATAACCGCAACAACAATCGCAATAATAACCGTAATAATGGTCGCTCTAATAGCCGCCAGCAAAGCAATGCGAATGATCGTAATAATGAACGTCGTGAACGTAGCGATCGTCAAAACAATCGCAAGCCTCGAGATGAAGAACGCCATAATAAAGCGAAGGCAGCACCTGAAAGTAAATCTCAAGATACCAACGACACCAGCAACAAGCATGAGCGCACTCGTCGCGAACGTCGTAAGCCTCGCCGTGAGAGCACTCAGCAACAAAGTACTCAGCAGCAGCCAAGTACTCAACAGCAGGGCGCTCAACAATCACAAGGTGCTCAGCAGAAAAACACACAACAAACGACCACAGCAGAAGCTCAACACAGCGAGCAAAAAGTGCAAAATGTGGCCGAGCGTCGTCAGCGCCGTCAAATGCGTAAGCAAGTACGTGTAGATAACGACGGCAAGCCGGTTGAAACAAATACGCAACAACCAGAGACTGGCGCGGTTGATACAGCAAACAAAGAGCAAACGTCTTCGCACAAGCGCAACCCTATGCCTAAGCGCAAGCGGATGAATGAAGACAATCGTCGCCGTCGTCGTGAAAACAGCATAGCTGCGCTTATCGCTCGTGAAGGTGAAGATAAGTGGGTTGCATCAGCAGAAGATGTAGCCGCACAAGAAGCCCAAGCCACAGCAGCCAAACCTGTTGAGCCTGAAGCAAAGCCACAAGCTGAGCCTGAAGCCAAGCCGCAAGCTGAGCCTGAAGCAAAGCTGCAAGCTGAGCCTGAAGCAAAGCTGCAAGCTGAACCTGAAGCCAAGCCGCAAGCTGAACCTGAAGCAAAGCCACAAGCTGAACCTGAAGCAAAGCCACAAGCTGAACCTGAAGCAAAGCCACAAGCTGAACCTGAAGCAAAGCCACAAGCTGAGCCTGAAGCAAAGCCACAAGCTGAACCTGAAGCAAAGCCACAAGCTGAGCCTGAAGCAAAGCCACAAGCTGAGCCTGAAGCAAAGCCACAAGCTGAACCTGAAGCAAAGCCACAAGCTGAACCTGAAGCAAAGCCACAAGCTGAACCTGAAGCAAAGCCACAAGCTGAGCCTGAAGCAAAGCCACAAGCTGAGCCTGAAGCAAAGCCACAAGCTGAGCCTGAAGCAAAGCCTGAATCTGTAGCAGAGCAAACTGTAGCGCCAGCGGCAAAAGCACTCACCGGCTTATATCAAAGTGCTAAGCAGGCATCAGCTCCCATGACTAAACCAAGTGTGGTTGAACAAGCTCCCTACGTGAAGCCCGAATATCCACCTTTGTTACGCGAGACGGTAACAAGCAGTGGTCGCCATGCAGGAAGCACTGCAGCTAAAAGTACTGCATCAGCTCCCATGAGCAAACCTAGTAGTCATTAATTAATGACTACTACGCCAAAAAGGCTCCTAAGGGAGCCTTTTTTATGTCTAAAATATAATGATCATAATGCTAAATAACGAGTTAACTTAAACTTGCAAAAAGCACTAATATGCCTGTCTTTATCAGCGCTAAAACTCAGACTCTCATTCCACTCACTGTTAAGTTAATCAGCCCCTTCTGAGCATCTGGCTACTTATTAACCAGCCACCTATACTTAATCTACTTAGAAGGTGTAGCTTAAGGAGGCAAGGATGCCTAAACCACGATCAGAGCAAATTAGTTTAGAAGACACTCCCTTTTATCACTGCGTGAGCCGCACGGTTAGAGGCGCATTTTTATGCGGTATAGATAACGCCACAGGCCGCAGCTTTGAGCGTCGCCGTAAATGGCTAGAGAAACGAATACTATACCTCTCACAGCAGTTTTCGATTGATGTAGCAGCCTACGCGGTCATGTCGAACCATTTGCATGTAGTGCTACATGTCGATATGGATAAAGTACAGAGATGGAGCGATAAAAAAGTTGTAAAACAATGGCATGGGTTATTTAAAGGCACATACATCACTCAAAAATTTGCCAAAAACGAGCCTATTGAAACCTATGAGCTTGATAGATTGAATGAACGAATAGCTGAGTATCGTAGCCGATTAATCAGTATTAGCTGGTTTATGCGCGCGTTAAATGAACCTATGGCACGAACCGCCAACGAAGAAGATGACTGTACAGGACACTTTTGGGAGGGCCGCTTTAAGTCTCAAGCTCTGCTGGATGAGGCTGCGGTATTGGCCTGTATGACTTACGTTGACTTAAATCCAGTTCGGGCAAAAATGGCTAACACACCCGAAGATTCGCACTACACCAGTATTAAGCAACGTATTGATGCAGCACACAAAAGTAAGCAACCAGACAACCTGTTGCCTTTTATTGGTAATGAACAAAAAATTCACGATACCCTAAGCAGGCAACGTAAAGGCTTACTCTTTGATGTTAAAGACTACATTACCCTCGTAAACGACATGGGACGAATACAGCGAGATGATAAACGAGGCTTTATTCATGAAAGTACCGCTAACATTCTCGAAAGGCTAAATATTCCTCTAGAAAACTGGCAAAAAATAACACAAGAATTTAAGTACTTGTTTACCGGGCCTGTGGGCACGCTTGAAAATGTGACTCAATATCACCAGCACTTAGGCCGAAAGCGGCGCTCATATCTCAGTTGCTGCCAACATTGGCCTAACTAAGGGCGCCTAAGCTGAACTTGCTGTAGTCAGTCACGGTAAAAAATATCATACAATCACAACACTCACACTCGAGTGGCTTTGTGCTGCCCAATGTTTAGCCTTTCTGTACATAATTACTTATTTTTACCTTATCTCATCGTTATTTCGACATCACTCGCCTAACAACCTATGCATAAAATTCATTAATCACCATAGATAAACTCAAATGAAGCCGCATTAACAGTAATCTTGACAGTCTTGTAAAATATGACTGTCCTATTTTAACTATAATCAGGACAGTCTTACTAAATATGACTGTCTCATTAGTAGTTATGACTATCTCATTGAGTGTATTGCGCCAAAATGCCTTCACAAGCTGACTCAACTAAATCTAATACCTGCTCAAAACCTTGCTCACCACCATAATACGGATCGGGGACTTCTTGGGTCGCCTGTTGACTAAAACTCAATAAGAGCCTTAGTTTGTGCTGATGTTCAGCTGGGCACAGTTGTTTTAGATTGTTGAGATTACTGTTATCTGCGGCAAGGATCAGATCAAACTGAGCAAAATCATCAACTTGCACCTGGCGAGAATAAATGCCACTAAAATCATAACCTCGCAGCTCACCTGCTGCTCGCGACCGCGCGTCTGGCAAAGCGCCAGCATGCCCGCCATAGGTGCCTGCCGAATCGATTTGTAAAGCAACGCCCGCCTTGGCGGCTTGCTGACGTAATACTGCTTCTGCAGTAGGTGAGCGACAAATATTACCTAAACACACCATTAATACCTTGGCTGTCTGGTTACTTGTGTTGGGTGTCTTGTTATTATTTTTCAACAAACGCACTCCCATAAATGAGTAACAATGCGCTAAGCGAACAAGGCGATACCAGCAAGCTACTTAGCGCAGTTTGATTAAAGCCCTAGCTTGTCGAACAAACCGGGTAACTTATCACCGAGTTTGTCGCCTAATTTATCTCCTAACTTATCGCCCAGTTTACGTTTGGCACGTTCAATTTCTTTATCGGCTTTTTCACTCAAATACACATCGAACAGTTTTTGTAAATCTAAGCTATATTCGGGGTCTTGGTACGACCCGCTAATACGTATTGGCAGCAACACATTTTTTAACTCGCTCAGCTCTTCGCCATTTTGCCCTTTCAGGCTACCAACAATAGCGGTGTTCATTAAAATATTAAGCGATTGATCAAGTAAGTTGGTTTCACCTTCGCCGTCTATACGCAATAAAGGAGAGGCCATGTGCAAGTTATCAGTGCTTACTGTGCCCTTAGCAATAGCAAAGTCGGCCGTTAACGCGCTAAAGTCGGTTTTTTCTATCTGATCTTTCGCCGGCACTGGCAAGCCTTTTACCTTGGCATGGGCGCGGCGAATAAGTGAGGCGATGTTCACCCCCTGCAAAGCACCATCCGTTATTTTAATGCCCGCCGTACCTTTTACGCTTTGCTTTATGGCTGCAGCAGTTAAGCCTGAGCCGGTTAAGTTAAAGGTTAAATTGCCACGCCCTTCTAAGTAATCTACATCGGCGGCCGCATTCAGCAACTCATGGGCATTAATGCCTGTTAAGGTTTGCTTTACCCAAAAGCGTGCGGGTTCACGCGACACATCTAACTCAGCCTTGGCATCAATTTGACCTTCATATAATTGTGCCTGCACCGAGTCAAGCGTGACCTTGCCCTGATCAAGATGAATGAGAATATCCAGCTGCTCAAGCTCTATACCACTGGCTTGTACCTTATCCGCTGTCAGTTCGCCTTCTACCTTAATCGTTTGCAAAAATGACATATCAGGCTCAGCAGAAGGGACGGCTGATGACAAGGTCGCCGGTGGCGCATTTTGGCTGACGGCTGCTTTAGCATCTTGCGGGGTTTCAGTTGCTGGGGTCGCGCGCCAATCAGCCTGTAGCGCATCAATATCGAGCAAGTCGGTATCTAGCTTAAAAGAGAGCTCTGGTTGGGCTTGATGACGCACCGCAAGCTCACCGGTCACCACCAGTTCACCAATATCGAGGTTCACTTCTTTAAAGGTCGCCAGTTTGTTGTTTAAGTGATAAGCCAAATCACCTTGTAACTTAAACTGTTTATTACCCGGAATGGCGCGGCCTGTGGTACCCACCAATAAATCGAGATCGTTTAATTGTAATCGGTCTAGCTCTGGCGCCAACCAAAACTGGCCAGTGGCCTTAATATTGGCTTGAATATCATCGGTAAACAAATTACCCGATAAACTAAGCGGCACCCTATTACCCGGGGCAAAATCACTCAGGGTAAAATTAACACGGCTTAAACGCGTCAGCTTAGCCTTCATGTCGTTTTGAATAATCACTTCAGCATCGGCAACCTTAACCCCAGCCAAGCTCACTTGCATCGAGGAATGCGACGCTTCTGGTTCGCTAGCCGAGTCACTTGTCTCACTGTCTGCCCTTGTATCTTGCACATCGGTATTATCACCCGATTCGGCTAACAACTCACGCAAGTCATCAATGTTTGTCACCCCATCGGCACGGGTAATTAAGTGCAGCCGTGCATTGCCCAGCACAGCTTCGCCAATATTTAATTGATTATCAAACAATGGCTTAAGGGCGACATCTAAGCTCACCTCGCCCACCGACAAGGTGTTGCCTTTGGCAAACCCGGGGGGGTTAAGTAAGGCTGCGTCTTTTACTGTAAAGCCAATAGATGGAAAAAAGCGCCAGCTTAAATCGCCATTAATGACCAAGACACGGCCCGTTTTTTCTCGGGTTTGCTCTATTAATACCTGCTTAACACGCTCAGTATCAATCACCTGGGTCAATACAACCAGCGCCAATACCAGCAGCAATACTAAGCCGCCAATACCGTAAAGTAGCTTTTTCATTTATTTATCCCGTGTGTGCATCACAGTTAGTCTTGATTAATGCGACTCGCGTCCGCCCCTTGTTGCGCCTTATATTTAGCATTCGCACGGCTCATATAAGGATGCTCAGCAGAGCCAGACATGGTTTCAAAGTTAAGGGCACCAATCACCATATGAGGGCGCAATGCTAATGGAAGCTTACCGCCATTATAAAACTCAAGCACAATGCGTCCAGACCAGCCCGGATCAATACGGTGAGCCGTGGCATGTACCATTAACCCCAGTCGTGCTAGCGAAGAGCGGCCATCTAACCAGCCCACAATATTATCGGGCAAGGTAATGGATTCAAGTGTTACTGCTAATGCCAATTCACCCGGATGCAGAAAAAAAGCATCGCCATCGGCAATGACTATTTCATCACTCATCACTCTATCAATGGCATCGGAGACTTCCGCTTTAGGGCCACTTAAGTCGATATAAGGAGCAGTATGCGCCTGAAAAACCCGAAACTCGTTGCCAAGCAATACATCAACCGTTACGCCACTAATCCGCTCAGGATCTGGCTCTGGACTAATTTGAATCTTTCCTTCTGCCAAATAACGCTTAATATCGCGGTCACAAAGACGCATTACAACTTCCTCATTAAATATAAATATCGCTGCTATCGCGACTATGTTTGCCCTATCAGGCAATTAACATTCAAAAGCCATAGCAGCAAGGTGATTAAACTGCTCGAGTATACAGGCGAGTAGGCACGGCGTTACCACTAAAGTACACACCACTGGCAATACGCGCCGCCATGGTTAAATACAATTGAGATAAATCGCCCTCAGGCTCAGCGACCAAAGTGGGGGTACCGCTGTCCATTTGTCGACCAATGCTGGCATCTAATGGCAGCTGACCAATTAATGGCACCTGATGCTCTTGTGAGGCACGCAAGCCCCCACCCTCACCAAATAACGCTTCTTGATGACCGCACTGAGTGCACTGGTGATAGCTCATATTTTCTATCACGCCCACCACTGGAATATTCACTTTGCGGAACATACTAATGCCTTTAACCGCATCGGCGAGTGCCACGTTTTGCGGTGTGGTTACCACAACAGCAGCAGTAGTAGGCACATCTTGCGCCATGGTCAGTTGAATGTCCCCAGTACCGGGCGGTAAGTCGACAATAAGATAATCCAAATCCCCCCAGCGGGTTTCACGCAAAATTTGCGCTAACGCCTTACTGGCCATAGGGCCACGCCATATGGTGGCATCGCCTTCTTTAACTAAAAAGCCAATGCTGTTGGCAACAATACCATGGGCATTAATAGGCGCCATGGTTTTACCATCATCACTGGCGGGCTTTTCTTTGGTCACGCCCAACATCATAGGAATAGAGGGGCCATACACATCGGCATCCAATATTCCTACTCGCGCGCCTAAGCGCGCCAACGCCAGCGCTAAGTTAACCGAGGTGGTCGATTTACCCACCCCGCCTTTGCCCGACGACACCGCAATAATATTACGCACACCCGCGACACTGTTAGACTCACCCGCCGGCGCAAGGGTGGCCACATCATGGCTTATTTTCCAATGTACACTTTTAGCACCGCTGATCTCACACAGCTGGCTGTCAATTTGACTCATGCTTTTTTCAAGCTGATAGTCCACAAAAGGCAGCACCAGCTTTATAACTAATACTTCATCGGTGAGTGTCACACCTCGAACAAACCCCGCACTCACAGGATCACGCGCCCAATGCGCAGGTATAAATTGGCCTAATGCCGTCATAATCTGTTCATTATTCATGCTATTACCCCATATTTAATCTGGCCAACACTCTATCAAAAAGCCCACCAAGGCGTAAGCTATAACACCCAAGGGACAGACACACGGCACATTATTTTTCAGCGACTGCGCATATTTGCAGCATTTGCTTGGCACTGTGGCTCTAATCTCTGCTTTTGCTGCTAAAAAGCGGGCAAAGTGTGTATAACCGAAAAAAACTCGGGTAACATAATCTGTCCCGTTACGTTAACTCAATTAGAATGGATATTATGGCTACCGAACCTCGTAAGATACTTGTCACCTGCGCCCTCCCCTATGCCAATGGTTCAATCCACCTTGGTCATATGCTGGAGCATATTCAGGCGGATATCTGGGTTCGTTATCAGCGAATGCGTGGCCAAACCGTTCATTTTATTTGTGCTGATGATGCTCATGGCACCCCCATTATGCTTAAGGCAAAGCAACTGGGTATCGATCCTGAACAGCTGATTGCCGAAGTACAAAAAGAGCACCAAGCCGACTTTAATCGTTTTAACATTGGTTTCGACAATTATCACACCACTCACAGCACCGAAAACCGCGAGTTTGCCGAGCTTATTTATGGTCGTTTAAAAAACAACGGCTTTATTGAAAGCCGCACTATCTCTCAACTTTACGATCCCGAGCAAAACATGTTTTTGCCTGACCGTTTCGTAAAAGGCACTTGCCCAAGCTGTAAAGCCGAAGATCAATACGGTGATAACTGCGATGTGTGCGCGGCAACCTATAGCCCTACCGAGCTTATCGACCCACGCTCTGCCGTGTCGGGTGCCACACCCATAATGAAAGACAGTGAGCATTTCTTTTTTGACCTGCCCCAGTTTAGTGGCATGTTAAAAGCTTGGACTCGCTCTGGGGCGCTTCAAGAAGAAATGGCGAATAAGCTAGAAGAGTGGTTTGAGTCTGGCTTACAGCAGTGGGATATTACCCGAGATGCGCCTTACTTTGGCTTTGAAATTCCGGATGCACCGGGTAAATATTTTTATGTATGGTTAGACGCCCCCATCGGTTACATGGGCTCGTTTAAAAACTACTGCGATAAACGCGGTGACATCAACTTTGACGAATACTGGCACAAAGACAGCACCACAGAGCTATACCACTTTATTGGTAAAGACATTGTTTATTTCCACAGCCTGTTTTGGCCAGCCATGCTAGACGGCAGTGACTTTCGCAAGCCCACCAATATTTTTGTGCACGGCTATGTCACCGTCGATGGCGCCAAAATGTCTAAGTCGAAAGGCACCTTTATTAAGGCAGATACCTACCTTAAGCACTTAGACCCTGAATGTTTGCGTTATTACTACGCGGCCAAGCTGACTAGCCGCATTGACGATTTAGACTTAAACCTGACCGACTTTGTGGCCCGCGTAAACAGCGACGTAGTCAACAAATTGGTGAACCTGGCTTCTCGTAATGCCGGCTTTATTAAAAAACGCTTTAACGGCCAATTGTCCGCCCAATGCGCCGAGCCTGCTTTGTATGCTGAATTTGCCGACGCCGGTGAGCGTATTGGTCAGTATTATGAACAGCGTGAATTTGGTCGTGCCATCCGCGAAATTATGGCGCTAGCCGATAAAGCGAATCGTTATATTGATGAAAAAGCGCCTTGGGTGGTTGCCAAGCAAGAAGGGCAAGACGAAGAACTACAAGCAATTTGCTCGGTGGGCATTAACTTATTCCGTTGTTTAATGACTTACTTAAAGCCCGTTATGCCAGAGCTTGCCCAACGCAGCGAAGCCTTTTTAAACACCAGCCTAACTTGGGATGCCCTAGCTGCGCCTTTAGTTGATCATACGCTAAGCTCATTTAAATCATTGTTTAGCCGCATGGACGCCGATAAAGTTGCCGCCATGGTGGAAGACTCAAAAGAAGACTTAGCCGTAGAGCAAAGCTTAAGCGCCGCCCCCGTGTCGGGTCCTTTGGTGGATGATCCTATTAGCGAGACCATCAGCTTTGATGATTTTGCCAAAATCGACTTGCGGGTGGCGTTAATCACTAAAGCCGAAGCCGTGCCGAAAGCCGACAAGTTGTTACGCCTTGAACTAGATTTAGGCGGCGAAACTCGTCAAGTGTTTGCCGGCATTAAGTCTGCCTATAGCCCAGAAGACTTAGAAGGCAAGCTCACGGTTATGGTGGCCAACCTTGCCCCGCGCAAAATGCGCTTTGGTTTAAGTGAAGGCATGGTATTAGCCGCCGGCCCCGGTGGTAAAGACCTGTGGATTTTAGAGCCCCAAGCTGGCGCACAGCCCGGTATGCGGATTAAGTAATACCCAAGGACGGAAAGCTGTCAGATTTAAGCCATCAGATCTAAGCCATCAACGTTCAGCTGTCAGTTAACACAAAAAACACCGAGCCAAAAGCTCGGTGTTTTTTTATTTTAAGAATGAGTAAGCTAATACCCAAAGCCTTATTCCAACTCGCATGCCCTTAAACCGTCATTGCGAGGAGCGCAGCGACGCGGCAATCCATCTAACAAGCAGCCGTACGCTTTACGCTGAGCGCCTGATGAAAAAAACAAAACCGCAGTTTTTCTTTAACGTAAAGCGGTCCGCGTTAGATGTAGCGCTTCCTTTCGAAATGGGTTGCCGCGCTACGCTCGCAAAGACGAAATAAGGGCTCATAACCATATCGTGCAAAGTCTTGACGCCCAACAGGGTATTTACAAAAATATCTGTAGAGCCTGCTAATAGGCGACTCAGTGGCTTATGGCCGGATAAAGGGATCTACTCTACCGACCATCACATGACAGGGCCGAAAAATGCTCCTGCCATTTGGCACTTCCGCCATCCATGGCGGTCGGATGTTATGTGCTGAAGTTAGATGGGGCGAGTTTACTCGCCGTGACGAGCAGTATCAGCTTAACCGAACATCCAGTGAATGTTCGCAGTAGGCTGATAATGTGAGTGTCATTAGCCCCGCAGAGAGTCGGTGGAGTGGACCCTTTGTTTGGCTTTTTCAGCAAGTAATACAGACTACTTATTTAGTTCGCTAGTTATTAGTACTCCCTATTCCCCCATCCCTAGTCCCTTGTTCAAACGGCTAGCACTCGGTGATATTAACCGCTAACCCGCCGCGGGCGGTTTCTTTATATTTACTTTTCATGTCGCGGCCGGTGTCGCGCATGGTTTTAATCACTTTATCTAATGACACCTTATGCTCACCGTCGCCTCGTAGCGCCAGCCGGCTGGCGTTAATGGCTTTTACCGCGCCCATGGCATTGCGCTCAATGCAAGGCACTTGTACCAAGCCGCCAACAGGGTCACAGGTTAGGCCTAGGTTATGCTCCATGCCAATTTCAGCGGCGTTTTCTACTTGCTCAATGGTACCGCCCACCACGGCCGTAAGTGCGGCAGCCGCCATAGAGCAGGCCACGCCCACTTCTCCCTGACAACCCACTTCGGCCCCAGAAATAGACGCATTTTCTTTATATAAAATACCAATTGCAGCTGCGGTTAAAAAATATGTTACTAATACATCATCGTCCACCGGTTGCACAAAGTGGTGATAATAATGCAGCACCGCCGGTAAAATGCCCGCCGCGCCATTGGTTGGCGCTGTTACCACACGGCCACCAGCGGCATTCTCTTCATTGACCGCCATGGCATATAAATCAACCCACTCCATCACACTTAAGGGGTCTTGATTATACCCAGACTCACTGGTTAATTTACGCAGCAAAGCAGGCGCTCGGCGGCGCAATTTAAGCCCACCGGGCAAGAGCCCCTCGGTTTTGCAGCCGCGAGTCACACAGGCTTGCATTACCTGCCAAATATGACGCAAGCCCTGCATAATCTCTTGTTCACTGCGATGCACCCTTTCATTGGCCATCATTAAACTACTGATCGACATACCATTGGCTTGGCACAATTGCAGTAGCTGAGAGCCACTGTTAAATGCAAAGGGCACAGCTTTCGCGCTCGACTGCGCCGCCGCACTGGCTTGAGTGTTGGCGAAATCTTCTGCTTTAACAATAAAGCCCCCGCCAATTGAATAATAACACTGCTCGGCAAGCAAAGGGGCTGCATGCTCATCCGTCGCTTTAGCAAAAGCACAACAACGCATACCATTGCTATGCAGCGGCAAGCTTTTCCGACGATGAAAAATAATGGCGCCACTGCGAGGAAAATGCACGGGGTGGGTTTGATTCAATAGCAGTTGCTGGTGCTGCTCAGCGTTAGCTAACAAGTCTGGAATAAGGTCAATATCAATGCGTTCGGGCTCAAAACCGGATAAGCCTAATATCACCGCTTTACCAGTACCATGCCCGATACCGGTTTGGCCTAAAGAGCCAAATAGCTCTACTTCAACACGTTCAACTTGGCTAAGCGTGCCCTGTTTGGCAAGCTCGCTCACAAAGTGATGGGCCGCGCGCATTGGCCCGACTGTATGCGACGAAGACGGGCCAATACCAATACTAAACATATCGAAAACGCTGATCATAACCACTCCAAAACACGGCTGAGTTAGCCGAGCCATGGCGTTTAAGCATAAATCACCACTGGCTCAACAATTAATAGCACAATGGTAATGTTAACTTAGCTACAACCCAATAACATTTTACAGGTAAGCGGTAAGCCAGTTTAATATGTGATTAGCATCACATATTAGCGCGCTATCTGTCGCGCAAGTTGATGAATAATGGCCGCGGTAATGCCCCAAATCCAAGTATTATGCCAGCGTATAAACACCACCTGTTGAGGCAGGCCTTTACGATTAACAGTAAATAGGTGGTGATGGCGCACCTCTAACAGGTATTCAAGTGGCACTTGAAACAGCTCGTCGACTTCACCAGGGTTAAGCTTAAAATTCACCTCTCCCTGCACCAGCCCCACAAAAGGGGTAAGGGCAAAGTCAGAAATAGTATGCTGAGCCTGCAACTGCGCCAATAGCTGGCATTGCTCGGGTAACAAGCCAATTTCTTCAAAACTTTCGCGCAGCGCCGCCTCCCATAAACTCATATCAGTACTGTCTACCCGGCCACCAGGAAAGCACACTTGGCCGGGGTGGTGGCGCAAATGGCGACTACGGCGCGTTAAAATAAGCGTCAGCCCTTGTGCAGTGGGCAGTACCGGCATCATCACCGCCGCCGGATAGGCATTATCGGGCAAATGCGGATCAGCCAAGGGCGGCAATAAATTAAGTCGAGTTTTTAATTCATCTAACTGCATTGTTTAACACCTACAACCTAAAGCGTTGCGCTTTGATAGCGTAGTCAACTATAGCGCGGCCAGCTATAGCACGGCCAACTATAGCGCGGCCAACATGGGCAATATTTTGCCCAGCTTATCAAATAGCTCTTGGTATTCATCCTCTGCGGTTGAGTCGGCCACCACGCCGCCACCGGCCCAGCAATATAAGCGATCTTGCTCTGCCACCAAGGTGCGAATGGTAATGCTGGTATCCATGCGCCCATGGGCACTGATATACCCAACACTGCCGCAATAGGCATGACGGCGGTGAGTTTCTAGCTCTTCAATAATCTCCATGGCTCGCACTTTAGGAGCACCAGTAATAGAGCCCCCGGGAAAGGTCGCCGCTAATAAATCGGCACCCGTTAAGCCCTCAGCTAGCTCACCGGTAATGGTAGATACTAAATGGTGCACCGCTGGAAATGACTCAATGGCAAACAATGACGGCACCTTCACCGAACCTGGCACACACACGCGGCCAATGTCGTTGCGCAGTAAGTCCACTATCATCACATTTTCGGCACGATCTTTAGGCGCATTGGCCAGCTCATTGGCCAGTGCTTGGTCTTGCTGTGCCGTGGCCCCTCTTGGTCGTGTGCCCTTAATGGGCTTGGTTTCTACCCGCCGCCCTTCAAGGGCGATAAAACGCTCGGGAGATAAGCTTAATAAGGTGCTGCTGGGTAATTGTAAAAATGCCGAAAATGGCGCTTGATTATGCGCACTTAGCTGCCGATAAGCCTGCCAAATGTCACCACTAAAGTGGCTCTTAAAGCGCAGCGTTAAGTTAATTTGATAGCAATCGCCCGCCTGCAAATAAGCTTGCACCCGATTAAAACTGTCAACATATTGCTGTTGGCTTTGATTCGCTTGCCACTGTGCAGTGAGTTTAAAAGGCGCGGGGGCTAGAGCGTTAGCGCATGCCTGTTGTGCCTGCCACCAGTTTAATCGCGCCGTCAATGCCGCTTGATCTCCTAGCACCACTAAATGCGCCTGCTGTTGCTCGCAATCAATCACCCAAGCCCAATCAAATAACCCCACCGCCATATCGGGGGTGGCCAGTTCATTTATGGCGGTGTGAGGCATGCGCTCTACCCAACGGCCTAAATCGTAACTAAATAAGCCCAAGGCCCCGCCCACAAATGGCAAATGCGAGTGGGTTTCTGGCAGGCTCACCTCACCAATAACTGCATCTTGCCAGGCTTTAAGTAACATAAAGGGAGAGTCAGTCGAGTGATGCTGTGTCTCTTGGTGGGTGATCAGGGTGCTGTCAGCCTCGGTGACTAAGGTTGCCAACGGCTGAGCACTCATAATATGAAAACGACTATCTGCACCATGATTGCCCCCCGACTCTAACAACATAGCCCAAGGTAAATGAGCAATAGGCGAAAAAAAATCATGCACAGAGCCGGTAAAAGCTTGGCTGTGAATATGTAAAGGCAGTCCCATTATGTAATCTACTCGACAATTTTGGCATTTGGTCTGGCGCTTGGGCTGGCCAGCTTAGGGGCGTAAAGCGTATCATAGCGGCCATTATAACAATATAAGCATCGCCCAAGGGACATTTGTCTCTTAAATAGCGCGAATAGCGAACCTGCGAGGAACATGATGAGCATTATTAAAAAACAGGATTTTATCGACTCCGTTGCCGATGCCCTGCAATATATTTCTTACTATCATCCATTAGACTTTGTGCAGGCGCTAGAAAAAGCCTATAACAAAGAACAAAGTCAGGCAGCCAAAGACGCCATTGCGCAAATTTTAATTAACTCGCGCATGTCAGCCGAAGGCCATCGCCCCTTGTGCCAAGACACCGGCATTGTGACCTGCTTTGTTAAAATTGGTATGCAAGTGCAATGGGACAGTGACTTAACCGTACAAGAAATGGTGGATGAAGGGGTGCGCCGCGCATACCTCAACGCCGATAACCCGCTGCGCGCCTCTATTGTTGCCGATCCGGCAGGCAAACGCCTTAATACCAAAGACAATACCCCATCTGTGGTCCACATCGACATGGTGCCGGGCAATGAAGTAGAAGTGGCCATTGCTGCTAAAGGTGGCGGCTCTGAAAACAAATCGAAAATGGTGATGCTTAACCCCTCAGACGACGTAACCGAGTGGGTGCTAAACACACTGCCCACCATGGGTGCGGGCTGGTGTCCGCCGGGCATGCTGGGCATTGGCATTGGCGGCACCGCCGAAAAAGCGGCCGTCATGGCCAAAGAATCCTTAATGGATCCGGTCGATATTCACGACTTAATAGAGCGCGGCGCAAGCACCACCGAAGAAAAACTGCGTTTAGAGATTTTTGAAAAAGCCAACAAGCTCGGCATTGGTGCTCAAGGCCTGGGTGGCTTAACCACGGTGGTGGATATTAAAGTTAAAACTGCCCCTACCCATGCGGCATCTAAGCCGGTGGTGATGATCCCTAACTGTGCCGCCACCCGCCACGTTCACTTTCACCTAGACGGCTCGGGCCCAGCAGAGCTAACGCCGCCCAAGCTTGAAGACTGGCCAGAAGTCACTTGGGAAGTAGGAGACAGCGCCCGCCGTGCTAATTTAGACACCCTAACGCGTGAAGATATTGCCGAGTGGAAAATGGGCGAAACCGTACTGCTCTCGGGCAAATTACTCACCGGTCGAGATGCCGCACACAAGCGCATTCAAGAAATGCTGACCAAAGGCGAGCCCTTGCCGGTTGATTTTAAAGATCGTTTTATCTATTACGTTGGCCCAGTAGATGCCATTGGCAACGAAGCCGTTGGCCCTGCCGGCCCTACCACCGCCACCCGCATGGATAAATTTACCGACATGATGTTAGAGCAAGCCGGTTTGCTTGGCATGGTAGGTAAAGCAGAGCGTGGCCCGGCAACCGTGGACTCCATTCAGCAGCACAAAGCCGTGTACCTTATGGCCGTAGGCGGTGCCGCTTACTTAGTCGCAAAAGCGGTGAAAAAAGCCCGCGTAGTAGCGTTTGAAGATTTAGGGATGGAAGCCATCTACGAGTTTGAAGTAGAAGACATGCCCGTTACCGTAGCGGTCGATTCAGAGGGCAACAACGCCCACGTTACCGGCCCGGCTATTTGGAAAGCGAAAATAGCAGAGCTTGATGCAAAATTAAGCGAGTAGTAAAGCTGGAAGCCTAAAGCTAAAAGCAAGCTAAAAAAACACCGAGCCTAAGCTCGGTGTTTTTGTAAGCATTAAAAATGGGTCGGAGTCATTTTAACAGTATAGAGGCGTAACTTGTGAGGGTATAGCATTAGACTCACCGCTTACATTGCCATTAAATGACTCCGACCCCTTTATGGTTGTTTAGGCAAATCTATGCCGAGTACGATTGGCAAACCACACCAGCGATAGCATAACGGGCACTTCAACCAATACCCCCACCACTGTCGCTAACGCGGCCCCCGAATGCAGACCAAACACACCAATGGCGACCGCCACCGCTAACTCAAAAAAGTTAGAGGTACCAATCATACAAGCAGGAGCGGCAACGGCGTGGGACAGCTTAAAACGATACGCCAGCCAATACGCCAAGGCAAAAATACCGTAGGTTTGTATTAATAACGGAATGGCAATCAGCACTATTACAAGCGGCTCGGCCATAATTGCAGGCGCTTGCAAACCAAACAACAACACCACTGTGGTCAGCAAACCCAAAATAGACCAAGGCTTACAGCGCTCGGCCAAGTAAGACACTGGCAAGGGTTGTGCCTGTTGGCGTTGTACTTTTTGCCAAATAAAGCGGGTGGCCACACCGGCAACTAATGGCAACACCACATACAACAACACCGATAATAACAGGGTATTCCACGGCACTTGAATTTCGTTCATCCCCAGTAATAATGCCGCCAAAGGTGCAAATGCAAACACCATGATCAGGTTATTAATTGATACCTGCACCAGCGTATAGTTGGCATCGCCCCGCGTGAGCTGGCTCCATACAAACACCATAGCGGTACAAGGCGCCACGCCCAGCAAGATCATGCCGGCAATGTATTCCCCTGCCGTATTAGGGTCTACCCAAGGCGCAAATAACACTCTAAAAAATAACCAGCCAATGGCCGCCATGGTAAAGGGCTTAACTAACCAGTTGATCACTAAGGTTAACAATAAACCTTTGGGCTTTTTACCCACGTTTTTTACCGCGCTAAAGTCAATTTGCAGCATCATGGGGTAAATCATTAACCAAATCAGCGCCGCCACCACTAGATTCACGTGAGCATACTCTAGCCCGGCAATTAGGTTAAACACACCCGGCATTAAGGAGCCTAATAAGACTCCCACCACAATAGCTAACCCGACCCACACCGATAAAAACCGCTCAAATACACCCATCTAACATTCCCCGTTCATGCGATACGCCTTACATTATGCGCAATACCAACACACCAATACTGCTTTGCGTATCTGGTGTCTTGTATAAGCTTGCGTAAAAACTAAAGAGCGCTTTGATTCACTCTGGCCATTAACTGCTCGGCAGTTTCTACCCGCTCAGAATAACGATTGGTTAAATACGCGCTGTTATCACGGGTTAATAAAGTAAACTTCATCAGCTCTTCCAACACATCCACAATGCGATTGTAATAAGATGAGGGCAACATGCGGTTATGTTCATCAAACTCATTAAACGCCTTGGCCACCGATGACTGGTTAGGAATAGTGAGCATGCGCATCCAGCGCCCTAAAATGCGTAGCTGATTTACCGCATTAAATGACTGAGAGCCACCACACACCTGCATTACAGCCAAGGTTTTACCTTGGGTGGGTCGCACCGCACCTAAGCTTAACGGGATCCAATCAATTTGGCTTTTCATTACCCCCGTCATGGCACCGTGGCGCTCGGGCGAACACCACACCTGCCCCTCAGACCAAGTCACTAAGTCTCTTAGCTCTTGTACTTTAGGGTGTTCAACATCGTCACCGTCTGGCAGCGGTAAGCCGTGCGGGTCAAATATTTTAATCTCGGCGCCCATGGCAATAAGTAAACGCGCAGACTCTTCTACCACCAAGCGGCTAAACGAGCGCTCGCGCAAAGATCCATACAACAACAAAATACGTGGCTTATGGGTACTGGCCTCTGGCCCCAATGTAGAAAAATCAGGTATTTGAAACTGTTGCGTATCAATATTAGGTAAACTTAAATCAGTAAGGCTCATGCGTTCACTCCTGTTTTTTGTAAAGACTGGGGTAAGGCTTGTTGTAGGGAATGACCCCATTGCTCAGGCGCTTGGCGGGCAATGGCCAGTAATTGTTCGACTCTGTGCTCTATTTGTTGAATGGTCTGGCGAAAGGCGATGGCTTTTTGTTCTTCGCTGCCCACCAATTTAGAAGGATCAGCCAAGCCCCAATGCACCACCAGGCAATCACCAAACCAAACAGGACAAGTTTCTTGCGCCGCCGAATCGCACACCGTAATCACCACATCGGGAGCAAAGTCGGCAAACTCATCCCACGACTGGCTTTGTAACCCCACCGTGGCAATGCCTGCCTCGGCCAAATAAGTCAGCGAAAGCGGATGCACCTCACCACTGGGCTGACTGCCCGCGCTTCTGGCTTCTAGCAGCCCTTGGCCTTTGTGCTGCGTTACTGCCTCAGATAAAATGCTACGGCAGCGATTATGGGTACAGATATATAAAATTTTCATTAGTTACGCTCACATCGAGACACATCGTTCGTTAATTGTTGGGTACACTCACGCAAATAATCAGCATGTTGCTTGGCCGTATTCGCCAACACCTCGCGTGCCCAGTCAGATAAATGCGGGTGCAAACGGTAATACACCCACTTACCCCGGCGCTCATCCATTAGTAGCTCACATTTGCGTAGCTCGGCTAAATGACGAGACACCTTAGGCTGGCTTAACTGCAAGGCTTGTTGTAAATCACACACGCACAACTCTTGATGCATACTAATCAGCAACATCGACTTTAAGCGCGTGTCATCGGCAAGGCACTTAAACAACACCAATGGCGACATATCTTATCCTCCCAACTCACATGCGGTTTATCATATATATGATAAACCGCATGTCAATATTTATAGATTGGGTTTTAATTTCACACCTTGCAGGGTTAGGAGTAGTATTGGGACTCACCTTCGCAACATTAAGGAAGCTCAAGTGGAACCAATTCGCCTGACTCAATACAGCCATGGCGCAGGCTGTGGCTGCAAAATTTCTCCCAAAGTATTGGGTACCATTTTACACAGCCAGCTGCCGCACTTTAATGATCCCAACTTAGTGGTAGGCACCAGCAGCCGAGACGACGCCGCCGTAGTGGATGTGGGTAATGGCATGGGCATTATCTCGACCACAGACTTCTTTATGCCGATTGTGGACGACCCTTTCACCTTTGGTCGCATTGCCGCCACCAACGCCATTAGCGATGTGTATGCCATGGGTGGCACCCCAGTGGTGGCCATTGCCATTTTAGGCTGGCCGGTCAACCTGCTCGCCCCCGAGATTGCCCAACAAGTGGTAGACGGTGGTCGCCAAGCCTGTAGAGATGCCGGTATTTCGCTGGCGGGTGGCCATAGCATTGACGCCCCCGAGCCTATTTTTGGCTTAGCCGTTACCGGTCAAGTGCCACTCGATCAAATAAAGCGTAACGACACCGCCGCCGCCGGCGATATTTTATTTTTAACTAAGCCGTTAGGCATTGGTATTTTATCTACCGCACAAAAGAAAGGCGTATTACTGCCCGAGCACGCAAGCCTTGCTGCAGACGTCATGTGCCAACTTAATAAACCCGGCCAAGACTTTGCCAAACTGTCGGGAGTGAACGCCATGACAGACGTGACCGGCTTTGGTCTTATGGGTCATTTAGTGGAAGTGTGTGAAGGCGCCAATGTGAGCGCGAGATTGCAGATGGAGCACATTCCGCTGCTGCCTGGTGTGGATCATTATTTACAAGCCGGTGCCGTACCCGGTGGCACCTTGCGCAACTTTGATGCTTACGGCGACAAACTGGCTCCCTTAACCCCACGCCAGCAACAGCTGTTGTGCGACCCCCAAACCAGTGGCGGTTTATTAGTGGCGGTTAAGCCAAGTGCGGTCAATGACTTTTTACAACTGGCCGAACAACACAACTTGCAACTGAATGCCATTGGCGAGCTTATTGACGCCGGCGAATACCGCATTGAGGTGCTGGGTGAGTGAGTTAAGCCAAGGCTGTGCATTAACGGATGATTACGAACAATTATTAGCCAATGATACTCCCCTGCTGGATTTGCGCGCCCCCATCGAATTTATTGAAGGGGCCTTTCCTAAGGCCACTAACTTACCACTAATGAGTAACGACGAACGCGCACAAGTGGGCACCTGCTATAAGCAGCAAGGGCAAGCTTGCGCCATTGCGCTTGGCCACAAACTGGTGGCCGGTGAGTTGCGCCAGCAGAGGCTAACGGCTTGGCTTAATTGGTTAGACGCCCACCCCACAGGGGTAATTTATTGCTTTAGAGGGGGCTTACGTAGCCAAACCGTGCAGCAATGGTTAGCACAAGCGGGTCGCCCCGTTACTCGAGTAAAAGGCGGCTATAAAGCCCTGCGTCGGCGGCTAATTACCGAGCTAGACACCGGCTTTGAGCAGCCAGGTTTTGTGTTATCGGGCTTAACTGGCAGCGGCAAAACCGACTGGCTGACACGCAGCCCCTTGTCGTTAGACATAGAAGGCTTCGCCCACCACAGAGGCTCCAGCTTTGGTCATTGGGCTGAGCCTCAACCTACCCCCATCAACTTTGAAAATCGCTTAGCCATCGCCCGCCTTAAACAGCGCCGTGCCGGCATTGAGTCTTGGTTAGTGGAAGATGAAAGTGCCATGGTCGGACGCTGCCCCTTGCCCAAGCGTTTATATGAGCGCATGCAGCAAGTGCCTGTCTTGTTATTAGAAGTGCCATTCGAGCAGCGTGTAAAACAAATTCAGCACGACTATGTAGAGGTTATGCTGGCGCATTTTAACCAGGATATTTCACGGTTAAGTGGATACTTGCAAGATAGCTTAAAACGTTTGTATAAACGCTTGGGCGATAGAGACTGGCGCCGATTATCGCAACAAATAACCGATGCCATTAATCAGCAAATTTTAGGCTTTGGTTGCGACGGCCATCAAGAGTGGATAACCGAGCTTCTTGGCCGCTACTACGACCCTATCTACCGTCATCATCAAGCCAGCAAAGAAGATCGCATAGTCATGCGCGGCAACGAAGACGAACTCGCCCACTGGCTAAAAGAGCATAAAGGGGTCGGAGTCATTTAATAGAAATTTCACTTCAAACTAAAGGCTACATGCTCACAACCGACTGTTTTTTATGGCGTTAGCTACCTGCTGGTCTAATAACTGACGCCACCTGGTTGATAAAATGACTCCGACCCTTTTTCGGTTTAATCACAGTCGTCGTCCTCTTCTATTGTCTCCGACACCTCAGGTGCGGCGACTATGGGTGCCAGCACAGACACAGCGGCCTGTAGTTAGACGGCGCTTTTGCCAATTAGCAACAAAACCAAAACCGGTGTTTTCTTTAACGTAAGGCGTACCGCGTAAAACGTACAGCGCTCTTTTGGTCGAATAAATTCGACCCTACACTCGGTTGTATTTTCTTTAACTGAAAGCTGACCGCTTACGGCTGAGAGCTTTCACTTCGGCCGTCATTGCGAGGAGCGTAGCGACGCGGCAATCCATAACGGGCAGCAATAAGCTTGAAGCTGGAAGTAAAACCGAAAATAATAGATAGCTTCCAACTCTAAGCTTTCTATTAACGTAACAAAGCCACGACTTCACTCGCGGGCATGGGGCGGTAATAAAAATAACCTTGCACGGTTAACGGGCCAAAATCAGCAAGAGAGTCTAATTGCTCTTGCTGCTCTACCCCTTCCACCACCAAATTAAGTGATAACTCTTGCGCCAAACTAACAATGGTTTTTAATAACAAATGCGCGCGCCGGCTTTGGCTGGCTTCGACCATAAAAGTACGGTCAATTTTTAGCTCATCAAGCGGAAACTGATGTAAAAACGCCAAAGCAGAATAGCCAGTGCCAAAATCATCTAACGATATTTTAAAGCCAAGCTCTCGTAACTGACCTAACATAGCAATGCAGTTATCAGTATGCGCCATCATGGTGGTTTCGGTCACTTCTAACTTAATGCACTCTGGGGTAATGCCACAGCGTTTAATACAGGCTTGCAACCATTCAACAAAATCCGGCTCACTAAATTGCGGCGCACTTAAGTTAACCGACACTACCGGCACCAAAGTCGGTAATTGATGCCACTTAGCCACCTGCAAGCATACTTGCTCTATCACCCAACGATCTAGGCATACCGAAAGTCCGCTTTGCTCGGCTATGGGAATAAATTCAGCCGGCGATACAAAACCCAGCTTGGGGTGTTGCCAACGAATTAGCGCCTCCATGGCCATTATTTTGCCATCAACCGGCCTTACCTGCGGCTGATAATGTAGGCTTAGCCCTTCACCATCGGTATGATTAAGTATGTGATGTAAGCTGTGCTCTATATTTAACTCGCGGTGGTGCAAGTCGTGCTGGCGTAAATCTACAAACTGAAAGCGGTTGCGCCCCGCGCGCTTAGCCATAGCATGTGCATGCTCTGCAGCTTGTAATAAGCCGGCGTTATCTTCACTGTCTCGCGGGTACACCGCAATACCAATACTGGGCTGTAAACTCACTACATTGTTGTCGGCCAGCACTATGGGTTGCGACATTAATCCCAGTAATTTATCAGCCAAATGCGCCATGGCGGCGTCTTGAGCACGGCTGTGGCGAATAATGGCAAACATATCCCCTTGCAGGCGCACTAAGGTGTCGGCTTCATCCACCGCCGCTTGTAATATGCGCGCTTGCTGGCGCAAAATATCATCACCCCAGGCTAGGCCTAGTTGTTCATTAATTTGTCGGAAGCGACCAATATCGACCACCATTAACGCAATGCGAATATGGTTGCGCTCAGCCTCAGCCAAGGCCTGATCGAGACGACTGGTAAATAACTGCCGATTACCCAGCTGGGTTAAAGGGTCTTTAAAGGTAAACAAGCTTGGTTCATCGCGCACTGACCTTTGATTGGTCAAATCACGGCCAATGGCCACATGGTGCGTGACTGTGCCCTGTTCATCTTTAAGGGTATTAATGGTTAGCCACTGTAAATAGACCTCGCCCGATTTACGGCGATTCCACACCTTGCCACTCCAGCTGCCCGTCTCATTCAACTGCTGCCACATGGCTGCGTAAAAGCTTTGACCATGACGAGAAGACTGCACCAAGCTGGGTCGATTGCCAATGGCCTCTTCAGCGCTATAACCGGTAATGTCGCTAAAGGCTTTATTGACACGCTCTATGGTGCCATCGGCCGTGGTTACCATTACCGACTCTACCGAGTTCTCCAACAAGTGTTGCAACAGCTGGCGTTTAAAAAACACATTATAAGGCGCAGGCTGAGTGGCACTAAATGGTTCATACGCAGAAGAAGCCAGCGTTAGCTGAGCTTTTTTAAAAGGTCCTTTTTGATCTTGTGTCGTGTTTTTCACTGTGGGGCTTCCTTACCTAACGACTGAACACAGCTGACATTAAGCATATGTGTACAATAAGTAAAATTATTGTATCAACCAATATCTTGAAATCATAGCGTGCAGCTGTGTGATCCATCACACTAATCTGGTGAACGCACTAATATAAACGTTATTGCTCTGTGCAATTTGCGCTAAGTCAAACTTACCACATAAGCAATAAAAAAGGCGCCGTAGCGCCTTTGTTATTATATTGAATATTCGCTTACCCCACACAGAGCATTATTTAACGTTATTGCTCGCGGCGATAAATCACGCTGCTATTACCGGGGCTGTTGCCAAATCTAATTTGGCCTTCGGTGGCAGCATCACCTAAAGGCTTAAGCCACGGGAGCCCATTTAAGTTCAGCTGATACTTAATGGTGCTGGCAACACCCGGTGCGCCAACGTTTAAACTGATCAGCCCAGCTTCCATAACTGCCTTTTCACCCGTACCGGTTGCTGTACCTCGGTCTAATCCTGCATCAACGTTCACTTGACCATTCACGACTAAAGTTGGGTGAGTGTAGTTATGCTCAGGAAAACTCACCTTGTCCGTCATCGTCAATGTCGTCCAGTTATCTTCTGAAAAGTCATCCCAGCCACCATCAGTGCCTTTTTGACTATTCCAATACTGGATTTGTAATGGCGCCGATAAAGCTTCATTCACTGGGCCACTCGCATCGGGCGCCTCTATCTGTCCATGGCTTACCGTTTGCTTGCCTAATAACAATTTATTACAACCCGTACTTTGGCTACAGTTATTATCTACATTTGACCCGCGAGTATCAAACAACTTACTTAGTTCCGCTTTTTTACCGTCTTTTGTTTTTTCACCATCATTAAAATCGAGCTCAAAGTCCAACTCATAAGGACCATCAGGGCTACCGTTATTACGTATAAATTTGCTTTCTTTTATACGACTAAAGTTCAGCTCTCCCTTACTCCAAATATTGCTAACATTGTGGAGCTTAGGGTGGATACGATGGTTATAATCTTGGTCATTCACCCAATCATTTAATTCTACCTTGGCTTTAGCCCACGTGTTTAATGTCACATTGCCTTTCGCAAAGGCACCCACGTAGTTTTTCACGGGGTCTTCGGCTTTATTTTCCGCCCTAAGGTCAAAGTTGATATCAAAAGTCTGATCCATATAGCTTTGTGTCGTGTCACCATTATCTGACTCAACTGTGCCGTTATATAGTACGAAACGCTCAGGATAGAAGCGACCGATAGGTTGACTGGTTCCTGCTTCTATCGGCAAGTCTGATCCTAAGTATTTTCCTTGAGGTGTCGCTATTACTTCAAACACGCCCACCTCACTAATCGCAACAGTAACACCTTTATCTTTCATCTCTTCTGTAGAGTTTTTAAAATCAACAGCACTGTCTGCAGTATGGGTATAAGGGCTTGGTTTAATCTCACCTAGTTCTTCTCCACTTGGCGCCAGTAAGTTTAAAGATAAATCGACATCTTGAACGTAGTTTTGTAATGCAGGCATAGAGCAAGCATCATCAACTGTTTCATTGAAGCCATAAGCTTTAATATTAAGCGCGAAGTCTTCACCGGCGGCAACAAAAGGCGGACAACTGGCATCAGCGTCAGAACATTGCCCTTGGCTGGCTACACAGAGACCTTTAGGAACGGTTACTAGGCTGCTCGCACCCGAGATAGCCTCCCCTACTACTGTCGCTTCAATATTGTTCTTTCCTGCCTCTGGATATAAAAATGATACCGTTGCTTTACCATCTTTACCAAATACCACGTCTTTAACCGTAATAGAACCGCCCTGTTTTAGCTCATGATTTTCATCTTTATTAGTGCCTTGGCTTTTATTAGTGATCGTTAAGCTAGGCGAAGTTTCCAGTTCTTCTGGCTCTGAATGAGACATTTTAAAAGTTACATCTTTAATTGTCTCATCTTCACCTTCATACATGGCAGCACAGGCATCTTGTGGCTCTAGCGTGGCTTCAACAACCTGACCTGCATAAGCATCATCAATGGTCAGCTTTAATTCTTTACCTTCAGAGGAGAACAAAATCTTACAATTCCCCTGCGAATAGCCACTGTTTCCTACCTTGCATAAAGTATCTTTAAGTAGCGCGGAATCTGGGTTAGAGCTTAATATATCTAGCGTCGCATCTTTTAAGCCCTTTAAAGATAAAGATGTACTACGTTTAAAGGTCACTTCGTTACCACCCGTCCATTCTAGAGCGCCATAGTCATCATCTAACACCACACTAACGGCTTTATTGTATTTTGTTGCACAGTCTTCACTCACACAGGCGGTAATGGTTACCTGCTTCTCCCTACATGAAGGGGTTGTTTGCTCAGCAAAATCAAACCTAAAATGATCTATTTGTACATCTACATCATTAATGCGCGCAGCACAGATACTAGTATTGTCAAGTTCATGAATATTCACCGAACCACCGGTAGAACCCGTAATAGTAAAATAAAAGCTCTCTGGCAGTTCTGCCTGACCATTCAACCCCAGCACATTAAGCTCATTAATTAACACGTCTTCATAATCTTGAGAATGATTAGGATCTTTGTTTCTTTTTACTGTTACGAGAGCTTTACCTTTCACCGTGCTGTCGAAGGTAACTTGGTAGCGATGCGGTCTAGGTTCACTGCTGTATTCAACACACTTCCAACCCCAACTCCATTCCCAATTAAAACATTCTCTTTTACTATCGATGGTAACGTCACTTTGATGATCACTGGCAAGTACGTTATATCCTGATTTCTTGCTACCTGAACCTCTAAGCACAACGCTATGAGGTTGTTGCCTGCTCTGTTGAACATCGCCCCCCTCACGAATAAAGTTACCGTACTCATCAATGCCGATGGCCATCCAACCACCAGCAAAGCCATCGCTGGCATTGGCTCCTGACTTACGAAAACCGTAACCAAGGGGACCACCGTCGGCGCCAGGTTTAGGCTTTACGGCCGTATCTGAAAACACGAGTGCAATGCCGTCTGCCCCTCGACTAGGCTCATTACTAGTTTTTTTGCTGTCTTTTTCCACCCAAGCGTAATGATCAAACTCAACAACAAAGCGATTGTTTTTTGCAGGAAATACTTTTTGGTAGCTTATCGCCATTGCCTGTCTTTGCTTACCTTCGGTTAACCGCAGTCTTTTATCGACTATGCTGGGCGAAAAGTCAGGTTGGTTACTTAATCTGGCCCATGAGTCGTTGATGCTGCCACCCTGATTAAAATCATCAAAAAAGCATTGTTCGACTGTGCTTTGCACATTTCCATTAATAACAGCGTTATCTTCCATGAGCAATCTTTTAGCCGTTACTCTGCCATTAATTATCACATCATCCTGTAAATCCAAATCATCTCCAGTATAAATATAACCATCTATACTGGATTCACCTTGTATTTTTATTTCTTTTTTAGCATACACATAAAATTCGCTACCTAATGATCTTTCCACAACAGCATCATCAAACCCAACACTCTGCTTCAAATAAAAATGCAAAGTACCGTTAAGCTTAGCCATTGATTTATCGAACTTAAAACTGTCTTTTACAAATACATTTACATTACCATCAAGAATAATTGTAGAATCTTGAAAATCAAAATCATCCTTGACATAAAAGTCTATATCACCAGTGAAAAACAAATTACTGTCTTGCACCGTAAAACTATCTTTAACAAAGATGCGCACTTTACCATCAGTATCAAATGACAGTTCTGAATAATCTTGGTAGTCTAAACTTTCAACCTCATAGTCACCACTTGTTAGCCTTATGGTCTTATTTACAATACCCGGCCAAGGCTTTTTGTTATCAGCTGACTCATTGAAGTTAAAAACATTTGAATCTATTTTTTCTACTTCATTAGCGTCACCAGTGATGTAACATTTTTTACCGTCACATTTATTCTTACCGTCTTGTATGTCTTGACTACAAAAATCAAGCGGCTGCCCCGATAGGTTGTTTATTTGTGTATCGTCTTGCATGTCGAGCTGTGTGGATACGTTACGACCGTTACAGCTGTGCCCTTGAGCTACCGCAGGAAACAAGGCGCTGTTATCTATATCTATCGCACTTGCCGGTTGCGTGGTGATTAGCACAGCTAATAAAGAAGCTGATAACGAACTGACTATCCTTAACATAAAAACTCCTTATTGAGCCTCGGCCGTTAATGTGCGGCTAACGGCGAAATCTGTGCTGGTGTCGTCCTTGGAATGGCTGGCAGTTAATGGTTCACCGCAGTTGCCTTCACTTTTGATCGTATAGGTTTTGCTATCTGGTACCGTAGTGCAAGTTACGGTCGCAGTGCATTGATCCAGCCCTTTAATATCGTCAAATGGCAGAGAATATTTATCGATGTTGTTACACATCTCCGCGACGGCAGTCGGATTATCCTTGTCTGCATTACCCACTTTATAAAAACCATACTCTAAGCCACTTTGGGCCGCCATTAACGCGCGGGTGGCGCGTACTTCTACACTGGTTTTTTGACTGCTGTCTGATAAAAAGCTGCCCATAGTGGTCACCAATAATGCGAGTACTACCATCATAAATACAACAATTAGCAGCATACTGCCAGCTTGCTTTTTGGGCACTGTGTTAGGTAAGCCAGATATTGGGTTATGGCGCATTATACAGCCTTATTTTATGACTAAAGCTAATGTGTTCGTTATTGTTACTGGCGGTTAAGTTAAAGGTTAACTGCGAATATAAATCTGCGTCTTCACCTGTATTGCTGCCCTCGGAGAAATCTCCCTTGGAAATATGTTCGGCCATGAGTACTGGTTGGTCAAAAGACTCGCCAATCAGCCCATTGGCTCGAGTAAGTTTTTTTTCTGCCGTAATGCAGTAACGCACTTGGTCTTTGGCAAAAAATACTCGTTGATTACTGGACCTTGATATTTTATCGACCGAAAACTCTAAGTCTGTACCATTTGCAGGTATTGGTTCAGCAATAATCTGCACTGCGCAAGCGGTGTCCGCTGGGGCATCAAGACAAACTTGGTCTCTTGAGTCTAAACCGATGGGCGAAATAATCATCCAGCTGCTGGGGTAATATTCAAGCTTATCAGTCCGGTGACCACTTTCATCTAACTCATCGGGTCGAGCGGGTATAATCACGTTATCTTTTGTAGAGGGTGTGCCCGGCTCAATATCTGTATAACGCCGAGCGGTGTCGATAGGCCAAAAACGCACACAAGCATCAGTGCCTTTTTTATTACCTGCTATATCTTCAATACGCAATGAGCCGGGTACGGCGTTGCGCACTTCGCGGTTGAGTCGCTCTATGCCAAAGCGCACATCGCTCATTAATTGCTCGCGATCTTTACCTTGCTGATAGATACCCACGCTATTGGTGATAAATTTAATCGAAAACACCGACACCACCGCCATAATGGTCATGGCGATCACCAGCTCTATTAGGGTAAAGCCGCGCTGTTTACTAATAGGAGCGCTGGTAGCTGAGTTTATGAAAAGGCTCATGGGTAGTTACCCCTTAGTACCGCATATTGCCATACGTTGCCACTGGGTTGGCGTACGGCAATCTCTATTTGCTTAGCGGAGTCTGCTTGCGTGTCAAACACATGGGGCTTAACGGCAATGTTCACCATAAAACCGCTATAAGCATTACTGTTATCATCACATTGCTCGGTAAACCAACAAGCGGCAATCCAGTCATTATTGCAGCTGCTGGGTTTAAAGCTGGCCGCACAAATGGCAGTGGTATCGTAATCATCCACATCATTAAAATCGGCTAATGCTAACTCAGCAACATCAGGCCCATAGTTTTCTGGCAGCGTACATAGCTCTGCATTGGTAGTGCCACAGGCAAGATGGCTATTATTGTGATCATACTTTTGCAGTGAAATATCGTTTAACAAGCGCTGCGCCAATTGTGCAGCGCGCACTTCCATCGCCGGATCAACGGTTTTAGGTGCTAGGTTAATCAGCATGGCCAAGGAGCCAGCCATCAAAATACCCAGCAACACAATGCCTAATACTAGTTCGAACAAGGAAAAGCCCGCTTGTTTATTCGAAACCGTCATTAAGTGCGCACCTTTATAAACCATGTATATAACCCTCCGATTCGATGCGCAGTTTATATTTATTGCCAACAAGTAATTCACAGCCGCTCTCGCAATCAGTAACAAGTTGTCCATTGCTACCATAAAGCTTTGGCTTGCCTAAGCGGGTAAAAAGGAGAGAAAAATTAGTCCGTGTATTTACGGTAATAGCGGCATCGGCATTATGCATGCGTCGCCAAGCTGAGGTGTCACTAAGGTTAGCACTACCGACCGGATCGGCATCGGCACTGATAACATCAGTAATATGGGCAAAGCCCGTTTGACCATTTTGAGGTTGACCCACCACCAAGCGCGTACGCTGAGTTTGAGGCTCATTCATATTCATGGTTTGCACTAACCGCAACCGAGACACTAACGCATCGCGAGTCGTAATATTGCCAGTATCGGCATTGCTAAACAGGCGTGGCACTGCCACAGCGCTCATTATGCCAATCAGCAACAGCACTAATACTAATTCAATTAGCGTAAAACCACGCTCTATCTGCATAAATTTTATACTTCATAGAGTGAGAAAAAAGGCGGCCTAAGCCGCCCTTGTCGATTATTGGTTATTAACAGCCTGAAGTTTCAGCTTCTACTTTGGCCGATGTTCTAGCGCCGCCTTCAGGTTTTAAAGCTTCAGTATAACGAACATAACAATTCGCAGAATCATTAGCTGCATTAGGAGATATTAATAATACTCCAGCTGATGTGTTAGCTACAGCCTCAGTAGGATCAAAATCATAACGGGCAATATCAAATTCTTCTAGAGTACCTAGAATACCGTCTTTCCAGTCATTATCTGCAGTGCCGATTTTAGGAAAACCCGCAGTAAATCCAACATTAAAGTAATCTCCTACTGTATCCTCACCAGCTGTTGCAGCACCAGCAACATTATATTTACCTTCAATCTGCGCCTTAGCATTCGCCATTGTCATACCCGTCGAAATAGAACTCTTCATGGCATTAAGGTTGGCACTATAAGCATCACCTTGTAGGTTAAATAACTTAGGCGCTGCTACTGCACCTAAAATACCTAAAATAACGATAACGATAACTAATTCAATTAGGGTAAAACCCGCACTTCTTTTCATATTTTGTTCCTTGCTCTTGTTGTTATAAACCGTGTTGGTTGTAAAAATGACTGTGCCACTTTAAAGCATCAGTGTACACAATAATGAATAAAGTTATTAGTAATAATACCGCTCCGCTTGAGGCTATTCAACCGTTGTTGTTTAAATATTGGGCAGTGAACAGGGATTGGTGGTTTAATCACTGATCTTCTATTCCCTAATCCCTAGTCCCTAGTCCCTAGTCCCGAGTCACCAATATAAAATGGATTGCCGCGTCGCTACGCTCCTCGCAATGACTGTAAGGGCAGCTTTAAGCCGTCAGCTATCAGCGGCCAGTTTTTTGTGCGAATAAATTCGCCCCTACCAATACAATTCGACCGCTTCACCCTTAGCAGGCCTTAATTCAGATCTTATCGCTATTTTTCCGTGTATTCCGTGTTCTTCCGTTGCAAAAGGGTCTTAGGTTTAGCTTATCTGGGCGCTTGGAGCCGGGCGCCGGGCGCTATGTTTTGCCCATTCTTTTCGTACCGCGTATGGCGTATGGCGTAAAGCGTACCGCTGGCTGTTACATGGATTGCCGCGTCGCTACGCTCCTCGCAATGACTGTAAGGGCAGCTTTAAGCCGTCAGCGATCAGCGGCCAGTTTTTTGTGCGAATAAATTCGCCCCTACCAATACAATTCGACCATTTCACCCTTGATAGGCCTTTATTCCGATTTTATCGCTATTTTTCCGTGTATTCCGTGTTCTTCCGTTGCAAAAGGGTCTTAGGTTTAGCTTATCTGGGCGCTTGGAGCTGGGCGTCGGGCGCTATGTTTTAGCCCACTCTTTTCGTACCGCGTATGGCGTAAAGCGTACAGCCGCCTGTTACATGGATTGCCGCGTTGCTGCGCTCCTCGCAATGACTGTAAGGGCAGCTTTAAGCCGTCAGCTATCAGCTATCAGCTATCAGCGGTCAGTTTTTTGTGCGAATAAATTCGCCCCTACCAATACAATTCGACCATTTCACCCTTAATAGGCCTTTATTCCGATTTTATCGCTATTTTTCCGTGTATTCCGTGTTCTTCCGTGGCAAAAGGGTGTTAGTTCTTGAGTGATTAGTGATTGGGGATTGGGGATTGGGGATTGGGGATTAGAGAACCACGCTTATCTGTCGGTTACTATTCCCTATTCACCAGTCCCTAGTCACTGCCTTTCAGCTTTTTACTGATTCACCAAGCCCACCATGTCCCACATGGGGGTAAATATACCCAGTGCCAGCGTTAACACCATGGCAGAGATAACCACTATTAATATCGGCTCTATTTTAGAGGTTAAGTTACTAATATCGTAGTCCACTTCTTCTTCATAGAACTTGCCGGCTTCCATCACCATTTGGTCTACGCGACCGGTTTCTTCACCCACTTTAAACATCTGTAAAATCAGTGGGGTAAATACCTTACTTTCTTCTGCTACCGCCGATAAGCTGCTGCCCGATGCTAGTTTATCGCCCATTTCTAGAATAGCTTGAGTTAAATAGGCGTTGCCGGTGGCATTACCGGCCAAGGTGAGCACTTGTACTATGGGTACGCCCGAGCCAAGCATCATCGAAAAGCTGCGGCAAAAGCGCGCTAATAATATACGATTAACCAAGGGGCCAATAATGGGAATGCGCAATAATAATCTGTGCCAGCGTAACCGGCCTTGCTTGGTTTTTACGTAACGCAGCAGCAACATTATTACCGCTATAATGCCCACCACCATGTGCCAAATATAGTTAGTAAAAAACTCAGAGGTAGCAATCAAAATTCGAGTGACCAGCGGTAACTCAGAGCCCATGCTGGCAAAAATACCGGTAAAGGCCGGGATCACATAAATATTCACCACCACCATGGCCGCTACCATGGCAATACTCACAAACATGGGGTAGCGAGTGGCGGCTTTTACCCGACGTTTGGTGTCTAGCTCTAACTGAAAATAATGCGCTAACTGCAAAAAGGCTTCTTCTAATTGACCGGTACTCTCCCCTACTTCAACCAGTGACACAAATAAGGTATTAAAAATATGCGGATGAGCGGCCAAGGCATTAGCGAGCGTTTGGCCTTGGTTAAGTGCCGTTACCACCTCGGTTAGTGCCGCTATCAATACTTTATTGTCTGTGGTATCGCGCAAGCCTTCTACAATACGCAAAATAGGAATACCGGCGCGGGTGAGGGAAGAAAACTGCCGACATAAAATTAATAACACTTCGAGTTTTACACCGCCGTGTAAAAACGTCTGCCATTTAAAGCTGTTTTTGGCGCTGCTGCTGGCTTCTTTAATTTCAACCGGCATTAAACCGGCATTTATTAAACTGTCGGCGGCGGCTTGCTCTGTAGCGGCTTCTAATCGGCCTTTATTTAGCTCCCCTCGCGTGTTGCGGGCACGGTATTCAAAAAAGGCCATTAGTCTATCCACTCACTTAAGCGCAGCACTTCACTTAGAGCAATGTCACCGGCTTGAGCCAGCTTAAGGGCCGCTTTGGCCAGAGTAATGTAGCCCTTATCGTTGGCCACGAGCTGGTTAAAGCCGTCTATGTTTTGCTCACGCAAGCAATCGGCCATCTCGTGGGTAATTTCTAACCATTCATAAACCCCCACTCGCCCTTTAGCACCGGTGTGGTTACAACTGGCACAACCCTCGCCTTGGTAAAAGCCGGTGTGACTGGCCGCTGGGCTTAAGTATTGCAAAAACTGCTGTTCGCTTTGCTCAAGCTGATGCTCTACTTTGCAGTATTCGCATAAGCGACGTACTAGGCGCTGCGCCAATATGCCTTTTAAGGTACTGGCCACCAAAAAGCCCGGCACGCCCATGTCCATTAAGCGCACCGCCGAGCTTGCCGCATCGTTGGTGTGCAAGGTAGAAAGTACTAAGTGACCGGTCAGTGCGCCGCGCATGGCAATTTCGGCAGTTTCTTGGTCACGCATTTCCCCAATTAGTAATACGTCTGGATCTTGGCGCAGGCTGGTACGCAAGATAGAGGCAAAGGTTAAGCCCGCTTTGGTATTCACCTGTACTTGGTTAACTCGTGGCAATTGATATTCTACTGGGTCTTCGGCGGTAATAATTTTTAGCTCTGGGGTGTTGAGCTCAGTTAAAGCCCCATAAAGGGTAGTGGTTTTACCGCTCCCTGTGGGGCCTGTAACCAAGATAATACCGTTGGGCGCGGCTAACTTGCGGCGAAATTTAGTCAGTAGCTCGGGGGGCATGCCGGCTTTGTCTAGGCTGCGAATACCCTGAGATTGATCGAGCAGCCTCAGTACTACGGCCTCACCAAATTGTACTGGCATGGTGGCCATACGAATATCTACAGGGCTGTCTTTTATCGTTAAAGCAAAGCGGCCATCTTGAGGGAGGCGACGTTCTGAAATATCTAACCCGGCCATAATTTTTAGCCGCGAGACAATGGCAGGCCCAATGTTCACCTCTTTTAGCTCGGTTTCTTGCAAGCGCCCGTCTACTCGCATCCGAAAACGGATCAACTTTTTATCAGGCTCTATATGAATATCTGACGCGCCCACTTGCAGGGCGTCTTCAAACATCGAATAAAGCAGCTTGGCTACGGTAGCGTCGCTGTCATCTAGCCCAGCCGCTTCCATTATTGGTCGGCTGGGGGCATTTTCGCCTTGTAGCTGCTCGGCCAAATGGGCAATGTCGTCGGTGCGCCGGTATAAATGATCGTATAAATCAAATAATTGGCTTTGCAACGCAACCGCTAAGTGTACTTCTCGGGGTGAGAGTAAATTGCTTATCGCATCTTGGGTATCAAGATCGGCGGGATCAGACAGCACTACGGTGGCGTCTGTGTCGCTGGCTTCAATCACCAATGCTCGGTGGCGGCGCGCATACACTTCTGATAATAATTTGACGGCTTTGGGATCAATGTCGATTTTATTAAGATCAAGCAGCGGCAAGCCCAGTTGCTCGGCCACAAAGCCCAGCAGCTCAGGCTCGGTTAATATGCCCATTTGCACCATAAGCGCACCAATACGCCCGCCTTCACGCTGTTGCTGTTGTAATACCGCGTCTAGCTGTTGTTCGGTTATTACCTCATGGTCAATTAACAACTCACCCAGGCGCTTAGTTAGCTTGTGTTTGGACATTGTGCTCCCCTTGCTGCAATTGTGTTAGCTGCTGCTCTACAAAACGTTGTGAGGCTTGGCCTAAATCGGCACTGGCTCGCGCCTGTAAAAAAGCCGAGCTAAAGTCTTCCCCTAACTCGCGCTGGCATAAACCCAAGCCTAACCACCAAGCGCCGACTCTACTGTGGGTAAGTAATTGCTGATACGTAGTAATGGCTTGATGGCACTGATTGCTACGCCTGGCCATATCGGCTTTTAGGCTGTAATAATCGAGGTGCTCGGCCAAGGGCGGTTGCGCCTCATTGAGCAGTTGTAAAGCAGCACTATAGCGGCCTTGCTCTGCTAATAACCGCGCTAAGGTCAGTCGTAGATCAGGCTGCTGAGGCGCCAAGTGTAGGCCTTGTTGTAGTACTTGGCTGGCTTGGCTTAGCGCGCCACGGCCATACATAAGCGAGGCTAAACGCAAACGCAACTTATGCGCATCGCTAAATTCCCCCAAGGCTTGCGCCAGTGTGACTTCGGCCAGCGGCCAGTTATTATTTGCAAGTGCAGTATCAGCTTGGCGGTTAACTTCATTTAACCATTGCTTGCGCGATAGTTTGACCTCGCTAATGTCTAAACTGCTAGCAACGCTTTTTGTAGTTACGCCTGCACTAGGGGCCATGGCTCTGTGAGTCACAGTGGGCGGTGTGGGTGCATTGGGCGCCACTTGTTGTAAATATTGGCGCGCAAGGGCGTCCAGCTCGGCCTCTGGTGCGTTAACCATTAAATCGGTAATGGCTACCTGATTATTGGTTACTGGATTATTGGCCACTGACTCTGTTGCTTGAGCACGGGCTTGAGAGAGCAGCGTTATTGCTAGCAGCCCCAGCACAACCGTTATCATGCTCAAGTTGTATGGCCTTATATTATGGCTAACTGTCATTACCTCGTCTCGCGATCAATAGTGCGCATGGGCCGCTGATTATTAGAGATAATACCTGTGCTTTGGCTCACCGGTTTTTTGGCCATAGGTTGGTTATTATCTATGCCACGCATAGGCTCAGAAAAGCGCACTTCGCCGCTGTCTACATTGCGTACCGGCTTGGGGGGCTCTGGGTACCATTTATCTAATAAGTCACGCGAGCGTTGTAGCTCATCAGTCCAGGTATTTTCGGCCACTACTACGGGGCGCAGCATAATCACCAGCTCACTTTTAACGGTAGAAACACTGCGATTTTTAAATAAGTTACCCAACACAGGAATACGGCTTAATACCGGCACACCGCTGCTTAGTTCGCGTTGCTTTTCTTGCATAAGACCACCAATAATGATCATCTCGCCTGAATTAGCCTCTACTATGGTGTCGGACTCACGCACGGTACTGCGTGCTAACGGTAATACGACCTCGCCACCGTTTTCTCCAAAGTTAATGCGTTTTTCGCCGTCGGTCACCTCACTGACTGTGGGGTGAATGTGCAGCAATACCTTATTGTCTTCTGATATTTGTGGGGTAACGTCTAGCGAAATGCCCGAGAAAAACGGCTTTAGCTCTATATCTGGCGACTGTTGGGTATTGCCATTACTGCTGGTGGTGGTTTCAAGGGTAAAGTTGGTCACAAAATATTCGTCTGTGCCCACTTTAATGACGGCTTTTTGGTTATTACTGGTGGTTACTCTTGGGTTAGATAAGGTGTTTACTTCGCCTTGCGTTTCTAACAAGCTAACGGCGGTGGTAAAATTACCATCGGTAAAGTTAAAGATGGCGCCCCCTCCCAATACATCGGTAAGGGGTAAGTTAAACCCAGGAAAGGGGTTAACATTACCGGTAACGCGTGAAGGCGGTGTTATATTGGCCCCTGAACCGGCCTGTAGGTCTTGCCAGTCAATGCCTTGCTCGTAGCCATCTTTGAGCTCTACTTCAACAATACGCGCTTCTAAAATTACCTGACGCTTAAGCTGGCGCTCAGCTTGGCTTAAAAAATCTTTCACTAAAGCCAGTTCGCTGGGGTTAGCACGCACACTTACCAACCCCGCTTGAGGGTTAGTCACCACCACACGATCGTCTCGGCTGCCAATTAAACGGCTCAGCGCCGACTCTAAATCGACCCAAAAGTCATTGGTCGATTCTGTGCTAATGCGGGTGGCGTCGTTGGTAGAACTGCTGCTACTTCCACTTTCATTATCGGTGTTCGACAAGTTACTGCCGCTAATGGCGGTTTGTGACTGCCCTTGGCGCGAAAGCATTAAGTAGTTAACGTTAAAAGTTTGGGTACGCACGCCGTTAGGGTACACCTGATACACGCCATTTTTATGCTCTATGCCATAGCCATAGAGCTGCGAAATAGCGGCCATGGTTTCGGCTAAAGTAGCTTGACGTAAGTTAAGGCTAATCGCGCCGCTTACTTCGGGATGAGTCGCAATGCTAATGCCGTGTTGGCTGGCAAGGGCATTAAAAAAACCATTGGCGGGCACGCCATTGGCGGCAATATTAAAACGACGGGCACGCACTGCTGGGGTAACGGCAGTGCTAACAGGTTTGGCACTAAGTAGCTCGCGCTGTACATCGTCTGGCACACTATTGGGTTTAATCGCTAACGCCTCATCTAATGCCTCTTTGGGCAAAGTGCCGTCGGGTGAGGTGACACAGGCCGCCATAGAAGCACTTAGCAAGGCGATGGCTAAAGGTCGTATCGTTAAGTTCATGGCGTACTCGTATTTGATAATGTAGGAAACAAGGTCAGGGTAAGCGGACTCCCCTGCCCTTCAAGCAATACGCGATCGGATTTAATGCGCGACAGTCGGTAGTTTTGTACCTGATCGCCTACCTGATAACGCTGGCCATCAATAATAGCGATGGCATGACGACCACTAAAAATCGCCTGCAATTGTAATTCTATTTGTTTAGGCGCCTCGTTCTGTACCTCTGTACTGGGCTGCGCTATGGGGCTTAATGGCCGCGTAGGATCTTGCGCCCCCGCTGTGGTGCTGAGTAACAACAGCAATAATGAATTAACCACGCAACAACTCCTTATGCTGGCTAATGGTAAAAAAATTAAGGCGAATAATAGCCTGCGGGTATTCTTCTACCTCAAACTCAAGGCCTTGCCAAAAGATACGCCCAGATAGCTGTTCTAGCTGCTGTACATAATCAAGCAACGCCATGTAGCTACCACTTAGCTGCAAGCTTAAATTATGTCGATATAGGGCTTGGCTATAACTGGCGGTATTGCTTGAGTTGGCCGCCTCGGCCATGGCATTGGCATTAAGTAACTCTGGCGGTTGGTTACCCAGCTCCAGCAAGGTAAGCCCGTCGCTTTTTTCTAACATAGTGAGTAGCAAGCTCGACATTTGATCCGGCTCAACTAGGGTACGCATGCGCTCATCCACATTTTCGTTAAGCCGACTAAGGCGCTGATTTAATCTGGCTAATTGTTGCTCTTGGCCATTATTCGATAGCTTAGCAATAGCGAGTTCTAGCTCGGCACTAAGTTGTGTTTGCTCATTAATTTGGCGCTCTAGGCTTTGTTGGGCTTGCTCTTGCTGCTCTATGCTGGCCTGCAGGCTAGACTCATAGATTAATAACCCCACCCACGCCAACAAAGCCCAGCTAGCCCCCAGCACCAGCCAACGCTCTCGTTGAGACAAGCCAATAAAGCGACTTTGTAAATCGGCTATTTGTTGTTTAACCCCACTCATGGCGTGATCCCTGTGCTGTAAAGGCTAAAGGTTAAGTCGCCCTCTGGTGGCTGGGTAATGGCCAATTGCCCAAAACGGTGCCCACGCAAGCTGCTGCGTAAGTTAAAGCCTAATATCCAAGCAGGAACGGCACTGGCAGTAACGGCTTCGCCACGTAATACCATTTGTTCCCCCTGTAAGGTAAGCCCTTGTAAGGCAACATTATCCCACGGAATATGCGCCAAGTCGTTTAAGGTATTGGCATAAGACACTAGGTTTTGTTGCGACAATAAACTCAGTAACTGTTGTCGTGCTTTAATATTTTGTTCTATACGGCTGCGCTCTGCTCCATCTTGGCGGCCTTGTAAAACAGACAAAGTGGCACGTAGTTGTTCTGCATCATGTTGTTTGGCAGCTAGGGTCATTTGCAAGGTGGTATTTTGCTGACCAAGCTGATAATGCGTTAAGCCTGCATAAGTAAATACCAACCCCCACACCACCACTATGGCGAGGCTCACTTGCCATAAGGTGGTGAGGTTAGCTCTATCGCTACTGGGTTTTAAAGAGGCTTGATAAAATTCTATGCGGTGCTTCACGCTTGCCCCTCTTTTAAAATACCCACTACAGGTAAGCTCATTGGGCTTAACTGTTTGGTGGTTAATGACTCAGGCTGAATGTCGAATACCTGGCTAATGGCACTGGTGATGGCCGGCGTAACGCGCTGGGGGAGTGCCAGATACCATTTATCGGGCGCCGTTAATTTAAGCTGGCCCACCGCATAGTCAATGCTGCGCTGTAGTTCTAGTAAGAGATTGTCAAACACAAATTGATCCGCCGACATACTTTCATCGTCTAGCGCTTGAAAGCCGCGAATAGTACGAGAAAAGTGCCACTGACGCTGATGAATAAAGGTTAAGGTTAATTCTTGGCCGGGTATTTTATGTAATAACAAGCCCCGCACCTCGGGTTCAAATATATTAGCAATCGCCAGCTCATCTACCCCTATGGTGACAATTTCACATAACGGACTAACGGCTTGTACTAAACTGGCAATGCGTTCGCGTTCACTGCTATACACCGCAATGCGCTCTTGGCCTGCTGGCCCTAGGGGCAGGTCAATGTAATCAAACATTAAATTTGCTACTGGCACTTCTACCAGATCACGCATGCAAAACGGTAGCGCCTGTGCCAAATCTTCATCAGGCATCGCGGGCTTTTCAATTTGAGTTTGCTTGTACCAGTGGCGATTAAGCGCAATAAACAAACGTCGCCCTTGCCACTGCTGCTCATCAATAAAGGCTTTTAGCGCCATAATAATGGTTTCGCCTTTATTAATGTCTCGCTCTCGCACGTCAAGAGGAGCATGCTCATCAATTGCAATCAAATGAGTGGAGGTAATGTAGAGACCTACCGCAGACGCTGTGCGGCGAGGTTTTAACCAATTAGGTACAAGTTCCATTTTTACCGCGCTACAGAAATAAAAATTTATTATAAACAGTTAAAAGCGTTTTATAAACAGACGCTTAAAAATACACAAAAAAATTAATCATTTGTGTACCATTTGTTCTTGTTTAAGAGAAATCAAGGTTTTATCAGAAAAACGTGAGTGTTAAATAAATAACTATCGGAATCGTCAGCACCGACATCACATTACCCAGTAATACTATGCTGGCCATTTTATTTGGCTGACACTGGTATTGCTCACATAGCAAGTAGTTAAGCACCGCAGGGGGCAAGATGACGGACAAGGCTAATAATTGCAACCATTCAGCAGTTAATGGCAGCCACCAAGCCACCATTAGCAAACTTAAAGAGCCTGCCAACAAATAACTAATATTGACCTTAAAAGCTAACCCCAAATCCCCCACCTCGCCGCTTGATAAGCGCACACCTAAGGCAAACAGCATAAGTGGCACCGAAATTTGGCCTAATAACTCAGCGCTGGTGTAAATAAAGTCAGGCAAGACAGTGCGATGATCTGCCAGCAATAAGCCCAACACCGCCGCCCACACAATGGGATTTTTAAGCCACTGCCAACGCCCTGCTTGGTGCGATAAAATAAATAGCCCAAGAGAGAAATGGATGACGTTGGACAGCACAAACAAAATAATGATAGCGCCCATTTTATCTTCGCCATAGGCAAGCATCATCAGCGGAATACCAATATTACCCGTGTTACGAAACATGCCCCCCAACACCAAAGTACGCCGCTCTAGCCCTTTAAATGTCAGCAAACTTAACAGCAGCCCTGGGATCAAGATCACCAAAACGGCCGCTACAATTAATGGCCAACTGCTGCTAATAGATACGGGGTTATCAATAAGGGCTGAAAATACCAGCGCTGGGCAAAACACCGCCACATTAGCTAAGTTAACAAACCCCATATCGGGATTTTTTTGACGCCGCCCAAAAGCAAAGCCCACCGCCACCACGGCAAACACAGGGATAACAATATTCAGTAAAGTAGAAAACATAACATCCTTGATGAAAGCTATCAGCCGCCTGTTATATAGATTGCCGCGTCGCTTCGCTCCTCGCAATGACTAAGGTTGGCGTAAAGCCTTCATAACTTGGGTCATTGCGAGGTACGAAGCAATCCATTCTAAAGAAAACACTACCTCTAACGCAGACCGCCTTACGTTAAAAAACACAACCGTGTGTAGGGTCGAATTCATTCGACCGATTTTAAGCCGTGCCACCGTTTTTGTGCGAATAAATTCGCTATCTACAAAAGATTCAAAGCGTACAGCGGTCGACGTATAGCTGCTTGTTAGATGGATTGCCGCGTCGCTTCGCTCCTCGCAATGACTAAGGTTGGCGTAAAGCCTACATAACTTGAGTCATTGCGAGGTACGAAGCAATCCATTCTAAAGAAAACACTACCTCTAACGCAGACCGCCTTACGTTAAAAAACACAACCGTGTGTAGGGTCGAATTCAAAAAAGGGGTCGGAGTCATTTAACGCAAAAGGCGCCTATTATGGCGCCTTGGTACTGAATTTTCTACCTAGTAATAGTACGGCTATTAGCCGTAGCGGCTGACCGCCAATCCACTATGATCAATTTCGGGCTCTCGGCCACTCATTAAATCAGCAATTAACTTAGCTGAGCCTGCCCCCATAGTCCAACCTAAGGTACCGTGGCCGGTGTTTAACCACAGATTTTTATAGCGAGTACCACCAATAATAGGGGTGCCGTCTGGGGTCATAGGTCTAAAGCCGCTCCAGAATTTGCTTTCGTCTATGATACCACCTTCAGGAAAAAGACTCATCACCGACTCGGCAATGGTATCGCGGCGTGACTTGGGCAAATCGTCATTAAAGTCAGCCAACTCTGCGGTGCCCGCGGCGCGAATTCGGTTATCAAATCGCGTGATGGCCACTTTATAGGTTTCATCCATAATGGTGGACTGAGGCGCGTCGGCATCGTCTTTTACGTCTAAGGTCAGTGAATATCCTTTAATGGGATATACCGGCAATTTAATACCTAAAGGACGTAATAAAAATGGCGAATAGCTGCCTAAACATACCAGTACCTGATCTGCCCCTTCAAAACCGTTTGCAGTTTGTGCACCGCGAATGCGATCGCCATCTTGTACTAATGAGTGAATCTCGGTATTAAATTTAAACACCACACCGGCAGCTTGGCATTTTTCCATTAACGATTTAGTAAACAAGTTGCAGTCACCGGTTTGATCGGCTGGAAAATGCAAACCGCCCACAATTTTGTCTTTTACTCGCGCAAGCGCCGGTTCGTTAGCAATACAGTCTGCTACGTTTAACATATTATGAGGCACATTAAACTGCTGCAATACGCTAATGTCTTTTGCTGCATCGTCAATTTGCTTTTGGGTACGAAATACCTGTAGCAGCCCTTTTTTGCGGCCCTCAAACGGCAGTTGCAGTTCATCTTGCAGGCTATTAATGCACTGACGACTATATTCAGATACGCGCACCATACGAGACTTATTGGTGCTGTAAGCAGTTTCATTACAGTTAGCCAGCATAGAAAACATAAACTGCCACTGCGCAGGATTCAGGCTAGGCCGTACTTTTAACGGCGCATGTGCCTGAAACATCCACTTTATTGCTTTTAGCGGAATACCCGGTGCTGCCCACGGCGAGCTCATGCCAAACGACAGCTGCCCTGCATTACCAAAACTGGTTTCTTCCGCGGCGTTTGGCTGGCGATCAACCACTGTCACCTGATGGCCCTGTTGTGCTAAATACCACGCGCTGGTGACCCCGACTACGCCACTACCTAATACTAATACTTTCATCTCTTTGTCCAGCCAAGTGCTCAATGCCGAGAATATCCTCTAAAAACATAAGAAAATCCAGAGTAAAAAACAGTCCTCTCAAGCTCCTTAATAATTCGAATATGGCAAGCTGGAGTAAGGGTTACTGCTTTATCTGTACGCACTTTACATTACAGAGCTTTACTCTGCAAAAACATTAAAAAATGAAACAATAAACCAAAGCAATATCTATGAGATTATGATCACATATTTTTAAAAAATGACTCCACCCTTTTTATTTTAATTGGGTTAATGACTGTGTTAACTGACTGGTGTGCTCGTCGGGTGGTCGCTGCTGTTGTGCCAGTGGCGCGAGTAAGGTTTGAGCTTGTTCTGCTAACAAAAACAAACCACAAGCTTGCGCCTCTGCGACTAATGTATTGATCAGTTGCTGAGCTGCTGACCAATTATCGGCGGCCATATGCGCTTGTAACAACCACACATCATCTTGATGTTCTTGGGCAAATTGGTGTTGTTTGGTTAACTCGCTCTCTGATGATGCCCTTGTATTGGCCGGCGCTGGGCTTATCTGTTTGTTATCGGTTGGCTCAACTGTTGCTAACTCTTGTATTAATGCTTGATATAGACCAAAGCGGTTAACGGGTTTGGTGACATAGCTGTTCATGCCTGCGGCTAAGCTGGTTTCACGATCACCACGCATAGCGCTGGCGGTTAGCGCAATAATGGGAATTTGATGATTTACATTCAGTTTTCTAATTTGCCGAGTCGCTTCTACCCCATCAAGAATGGGCATTTGTAAGTCCATTAAAATAGCGTCAAAGCTATGCTTAGAGGTAAGTTCGACAGCTTGGCGACCATTATCTGCGAGGGTAACAGACACTTTAATTTGCTTTAAAAACTCCACAATAAGTTGCTGGTTCATGCGGTTATCTTCAGCTAATAATACATGCTTACCCAGTAGGCGCTGTTGATAATAAGATACATCAAGTAAATAGGGATCTGTATCTGCGGATGCGACTTCTAACAGTTGTTGTAGCGCATAACGCAAATTATGCTCTGTTATCGGCTTAGACAAATATTGTGTTAAACCGAGATTGCGCATTTTTTGCGCGGGCTTGTCTTGGCCAAATGCACTGGTAATTAAAAGTTTAATATGTCTAAAGTGTGACTCTTGCTGTAAGTAGCGCGCTAAATCTAGGCCATCATCTGGTCCAATACGGCAATCAATAATGGCAATATCTATGGCACTGCCGCGCTTTAACAAGATATCTTTAGCTAAGGTTAAATTGGTCGCGCTATAAACCGTCATATTTAACTTTGTTAGTAACTGGCTCACCACTTCAATCACTAAATGATTATCATCAACCAATAACACGGCTTGATTTTTAAAGCTAACGGCTATTGGTGATCGTGTCAGCTGGCCCGGATTTAACGGTAAGCTAACGGTAAAACAAGAGCCTAGCCCAGGCTGACTGGTAACCTCAATGGTGCCTTGCATTAACTGTACTAAGTGATGGGTAATGCTTAACCCTAAACCACTGCCCCCATATTTACGGGTAGTACTGGCATCAACTTGAGTAAAAGACTGAAAAAGTCGGTCTAGTTGCTCTGGCACAATACCAATGCCTGTGTCGCTTACAGCAAAACAGAGTTGAGGCTCGGGGTTATGACAAATTGATACCTTAAGTACCACTTCGCCACGCTCTGTGAACTTAACGGCATTATTAACAAGGTTGACCAATACTTGACCTAAGCGCAGAGGGTCACCTCGTAAACTGTTTGGCACTTCTGGGTCTTTAATCATCACGACTTCTAGCTGTTTATTTTCTGACATATCAGAAAACAAACCCGATAAGCGTTCTAATTGCTCGTTAAGATCAAACTCTATGTCTTCTAACTCTAGCTTGCCGGCCTCCACTTTAGTCAAATCTAAAATATCGTTAATCAGTAACAATAAATTATCAGAAGATAACTTGATTTTTTTTAGATGTTGCTGCTGAACTGGCGTTAATGGCGTTTGTTGCATTAAAGAGGCAAAGCCAATAATGGCATTCATAGGGGTGCGAATTTCATGGCTCATATTAGCCAAAAAATCGGTTTTAGTACGGGCTAAGGTTAATGCGGTTTGGCTGGTTTTGCGTAGCTTGCGATTACGCAGCACTAGCAGGACTAACGCTGAGCCAAAACACAACATAAGCGTTAAAAATAGTGCAAAAAATAAATGATGTAAGCTATGTGCACTTTGTTGACGCCACTTTTCTTGGCGCGACATCAACTCAGAGCCGTCATCAATCGTTAGGGTAAAACGCTGTTGAACAAGCAATTCAAGACTTTTTCGATAAATACGATAAAAATACAAGGTACCTTGTTGTTCATCCGTTAACCGACTCAACAGCCGCTCGGCGCTTTCATCTAATATATACAAAAAATAAGGGTTATTAGACTTAAAGTAGACCTGACTAAGCTGCAATAGGGTTTGATACAACTTGGCTTTATCTTGAGTCATTTCTAAGGTTTTTATTTGATTTGAAAATGCCTCTAGCGCATACCGACTGCGCATTTCAGCATCTTGTAAGGTATATAAGCGTTTTTGATAGCCCTCAAGCAGCTCACTGAGTGCGCTTAGGCGGTTTTTGGTTTGAGGTGATTGATGAATAAAATGCAGAAAGTGAGAGCTGGCTAACGACAGTTCTACCATTTGTTTTTTTAACACTTGATCGTTTTCGCTCGTTACCAACATTTTATGCTGTAGCTGGTGTAGCCTGCTCACAATCGGCGTGATCTGCTGCTCTAACGCTAAGTAATAACGATAGTGACGGTACTGGCTCCCCGCATAAGCCAACAATACGATTAATATACAAGCAAACCCCCATACCGCCCAAGATGGGGTAAAAGTATTTTGTTGTTTTGCAACCGCCGTCATCTTTTACTCCTATAGAGCAGTGATATACTCCCCGCTTTTAACACAACGAGACAATAACGAGAACGATACATGTCTAACGAAATTCCACAGCAAGATGTAAGTACTCGGCCTAAGTGGGGAATTTTAAGCATTAACCTGATTGTATTTTTGGTGATGCTCAATACCCTGCCCCTAGACCCAGGGGTTACCAAAGGTTTGAGTTTATTGGTATTTATTGCCGTGCTTTGGTTAACCGAAGCCTTGCATATTACCATTACTGCACTGCTGGTACCTCTATTAGCTGCCTTATTGGGTATTTTAAGTACCAGCTCGGCATTAAGTAACTTTTCTAACTCAATTATTTTCCTATTTTTAGGTGGTTTTGCGTTGGCTGCGGCCATGCACAGCCAGCAATTAGATAAGCTAATTGCCAGCCGTATTTTACAATTGGCTAAAGGTCGTTTAAGCGTAGCGACCCTGTTGCTATTTGCAACAGCGGCTTTTTTATCTATGTGGATCAGTAACACTGCCACCACCGCCATGATGCTGCCTTTGGCATTGGGCTTATTAAGTTGTTTAGACGCCAAGCGCCATAACCACACCTATATTTTTGTGTTATTAGGGGTCGCATACAGCGCCAGTATTGGCGGCATTGCGACCTTAGTCGGTAGCCCACCTAATGCCATTGCTGCGGCTGAAGTAGGGTTAAGTTTTAGTGAGTGGATGGCATTAGGTTTGCCCATTACCTTAATACTGCTCCCCGTGACCACTGTTATCTTGTATGTGCTGTTTCGCCCTAACTTGAGTGAGCGTATTGAAGTAAGTGCCGAGCGCATAACTTGGACGGGTAAGCGTAAAACGACCTTGGGTATTTTTGCGATTACCGTGATGCTGTGGATATTTTCGGGCCCCGTATCTAAAGCCTTAGGCGGATTGGCTTCTTTTGACACTATTGTGGCCTTATTAGCCATCGCCTTAATTGGTATTACCAAGGTGGCGGAGTGGAAAAATATTGAAAAACACACCGACTGGGGCGTGTTACTGCTGTTTGGTGGCGGTTTAACCTTAAGCCATGTGCTAAAAGAAACCGGCACCAGCCTGTTTTTAGCCCATCACTTGGCCGACCTTATTGGTAGCGCTAATCCGTTTATTATTTTGCTGGCCATTACCGCCTTTGTGGTATTTTTAACCGAGCTTGCATCTAATACCGCCAGTGCTGCCTTATTGATTCCGGTATTTGTTGCGGTATCTGAAGGCCTAGGCTTACCACCAGTGATGGTGGCTTCTGTTATTGCGGTATCGGCGTCTTGTGCCTTTATGCTGCCAGTGGCGACCCCGCCTAATGCGATTGTGTTTGGCTCTGGGTTTATTCAGCAAAAAGACATGATGCGTGCCGGTTTAGTATTAAATATTGCCTGTATTTGTGTGCTAGCCGGTTACTTCTACTTATTTGGCCAATAGCCACAACACCTTAGTCTGTTACTTGCGGCGTACTGGGTACGCCGTAAGTAATAGGCAAAGTGAAAGCGCTAAACACTCGCTGGCTGACAGCAAACTACATAAACAAGCAGTTAAGTCAGTCATTTACGCACCACACTATGTTATTTCACGGTATTTATAATGATTTATGAATAATTATACAAAAACTAGTAAGCAGTAGTGTTCACTGCTAACCCTGCCCTACCTCGAAGATTATGCTCAAAACACAAAAAACACAGATACACCACAAAACAAAACCTAAGCAGTTAATAACTCCACTATAACAAGCTCACCCAACCACATTCACTAATAATGCCACTGGTAACCCGCAATATTAAGAGCAAACACCACTTATTAGACCAGTGCCCACATTGATTTAACCGCCTTTGCTACCTATTCTGCGCTTCAGCTCTGATGACTAAGGTCACTCTTGGCAACTCTTTATTTAAATTACGATTTACCTCATTTTTTGAAGGACTGATTATGAAACGAGAACAGTGGGGTTCTCGCACTGGGTTTATCTTGGCGGCGGTGGGTTCGGCCGTGGGCTTAGGTAACATCTGGCGCTTCCCTTATATGGCGTATGAAAACGGCGGTGGTGCCTTTTTTATTCCTTACCTATTTGCCATGCTAACCGCAGGCATCCCTTTTATGATTTTAGAGTTTACACTGGGTCATAAATTTCGCGCCGGCGCACCTAAAACCTTGGGCACGCTCAACAGCAAGTTTGAGTGGCTGGGCTGGTTTCAGGTGATGATCTCCGCCATTATCGCCTTTTATTATGTAGTGGTGATTGCCTGGGCGATTTCGTTTGTTTACTTTGCCTTTAATCAATCTTGGGGCGAAGACAGCAATGCCTTTTTCTTTGGTGAATTTTTAGGCCTAGGCGACGACAGTGCTCCGTCTAACTTAGGCAGCTTGCAGTGGAACTTGTTATTACCATTGTGCTTAGCCTGGGCGGCGACCTACTTTGCCACTTTCCGTGGTGTTAAAGGCGGTATCGAGAAGGTTAATAAAGTCCTGATGCCCTTACTGTTTGCAATGGTGTTATTGCTGATTGGCCGCATTGCCTTTTTACCCGGGGCATTAGAGGGCATTGACTGGTTACTTAAGCCGGACTTTAGCAAAATTTGGGATCTTAAGGTGTGGTCTGCGGCTTATGGCCAGATCTTTTTCACCTTGAGTGTTGGCTTTGCCATTATGCTGTCTTATGCCAGCTACTTGCCTAAAAAATCAGACATTAATAACAACGCCTTTATGACGGTATTAATGAACTGTGGCTTCTCTATTCTTGCCGGTATTATGATTTTTGGTGCCTTAGGTTACATGGCTAACGTGCAAGATAAAGAACTTACCGAGGTCGTCAGCTCAGGCGTTGGCTTGGCTTTTGTTACCTTGCCTACCGCCATTAACTTACTGCCCGCACCTGGCGTAATGGGCCCGCTGTTCTTTTTGGCCTTAATGTTTGCTGGGGTTAGCTCGCATATTTCTATTGCCGAAGCCGTAACTACTGGGCTTATGGACAAGCTAGGCTGGAGCCGCCCTAAAACTGCCACTGTGTTTTGCTCGGTTGGTTTTGTAGTAAGTTTATTATTTATCACCCAAGGCGGTTTATTACTGCTTGATTTGGTTGACTACTTTATTAATAACATCGCCCTACTGGGTTCTTGCTTGTTAGAGCTGTTATTAGTGGGTTGGCTGTGCCGTTTGCAAGACTTTCGTGCTTATGCAAACCAAATCTCTGAATTTAGTGTGGGTAACTGGTGGACGGTATGCATTAAGTTTGTATCGATTGCCATGTTGATTGTTATTTTATTCAACAACATCAAAACCGCATTTTTAGAAGGCTACGGTGGCTATGCTAGCGCTGAAGTCACTTATATTGGCTGGGGCATGATCACCCTAATGTTAATAGTGGCGATTATTGTTAACGTAAGCAGCAAGCAGGAGAGCAAAATATGAGCCTTGGTGCCATTATCATGCTATTGGTAGGCTTAGGACTAACGTGGGGCGGTGCCGTCTTGTGTATTCGCTTAGCCATGAAGACCAGTAAAAGCTAATAACGCCGCATTGCGGCAATATTAAGTGCAAATATAAGCCAACCTAAGCCATGCTAGGTTGGCTTTTTTTATGCCAGTTTGGCGCGTGTCTTTAGCTTACCCCTCTGGTGCGCTATGCTTGCCGCCTTTGTGAGGTTTAAACGGATACTAAAGATGGATTGGGATGCAAAGGTGACTCAGCGTAATGCCGTATTGGGCCAATTAACGGGCTTAATACACATCGACTGGGATCATTGGCCAAGCGTGGATCAGCTAAACCACACCTTGGGTGCCAAGCTGCCGGTTCGCTTTATTGATGATAACGACTTTGTGGCGCTTAATTGCTATTACGAACAAGCGGTCGATCAGGGGTTAGTGCCCACCCGAGCGGCTAATTGGCATGATTTTTTTGGTGCTGTTATTTGGGCGTTATTTCCCAATACTAAAGCCTTACTAAATCGCTTACATATGGCCGATATTCATGCACAAGGCCTGCGGCGCACGCCACGGCGTGATCGTATTACCCATTTTGATGAATGTGGCATGGTGTTAGCCGTTACCCATAAAGCGCAGATGAGCGAACTGCTGGTTGCGCATAATTGGCAACAACTTTTTATTGATGAGCGCACACGCTGGGGACACGATTGGCAGCCGTTTATTTTTGGCCATGCATTGTATGAACAAGCGCTGACTCCTTTTGTTGGTATGACAGCAAAATGTGTGGTCGTTGAAATGCCCGCCGATTTTTTTAAGCGCCCCCTGGCCGAACGCTATGCCTTATTGGATGTACAATTGGCAGCTGAACTTGAAAACAATGCGTTGTTTGATCAACACAAACCCCTGCGCCCTTTGCCCATGCTGGGCATACCAAACTGGTGGCCAGATAACGAAGATTTCACTTTTTACCAAAACACCCAGTATTTTCGCCCTCGCCGTCGCTAGCAGTATACTTTAGGGCTAGGTTTAATGATTTTTTACGTTTTTTTTCTTACACTTGCCGTCTAATTCTAAAAAGGATCTTCTTGTGTCTGTGGCCGACCCCGTTTATGACCTGAGCTTTAAGCGCCATTATTTACACCCTAAATACTGGCTAACTTGGCTCGCCATTGCCGCGCTTTGGTTACTGGCTTGGTTGCCAGTGCGCGTGCGCGATGCTTTTGCTGGGGCTTTTACCCCCTTATTGATGCGCTTTGCTAAAAAGCCTTGTTATATTGCTCGCACCAATATTGAGCTGTGTTTTCCTGAGCTATCGCCTGACGAGGTAAACACTATGCTGGCGCAATCTATTCGCGCCGGGTTAATGACCTTTATGGGCTATGGCGAATGGACGGCGCGCAGTGCAAATTATTTGCAAAACCGCTTTGTGGTGCATGGCCAAGAGCATATAGATGCCTGTTTAGCCAACGATGAAAAAATTATCTTTATGATCCCTCATACATGGGCAATTGATGCAGGGGGTTTGTATCTTACGTCTTTAGGTTTGCCCATGTGCACCATGATGCACAGTGCAAAAAATGAGGTATTTGACTGGTTTATCAATCGCCAGCGTGCCCGTTTTAATGGCATTGTTTATGAGCGAGATGCAGGCATTAAAGCGGTCATTAAAACCATTAAAAGTGGCAAGCACTTCTTTTACTTGCCCGACCAAGATCACGGCCGCGAAGCCAGCTTATTTGTGCCTTTTTTTGCCGAGTTAAAAGCCACGCTGCCGGCCTTGCCTAAGCTGGTGAAGCTAACCGGTGCCAAAGTGATACCCGTGCTCAGTGTTTATAACACCAAGCAACACCGCTACGAGTTAATATTACGCCCGGTTATGGCCCCCTACCCCAGCGCCGATTTAATGGGCGACACCCGTGCTATGAACGCAGAAATTGAGGCGTTATTAGGCGACTGGCCCGAGCAATACATGTGGTTTTTAAAGTACTTTCAAACCCAAGTAGACAGCGACGAGGGCCGTTACGAGGCCGGCATTCGTAAGATAAGAGGGAAGGGATAGCTGTGAGCTGTCAGCTGTCAGCCATCAGCTAAAGACAAACATGCAGCCGTACGCTGACCGCTGCACGAAAAACAAAACCGTGTTTAGATTTTTCTTACGGCGTAAAGCGTACCGCGCTCTTTTGGTCGAATGAATTCGACCCTACACTCGGTTGTATTTTTCTTTAACTGAAAGCTGACGGCTGACAGCTGACACTTCGGCCGTCATTGCACTCCTCGCAATGACCAAAGGGTGGCTCTGGCTTTTTGTAGGGGCGAATTTATTCGCACAAAAATGGTGGCACGGCTTAAAATCGATCGGTCGAATGAATTCGCCCCTACACTCGGTTGTATTTTCTTTAACTGAAAGCTGACCGCTTACGGCTGACAGCTATCACTTCGACCCTTCCTCTAACGCTTTTGCTAGTCGGCGTTGTTGGTGCTCGGGAGATTGGGTATTGCGCGCCAGTAACCGGTACATAGCGGGTACCATAAAGAGCGTGAGTAAGGTCGCCAGACTGACGCCGGTGAATACCACTACCCCCACGGCTTGACGACTTTCAGCGCCAGCACCACTGGCTAATATTAGCGGAATAGCACCAATAATAGTGGTAAAAGCGGTCATTAAAATCGGCCGTAACCGTCTTGCCGCCCCTTCTATCACTGCCTCATTAAAGGCCATGCCACGGTCGCGCAATTGGTTGGCAAACTCGACAATTAAAATACCATTTTTAGTCACCAAGCCAATTAACATCACCATGGCTATTTGGCTATAAGCATTTAAGCTCATGCCCACTAAATATAAGCCCAACAAGCCGCCGACCAAGCCCAAAGGGACGGTAAGCAATACAATAAAGGGATGCACAAAGCTTTCAAATTGCGCGGCTAATATTAAAAAGACTACCAACAGTGCTAATCCAAACACAAATAGAATATCGCTTTGGTTATTTTTATATTCCAGCGACTCCCCTTTGTAATCAACAATGGCATGTTCGGGTAGATGTTCACGCACTTGTTGATCCAGATAGTCGAGGGCTTCGCCTAGGCTATAACTGCCCACTAGGTTGGCGCTTAGGGTAATGGCTTTTTTACGGTTGTAGTGATTAAGCGAGGGCGACGCGCCTTGCTCGGTCAATTGCACTAGGTTATCGAGGGAAATAAGCGCGCCATCGGCCCCGCGCATATAAATACTTCCTATATCACTGAGCTGGCGAAACTTATCTTGTTGGCCTTTTAAGTACACATCGTATTCATCGCCTTGGCGCTCGTAAGTGGTAATCGCCTGCCCTCCCAGCATCACATTTAAGCTATCGGCAACCTCGGTCACCGAAATGCCCAGTTTGGCTGCACGGGCTTGATCGACATCCACCAATAATTCAGGCTTGGTTTGCGCATAGTCGAGATCTAAATCACTTAAGCCCGGGTTATCTTGGGCTAAGGTTTTTAACTGCTCTGCCCACTGATAAAGCTCATCATAATCGCTGCCACCAATCACAAATTCCACCGGCGAGCTAGAGCCACCCCGAATGGATGACGGCAAAATAGGGATCACTAATACATCGGCAATATGACGGGTCATGCCACGAATGCGTCCCACCACTTGTGCCGCCGATACGCTACGTTTATTCCATTTTTCTAAACTGATGATCACCAAGCCACTATTCACACCACCGCCAAAGCCTGGGGTGCGCACCGTTAAATTAGTGGCTATGCCCTCTGCTCTTAGCGGCGTTAATTGCTGCTCTATCTCGTTCATGGCCTCGCTCATGCGCTCAAAGCTTGCGCCTTCGGCGCCGCGCACCAACACAAAAATAGCGCCTCTGTCTTCTTTAGGGGTCAGGCTTTGCGGCACTTGTGTTAATAACCAAGCCGTAAATGCTAAGGCTGCCACTATGATCACAGGCGCCCACCAAGGGCGTGTAATGCCTTTATTAAGTAAGCCTTTATACATCAGCTCTAGCTTGGCAAAACCTTGGTTAAAACGCTGAGCTAATCGAGTCGGTGCTTGATGGGGCTTTAATACCTTAAAGCTCATGACTGGGCTTAAGGTGAGTGCCACTATGGATGAAAACACCACAGCGGCGGATAATAAGACCGCAAACTCGGTAAAAATACGGCCAATAATACCGCCCATAAAGATGATGGGCACAAATACCGCCACCAAGGTAAGAGTAGTGGCAATCACCGCAAAGCCTACCTCACGAGTACCATAATAGGCCGCAGCTAACGGCGAGCGGCCCCGCTCTAAATGATGATAAATATTTTCTAGCACCACTATGGCATCATCTACCACCAAACCTATGGCCATAATTAATGCCATTAGGGTAATGAGGTTCACCGAGTAGCCCAGCGCATAGGCCGCCATAAAGGCGCTAATTAAAGACACGGGCACGGTAATGGCCGGAATTAAGGTGGCGCGTACCTGCCCTAAAAAGATATAAATCACCAACACCACTAAACCAACGGTGATCATTAGAGTTTGATAGACCTCGCTAATGGCATTATCGATAAATACCGAGCTGTCGTAAGTCCAGGTAAGCTCTGCGCCATCGGGCAAAAACGCTTGTTGGGCACGAATGGCTTGTTTAACTTCATTCACCACATCTAGGGTGTTGGCCTGACTTTGCTTAACAATGCCCAGCCCCACCACGTTTTGGCCATTAGAGCGAAACAAGGTATCTTCGGGCTTTTCGCCCTCCCACACCTCGGCCACATCTGATAAATACACCCGCGTATTGGAGTCGAGACGGCGAATGCTTAATCGTTGAAAGTTAATGGCTTGATCGTAATTACGCTGAATGCGCGCCGCGTAGTTTTGCTGGCTATTTTCTAACACGCCTGCAGGTAACTCTACGTTTTGTGAATGCAATGCGGCGCGAATATCTGACACCGTCACGCCCCGCGCAGCCATAGCGGCAGCGTCGAGCCGTACATTCATCACCCGCTCTTTGCGTCCACCCACTATCACCGAGCTCACGCCATCGAGCAGGCTAAATCTATCGGCTAACACATTTTCGGCATAGTCGCCCATCGCCAAAGGCGACATGCCGGTTGAGCGCAATGTGGCCCACAGCACCACATCGTTACGCCCCGTATCTTTGGTGACAATGGGGGCGTCGGCCTCGTCAGGTAACTTGCGTGAGGCCCGTGCCACCGCTTCTCGCACATCACTGGCGGCACTGTCGAGATCGCGGGCGGGATCAAATTCAATGGTAATGCTTGAACTGCCATCTCGGGTGCTTGAGCTGATATATTTTACATCGCTAATGCCGGATAACTCATCCTCTAAACGCTTAGTGACTTTTACTTCTAATACGCTGGCACTGGCACCACTGTAAGTCGTGCGTACTGTGACCACAGGTGAGGTGGTGTCGGGCATTTCACGCAGCGGCAGCTCAATAAAAGAGATCACCCCAAACACGCACAACATTAAACTCAGTACCGTGGCTAATACTGGCCGGGCTATCGACAGATCAGAGAGCTTCATGGGTTACCTCTGCCTGCTTAGCGGCTGTTTTATCTGTAGTGGGGGTATCTAATACTTCAACTTGGCTGCCCTCTCGCACTTTAACGGTACCTTTATTCACCACCAGCTCGCCCACAGCTAAGCCGTCGGTAATAGTGACAAGTGCGCCTAAGTTACGACCAATACTCACATTACGACGGCTCACTTTACCTTCTTCATTTACTACATACACATAGCGTTGCTGGCCGGCATACAACAAGCTTTGGGTAGGAATCACCATTTGGGTGCTGTTAGACACCTGCAGCTGCACTCGCATTAACATGCCTGGCACTAATAGTTGTGTGCTGTTATCAAAAATTAGCCGTGCTTTGCCATTTAGCGTGTTGCTGTTAATACTGGGGGCAATCACAGTGAGTTTACCGGTAAATGCTTGCTCACCATAAGCTTGAGTGAAGGCGGTTAATTGCTCGCCCACCTTTAATTGGCCAAAGTACTTTTCGGGTATGGCTAAATCTAACTTTAACTGGCTGTTATCTTGCAAGTCGGCAATCGGGCTATTGGCCGATAGCAGCATTCCGGGTGCTACATCACTTAAGCCCATTACCCCGGCAAAAGGTGCGCGCAGCGTTAAATGATCGGCTGCCACTCTCGCTGCCGCCAACTTAGCATCCGCCATGGCCACTGCCGCTTCTTGGCCTTCTAACTCAGTTTGGGTAACGGCTTTTCGAGTAAACAGCTGTTGATAGTTTTTTAGAATGCGCACCGCATCTTGTTTTACCGCTTGGGCTTCACGCACCACAGCTTGGGCGGCTCTGTCATCTAAGCTTAATAACAACTGATCTTTTTTAACTTTTACCCCCGGCGAAAAATGCACTTGAGTGACACGGGCGCTCACTTGGGGGGCAATGGCCACTTGCTGATTGGCCTTTAGGGTACCAATAAGTTCTACTTTGGCAGCAATGGGCTGTTCGGCAACCCGCACAGTAGTAACCACAGCGCTACGTTGTGCGAACACAGATACAGGCATAAGTGCAACTAACACCCACAAACCGACGTTAAGCCATACCGATTTTTTGTTATTAAGCATGCTTTTGTTATTCCTTTTTCTAAGCTTGGCTTAGTTTACCTGTTTAATTTCTCTAAACTATGTCTGTAAAGCATTAACCTGTGACAAAGTGTGGCGAGATACAGCACCAGGTGCTGATAGTGTCTCTCCCCCTCTTACCGCTGCTTTTTCAACATGATACTCTTATAGGTAATCTCTTTTATTGGCCAAGGTAATTAATTTGTTTACGCTTGGCCCACTGTAAAAAGACCCATAATCATGAGCCAGTCTGCAGCAACACCCAGTTTTTTGTTTCACGATTACGAAACCGCTGGTCTTCATCCAGCCTATGACAGGCCAGTACAGTTTGCCGCTATTCGTACCGATGCCGAGTTAAACGAAATTGGCGAGCCGCTAAAACTGTATTGTCAGTTGCCGAGCGATTATCTGCCCTCACCGGAAGCCACCTTAATTACCGGTATTACCCCACAAACAGCGCAACAAAAAGGTGTGTGTGAAGCCGAGTTTATTCGCCAGATCCACGATCAATTTAGCCTGCCTAACACCTGTATTTTGGGTTATAACAACCTTCGTTTTGACGATGAAGTGACCCGCTTTACTCTGTATCGTAACTTTTATGATGCCTATGCTTACAGCTGGCAACAAGGTAATTCGCGTTGGGACTTATTAGACGTGGTGCGCGCCTTTTATGCTCTGCGCCCCGAGGGCATTCAGTGGCCCACCGATGAAGACGGCAAACCTAGCTTTAAGCTTGAGCAACTCACCCAAGCCAATGGCATTGACCATGGTGACGCTCACGATGCCTTGGCTGATGTAAAAGCCACCATTGCCGTGGCGAAGTTGCTGCGCCAAGCTCAGCCTAAATTGTTTGATTATTTATTTGAACTAAGAAATAAACACAAGGTAAAAGCACTGATTGATGTGGTGAATAGCCAGCCATTAGTGCATGTGTCGGGCCGGTTTTCGTCTTGGCAAGGCTGCGCCAGCTGGATTGCACCACTGGCTTGGCACCCCGACAATGCCAATGCGGTAATTTGCGTTAATTTAAGCATGGATCTCGCCCCATTAATTGAACTCAGCCCCGAACAATTACACACGCACTTATATACCAAGCATGCCGATTTAGGTGAGCAATTACCGGTGCCCGTTAAGCTAGTACAAATCAATAAATGCCCGGTGTTGGCTAAAGCTGGCGCCCTTACCGAGCAGCGAGCCGATGAACTGGGTATTGATCGTGCCCAGTGCCGCAAAAGCCTAGATTTATTACGCAGCCACCCCGAGATCCGCGAAAAGGTCGTGGCTTTGTATCAAATTGCCCCTGATTTTGCCCCCATTACAGATGTAGACGGTGCCCTATATGAAGGGGGATTTTTTGGTAGTGCCGATAAAGCGGTCATGGACATGATCCGCACCAGTAAACCCGAGGCATTAGCAGACATGCCGCTGCAATTTAATGATGAACGCCTGCCCGAGATGCTGTTTCGCTACCGGGCGCGCAATTATCCTCACACCTTAACCGAGCAAGAATGGCAGCGCTGGCGCCAACACTGCCAAGACAAGCTCGCCAATCAGGCCGAGCCGTATATGCAACGTTTAGAACAATTAGTAATGGCGCATCAAGAAGATGAAGCCAAATTGGCCTTATTACAAGCGGTAGCGCATTATGTTCAATCTTTATAAATCTTCTGCTTTTATATTACTACGTGGCTTTATGGTGTTACTGGCTTGCCTACAAGCCGGAAATGGCATGGCCAGCCTGCTACCTTTTGATTTTCCGGGCAGCATTTTAGGCTTATTTATTTTGTTTATACTGCTAAGTACTCAACTGCTGCCCCTTAATTGGGTATATAACAGTGGCCAGCTAATACTGCGCCATATGGCTATTTTATTTATTCCTGTGGCTGCCGGCTTGTTAGGCTATGTGGATGTACTAAGCGAAGGGATAGGCCTGATCTTAAGCGCAGCTTTTATTGGTTTAGTGCTTATATTGTTGGTTGTTGGCCGCCTTTATCAGAGGATGCAAGCATGATGGTATGGTTAGCTACGCCTCTGACACTGCTGCTGTATTTATCGGTGAGAAAGCTGGCACAACACTATAAAAGCCCGCTTATTAACACCATTATGCTGCCCGCGTTAATAATTATCGCTTTATTAGTGCTCACCGGCCAAGATGGCAGCGACTACCAAACCGGCACCCAGCCCCTTACGCACCTACTAGAACTGGCCGTGGTGGCGTTTGCCCTGCCTTTATATCAACAGGCTGCCAAAATTCGCAAACAATGGTGGCCCATTGTATTGTGTTGCTCGCTATCTGTGTTTATTTCAGTGGGCACCACTTTAGTGATTGGCGGTTTATTACAGGCAAGCCCTGAACTATTGGCCTCTATTGCGACTAAATCGATTACCACGCCCTTGGCCATGAGTGTAAGCGAGACCATGGGGGGCATTCCGGCGATTGCCGCAGGCTTGGTTATTATAGTAGGTATGATGGGTGCCATTATTGGCTTTCCGCTATTAAAACTTGCCGGTGTGACCCACCCAGAAGCACAAGGTTTGGCCATGGGGGCCGCTGCCCATGCCATTGGCACTGGGGCGGCGGCTGAAGTGGGCGCAGTACAGGGGGCGTTTGCTTCTCTGGCCATGGTAGTCTGCGGCATTGCCACCGCCCTACTGGCGCCGCCCTTATTTCATCTTTATTTATGGCTGATTCAATAACGTGTATTAATTAAAAAGAGGCAGATATCATGAGTGATGTATTAAAAAATACCTTAGCCCAGCACCGATTAGCCGATGCTGCCCGTTTTAGTCCTACACAAATTACGCTATTAACCAAGGCCACCCAGCTAGGTGAAGAGGCCCTCGCCCTTGCCCTACTACCGTTAGCCCAACAAAAAGCCCAAGTGCCTGTCTCTGACTTTAAGGTTGGTGCTATTGCCATTAGCGGCTCCGGCCATTGGTATTTAGGGGCCAATATGGAGTTGGCTGGCCAGTCTCTTAATAACGCCTTGCATGCCGAGCAAGCCGCCATCGGTCATGCCGCCTTGTTTGATGAACAGCATATTGAGAAGGTCATAGTCAGTGCCAGCCCTTGTGGCCACTGTCGTCAATTTATGCATGAGTTAAATCAAGAAAGCCTAATGCTGGTGTTGCCTGAGGCGCATGTGATGCTGAATGAATTACTGCCCCATGCCTTTGGACCCGCAGATTTATCCCAAAGTTACGGCATGCTAACCGCACCGACAGGTACCTTGGCTGCGGTGAACAACCCTGATATTAATCCGCATGATGCCTTAATGTTGCTCGCCATCGATGAAGCCAATGCCAGCTATGCACCTTATAGCCAAAATCGGGCAGGGGTTGCACTGCAATTAGAAGGCGGGCAGATTTGTCGGGGGAGATACCTAGAAAACGCCGCCTTTAATCCAGGCCTAGGCCCTATGCAGCTTGCCTTAAGCCAGCTGTTTTTAAACGGTTATCAGCCCTCAGATATCGAACGCGCTTGTTTAGTTGAGGCCAGCACCCAAGTGCAGCAAACCCACAATGCCGCTCAAGTATTAGCCGCTGCCTGCGATGTTAAACTAGAAACAGTTCAGTTTTAAAAATAAACAGCGCAGAACTGAGAGCCATCAGCTTTCAGCCGTCAGCTTTCAGCTGTCAGTTAAAGAAAATACAACCGAGTGTAGGGTCGAATTTATTCGACCAAAAGAGCGCTGTACGCTTTACGCGGTACGCATTACGTCAAAGAAAACACCGGTTTTGGTTTTCGTACAGCGGTTAGCGTAAGGCGTACAGCTATCAGTTAAAAACGCGGTTTGGTTTTTCGTACAGCGGTCAGCGTAAGGCGTACAGCTGCTTGTTAGATGGATTGCCGCGTCGTTGCACTCCTCGCAATGACGGCCGAACTGAAAGCTGTCAGCCGTAAGCGGCCAGCTTTCAGTTTAAAAACCAACCCTAAACACCCATGTAGAGGTGCACCACAATGCTACAAAAAGCGTGTTTGTCTTTAACTGACAGCTGAAAGCTGATGGCTGATAGCTGATGGCTGATGGCTGTCAGTGCTTCATTGCTCACTAAACACTTTGCGGCCCATAAAGGAGTGAGTGAGGGTGTTGCCGTCAACTAGCTCGAGTTCGCCACCAATGGGCACGCCGTGGGCGATGCGGCTAACGTTAACGTCTTGGCTGCGGGCAATATCGGCAATGTAATAGGCTGTCGCCTCCCCTTCTACTGTGGGGTTAGTCGCTAAAATGACTTCTTGATATGCCTCAGTTGCTAATAAGTCCGCTAACTTATCTAACCCTAGCTCTTCAGGCCCGACGCCATCAAGTGGTGACAAGTGCCCCATTAACACAAAATAACGCCCCTGATATTGACCGGTCTGCTCAATGGCCACCACATCAGCTGGGCTTTCTACTATGCATAGTTGGCCACTCACTGCGCGCTTAGGATTAGTACAAAGACCACAGACTCTTTCTTCGGTAAAGGTTCGGCACTGGCGACAATGGCCTATATGCTCTAGCGCCTGATCTAATACATGCGCTAAACGTCGGCCACCACTGCGCTGGCGCTCTAGCATAGCAAAGGCCATACGTTGCGCAGATTTAGGCCCAACACCAGGCAACACTTGTAGGCTCTTGATTAATTCATCTAACAGGGGGCTAAAACGCATGAATTTACTCTGGAAGTTCGAGGATAAAGCTGGAAGCTGGAAGCTAGAAGCTGGAAACCTGTAGTTTCCAGCTTTTTAAATTATTGATAAATAATCAATTTAGAACGGCATTTTGAAGCCGGCCGGTAAGTTCATACCACCGGTAATTTCGCTCATGCGCGCTTTATTTTGCTCTTCAATACGACGCACAGCATCGTTTGTTGCTGCTGCAAGTAAGTCTTCTATTAGCTCTTTGTCGTCTTCAAACAGGCTGTCGTCTAACTCAACACGACGTACAGAGTGGCTGCCGGCCATGGTAACTTTTACTAAGCCTGCGCCAGCTTCGCCAACCACTTCTAACTCGGCCAACTCTTCTTGTAGCTTCTGCATTTTTTCTTGCATCTGCTGGGCCTGTTTCATCATGTTGCCCATTCCACCTTTACCAAACATAATTACTCACTCTTTATTAATGGATAAAAACGGTGCTATTGCACCATAGGTTCAATGCTATCTTCATCTAGTACTGCTGCAAAGCGCGATATTAAAAATTGTACCGCATCATCGCCTTTAATTTCATCTTTTGCCTGAGCAATGGCGGCTTGATATAGCACTTGCTCTATTTCAAACGGCGTTTGCAGACCTGTTTGCTGCCCTACTGTTACCAGCACAGTAATGGGCTGAGAGATATGTTGCTGGATCACCGACTCTAATTCTTGTCGGCTTTTTTCGTTTAATAAGTGCTTATGTTGTGGCTGTAGCCACAATTGCCATTGCTGTTCGGTGATTTCTTCGCGGCTGCTGTGCATCGCGAGTTGTCGTAATAAGCCGCCTAAGGGTAATTCTGCAACCAAGCGAGTCCAACTATCTTCAGCTTGAGGTAATAAGCTAATCGCTTTTAACGGTTCAGGATCGCTAGCACTGTGTTGCGCTTTCGTCAAAGGTCCCGCAGGCGCATGAGCAGCAACATTAGGGACAACAGAAGACGCCGGTTGAGGCTGTGCTGTTCGCTGCAACTGCCCTGCCTCTGCACGAGAGGAGGCTTGTGCCTGTGCTGTTGATGGTGCTAATGGCGTTGCCTGAGTAGACTGCCCGTCGGCATGCCAGGGCGGCAAGTCTTGATCCTCGTTTTGCCAATTGGCGTCATCATAGGCATCTAGCGGTGGTAACTCATCGGCACGAGAAGCTCCCGATGCGGGTATGCTTGGTTTTTCTGCTGCCCTGATCGGTTCTTGATCCTGCACCTGAGCTTGCGACTGTGTTGCTTGTACCGGCGGCGCTGTGGGCGTAACACTCGGCTTGGCTATTGGCGTCACTGTTGGGGCAGGTGCCGCTTTATCTGGCTCTTGACTGCGTAAACGATTGCGAGTTTGTAATAAACGACGCAACCGTGCAACGTCTGCAGCCGCTGGGTCTTCTATTGCATCAGCCGATGACGGTTTAGCCACTGGCGCAGGTGTTACCGCTGCTTTAGATTCGTTATCGGATATAGGTGTATGTAGCGCTTCGTCTGGTAACGCTGCCTTAGCCGTGCCTGCTGAGGGCTGCTCAGAAGCCACCGCAGACGGCGAAGCTTGCCCTAGCCGAGCTGCTTGCTCCCATATTTCATTTTGCTCTTGTTCTAATGAAGCCGCCGTGGGCTCATGAGCAGCAGGCGTTGATGGCGCCTCTTTAATGGGCGGCGGCTCAGGCTTTTTTACTGTGGGGCTCACCTCTTTAGGCACAGCGCTAGCAAGGCTGCCAAAAGCAACATTGGTGGTGACCACAGGCGCTTCTGGGCGAAATGCCAAGGTGCGCAGTAACGTCATCTCTAATGCCGAACGACCATCGGGAGCAAAGGGTAAATCTTTACGGCCTTGTAAACAGATTTGATAAAAAACCTGTATTTGCTCTGATGACACCAAAGGCGCCAGCCGATTCAGCTCTTCGGCATAAGGTTGCTGAGGCGACGCCGCCACCAGTTGCGCCAAGGCCAGTTGGTGCCAAAAGCCTATTAACTCTTTATGTACCTGATCGTAATCGGGCCCTAAACTGGCAAGCTCTGCCACCTGCGCGAGCAAGACATCACCTTGGCCAGACAAAATAGCCTCAATGAGCGCTAATAACTGGCTGCGATTCAGGTTGCCCAGCATAGACTCAACCCATGCCAGTTTCACCTCTCCATTACCAAAGGCCAGCGCCTGATCGGTTAAACTTAAGCCATCACGCAAGCTGCCGTCTGCCGCACGAGACAAAGCCGCTGTGGCTTGCGCCTCAAAGGGAAGTTGTTCGTGTTCCAGAATATGCTGCAACTGAGTATCAATTTGCTCGGGCTCAAGGCTCTTTAAATGAAACTGTAAGCAGCGCGATAAAATCGTAATCGGCAGTTTTTGTGGATCCGTTGTTGCCAGCAAAAACTTAACATGAGGCGGGGGCTCTTCCAGTGTTTTTAACAGTGCATTAAAGCTGTGCCGCGACAACATATGCACTTCATCGATTAAATACACTTTAAAGCGACCACGAGCGGGCTGATATTGCACATTATCGAGCAACTCTCGCGTGTCTTCGACCTTAGTACGGCTCGCGGCGTCTATTTCAAGTAAATCAACAAAGCGCCCTTGCTCAATTTCTTGACAACTGGCACAGCTACCACAAGGGTCTGGAGTAATGCCATGATCGCAATTAAGCGCTTTAGCTAATAGCCGAGCAATGGATGTTTTCCCTACGCCCCGAGTGCCGCTAAACAAGTAGGCATGATGCAGCCGACCCTGAGAGAGGGCATTAATTAATGCGGTCAGCACATGTTGCTGACCCACTACATCGGCAAAGCGCTGCGGGCGCCATTTTCTGGCAAGAACCTGGTAATTCATCAGTTATTAGTGACCATTGTGATTTGTGAACTCTGGCTACTCGCCATCAAACTGCACCAAGCTATTCACACGAATGCCCATGTTATTAAGGCGTTGCAAACCACCGAGTGCCGGTAATGCCACCACAAAGGCCGCCTCTTGCACCTCACCGCCACAACGGCGCACCAGTTTTACAGCGGCTTCTACTGTGCCACCAGTGGCTAATAGATCATCAATAATTAAGATTTTTTCGCCGGGTAAAATAGCATCAACATGAATTTGCAGTTTATCTTTGCCGTATTCCAAGTCGTACTCAACTTCAATGACGTCTCGGGGTAACTTATTAGGTTTACGCGCCATAATAAAACCAACCCCTAGGGCGGCGGCAACGGGCGCCCCAAAAATAAATCCTCGGGCCTCGGTGCCCAATACCTTGTTGATACCCGCATCTTGATACCGTTCAACAATGGCTTCAATGGTCGCTTTAAACGCCTCAGCATTTTCTACTAGGCTGGTTATATCTCGAAATACTACCCCAGGCTTTGGGTAGTCAGGGACAGAAGCAATGCTATCGGCAATGAGCTTAAGCGTTTCTTGTTTCATAATGTTCGGCCTTATCAACCCTAAAAGTAAGAGCTCAGCATGTAAATTTACAACGGCAGCTAGCTTAGGGCTTAGCCAACGCCAATGCAACAATCAGCATTGACCCTGGCGAAGCAACCTTAAGCAAGATTAACGAGTCACAATGTTATAAAGATCGGTTCGTCTGTCTTTTAGGTTAGTCACTGAGCCCTCGTTACGTACTAAGGTGAGCTTTTCTAAATCCATATCCGAGAACATAATCATCTCGGTATTAGGCGTTGTTTCAGCCATAACAGCGTCATGAGGGAAAGCAAAATCAGACGGAGAAAAAACCGATGACTGCGCATATTGTACGTCTAGGTTTTGTACTTTAGGTAAATTGCCCACACTGCCTGTGATCACCACATAACATTCGTTTTCAATGGCTCGTGCTTGGGCACAATGGCGCACCCGCAAGTAACCATTTTTGGTATCTGTCCAAAATGGCACGCAAATAATGTCCACCTCTTTGCTGGCAGCAATACGACCGAGTTCAGGAAACTCAATATCGTAACAAATTAAAATAGCCACACGCCCTGCGTCCGTATCAAACACATCAAATTTATTGCCCCCTTCTATGACCCAGTCTCTGCGTTCATGAGGCGTAATATGAATTTTGCGCTGTTCGTCAACCCGCCCATCTCTATGACAAAGATAAGATACATTATAAACACGATCATCTTCGATTAATGGCATAGAACCGGTAATGATATTAATGTTGTAGCTTACCGCCATGTCCGACATTCTATCTCGAAACTGTGGGGTATATTCTGCTAAATAACGAATAGCTCGGGTTTGGTCTACCTGATCAGTTAAGCCCATTAAAGGCGCATTAAAAAACTCAGGAAACAACGCAAAATCACTCTGATAATCAGACAAAGCGTCGACGAAGTATTCAACCTGCTCCAATACTTCGTCTACTGAGGCAAACTCACGCATTTGCCACTGCACCGCGCCCATCCGCACTTGAACCTTTTTTTCGTTTAGTACCGAAGAAGGCGGCGTATACAAAATATTGCGCCATTCAAGTAAGGTGGCATACCCCAAAGACTTTTCATCTTCCGGTAGGTATTTGTGCATCAAGCGAGTCACTTGAAAATCGTTGGCTAATTGAAAGCTCAAAATAGGATCGTAAATTTCTTTACGGTCTACCCGATCAATATATTCTGCCGGCGTATATTGCTCACTGTGTTGAAAATAACCCGGAATACGCCCACCAGCCAAAATAGCCCTAAGATTCAGTGACCGACACAGCTCTTTACGCGCCTCGTATAGTCTTCGCCCCAGTCGAAAACCTCGGTATTCAGGCTGAATAAAAACATCTAAGCCATATAAAGAGTCGCCCTTATCGCTATGCCTAATTTTTTCGTTACTTAAAATAAGATCATCATAAGTATGGGGGTTGCTAAAACGATCATATTTAACACTAACGGTTAGCGCAACGGCCACCAGGTTGCCGCTATCCTCAATGCAAATTTGACCATCTGGAAACTGCTCAATTAAGGCTTTTATGGTCGCTTTGGGCCAAGCACCACCAATATCATGATAGACACGGTTCATCAGTACTTGCAGCTGATCGTAGTCATCGAGTGTTAAGTTACGTAAATTAAGATACAGATCTTCAGGCTGAGTCATGCAGTACACTCCGGTATGGCAATGAGTAGAGTTGTTTTTTACAGAGCAGATTCACAAATCTGTTCGTGATTTCTATCAGGGGGAGCGACCCTCTTTGTCCCCTTGAGGCGGTTCGGGCACTAACGGCAAGCGTAAAAACCACGCTAATAAGATAACAAAGGTGAGCACTAACCCTGCTTTAACCGGCCATAATGGCACCATGTAAATGGAAAATGCAAAGCTGATGGCCATCATCCATATTGCTCTGCGCCGGATCTTAGGCCGTAAACCCCGATAGGTCTGCCAGTCTCGGATCAGGGTGCCAAACCAAGGGTGGTTCAACATCCAACGATGCAAACGAGGCGAAGATTTACTAAACAACAAGGCGGCTAATAAAATAAATGGTGTGGTAGGCAGCACGGGTAAGAAGGCACCAATTAAGCCTAAGAATAATGAAACGCCCCCTAATAGGGCAAATAAGATACGCATCACGCCCTCCCTAAAACCTGCCATCAATGATAGCAAGAAGTCTCCCCGACAAGGAGCCCAAATATCAGTGGGTTTGTCAGGCAAGCGGTACCCGCCTTGCGTTTTTGTGATGTGTAGAGGGCGTTATCTATCGGGGGGTTGGGCGTCACAGTGCCATGGCCAGGCGACCGCTACCCGCAGAGGGGCGGCACAACTCCATATCGACCACCAACTGCTTAGCGGCACTAGACAAGGTTGAGTCCAAGGTAGAAGCCGCCGATATCACCAGCGCCAGCGCCAGCCCCAGCAACAACATGGCCAAGGTAGCTTTAAACCAACACGGCCTCCAGCTCGGTTAGCCAATCATCCACCGAAATGGACAGCTGACCGGTGATCTCCAGCTGCCGGTTCTCAAATATGTCCTGCTCTGGATGCTGCAATTGCCACTGATTGATCACCGCATCCCGGTGCACCAGCAGCGCTGCGATATGAGGCCGGAATAATACCAGCATGTTGCTCAGCCAGATATTTACCGGCCAAGACGGACTGGCATGATCGATAACGAAGCGGTCCAGCATCGAGAGCACCGCCTCGGCCGGGTACCAGCTTTCATCGGTCACCCAGCGATTACAGGCGAACAGGCTTGAGGGAAAGCCCCAGGCATCCATGGAGATGGCAACCAGATGAGCAATCGCCTTGTCCCCTTGGGGCCAGGGCTCGCTGGCCTGTGGATAATCCAGCATACGCAACTCGGCGGGAATGCCTGGCGCACGCAAAAAGGTATGGAAGTGGCCATGCTCTTGTTCGCCACCGCGATGGGCATGGTAGTAATACTGACTGTGACTGTCTTTATCGAGTACATCGTCCAGCGGATAGTGAGTCATCTCGAAAAAGGTCCCCTGCCCTTTGAGCACTTCCCCGACGATATTGACCCCGCCTTTGCTCATCACCCGATAGCATTCCCGAATTTGGGCACCGGCTTCACGTAGCCGGCTGATGTCGGCAGGCGTCAGGCTGGCTGCCACCGGCGGCACCAGTCTGGGTATGGTAGTAGTCATAGACATCCTTACTGTGACTTGGCCGCACAAGGATTAGCCTTGCATGGGCTTTTCACTGCACAGGGATTAGCCGAACACGGGCTTTTCACAGCACACGGGTTCTTCGCCGCACAGGGATTAGCGCCACTGGGTGAATGGCTGACTTGCTCGGTTTGTACATAGGCCACTAAGGCGGCTAGTTTTTTCGAGTCCCACGCTAAGGGCTGAGTCGCCATCGGCGACATCATACAAATTTGGATCATTTCATCCAGATGCACCTGACTTAGACCAAACTGATCTTGTGCCATCGCCACCGGATGCGGGTACGCCATGGCAAAGCTTGCCTGATACATCAGCTGACCTTGGTGACAGCTACTGCAAGCAAGGCCATTGCTGCTTAGGCTGGTATCGTTAAAAAGCGTCTTGCCCAGCGTCACCAGCTCGGCATGTTCGCCTTGGTAAGGCTGATAATTGTCAGGCCGCTGTACCGCCTTGGCTGCACAAGGGTTCACTGCCGCCGGTTTGGCCGCGCAAGGATTTTTGGTTGCACAGGGGTTAGCCGAACACGGACTCTTCACCGCACAAGGATTCTTGGTAGCGCAAGGGTTAGCAGCACAAGGCTTCTTACTCATGGCTATTTGTTGCACTGCCTTCTCTTGTGCTAAAGATCCCCCCGACTCAGCGGCAAGCACTGGGCCCGATAACGCTAAAGCCAACAAGGATGCCGACACTAAAGCGGCAACGGGGGTTATACGAAAGTGAGATTCTAAGTGAAAATGACATAGACGCATGATCATACTCCTTAAGATAGGGTCATCCATGGCAGGAAACGCATAAAAAGTACCTGCATAGTAATAAGACGCGTCAAACTGTTTGGTTATTACAAAAACAGCTTATTTTTATTAACTATCTCCTAATCTCGTTGTAAGAATTCTTCGTCCTGTTGTGTCTTTATTCATCATCACCATGTTAATAATAGTCGGCACTATTTAGCTTCAATGCCATAAAGGTCGGCCTCATCGTCATAAAAAGGATGTTGTTATGCGCAAACCCCTGCTGCTTGCCCTGCTATTGCTGCTGGTCGCCCTGTTTTTCTTCTTCGATATCGGCGATTGGTTCACCCTCGAGGCTCTAAAACAACAACAAGCGCACATTGCCACGCTGCGAGCCGAGTCGTTCTGGTTGATGGCCGGCGGTTTTTTCGTGCTTTATGTCGTGATGGCGGCCTTATCTTTACCTGGTGCCGCCATTATGACGCTGGCCGCCGGGGCCTTCTTCGGCGTCTGGCAGGGGTTGCTGTTGGTGTCGTTTGCCTCTAGTATCGGCGCCACCTTGGCCTTTCTGGTGTCGCGTTTTCTACTGCGAGATCAGGTACAGCTGCGCTTCGGTGACCGACTCAAGGCCATCGACAAAGGCATCAGCCGCGATGGTGCCTTCTATTTGTTTACCCTGCGCCTAGTGCCGGTGTTTCCGTTTTTCATCATCAACTTGCTGATGGGACTCACCGCCCTGCCCGCCCGCACCTTTTATTGGGTGAGCCAGCTCGGCATGCTGCCCGGTACCCTAGTGTACGTGAACGCCGGTACCCAGTTGGCCGCCATTAACAGCTTAAGCGGCATACTGTCGCCGGCTTTGTTAGCTTCGTTTGCCTTGCTGGGCCTGTTTCCGTTGCTGACCCGCGCTGTGCTGCGCTTGGTGCAACGCCAAAAAGTGTATCGTGGTTTTAACAAACCTCGCCATTTTGACCGCAATCTTATTGTGATCGGTGCCGGTGCCGCCGGGCTAGTCAGCGCCTACATAGCGGCGGCGGTTAAGGCTAAGGTCACCCTGATTGAAGCCGACAAGATGGGCGGCGACTGTCTCAATACCGGCTGCGTGCCGAGCAAAGCCTTGATCCGCAGCGCTAAGTTAGCCCATCAGATGCGCCACGCCGAACAGTACGGTTTGACCCGCACCCAACCGGAATTCAGCTTCAAACAGGTTATGCAGCGGGTGCAGGCGGTGATCCACAAGGTCGAACCCCACGACAGCGTAGAGCGTTACACCGGACTTGGCGTAGAGGTATTGCAAGGTTACGCCAAGCTGGTCGACCCTTGGACGGTGGAAGTCACCTTGGCCGATGGTAACATCCGGCGGCTGACCGCCCGCAGCATCATTATTGCCGCCGGTGCCAGCGCCGCAGTTCCCTCCATATCAGGGCTAGATGAGGTCAGTTATCTAACCAGCGACACATTATGGGACGCCATGGCTAAGCGTGACACGCCGCCCAAACGACTATTGATCATGGGCGGCGGCCCCATCGGCTGCGAGCTGGCGCAAACCTTCTCCCGTTTAGGGTCCGAGGTCACTCTATTACAGCGCAACCCGCGTCTGATGCCAAAAGAAGACAGGGAAGTCAGTGGCTGGGTCAACAATGCCCTCAGCAATGACGGGGTGCGAGTACTGACCGAGCACAGCCCGCTGCGGGTAGAGCAAAACGGCGCTGGCATCCGCGTTATCGCCACGCACCAGGATCAAGAGATGGTACTGGAATGTGACGACTTATTACTGGCGCTCGGCCGCAAGGCGCGGTTACAAGGCTACGGCCTGGAGGCACTGGGCATCCCCACCGAGCGTACCGTTACCACCAACGAATATCTGGAAACCCTGTTTCCCAACATTTACGCCGCCGGCGACGTGGCCGGCCCCTACCAGTTTACTCACACCGCCGCCCACATGGCGTGGTATGCCAGCGTGAATGCCCTATTTGGCCAGTTCAAACGCTTTAAGGTTGATTATTCGGTAGTGCCTTGGTGCACCTTCGTCGACCCGGAAGTGGCCCGAGTAGGCTTGAGCGAACAAGAAGCGACAGAGCAAGATATTGCCTATGAAGTGACTCGATTTGAGTTGGACGAACTGGACAGGGCCATCACAGACGGCTCAGATCAGGGCTTTATCAAGGTGTTAACCGTGCCCGGCAACGATAAAATATTAGGGGTGACCATAGTCGGTGAGCATGCTGGTGATTTACTGGCCGAGTATGTGCTGGCCATGAAACATAAGCTCGGCCTAAACAAGATTCTGGGTACCATTCATGTTTATCCGACCTTGGCAGAAGCCAACAAGTACGTGGCCGGCGAGTGGAAGCGCGCTCATGCCCCAACACGCACCTTGGCATGGCTAAGCCGTTATCACCGCCGTCGACGGGGGTAACAAATACCGCCCACCACGGCGGCGAGTGTTGAGCTTAACTCAACATTTATAACTAAAAACGCAACACTACGGTCGGTAGGCGAACGCTACGCTTTTTAGTTGTTCGTCGTTGATCTGGTCTGCTTGCATGATAAGAGTGCGGCCTAATGCCAATGCTTGGCGTTGACTGGCGGTTTTTTGCAGGGGGTCGGCAATACTCTCAATGTCCGCCACATGGGCGACGCCTAGGGTGCGACGTATCATTTCGCAACCGGCATAGCCCAAGGCGTCTTGCCATACTTGGCGTAAAAATGCGCTTATATAACCAGGTGCGCCCAAAGCAGAGTCCGAAGTCTGGCTAGCCAACAGAAAAAACCGCGTGTTAAAGCTATGCCAAAAGGCGTGAACGTCTTTAATGCGCAGTGACTGTTGCGACCAAGATGGCTGGCTACAAAAATTAAGCAGCAAATTGGCTATCATCACGCCAACATCAAACCCCATGGGGCCATAACCACCAAACTCGGCATCAATCACCTTTAGCTTGCCAGCCGCCACCATCACAGATCCGGTATGCAAGTCACCATGCAGCAAGGCTTGGCCCTTGCAGCGAAACTCGTGCTTAAGCTTGGCTACCCGTATTTTTAATGCCTTATCGGCCCATAGTTGCTCGGCATCTTGACGAATACTGGCGGCCACATCATTGCGTTCATGATCGCAAAAGGGATCGACAAAATACACGGCTTCGCTTATTGACATTAACTCTGGGTTGGCGAATTGTCTTTGTGCTGCGAGCTGTGTCTGATAATCAAGCTTAAAGTCACTGCTGTGAAAGTGCACCAGCGCTAAATATTCTCCCAACTGCACAGGCGCATCGGCAAAATACTGGTCGTTAAGCAACGCTTGGCGCCAGACTTGAAACTTGGATAAGTCTTCTAGCAGCATCGCCGACAAAGACACATCGTGATGCAACACAGCTACCGTGTGCTGGGGGCAAAATTGCCCATGTTGCAGCAATATTTCGGCTTCTATGCGAGCCCTATCTCGCGTTAAAGGCCAAGACTCACCAATGCAACGAATGTAGGGAAGCGCCTGTTTCACAATCAATCCTGTTGCATCACCAGGCTGGCACACCTTAAACACCTGGTTGAGGTTGCCGTCCCCTATTTCTGCTCCTTGCAATATGACTTCTGGGCCAATCTGGGCCGCTTCTCGTGCGTAGGTAATGGCATCTTCATCATTAAATATTCGATATTGGCTCATCAGCGCTCCTTGCTCTTAACCTGTGCTAATAGAAAAGTAATAAAAGCAGCCTGCTGCTGTAACAAAACCGACAGTAACGGCGACTAAGCTAAATGAATAACAACACAAACGGGACAGAAAGCACAATATTGGCAACATTCGCACCCTAAATAAGAGCTCAGGCATAAGAGCGCATATACTGAGTTATCAACCGTCAGCCAATAAGGGGCATGATGAATCATAAACACAATGCCGTACACCCTTTGTTATCTGAGGAGCTACGCCGACAAATGCTGCGCTTTGCCACCTTACAATTAAAAGACGCCCAGCTGGCGGAAGACGCAGTGCAAGAAGCCATGTTGGGAGCCTTTAAATACGCAGATAGTTTTAAAGGCCGTGCCGCCTATAAAAACTGGGTGTTTGCCATTCTTAAACACAAAATTGTGGATATTATCCGCAAAAACCAGCGTCTAGTCACGTTAACCAGCCTAGGGGCCGACGACAATAACGACCTAGAAGAACAGCTATTTAACCGTTTTGGCATGTGGTACAAAGCAGAGCGCCCTGTGGAGTGGAGTGCACCAGAAAATAGCCAAGAAGATGATGAGTTTTGGACACTGTTTGAATTGTGTTTAGACAAGCTGCCACCTAATCAAGGACGTACTTTTATGATGCGCGAGTTTATTGGTCTAGAAAGCCGCGAAATCTGCCTCGAACTAGATTTAACAGTCAGCAACCTAAATGTGTTGCTCTATCGAGCTAGGTTACGTTTACGCGAATGCCTAGAAAACACTTGGCAACAACAAGGAGACTGCCCATGTTGAGCTGTCACAAAGCCACTCGGCTGATGTCCGAGAGCCAAGAACGCCCCTTAAGCCAATTTGAGCGACTCTCTTTGGCGTTGCACACCGCGATGTGCAATGGCTGTCGTCAATTTGAACGGCAATTACCGCTCATTCGTTCATTAGCCCATACCTTTGCTCGCCGCCCCGACACCACACCGACCAACTTGGGCCCACAAGGCACGGTTGATAAAGACAGCAGCTAACACAGGTGAACTTGTGCCAAACGCGGTTCGCCTCAATTAAGGAAGCATGATGAGAGACACTTTACCTCTACTAGACTTAACGGGTTTTCCGGCAATCAAGCGTAATGCACTAGACACACTGCAGGTCAACTTGGGCTATATGTGCAACATGAAGTGCGTGCACTGCCATGTGGCCGCCGGCCCGCATCGCACCGAAATGATGGATGACGCCAACCTCGCTCTGATCACCCGTGTCTTAAAAGTGCAAAAGCTTAACACCCTCGATTTAACTGGCGGTGCCCCCGAAATGCACCCACGCTTTCGTGACGTGGTGATTGCCGCGCACAAGCTAGGTGTGCATGTGATAGACCGCTGTAACCTCACTATTTTATATGAGCCTGGCCAAGAGACGCTGGCCAATTTTTTAGCCGTTCACCAAGTAGAAGTGGTGGCGTCACTGCCCTGCTACGAGCTGGACAATGTGGATAAGCAACGCGGCAAAGGTACCTTTAATAAAAGCATAGCCGCATTGCAGCAGCTCAATAAGTTAGGTTATGGGCAGCCCGATTCTGGCTTGATATTAAATTTGGTTTATAACCCACAAGGGCCAAGCTTACCACCGGAGCAACAAGGATTAGAGGCGGCATATCGCCAAGCGCTACGGGAGCATTTTGATATTCGCTTTAATCACCTGTTTGCGCTGGCTAATATGCCCATTAAGCGCTTTGGTGATTACCTGATCACCAAGCGGCAGTTTCATGATTACTTACGGTTGCTAAAAGACAATTTTTCTGCCGATAACCTTGCCAACTTAATGTGCCGTAACCTCGTCAGCGTCGACTGGCAAGGCTATTTATATGACTGCGATTTTAACCAGCAATTAGGGTTGCGACTGCCCGATGCCGACCACAAAGCAAGTCGACCTCACCTGCGTGACCTACTGCATCGCGATATTAACGGTCAGCCAATACGCGTCGCCGAGCATTGTTATGGCTGTACCGCAGGCCAAGGCAGCAGCTGTGGTGGCGCACTGCATGATGATGTTAAAGCATCATGACGCTGTCTATTATTATGCCCATGCTCAATGAGGCTAAGGCGCTGCCTGCTACTTTGGCTACCTTGGTGCATAACTCACCCCATATCGAGTTGATATTGGTGGACGGTGGCAGCAGTGATCAATCGGTGGCCATTGCACAGCAACAAGGGGGCATGGTGCTAAGTACCACCGCTGGTCGCGCTCGGCAAATGAACTTAGGAGGCATGCATGCGACTGGCGATTATTTATTGTTTTTGCATGCCGATACTCAACTACCCGCCCAGTTTGAGTCACTCATTAACTCGGCATTAACTCAGCACCAGTGGGGGCGATTTGATGTGGAGATCAGCGGCCAGCATCCCATGCTAAAAGTAATAAGCGCCATGATGAATTGGCGTTCGCGCCTGTCAGGCATTGCCACCGGCGATCAAGCGCTGTTTATGCACCGCACGGCCTTTTCCGCCGTTGGGGGGTTTCCCGAACAAGATTTAATGGAAGACATTGCCCTTAGTCAGCGGCTAAAGCATTTGGGTAAGCCCGCCTGCTTAAGACAAACAGTGATTACCTCGGGTCGACGTTGGGAACAAAACGGCGTATGGCGCACCATCTGGTTAATGTGGCGGTTGCGCTTTGCCTATTGGCGCGGCGTGTGCCCCACACAATTAGCAAGGAGGTACCGTTGAATACCCGTATTATTGTGTTTGCCAAGGCACCGGTTGCGGGCCGGGCTAAAACCCGACTCGCGGGTGTACTGGGCACCGAAGCAACGGCGCGATTGGCGCAACACATGCTAAACAGTACACTGCATGCTTGTTTAACCGCCAACATAGGCCCCGTTGAGCTGTGCATGAGTCCGGATTTTGATGATCCCAAATGGGCCGATATTTCCTTGCCACCCACGCTTATATTAAGCAATCAAGGCGAGGGGGACTTAGGTTATCGCATGGCCTACGCCGCGCGCCGCGCCTTATCTGACAATGCGAGAGTTGGACATAAGGCGCAGCAGCAAGTGTTGCTAGTCGGTACCGACTGCCCGCAACTGTCATCCACGTTGCTACGTGATGCAACTCATCGTTTAAGTTCGCAAGATGCCTTATTGCACCCCACCGAAGATGGCGGCTATGCGCTGCTGGGCTTACGCAAGTTTAGGGATTCCTTATTTAACAATATCCCTTGGAGTACGCATACTGTGGCTGCCCTCACTCAAAAGCGGCTTAGCCAATTAGGTTGGCGCTATAGGGTGGCCGAACGGCTGCGCGACATTGACGAACCGGCAGATTTATTTTGGCTCACACCAAGCTGGCGGCAGGTATTAACTCTCCACAAGGCGTCACAGGAAATTGCTGATGTTTGAGCTTGAACCTTGGATCCGGCTGGGCTGCTTTGTCGGCATATTACTGCTAATGATGTGGTGGGAATGGCGAAGTCCACGCCGGCCACAGCCGCAAAATCGTAGCCAACGCTGGCCGCGTAATCTATTGTTACTGGTGATCAATACGCTAATTTTACGATGGTGTTTTCCGTTAGCGGCGGTTGGAGCGGCCCTGTTGGCGAGCGAGCAAAACTGGGGATTGTTTAATGCGTGGCCTGTGCCTACTTGGCTTAGCCTAGTGTTGTCGCTGCTGATACTTGACTTACTAATTTACTTACAACATCGGCTGCTGCATGCCCTGCCCTTGCTGTGGCGATTACACCGAGTGCATCATGCAGATGTGGGGTTTGACGTCACCACTGGTTTGCGTTTTCACCCGTTAGAAATATTATTGTCCATGCTGGTTAAGTTGAGTGCTGTAATTTTGTTGGGCGCACCGCCACTGGCGGTATTATTGTTTGAGGTCTTGCTTAATGCCACCGCCATGTTTAATCACGCTAATATTAACCTGCCAACACGGCTCGATATAGTGCTTCGCCGCATACTAGTAACACCAGATATGCACCGCGTGCACCATTCGGTAACCCCGGCTGAAACAAACAGTAACTTTGGCTTTAATCTTCCTTGGTGGGATCGATTATTTGGTACCTATCAAGCAGCGCCTAAAGCTGGGCATGTGGGGATGACCATTGGCTTAACGCAATTTCGTACCCCCGCCGAGCAGCGTCTACATCAGCAGCTATTACAGCCTTTTCGACGTAAATAATCCAGCCAAACACCACTCTCGTATTAGTTTAGCGATTCACTTAAAAAGTCTAACAACATACGCACTTTGGGTGATAAATGACGATTGTGCGGATACAGTGCCCATATCCCCTCATCTGGCTCTTGATACTGCGCCAATAAAGGGACTAACTCTGCACTCGCTAATGCCGAGCGCACATAATAATCGGGTAGCTGTACTATCCCTATGCCTTTTAATGCGGCATCCAGTAAGGCCCAGCCGCTATCGCAGCGGATATTACCGCTAACGCGTATATTGCGCGCCTTGCCCTGATCTTGAAAGCGCCAGTAATCTAAATTACCTTGCAAGCAGTTATGTTGCTCTAAATCTAATGGCTGCTTAGGCTCACCATAAGTGGCGATATACTGAGGTGATGCACACACATACTGGGTACGAGAAGACAGGCGCTTTGCCATCATGCTGGAGTCTTCCAGTTTGCCAAGGCGCACTGCCAAATCAAAGCCCTCTGCCACCAAGTCCAGCTTTTGATTGGTTAAGTTCATTTGTACATCTAGTTCAGGATAGCGCTGCACAAAGTCATTCACTAATGGTGCTATGGTCTTTTCACCATAGGTAATTGGCGCGGTTAACCTAAGCTTGCCTTTAGGGACTAGCTGTAAATTAGTAATGGTACGCTCGGCTTCTTCTAGCCCATCAAGCACCTGCCGACAATGCTGATAGTAAATTTGTCCCGCCTCCGTCACCGACACTTTACGAGTGGTGCGATAAAAAAGCTTGGTCGACAGTCGTGCTTCTAACCCGCTTACTTGTCGGCTTACTTGGGCGGTTGAAATGTTTAATTTTTTAGCCGCCTGAGTAAAGCTCTCGGCTTCGGCCACTGCTACAAACTCACTCACACCTTCCCAAATAAACATCTTTGTTCCTTATTATTGGTGATGACTGCCCACCTAACCCCAGACATGAAGAAGAAACGGCCTCAGCTCTTTAGTTGCCTGACAGATGCCACCTTTTCATAATTAAATACACCCATAAACTGGCATAAGCGTCGTTGGCAGCATAATGCAGTTGTGCTTCAGATAAAGGCTTGGCGGCCCAATTAGAAAGCGTTTGCCGTTTAGATTTAGGCAGGTACTCTGCTAATACCAATGCCACCCCAGCTTGTAACCCCACCTGTTGCTGATAGCCCATCTGCTTGATGGCACTCGATAATTCAAAGCTGGTGTTTAACACTATGCCTAAGTTACGCCACAGCGGCTTGCGATCTGATGATAGTCCAAAGCCCACTTTCACTATATTAGGAGACTGTAAAACCTGTGTCAGCAACTGATGTGTCGCGCTTGCCACCCCTTGCTCGGGCAAGATCTGAAATAAAAAAGCATGCTCAGTGGTGGCCAACTGTATTAAGTGTGGTCCTGTGCTCGCTTCTCCTTTTATAAAAGTAGGTTTACTTTCTGTATCAAATCCAAGGTGAGTGCAGGCGTTTAACTCAGTCGCGGCAAAGTGCAGCAGCTCTGTATTGTTCACTAAGTGAATACGACAAAGGGGTAAACCACTAAACTCTGGCAGCTCAGCCATGGTGGCTTTAGTCGGTCTTATTAAGTATTTACTCATTGCTTAGCATACTTATCGCTCATTGAAAATTAACATCGCCTAGCCTGCTATGTTAACCTAATTCATCACTTTGCTGCTTTATTGATGGCATTAATGCCTTCACTTACATTAATAAAAGCAATGTTTATTCACAGTTCATCATCATTAACGCCTATCGGAGGCCACAGTGAACCGATTTAACAGACTCACTCTGCTGATGTTATGGCTGTTGTTTATTCCTATTGTGGGAGTGGCGCAGTCACAAGAAGCCAATTCGGGCCCATCTTACGAAGCCTTAGCTGAAGTATTAGAAAATGAACAGTCGCGCCAGCAACTCATTAACGAGCTGCGCAATATGGCCGATAAACAAACGCAACCCGCAGCAGAAATAGCGAGCAGCGAACCTACCGAGCCTTCGCTACCCAGCCAATTTGCAGAAACAACCAGTGACATTGCTGGCGGTCTAAGTCAGCAGTTATCTAACTTAATTGCTGTAACAGGCAGTTTATTTTCTGGTAATTTAGCAAGTGATAATGAGCAGTTTGACAGTCATGTCTTTTTATCTGCCGCACTCAACTTAACTCTTGTTATTGCAGCTACGGGACTACTATTTTGGCTACTCCGCCGACTGGCCAGCCCTATTTTTATTCGCTTTAGCCACTGGTCTCGCCACGGTGAAGGAAAAACCCCCGTATTACGGTTAGTGGTATGCGTGGCGCTGGCAAGCTTAGTCGATGCATTAGCCGTAGCACTGGCCTATGTCGGCGGTAATTTAGTGGCCACTTTTTTAGTGGGAGAGTCAGGGGAGCTGACCACTCAAGCCTCGCTGTTTTTAAACGCCTTTGTGGTCATTGAGTTATTAAAAGCCGGTTTAAGAGTGCTGTTTTCTTCTCGTTATGACGGACTTCGCTTATTGCCCATCGCCGCCACTGAAGCCGCTTATTGGAATCGCTGGATGGCGCTACTGATAAGCTTAATGGGCTATGGTATTTTAGTAGTAGAACCGTTAATTAACATTAATATTTCACCCACCCTAGGCCAAGGCGTGAACACCTTGATCATGATTGCAGCGTATCTGTATGCCGTAACTGTGATCTTAAAAAATCGCGTGCGTTTACGCCAAGCGATCCGCCAAAAAGCCGAGAAAAGTACCATTTCTGCCAGCCAATTTAGTTTAATATTATTGTCTCGTACTTGGCACCTAATAGCCCTTGCCTACTTTACCGTCGTCTTGGTATTGACCTTGCTAAGTCCAGCCGAAGCCCTGCCTTATGTGCTGTTTGCAACGCTTAAAACCATTGGCATCGTGATAGTCAGCATTTTACTCTCCAGTTTACTTGCGCAAACGCTAGGCCGTCGTATTACGCTGTCAAACGAATTGCGCCGTAAGCTACCCTTGCTAGAAGCTCGCATTAATAGCTATGTGCCTCCTGCTTTACACTTTTTGCGCATACTCATTGTTAGTATCGCCCTATTATTAGTGCTGAATGCTTGGTACATAGTGGACTTAAACGCTTGGTATGAATCTGAAACCGGCGGAAAACTACTCAGTAAAGTGATTGGGGTGGCCATTATTTTACTGGTAGCTGCAATAATATGGGTACTCATGGCCAGCATTATTGAGCATAAACTCAATCCTGAAACGGGTCAGGGTCGCCCTTCTGCCCGCACCCAAACTCTATTGCTACTGTTTCGTAATGCACTCGCCATTACCCTTGGTACGCTTACCTTTATGATCGCATTAGCAGAAATTGGTATTAATATAGGACCACTGATCGCCGGTGCTGGGGTCTTAGGCTTGGCCATTGGTTTTGGTGCACAAAAACTGGTACAAGACATTATTACTGGGATCTTTATTCAAGTAGAAAATGCCATGAATACCGGTGATGTAGTGACATTAGGCGGCATTACAGGAACGGCTGAAAAGCTCAGCATTCGCTCTGTGGGTATTCGTGATTTAAGTGGCACTTACCATATTATTCCGTTTTCTAGTGTGGATACGGTGTCTAACTACATGCGTGAATTTGGTTATCATGTGGGTGAATATCGGGTGGCATATCGTGAGAATATCGACGATGCTATTGCACGCTTGCAAGATGCCTTTGATGAACTTGCTGCAACAGAAGACATGAAGCACGAAATACTCGATGCGTTAGAAGTATCTGGGGTGATTGCCTTGGCGGATAGTTCGGTGATCATTCGCGTGCGTATAAAATCGACACCTGGCATGCAATGGGCCGTGGGTCGTGCTTATAACCGCTTGGTTAAGATGCACTTTGAGCAAGCCGGTATTGATATTCCGTTTCCACATAGCACCGTTTACTTTGGCGCCGATAAAGACGGCCAAGCACCGGCAGCTAACTTGCGCGTCATCGATCAAGCGCCTGAACCACGCCCAAACCCTGTTGCCCATTTAGGGGAGAAACATACGGTGTCAAAACAAAACACGCACCTTAATGATGATGCCCCTAACGAGGACTAAATATCATTAAACAAGGGTTAGGGATTGGTGAGTAGGGAATGGTCACTAACAGGTAAACACTGTGCCTTGTCCCTAATCATCCATCACAGATAACAGGGTCGGCGTCATTTAGCTTGTTGCGCGAAATGACGCCGACCCTTTTTATGCTTTTTTACCTGCGCAGCGCTTAGAACAATATTTAACCTCATCCCAATTGCGCTGCCACTTTTTACGCCAACTAAATGGCCGCAAGCACACAGGGCATACCTTAGAGGGCAAGTCAGACTTTTTGATCATTGGCTATCTCTTGTTTTATCATCCGATAACAACTCAGCAAATTATACTTAACAATAACGGAGTGTCAGTGACGCAGACAGCTAACCCACATCGCCCTTTAATTTTGGCCGCACTTATGTTGTTTATGATGCTGGCCGCCATTGATGTGACCATAGTCTCGACGGCGGTACCACAAATAGTGGCCGATTTAGGCGACTTTTCGTTATTCACTTGGGTGTTTTCTATTTATTTGCTCACCCAAACGGTCACCATCCCGCTTTACGGAAAACTGGCGGACTTATATGGGCGAAAACCCATACTTCTGTTTGGAAGCGGAGTCTTTTTGCTGGGCTCCATTGCCTGTGCTCTGGCATGGGATATGCCAAGTTTGATTGTCTTTCGTGGCCTACAAGGCTTAGGCGCTGGGGCCATTATGGCAACGGTGAATACTTTGGCCGGTGACTTATACTCGGTGGCTGAGCGCGGTAAAGTACAAGGTTATCTATCGAGTGTATGGGGAGTGGCCGCAATATCCGGCCCAGTGCTGGGTGGCACCTTTGTTGAGTACGTTAGCTGGCACTGGATTTTTTTAGTAAACGTGCCCATTGGTCTTATCGCAATCGCCTTACTTAGCCTCTATTTAAAAGAAGAGGTGGTTAAAAAACGCCACCAAATCGATTACTTAGGGGCTGCCAGTATTCTAGCGGGCGCGACCAGCCTTATTTTTGCTCTTATGCAAGGCGGCACGGCTTGGCCTTGGCTATCGACGGCCAGCATGACGGCTCTTTTACTTTCAGCTGTGTTTATTGCCTTTGCCATTTGGACTCAAACTCGTGCCGCAGAGCCCATTATGCCGCTGTGGTTATGGCGACACCCTGCCATTGCCGGAGCCAATGTGGCCATGATTGGCATGGGGTTTATTTTAATGGTGCCTACAGCCTATATGCCTACCTTTGCTCAGTCTATTTATGGACTTAATGCCATTAGTGCCGGTTTAGTACTGGCCGCCATTAGTATTGGCTGGCCCACGGCGTCCACCTTGTCGGCTAAATTATATTTGCGCATTGGCTATCGTAATACCGCCCTTATTGGCAGCGCCTGTATTTTGGTGGCCACCCTTGGCTTTTTAAGCCTGCCTTATCAAGCGCCCATTATTATGATAGTGCTAGATCAAATACTCTTAGGCGCCGGCTTTGGTTTGCTGTCTACTCCCTTATTAGTGGGTGCACAGGCCTCTGTAGAATGGCACCAAAGGGGGGTGGTTACGGGGGCCAATATGTTTTCACGCTTTTTAGGCCAAAGCTTGGGCATAGCCTTGTTTGGTACCTTATTTAATGCGCACCTCGCTCAGCAATTAACGGATGCTCCTCGCGCCTTACAGCCATCATTACCTGAGAATATTGATCAGGTTGTCAGCCAACTACAACAGCTGTCGCTCACCAGTGATATTGCCAATTATTTACGCCATGCAGTATTTAACGCTGTTTCTGGCTTGTATATCGGGCTGGCAGTAGTGGCGTTTATTATTTTAATCATAGTGGTACTTAGCCCCCACGAATTTAATCTAAACACCAAACACGCGCGCAACCATTAAGAAATGGCCTTTATCTTAATATTAAGGTAAAAGCCATTTCGTTTTGCTATCACTAAAAAAGTGACTCAGTTAGTCTTATTTAGTCACTTTGCTTATCAGCAATTTTTTGTAAGTTACCGTTTATTTTGAACAGCACTATCATCAGCTCACACCAGATACGGGCAAATACCGCGCCAGCAGCTGCAATGAGCAAGCCGGTTAAAAAGCCGCCAAAAGTAAAACCATTATAACCGGTAAACATACTACCCAGACCAGAAATAACCGCAGATAACAGTAAAATCCAATATACAACTGTAATAATCTTTGGCGTCAACATGGCGTCAAAGAAAAATAAATTTCTCATGATAGTCCTTTAATAAAATAAAACGGCTTGTATTAATATAGCAACAACATTATGCATTAATTAACCACAAATACAAAGTCACTGGCGTTAGATAAACAAAAACCTGTTTGCGCACAATACAAAGATAAAAAGAGACTTTTTTATCAACTGTCGCTGCTGCCTAAGTCGCGCTAAAGTAAAAGGACACCTAAGTATCTCGACCTACATAAGGATGTGATTATGTCTAATAGCTACAGATTAACAGCACTCACTCAGCGCAGTACTTTGGCCGCAGCGACCTTACTGCTGCCCAGTATGGCACTGGCAGGTGGCGAGGCGGTGATGGTTGCCAGCGCGCAACCCATGCACGCTGAGGGCTTAGCAATGGATGCAGAGCAAACTACCATGACCATGACATGGCAAGATGCCAATAATATGCGTATTAATTTTGATGATGACTCCAGCACCTACCTTATTATGCGCGATGGCAAAGCATACTCCATTAGCCAAGAAGATGGCAAAGCACTCGTGATGGACATGGCGAGCATGAGTGGCATGATTCAAGCTATGGGCAAAGCCATGAATAAAGGGAAAGGCAGTGGCGACCCTTTTGGCAGCATTGACTCTGTGAGTGCTACCCAACAAAATAAAACCGTGGCCGGTATTAACGGCACCGTTTATAACATGACTTGGACCGAGCCAGATGGCAGCCAGCAATCTGGCAAGGCGGTGTTAACCGGTGATCCATTAACGGTAGAAATGACCCAAGCTTATATTAATTATATGGGGGCCATGCTTGGCAGCGACCATGTTCGTGCCTATCAAGAAGCCATGCCAAAAAATGCCAGCGGATTATTGCAAATGGCCGACCAACTTTATGTTGAGTCCATTCGTGCCGCCGACCCTCCCGCTTCTTTGTTTGAGCTGCCCGCCGAGCCAATGGATTTACAAGGTTTAATGGGCGACATCATGGGGGGAGACTACTAAAAATGATAAAAAAGGTCGGCGTCATTTAGCTTAATACACTAAAATGACGCCGACCCCTTTTATGTTTTTGGCTAAATGCGATTATGCAGCAAAGCCTTTTAAGCCAATCACATGCACCTGCTCTTGATTGCCGTGCACTTTACGGATCAGCTTATAGGTGGTGCCTTTTTCTGGGCTGATATTCTCGGGCGCGGCAATTAATAATTGCATATCTTGGCGCTCACACAGTTCAAACAAAGTGGCAATTGAGCGGGTATCTAGCCGTGCCGCTTCATCTAAAAACAATAAACGACAAGGTAATACATCGCGACTGCGCAAGTGGCGTGATTCATCTTCCCAGCTTTGCAGCACCATTAATAAAATAGCCTGCCCAGTACCAATGGCTTCACCGGTAGACAGTGCGCCGCTTTCGGCGCGTAGCCAACCATCGCTGCCGCGTTGCACTTCTACGTCTAAGTCTAGGTAGTTACGATAATCTAACAGCGCCTGCCCCAGCACTTGTGGGCTACGATCGCCCTGCTCTAACTGCGGATTTAAGCGCTGAAATAATTTACCCATGGCCTCAGAAAAACTGATCTCTTTACTAGAAAATAAGTCTTGATGGCGGCCTTCTTGATCGCTTAATGCCGCTAATAAACGCGCATAGGTCTCACGCATATTAACATTAAGGCGTACCCCACCCACTAAGCCAAAGCTGATATTTTGCAGGCCTTGGTTAAGCTGGCGAATACGATTTTGCTCGCGGCGAATAATGGTATTAATTTTGGCCGCCACTTCATGAGACGACAAGGATAACTGCCCTTCTCGCTGTTGCAGCTCATCGGCTAAGCGGGCCAGCTCAATTTCCATTTCTTCTAGTGCTTCCACCGGATCGTCGGCTCGAATAATATCGTGACGAATGCGCGCTTTAAGGTGGTTAAACACCAAAATATAAAATTGCACTTTTTGTAGCGTGTTACGTTGGCCTTCACTCACGCGCAGCGCATCGCGTAACTCGTCATCATCTGCCACTGCCATGCGCAGTGCACCCAGTGCTTTATCAGAAATAGAGCGCAGTTCATCGGCATCTAAATAAGCCAATTCTGGGCGGGCTAAGCGGCGCTCAACATCATGATCTCGTGCAAGCCTTGCCACTTTTGCCCAATTAGCTTTATGGGCCACTAAGGCTTTGCGGGCGGCAAAATAGCCTTGACCATCTTTGCTTAAACGCTGGCTTAGCGACTCCACTTCGCGCTGGCATACTTGGCGTTGAGCCTCGGTTTGACTGCGTTTACTGCGCGTGTGCACCAATTCATTTTCTCGCTCGCGCTTCGCCGCCAAGGCCTGCTCTTCCATATCGTCAGACAAGGTAATGCCCAAGGCAGCAAATTCCTCGCAAAATTCATTCAGCGTTTGGCTTCGCGCATCGTGCCCTGTGGTAATGGCGGTACGGGCTTGCAGCGCATCGGTTACGCGCCCACTGAGTTGCTCTACCCTAATATTGGCTTTGCGCCTTGCCTCTTCCGCTTGCACCAGTTTTGCCTTTAGGCTGTCGTTCATGGCGGAGCTTTTATCGAGTAATTGCTCGGCATCGGCATAGGCTAAATGGGGTAAGCGGGCCACTAACTGCGTTAAGGCATAGGTGCGCGCTCGGGCTTCGGTTAACTGCGCTTCAACACTGCTCACTTTTTGTTGCAGTGCATCAAACTCGGCGGGATCTTGGCGCAATACCTGCACTTGCTCGCTTAAACGCCCTAAATGTTGACCATGCAGCGCCATAAAGTCACGCGCTTGTGCTAATAAATCTTGCTCGGCTTGGGCGGCTGCAAATTGCTCTTGAACTCGCTCCCCTTCAGATGCTGAGAGCTGATCTGCCAGCGGCAATAAGCGATGTAACAGGGTTTGTATGTCTCGCAGTTGATCACGCTTAGCCTGCCACTGCAGCAGCTGCGCTTCGTTATCAGTTAGGGCTGCGTCTATGCGGTCTTGCTCTGCCGTTAACTGGGCTAAGGCCGTTTCTGGATTATCACCAAAGGCGTGCTGCATGCCCTCATTTACAAACTCACTTAGCTGATGATACAAGCGACTTTGTTTTTGTTGGGTAAAGGCGGCATCAGCATACTGACTATTTGCCGCTTCAAGCGCGAGGTTAAGCTGTTCAATTTTAGCTTCTCTTGCGGCACGACCAAATAAAGGCTCTGTGGTAAAGCGTGAGTAACGCAGTTGCCGCTCACCGTTTTTTACCCAAATCGCCCCTTCAAGCTCGGTGGCATGCAATACATCTTCATCAAAAGCGTCGGGATTACCCTGAATTAAATACACATCATTTGGGCAAGACTCCAAACCCTCTAACTGCTTAAGGGCGGCTTGAGGGTCTTGTACCACAATGGCGTTGCGCGCTGGGCCATATAAGGCTTCGTAATAAGGCGCATCATCCACGGCAATATCATCATACACATCGGCCAGTAAGGTACCGCCAAGTTGTTCGCATAATGACACTAAGCGTTCGTCGGCATTGCTGCCACCGTGTAAGCTGCGAATTTGTTGCGCTAACTGCTGTTTTTGAGTGAGCGCGTCTTGCTTTTGCTGCTCTGCGCTGTGTTCGGCGCGCAGAGCCTGCTGCATAGCATGGGTGACTTCGCTGCTGTCTTGTAGCGCTAAATCAGATAAGGTTTGTAGCCGTGCTAATTGTTGCTGGGCCTTATGCCATGCTGGGGCTTGGCGGCGCTGCTCGGCTATTTGCGGCGCAATTTGTTCGCGCAAGTTTTGCTGTTGGCGCTGGTTATCAGCACACTCGGCTAACTGCGCTTCTAGCTCGGCTTTTTGTTCTTCTAACTCCGCCAGCTGCAGTTCTAACGCCGCCTCATCGGTCACGGTATGGCCAAGGCGCGATAGTTCTTCTTGCAAGGCTTGTACTTTTTCGCGCTTTTGCACATTTAATTGTGCTTGGCTGTATTGCTGGCGAATACGGCTTTCGCGGTTTAACAGTGCCTGATATTCCCGACCTTGCTCTAATAACTGGTTAGCACGCGCAAAAGCCTGTGCACGCTCGGCCTTGCTGTCTATGGTTTGCAATAACGCCAGTGCCTGATCAAATTGCGTGCGGGCAGCCTGTGCCAATGCCAGCTGCTGCTGATGCTCCAGCACCACGGCGGTAAGCGCTTGTTCTCGCGCCTGATGAGTTTGCTCCTGGACTTTGGCCTGCTCGGGCGTTAGCTCAGGCAAGCCACATTGTATCTTGGCCTCACCCAAGGCGGTGCGGGCTTGGCGATATTGAATGGCCCGGGTTTGTTGTGTGTCGAGCGCTTGTTGGTAATCTGCTAGCTGCGTTTTAAGGCTGTCGACTTCTTCATCGGCGGCCTCTTTGCAGGCGTTGGCTGCTTGATGTTCATCCTCAAGCTCGGCTAGGGTTTCTTGCTGAATGGCCAGTTTTTCTGCTAATTCATCAAGCTCTTGCTGATAGCCCTGAATTTTTTCATTGAGCTTAACACCACTTAACACCCGCGATAAATGCTCAGCAGCCAGATCAAGCTCTTCGGTCTGCATCCGCTCTCGGGCCGCTAAATGCTCAAGCTCATCGGCCAAGTAGATGAGCCGTGCTCGCTCTTCGGCTAAAATAGTGCGTTCGTGATTAAGGGCACGGCGAGCCGCCAGCGCTTGTTCAGATAAACGCTGCTTTTCGGCACTGTTGCGCACATAATCTGCCGCCACATACTGAGTGGTTTCGGTGATTAATTGGCGAAACACATCCCGTTGGCGCTGGGTTTCACGAATGGCTTCTAGGGTGCGGCGGTTTTCAAAAATCGCCGCTTCCATATCATTAAAGGCTTGGCGAATACCGGCGTTTTCTGGCAATAAGTAATCTTTTAAGCTGCGGCTAATGGTGCTAGAAATACCGCCATATAAAGAGGCTTCAATCAGGCGATAAAACTTCACTCGGTCGCGCTGATCTTTTAGCTTGCGTGGCGTTACCCCCACATCAAACAAAAAGTTATGATACTCGGTCACCGTATTAAAGCGCGTAAATTGTAAATTTTCGGCAGTGGCCGCCGCTTTTAGCTCATTAAGCGAGCGCACTTGGCCTCGGCCATCTGCTAATTCAGCCAGTAACAATGCCGTGGGCTTTATATTATCGTCGGCTTGCATGCCCCGTATGCTAAAGGCAGTTAAATTTACTTTATTATCGCGATTAGCCACTTGCTCTAAATGCACACCAAACCAAACACGCTCCCCTTGAGAGCTGTTTATTTCTATCAGCGAATAACAATGGCCGCGTTGTAACTTACCGTATAAGCCTTTATCGCGACTACCGCTTTGGCTGCCCGCCTCAGTGGTATTACGAAAGTGTAACAGGCTTAAGTCGGGGATAAGCGCGGCAATAAAAGCCGCCATTGTGGTTGATTTACCTGCCCCGTTGCCGCCCGATAAGGTAGTTACTAGGGTGTCGAGCTCAAAGGTGCGGGCAAAAAAACCGTTCCAGTTCACCATGGTTAATGAGTGAAACTTACCACGAGCAAAAGGCGGTATTTGGGCGTCTTGTTCTGGGGTGGCACTGGGCATAGCAGCCATGCTTGTATCAGTCGCTTGCGTTATTAGGCTCACAGCTCATCCTCTTGCTCATCTTGTGGTTCGTCTTGTTGCTCGTATTGCTGCTCATTGTGGTCGATGGGCGACTGTGTGCCTTCTCCAACCACGGCTTCGCCGTCTCTTATCATGCGTAATTGCAATTCACGGGGGTCTTCGTCGGTGCGCACATCGGCGGCAAAACGAAACACCGCCTCGCTAATGCGAAACTTATCTTGGCTGCCCACGCTACTGACCATGCCAAGGCGTTTAAGGCGGCGAATGGCACTTTTCAGCTTATCTTGCAGCTTGCGTCTGTCTAGGTCACTGCCACCCGCACGCTGATTGACCATGCGCAACAAAGTGGTTTCGTTGGCCAAGGTGAGTACTTCTTCTTGCAAGTCGAGCAGTGAAAATATCCCTTCGTTAATTAAGCGATCCGGGCTTAAATAGAGATAACACAGCACTTTGCCCACCAGCATTTCTAGCTCAGATAATATAGCGGTGTTTATCTCACTGCTTGAGCGGGGTCGTAAATAGTAAAACCCCTCAGGTGCGCGCACCAACTCTACTTGGTAGCGCTGATAAAAGGCTTCTAATTCGGGATAAAACTCTTGCAGCAAAGAGTGGGCTTCTAATTCATCGGCACTAATATGGCGGCCGGTGCGCAATTGACTGTCTAGCGTCGGAAATAACGGATTAGCAATCGCTTGCGCAAGCTTAGGCGAGAGCGCCAGTTCAGTATTGGTCGATAACATGTGCTTGTACCTCGGCCCCGTGGGCGTTAATGCGTTGCCAGTCTGGCTGAGCTGCACCCAGACACTCAAGATTGGCATGGCCTAGTTTCACTGCTTCATCAATCAGTAAGCGGGCAATATCAAAATGTTGGTAATGCGGAAAATCTTCTAAATAGGTTTTAAGTACTGCGGCTATGTCCAGCGGTTGGTCGGTGTTGGCAAAGTCTTGTAAGTACACCTGAATGCGCTGTGATAGCTCGGTACTTACATCCACCATTTCTTGGTATTCCAGCTCGTTAGGTATTGCGCCGGTCACTTCTTCTGCATAGGCGGCCAGGGTTTCTGCTCTTAATTCCAGCAAGGGCTGAGCCTGTGCCAAACGCAGCTGCCAATTGTGCTGTTCAAATTGGCGAATAGACTCACGCAGGCGCTGGCTAAAGGCCCGATTTTTGTCCATATCAATGGCGGTACGAATAAAGCGATGCACGTGTAAGTCGTAACGGGCCCACAACTCAATACACTGGCTGCCCCATAATGTAATGGCGTCTAATCGCGCTTGCAGCTGTTGGCATAAAGGAGCCAATTCTAGGCCACGGGTTTGCTGTTGCAATAGCTCTTCTATAGTGAGCAAACTTAGTTGTAAACCATGGCCGGCATTGTCTAGAGTATCTTGCAGCTCGCGCAGGGTGTGCCCGGTTTCACGCAGTAATTGTTCGCAGGCGGTAATGGCTTCGTGCCAGTTTTTATTAAGCAGAGCCGCAATATTGGCTTTTACCGCGTTTTGCTGCTCGTCCATCGCCCGCTGGGTGTCGTCAATGCGCGCCAGCTGATCCGCCACCGAATAGGTGAGTCGACCAGCCACCTCTTGCTGCCATTGTTGATCGTTAGGGTCGGCAGCTATGGTGTCGGCGATTTTGTTTAAATCTTGGCTAATTTGCTCAAGCTGTAGCGATAACTTTATTTGGCTTACATCGCGCTGTGCTGCAAAAAACTCAACAATGGCCACCCCTAAACGAGTTAACCGGTACAGGCTATCTCCCTCGCCAGCATCGTTTTGAAAGCGGCTAAGTAGCCGTTGACGCACCAGATCATTTATCGCGTTATTGGCACGGCTCACCAAGGTATCTTCTGCTTGATTAAACCCTTGGCTTACAAAGCGAAAACCGTGCTGCAATTCGGCCTCACTCAGCTGAGCTTGCTCACCTTCTTTACCAAATATATGAATGGCCAATAAAAATGCCAACCGCTCTGGCGGCAAGTTTAGCTGGCATTGCTCTTCTTGTACCCAGCCAATCCAGTCCGGCAGGGTGCGAGACATTTGTGTCATATTCATACTCTCTTTATCCCCTGCGGGGAGCTTTATCAAAGCTGGAAGCTTGGCGCTGCTTTTCGTCTTAATCTATCAGCTTGGTGCTAGGCGCTTTTCTTAACAACCACATGCATATAGCGGCCTAGGTGCATAAAGGGTTCTTGTTTGGCGTGGGCGAGCTCCATGGCAATCACCTCATCGGCGTGCTCGGCACGAAACTGTTTTTCTACCATATAATCATGGATAACCCGCACCCCACTGCGGCTTGTTATAACAAAGCCAAGGTCATGTAACCAGCCATAAACCTGTGGTGGGCGACAAGGCCAAGCGGGAGTCAACTTTTGACGTCGCTTTTTGACTAAGTCGGCATAAACATAGTCAAAGTGCCCCATCACCAAACTATGATATAAGAGCCCATCGCGGTTATAAAACATCAAAGACAAATGGCCATCATCCACTAATAAGGCATGCAAACAGGCAAGTAAATGAGCTTGGTCTTCTACCCACTCTAAAACGGCGTGGCATAAAATAATGTCAAACTGCCCCACCTCTGCTGCCGTTAACGACTGAATAGACCCGTGAATAAAGCTAAATTGCGACAATATGCCTTTGCCACGAGCTTGCTCACGAGCCAGCGCCAGCATGTCGCCAGACACATCACACAACACCACTTGGTGCCCAAGCTCAGCTAAAGGCTGCGATAAAGGGCCAAAGCCGCCCCCCGCATCTAAAATGCGCAATGGTTTATTGGTAGGCAGCGTGGCCAGCAATTCATCTAAATCGCGCTGTACCACGGCCACACGAATGCGCCCTTTGGTGGTGCCATAAATATTGCGCGCAAAGGCCTGAGCTTTGCTATCAAAGTTAGTATTAAGGTGTGTATTAGGCTGCACTGCATCTTTCTTAACGTATTAGGGGGCGCTATTCTGTCATAATCAATAGGGTTAACAAATGGGTGTCTGCGTGCAAACGATGTTTTTGGCGAAAAAATGGCTAGGTAGCTTATTATTACCCCTGCCTTTGCTATTAATCTTGGCTTTTTTAGGGCTTATCTTGCTTTATCGACAACATAAAAACGCCGGTGGCGCCCTATTGGTGCTGTCGTTACTGTGCTTATGCCTACTTTCTACTCGCCCAGTGGCTAACGCCTTAATAAGCCCACTTGAATCACGCTACCCCACTTATTTACCTGCTTCATTAGTAAACCCAGACTCATTAGCGCACTCAGATGCTGAGTCACCTCATTACAGACAACCACAAGATATTATAGTGCTGGGGCAGCCCAAGTGGCGGATGCTAACTTGCCCTTATTAAGTCAACTTAGCAATGCTGGGTTAATTCGCATTACCGAAGGCGTGCAACTGGCGCACGCTTACCCCAATGCGCGCCTCATTGTGAGCGGCTATGCGGGTGGCGAAGGTCGCACCAGTGCCGCTTTATATGCTGAGGTTGCGCAGGCCTTAGGCATCAATAAAGCGCGCATTGTGATGCTGCCGCTACCAAAAGACACCCATGAAGAGGCGCGCGCCATTGCACCTTTAATTAACGACCGCCACGCTTTATTAGTCACCTCAGCCAGCCATATGCCTCGCGCCATGAGGTTATTTCACCACCAAGGCGCCACACCCACCGCCGCTCCTGTGGGGCACTTAGCAAAAGAGAGCCAAGCTACATTGCCGCTATACAGCTATTTACCTAAAGCTCGTTACCTAAAGCGCAGCGAAACCGCTTGGCATGAATATTTAGGTCTTTTAAAAGAAGCGATAAGCCACAGCGCCGAGCGCCCTGCGCCAAGCACCCAGCTAAAAAATTAAAGACTCATTTTGCCACGGAACGCACAGAAGAGTTCAAGAACAAAAAGTGACAGGGCTGTTGATGGTTAAGATCTTCCCCTCACCAACTCTTTGGCTTTTACTACTATCCCTATTTTTCAGTGTTTTTCTGTGTATTCCGTGGCAAATAGAGTCTTTAGCTTCGATCTTTATCTGAACGCTTACGGCTAACAGCTCCCAAAGGCACTGGTCTTGCTAGCGTCCTGCCTTTATACTGCCGCCCTATTATTGCGTTATTTATTGCACACATAAGGGTTAAAAAATGACACAAACAACACGACAAACCTTAGTCATGGGAAATTGGAAGCTGAATGGCAATAAAGCCATGGTGGCTCAGTTAATTACCGCCTTACAAGCCCCCGCCACACAACACCCTAATGTGGCCGTTGCCGTGTGTCCGCCCGTGTTATTTTTAGGTCAAGCGCAGGCGTTATTAACCGACAGCCCTATTGCACTGGGCGCACAAGATGTTGATATTCACGACCAAGGTGCTTTTACCGGCGAAAACTCGGCGCACATGTATACCGAGTTTGGTGTGCAATATGTGTTAGTGGGTCACAGTGAGCGTCGCACCCTGCACGGCGAAAGCGATGCCATGGTGGCTGCGAAATTTCGCGCCGCCCAAGATGCCGGCTTAACCCCAGTATTGTGTATTGGTGAAACCCTAGCGCAGTTTGAAGCCGGTGAAACCCAAGCCGTCGTCGAGCGTCAGTTACACGAAGTTATCGCCCATTGTGGCATTGAATCTTTTGCTAACGCCGTGATCGCCTACGAGCCTGTCTGGGCCATTGGCACCGGCAAAACTGCCACCCCAGAGATAGCCCAAGGGGTGCATGCTGCCATTCGCGCCTTTTTAGCCAACCTGGATGCCAAGGTGGCCGATGGTGTGCAGATTTTATACGGCGGTTCAGTAAAAGGATCCAGCGCGGCCGGACTGTTTGCCATGGCAGATATAGACGGTGCGCTTGTGGGCGGCGCTGCCCTACAGGCAGATGAATTTGCCGCCATTATTAGCGCAGGTTAATAAGCGAAAGGCATATTAAGCTGAACCTTTGCTGTGTTATTAAATTGATAAAAAATACAAAAGAGAGTGCATAAATGATCAAACGCATTGGCGTGCTCACCAGTGGTGGCGATGCGCCGGGGATGAACGCGGCCATTCGAGCCGTAGTGCGAGCCGGCCTTCACCATAATGTAGAAGTATTTGGCATTCGTAGTGGTTATAAAGGCCTTTATCAAGATGAAATTAGCTTATTAGAGCGCCACTCGGTATCAGATGTGATCACCCGAGGCGGTACTTTTTTAGGCTCGGCGCGTTTTCCTGAATTTAAAGAAGAAGCCATACGGGCACAAGCCGTGGCCAATTTAAAAAAACACGCCATTGATGCCCTGGTAGTCATTGGTGGCGATGGCTCCTACATGGGGGCCATGAGCCTAACAGAGCTGGGTTTTCCGTGCATTGGTATTCCGGGCACCATAGACAATGACATTGCTGGCACCGACTTCACCATTGGCTTTGATACCGCCCTTAATGTGGCCGTAGAAGCCATAGACAGATTGCGTGACACTTGCAGCTCACATAATCGAATTTCGGTCGTAGAAGTCATGGGCCGCCACTGTGGCGATCTCACCTCTTCTGCAGCAGTAGCAGGCGGCGCCGAATACGTGATTGTGCCCGAGGTGGCCTTTGATCAAGACGAGCTTATTCAGCAAATTCATCAAGGGGTGGCCAAAGGTAAAAAACACGCCATTGTCGCCATTTGCGAAAATATGTGTGACGTCAACCGCTTAGCTTACGACATTCAAGCTGCTACCGGCCGCGATACCCGCGCCACCACCTTAGGCCATATTCAACGTGGCGGCAGCCCCACCGCACAAGACCGCATTATGGCCAGTCGCATGGGCGCACGCGCAATGGAGCTGTTACTTGAAGGCTACGGCGGACGCTGTATGGGCTTACAAAGCAATAATATTGTGCATCACGACATTATTGACTGCATTAAACATCTAAGACGCCCCTTCGACGAAGAAATGTACCAACTATCCAATACCCTGTTCTAAAACACTAAAAAGGGGTCGGAGTCATTTATGGGAAATATGCTGATAAACAGGTGCTAAAGCCGTATTCATCAGCAAAATAGTGTGGAAATGGTAAAAATGACTCCGACCCCTTTTCTCCCCCCCCTCAAACTGGCATTTGAAAAGCACCTTATTGTGCTAGATCACATCCTTCTGCCTTATTCGCCTTTATACTGTTTGCCCGTGACATAACAAATATACCTATCAAGCGGTCAATAAAGGAGAATGCTATGAGCGGATGTTGTGGTGGTTGCGGCGGTGAGCACACTCGTCAAGAGCAAGAACAAGCGGCAACCGAGGCTAAAGCGCAAGCAGAGCAGCAAGCAGAAGCTGAGTAATTGAGCTTTGACCAATGCTATACATTTAAAGCCAACCTCAGGGTTGGCTTTTTGTATTAGCAGCCACTAGCACAGCGTTATTTATGCTCAGCCTTAATAAACACCCCTTTTCCTGCGGGCTCCTTAAGCCTAGGGCATTGTTAAATGCAACATAAAGTCCGATAATAGTCGCTGTCATTTTATATTACCGAGTGATCATGTCTGAATATTTGCTGCTGTTTGTTGGCACAGTGCTGGTCAACAACTTCGTACTGGTCAAATTTTTAGGTCTTTGCCCCTTTATGGGTGTGTCTGGCAAGCTAGAAACCGCTATTGGTATGGGCCTTGCTACCACTTTTGTACTGACTTTGGCCTCTGCCTGTTCTTATTTGGTCAACCAGTATATCTTGCAGCCCCTAGAGCTGACCTATTTGCGTACCCTGTCGTTTATTTTGGTGATAGCCGTAGTCGTGCAATTTACCGAAATGGTGGTGCATAAAACCAGCCCAGCACTTTATCGCCTATTAGGTATTTTTTTACCGCTGATCACCACCAACTGTGCCGTACTTGGTGTGGCGTTATTAAACATCAACGAACAACATAATTTTATGCAAAGCCTAGTGTACGGCTTTAGTGCCGCTTTGGGTTTTTCGTTAGTGTTAGTGTTATTTGCCGCCATGCGTGAGCGGCTAGCCGGTGCCGATGTGCCCGCTCCCTTTAAAGGAGCGGCGCTTGCCATGATCACCGCCGGCTTAATGTCGTTAGCCTTTATGGGCTTTACCGGATTGGTGAAGTTTTAATGAGTCATATTTTAATAGCCATTGCTGTACTGGCGCTACTGGCGCTGATTTTCGGCCTAATTTTAGGCTTTGCTGCCGTTAAGTTTCAGGTAGAGTCCGACCCCATAGTTGAACAACTGGATGAACTACTGCCACAAACCCAATGTGGCCAGTGCGGCTATCCGGGGTGTCGGCCCTACGCCGAAGCCGTAGCCAACGGCGACGACATCAACAAATGCGTGCCCGGCGGCGAAGCGACCATGATTAAAATTGCCGATTTAATGGGGGTAGAGCCACAAAGCTTAGGCGAAGCCGAGGCTGAACCAGAAAAACGCGTCGCTTTTATTCACGAAGATATGTGTATTGGTTGCACCAAGTGCATTGCCGCTTGCCCGGTTGATGCCATAGTGGGTGCTACTAAAGCCCTGCACACTGTAATTGAAGACGAATGCACCGGCTGCGACTTATGTGTCGACCCCTGCCCGACAGACTGCATAGAAATGATCCCCATTAAAGTCACCACAGATAACTGGAAATGGCAGCTCAACTCCATCGCCATTAAACAGGTAGATTAATATGACGCTATTAGAGCAACTAAAAGCGGGCAAGCTGCACCACTTTCATGGCGGCATTCATCCGTCACAACGCAAAGCCCCAGCTAATTTAACGCCCATTAGCGAAGCCGGCCTTCCTAACGAGCTGATATTGCAAGTGCGCCAGCACATAGGTCAGGCCGCACAGCTTAAAGTGGCAGTGGGCGAGCGCGTACTTAAAGGTCAGCTATTAACTCAGCCGCTCAACCCCATGATGATGCCCGTACATGCCCCCACCTCAGGGACCATTAGTGCCATTGAGGAGCGGCCTTTGTGTCACCCTTCTGGCCTAGATGGCTTGTGCATTGTGCTTACCCCCGATGGCGAAGAAGAGTGGCGCCCTCGGTTTCCGGTTGCTGATTATCAATTATTAGATGCCGATGTGTTGCTTAATCGTATTCATCAAGCAGGGATCACCGGCTTAGGCGGCGCGGGTTTTCCAGCGCATGTTAAGCTCACTCCTCGTAAAAAAACCATAAACACCTTGATTATTAATGGCGTTGAGTGCGAACCCTATATTAGTGCCGACGACAGATTAATGCGCGAATACCCGCACGACATTTTGCAGGGTATTCATATCATGCGCCATATCGTGCAGCCCACCACCACTATTTTGGCCATAGAAGACAATAAACCCGAGGCAATTGCCGCGCTTACGACTGCCAATCAAGATGACAGCATTGTTATTGTGCCCGTTCCGACTAAGTATCCCTCGGGGGGCGAAAAACAGTTAATTGAAGTACTAACCGGCTTACAAGTACCCCGCAAAGGGCTACCCGCAGACTTGGGCATAGTGGTGCAAAATGTGGGCACCGCATTTGCCGTTAAAAGCGCCATTATCGATGATGAGCCCTTAATTAGACGCGTGGTTACCCTAGCCGGTGAAGCCTTTAGCGAACCCGGTAATGCTTGGGTACACATTGGCACTCCTGTGCGCTATTTACTGCAACGCTATGGCCTAAAAGCCGAGCTAGAACAAAGAGTGATTATGGGCGGCCCCATGATGGGCTTTACCCTACACACAGCCGCGGCTCCCATTATAAAAGGTAGCAACTGTGTGTTGGCTCCTAAATACACAGAGCTGCCGCCACCAGAAGATGAAATGGCCTGCATTCGTTGCAGCCAGTGTGCTGATGCCTGCCCTGCCAGCTTATTACCGCAACAGCTATATTGGTATGCGCGCAACCATGAGCACGACAAGCTCAACGCTCATAACTTATTTGACTGCATAGAATGCGGAGCCTGTGCCTATGTGTGCCCCAGTAATATTCCATTAGTGCAATATTACCGCGAGGCAAAAGCCGATATTCGCCAAGCTGCCCACGAGGCCGTGCAAGCCGAGCGCGCCAAAGTGCGCTTTGAAGCTCGCCAAGAGCGCCTAGCTCGCGAAAAAGCCGAACGCCAAGCCAGACAAGCCAAAGCCGCTGCCGAGCGTAAAGCGCGCATGGCCGAACAAGCCGCCGCCACCGGAGAAGATCCCGTTGCCGCGGCGCTGGCTCGCGTTAAAGCACGCCAGCAAGCCGCTCCACCAAAAGATATGGCCGCCGCACGCGCCGCACGAAAAGAAGAAGCGCGGCGCAATAAAGCGCTTAAACAAGCCGCCCAAAGCGAGGCGCCCCAAGCCGACGGCGCCGCTACTGCTAACAGCGATAAACAAAGTGCCGTGGCGGCAGCTGTGGCCAGAGCCAAGGCTCGCAAAGCGGCGCAACAAGCCGATAATGGCGAAGCGCCGGCTCCTGCAGCACAGCCTGAACCGGCAACTGCTGCACCTGCCAACGATAAAAAAGCCGCCATACAAGCGGCCGTAGCCAGAGCTAAAGCCCGCAAAGCGGCACAACAAGCAGATAATGGCGAAGCGCCAGCTCCTGCAGCACAGCCTGAACCGGCAACTGCTGCAGCACCAGCCGATGATAAAAAGGCCGCCATACAAGCGGCTGTGGCCAGAGCTAAGGCACGCAAGGCGGCGCAACAAGCAGAGGCACAAGCTGAGCCGAGTGGCGATAATGCGACTGACGCCCCTGCTGCTGAGGCGGTCGACGATAAAAAAGCCGCCATTAAAGCGGCCGTGGCCAGAGCTAAAGCCCGCAAGGCCGCACAACAAGCAGAGGTACAAGAGGCGAAGGCTTCATCAGACTCATCAGCCAATAAGGACGAGCAATCATAATGGCGTTAACCATCAGCAGTTCACCGCACAGCACCATAGCGCTGGATACGCCCACCTTAATGCGGCGGGTGTGTTATTGCCTGATCCCGGGCATTCTCGTTCAGTGGTGGTTTTTTGGCGCGGGTAGCTTAATTCAAATCGCCTTAGCCGTATTAACCGCCTACGGGGCCGAAGCCTTAGTATTGCGCCTAAGAGGTCGACGTTTAAGTCACCTTAAAGATAACTCAGCCCTACTTAGCGCCATATTAATTGGCATTGCCATCCCACCGCTTGCCCCCTGGTGGCTGGTGGTTATCGGTACCAGCTTTGCCATAATTGTGGCCAAACAACTGTATGGCGGCATAGGGCAAAACCTATTTAACCCCGCCATGGTGGCCTATGTACTGCTATTAGTGTCGTTTCCATTACAAATGACCAGCTGGTTGCCGCCCCTAGAGTTACAACTCTATCCGGTGAGCTTTGCTGATAGCTTCTCGGCTATTTTTACCGGCTTTACTCAAGATGGCTTTAGTCCTCATCAACTCAAAGAGCTGGCCGACGGCACCACTATGGCCACGCCGCTAGACACCTTAAAAACCGGCTTTACCCAAGGTCACACTCACAGTGAAATTATCACCAATCCGGTGTTTTCAGGCTTGGCCGGCATAGGTTGGCAATGGGTGAACTTAGCTTATTTAGCCGGCGGCTTAATGATGCTGCGCCTAAAATTGATCAGCTGGCCCATTCCGGTGGCCATTGTGGTGAGCTTATTTGTGTTTAGCCTAATTGGCTTTTTAATTTCACCCGACACCACCATTGGCCCTAGCATGCACTTGCTCTCGGGGGCCACCATGTTGGGAGCTTTCTTTATTGCCACCGATCCTGTGTCGGCGGCCACCACCTTTAAGGGGCGCCTCGTATATGGCGTACTCATTGGCTTATTAGTGTATTTAATTCGCACCTTTGGCGGTTATCCAGATGCCATCGCCTTTGCGGTATTACTGGCCAATATGACAGTCCCCATGATTGATGCCCTAACCAAACCCACCACTTATGGAGCGGCGCGCTAATGCTAGCAATGATGCGTAAAAATGCGATGGTGTTGGCTATTTTTGCTTTAGTGTGTACCGCCCTGGTGGCCCTAACCCACCGCTTAACACAAGGCACCATTATTGAGCAAGAACAAGCACAACTGCTGGATGTGCTAGACGATCTATTGCCTGCCAGTAGTCACGATGAGTCGTTATTTGATCACTGCGTTATGCTCACCAACAAACAATTTTTAGGCAGCGAGCACGCGCTCCCTATTTTTACTGCGGTTAAAAATGGCCAACCACAAGGCTATGCCATTGAAGCCATCGCCCCCGATGGTTACAGTGGTGAAATTAAACTGGTGGTAGGGGTAGACGTACAAGGCAGCTTAAGTGGCGTACGGGTGCTTAACCATAATGAAACCCCAGGTTTGGGCGATAAAATTGAGCTAAAAAAATCGCCTTGGCTGTTGAGCTTTAATGGCAAAACCCTAAGCGATGAAAAAGACCCCCGTTGGGCAGTACGCAGTGATGGCGGCCAGTTTGATGCCTTTACCGGCGCCACCATTACCCCAAGGGCCGTGGTAAAGGCGGTGCGAAATGTATTATTGCTGGTGCAACAACAGCCGCAATTACTCACTCAAGCCCCTGCTTGTAAAGAGATGAATTAATGAACACAGAATACAAAGACATTATGCGCCAAGGCCTATGGGGTAATAACCCCGCCTTGGTACAAATTTTAGGCTTGTGCCCTATGTTAGCCGTCACCAATACCCTCACCAACGCCATGGGCTTGGGACTGGCGACCTTATTGGTATTGGTGGGCTCTAACACTAGCGTGTCTTTGGTACGCAAATGGGTGCCTAACGAAGTGCGTATTCCCATTTATGTGATGATTATTGCAAGCCTTGTTACCTGCGTGCAGTTACTTATGAACGCCTACACCTATGGCGTGTATCAGTCACTGGGGATTTTTATTCCATTAATTGTCACTAACTGCGTGATCATTGGCCGCGCCGAAGCCTTCGCCTCTAAAAACAGCGCAAAACTTGCGGCATTAGATGGCTTTATGATGGGCTTAGGCTTTACCGCTGTATTGTTAGTGCTGGGCGGCTTGCGCGAATTATTAGGCCAAGGCACCTTGTTTGATGGCGCCGAATTACTCTTAGGTGATTGGGCAACCAGTTTAAGAGTGGATGTATTACAGCTTGATAACGGCTTTTTATTAGCCATTTTACCCCCAGGTGCTTTTATTGGCTTGGGCTTATTAGTGGCCGCTAAAAACTGGATAGACAGCCGTTTGGCCCGTATTAAAGCCCCAGTACCTAAAGCAGAAGTAACCCGAGCACGAGTGACCTCGTTATGAATATAAAAAAACGTCGCGAAATATTAGAACGCTTACGCGCCGATAACCCTAATCCCACTACAGAGCTGAATTTTAATAACCCCTTTGAGCTACTTATAGCGGTGTTATTGTCAGCTCAAGCCACAGACGTGAGCGTAAATAAGGCCACTAAAGGCCTGTTTGCCGCAGGCCCTACCCCAGCGGCTATGCTGGCGTTAGGCGTAGATGGCGTAAAAGAGCACATTAAAACCATAGGCTTATTTAATACCAAAGCCGAAAATGTTATTAAAACCTGCACCATGTTGGTGGAGCTACATAACAGTGTGGTGCCCGAAAACCGAGCCGCCTTAGAAGCCCTGCCCGGTGTGGGCCGCAAAACCGCCAACGTCGTGCTTAATACCGCCTTTGGCTGGCCCACCATAGCGGTAGACACCCATATTTTTCGGGTCGCCAACCGCACCGCCTTTGCCAAAGGCAAAACCGTGGATCAGGTAGAGCAAGGGTTACTAAAATGGGTACCCGCTGAATTTAAAGTAGATGTACACCATTGGTTTATTTTACACGGCCGCTACACCTGCATCGCTCGCAAGCCCCGCTGCGGCTCTTGCATCATCGAAGATTTATGTGAATTTAAAGAAAAAACAGAGATTTAAACTAAAAAGGGGTCGGAGTCATTTAACGCAGTATTATAAAATGACTCCGACCCCTTTTATTTTAATGTAAATATAAACTCAATAAAAACAGAACGTTACCTCTTTCTTAGGATAAAGATAACCATAAAAACAGTAAAATGGGTCGGAGTCATTTAACTCAGTATGATAAATTGACTCCGACCCTTTTTATAACTTACAGCTTGAGGAGTATAACAATGCGCATTTTGCACACTATGCTACGCGTGGGTCATCTTGATAGATCCATCGCCTTTTATACAGATGTAATGGGTATGAAGCTGCTGCGCAGCAGCGAAAACCCTGAGTATAAATATACGTTAGCCTTTGTGGGGTATGGCAAAGAAGAAGACGAGGCCGTATTAGAGCTAACCTATAACTGGGACACAGACAGCTACGATCAGGGCACCGCCTATGGTCACATCGCCATTGAAGCTGACGATATTTATGCCATGTGTGAGCATATTCGCATCGCCGGTGGTAAAGTGGTGCGTGAGCCTGGCCCCGTAAAAGGCGGCACCACTGTCATCGCTTTTGTTGAAGATCCAGACGGCTATAAAATTGAACTGATCGCCAAAGAAGATGCCGGCAAAGGATTGGGAGAATAACGTCTCAAGCTTGCAGCCATAAGCTATCAGCGGTCAGTTAAACACTAAACCCTATGCGTAAAAAGACCGAGCCATAGAGATGGCTCGGTCTTTTTGTTTAACTGAAAGCTTAAAGCTGATGGCTTACCGCTCCCCAAAGGGGCTAGCCCTTGCTATAAATAATCCTTTTCAGATCTAATCACTATTTTTCCGTGTTCTTCCGTGTATTCCGTGGCAAAAAGTCTTAGTCTTTGACCTTAACTGAAAGCTGACGGCTTACCGCAGGCCGCAGGGCTAACGTAACGGCAGCGCTACATCTGCAAACAGCTGATCGCGCTCTTCAGCGGTTTTTAAGGCTATTGCTTTATCTACCCGCTCGCGAGTGAGGTGTGGGGCAAAGCGCTCCATAAAGTCGTACATATAGCTGCGCAAAAAAGTGCCCTTGCGAAAACCAATTTTAGTGGTACTAGAGGCAAATAAGTGACTGGCATCTATGGCCACTAAATCGGTATCTTGCACCGGATCGATAGCCATACTGGCTAATACCCCAATTCCTACCCCAGCTCGCACATAGGTTTTTATCACATCAGCATCGGTGGCAGTAAACACCACATTAGGCTCAAATCCGGCCTCATTAAAGGCAATATCAAGCTCAGATCGCCCAGTAAAACCAAACACATAAGTCACTAAAGAATAATGCGCGATATCAGCTATCGTCGGTTTCTTGATCTTCACCAACGGGTGTCCCTTAGGCACTAAAATGCAGCGATTCCAGTGATAACAAGGCAGCATAATTAAATCTTGATATAAGTGCATGGCTTCCGTCGCAATAGCAAAGTCTGACGCGCCTTTGGCCACAGACTCACTAATTTGCATCGGCGTGCCCTGATGCATATGCAGCGACACTTTAGGGTAGCGTTCAATAAAGCCCTGAATGACCTCGGGTAGCGCATAACGCGCTTGAGTGTGAGTGGTGGAAATATTCAAGGAGCCTTGATCGGGATGCGTATGCTGACTGGCCACGGCTTTAATACTTTCTACCTTGCCTAATATTTCGCTAGATATGCGAATAATATCTTTACCCGCAGGGGTCACACGGGTGAGATGCTTACCGCTTCGCTCAAACACCTGAACCCCAAGTTCATCTTCTAACATCCGCACTTGCTTACTAATGCCAGGCTGCGATGTGTAAAGGCTTTCTGCCGTAGCAGACACATTCAGATTATGATTGGCAACTTCAACTATGTAACGTAACTGCTGCAGTTTCATGGGATTCTCACATTAAGGTGGTGATAATATGTGGTATATTGTCAAATACGACAAACACATACTTAGCTGAGTCATTAATAACTATAAGTTATATCAAAATAACTAAAATCTCAATGACTCATCCCAAGCTTGTCTCAGTAAATTAGCCAAAACCCCAGGACTGGGGTACCATTTATTTTTCTCTTTCACCCTAACTGAGCCGCCACAATATGATGTTGACACTGATCCTCATAGCCATAGGCGCACTGCTTTTTCTGATCATTATTTACAATATTTTGCAGCAATATTTGCAAAAGCAAGAAGCAGAAAAACGCACCCAACTGCTAAGACATAAAAATATTATTAACGAAACAGACGAGCTTTTGCTTAATGCCAGCCAACTGCCGTTTAGTAAAGCTTTAGTCGTTAGCCTATACAGCCGCATTTTGCACAGTTTAAAAGCCATGCAGCAGCAAGATCCCAATAACGAGCAAATAAAAACGCGCCTCGTTAATATTCAGCAGCAAATACAACATGTAAAAGATAATTACACTCTGGATCAGCCGGGGTTAAAGCCCCCTGAGTCAGATCAACAAGCACTGCACATGCTACAAGTGGTGAAGCGGCTGCGTACCGTGCTACGCATTGAGCATAATAAGGGCAAGCTGGGTAACCAGACTTTTGTACAAGAAGACCGTCGTCTTGAGTTAATACGCTTAAAAATTAATTTAGTTAATTTGGCTAAACGGGCACGCACCGCAATCGGCAATAAAGACGTCAATACCGCGCAGCAGCTGCTTAAAAAAGGACTCTCGGTACTGGATAAAATACCAGATAAAGACGATCAACTAAAAGGGATAGAAAGCAACTTACAACAGCGCCTAAGCGATCTGACTTCCACTCAGAAAAAAGAGCTGCAAGAACAGCAAGCCCGGGCGGAAGAAGAAAAATCTGAACTCGACTTATTATTTGAGCCCAAACGAAAATGGTAACCGCTGTGCCCGCTTTATATTCAGTACTGGATAATATTCCTAACTTTTTAGGGGAGCTAGAACAAGGCATGCTCGAACATGGCTTGTCCCCCAGCATAGGCGCCATGGATCACCTATGCTATCGCGCACAAGATAATAATGAATACCTAATGTTGCGTGACACACTCGCGCAATGTGGTGATGTATTGGTTGAAGGCATGATAGGCCAGCGCCCTATTATTACCTTTAAGCTGCATCACCCCTTGCCCAGTGCCTTTGGCCCTATTCCCTGCCTTGAGCTCGCCGCCCCTAAAATGGGCAAACAGCACACTCACGGCTTAGAGCACGGCGAAATTGTGGTCGCGAGCCTACAACAGCTATTACAAGATTACCCTTGGGTGCCCTTCAAGCGCGATGCCCTACACAGCGAGGCCCCCGAGCTAAGCTTGGCTTTAGGTCGCTATCAGGTGAAGTTTCATTGTCAAAGCTTGGCAGACATCATAGCGCTAGAAATCGCCAACAAACAAGTGATCCCCGTACCCGAAAATTACTTTGAATAAAAGCTTAGGAACTGGCGGCTGTACGTAAAAACGATGAGGAGTGAGGGGTAAGGGGGACAAGAACAACCCTCTTGCTTCGCAAGACTACAAAGTTTGGTATTGGCTCTTACCTAGCTCCCTCACTCCTTACTGGTTTATCTTAGTCCGTCCGTTTTACCACTTTGGCCGTCATTGCGAGGAGCGCAGCGACGTTCGCAATGACCCAAGTATTGGGGTTGTTTTTAAGCTGGGTGCTCGGCACTGCGCCTTTTAACAAGCAGCGTTAAGCCTGCGGTAATAAACAATACCAACCACATGCCTACAGCCACACCGGCTAAGCGGCCTTGCTCCCAAAAGGGGTACAGATACAAACCGCCTAAGCTGGCACCTAAATAGTAAAAAACCAAGTACAGTGACGAAGCCAAGGCTCTGTGATGTTGCACGCTGCGCCCTACCCAACTACTGGCGCAAGCATGGGCTAAAAAGAATGCAAAACTATCAACAAGTAAGGTCAATAAAATGATCGACAGCTTACCCGTCATTAATCCCACATTGCCGATAGCCATTAATATAATGGCGGCTAACAAAGTCTGACATAAACCAAAACGGTTAACCAAATAACCACTCACGCTTGAAGCAAAAGTCCCCGTCAAATAGGTTAAAAATAATAACCCTAAGGCTGCGGGTGCCATTTGAATGGGCGGAGCCGAAAAATAAAAAGCCACATAAGTGTATTGATTTAAAAACACCATAAAGTTGAGCCCACCCACTAAATAAATGGGCCACAACAGCGGGTTTTTAATATGGCTAACTAGTGCCGTTCCCCCTTGGCCTTTATTAGCAGGCGCAAAATGTTGTGATGCGGGCAGCCATTTTAATAATGGGATCCACAGTAATAAACTGATGGCCGCCAATATCATAAAACTATTTTGCCAACCGCCCCACTGAGCCAATAAACCGCCTAGCACCCTACCTGCTATGCCACCTAATGAATTAGCCGCAATATAAACACCAATACTGGTAACAAGCGCTTTAGGTGTAAACTCCTCCCCCATATAAGCCACCGCAGTGGCAGGCAAGCCGGCTAAAAAGAAACCTTGTAAGCCTCGGGCAATCAATAAACTACTAAAATCATTCAGCTGTGAAATAACCAAGCCTAAGAGTAAGGCGGCCAATAAGCAGCCCAACATAATGGACTTACGCCCTCGCTTATCTGCAACCCTTGCCCAAAACAATAGGCCCATGGCCAAACCTAAAGTAGAAATAGACAGCACCCAACTAATCGACAGTGCCGACACATTAAAGTCTTGTGCTAATAAAGGCAGCAGAGGCTGGGCAATATATAAATTAATAAATACCAGCATAGAGCCTAACCCTAAGGCCAAGGTTGCACGCCACCAAAGGCGGGTTTTTAGCTCAATCATGATGACTCCTAAATAAGAGCCTAGATTTTAGTGCTCCATCAGGTATAAAAATAAACGTTTATAAAGAAAGGAAAAACAGATGCTAAATCGAAACAGCCTTTTTGCAACAGGCATAATACAAGATACATAAAGCACACCAAGAAGTCGCAGATAAATCTAAAATCTGTGAGGTAGGTAATCTAAAGTCGGTCGACTCACCCGCCGCCCCTCGCCAAGCTTTAAGACGGGCTTAGTGCTGCATACTCTTTTGTAACGTTAAAGTGCCCAGCTCGCTTGTTGGCTATTAAGGTGTTTAGCGTGACAGTGACTGCAACGTTGCCGACAAGGGTCTTGATATAATTGCTCGCGACTAATGTCGGCCTCACAATCACTGCACAGGCCATATAACCCTAGCTGCTGTTGGCACAAAGCCGCATCTACCTGCTTAAGTTTTATAATATAAGATTGTAACTGTGGCCAGGCTAATAAAGCGGGATGATCCGCCCATTCATCTGCGCCAATTTGCTCAAAGGTGAGGGCAAGGGGGGCATCTAGCGCAGCAAGGGCCTGCAAAAAGGCCCCTTGGCGAACTTTAGCTTCTGTGTGTAGGCGCTCTGTTAATTGAGACTCGGGTGTATGGCTCATAATGCGTTCCCAAAAACTGAATATACTCAGCAGTATACGGTGAGCGTGGGCATCACATTATGACGCAAATCAAAGAGCGATAAGAGTACGACGAATGTCGTCGGTATGTTTAAGCGTGCGCACCTGTGTAAATAAAGAAGCTGCTTGGGGGTATTGTTCTTTTAAATACCGCAACCACTGCTTAATGCGATTAGGGTAATACACGCCTTTATCGCCTTCTACTTCTAATGCCGAATAATCTAATAACAAGGCCACTACTTGTGACCAGCTCATGGTGGGGGCATGGTGTTTAATGGTGGCGGCTAAATTGGGCAGTGCCAGCGCACCTCGGCCTAGCATTACATCGCAACACTGGCTTTGTGCTTGCGCCGCTAATGCCTGCTGGGCATTCCAAATTTCCCCATTAATGATCACCGGAATCGACAATGCTTGGCGAATATCTGCCACCAAAGGCCAATATGCCGGCGGGCGATAGCCATCTTGCTTACTGCGGGCATGCACGGCTAACTCGCTAATGCCGCCCGCTGCCAGTGCTTGGCTGTTTTCTAAGTAAGAATCTCTGTCTTCTAGGCCTAAACGAATTTTAGCGCTAACCGGTAAATGCGCAGGCACGGCCGCTCGTACCGCTTTGGCAATTTGATAAAGCAGTTCACTGTCGGCTAATAAAGCGGCACCGCCCCGGCTTTTATTGACAGTTTTAGCCGGGCAGCCAAAGTTAAGATCAATACCTTGTGCGCCTAGTAAGCAGGCCTGATCGGCATTTTCTGCCAGCCAGTCTGGCTCTTGCCCTAATAATTGAATACGTACCGGCGTACCAGCAGGTGTTTGGCAGCCTTGATGCAACTCGGGACACAAGCGATAAAAAACTCTGGGTGGCAGGCGCATATCAACCACGCGCACAAATTCGGTCACACATAAGTCGAAGGGGTTAATGCGGGTCAGTAAGTCTCGCATTAAGTGATCTAACACCCCCTCCATGGGGGCCAAAATTAAACGCATAGTGTTGTAGGGCTGTCGCTAAAAAGTAGAGGGTAAGATTGTAACAGCGGGAATGAAAAAAAGCGCCCAGCGCCCGGCTTCTAGCGCCAAGAAAGATAAACCTAAAGGCGCTTTGCCACGGAATACACGGAAGAACACGGAAAAATAGAGATCAGATCTGAAAGGAATTTTTATTGGTAAGAGCGAAAAAAGTGATGAGTGGTGAGTGATGGGTGAACAGGGAATAGTCACTGACAGGTCAACTGTGTTCTAATCACGAGTCCCTAATCCCCAACCCCAGCTTTTCTCGCTCCCATGTTCTGCGCAGGAATGCAGCTTGGGCGCTTGTTTCACCAATAAAAAAAGCCGGCTTGCGCCGGCTTTATGCTTCTTAAGTTAGTTTTAAGCCTCGCTTAAACTCGCTTAGAAGTTGTACTGAATACCAACACCGTACAGATCGTCTTCATCTGAGATTTCGTTGATTACGTATTCAGCATAAATTTTAGTCTTAGGCGTGAATGCATAACGAGCGGCTAAAGTATATTCGTCAACTAGCTTATCACCTGATGACGCCTTACGACCTTTAGCATTTGCGTAGTTAGCAATTAAAGTCCACTCCTCTACATTGTAAGAAGCTTGAAGCTCCCAGAACTTAGCGCCATCATCGTCAGCAAGTCCGGTATTTTTCTCATCAATCTGACCGTATAGGCCGGCAAAGTAAAAACCATCGATGCTATAGTGTGCGCCTAAGCCCCACTCTTTGGTTTTGTCTGTGCTACCAGCAGTAACATAGTCGTTATCTTCTTGGTTATAAGAAGCTACAAAACCTAAGTTAATTGGTAATGTATAACCTGCTGAAACGCCCCAACGAGTGTCGTCTATATCGTTATTAAATATACTTTGATCTTGCTTACGATCATCGTTAAAAGCATAAGCACCGCGCAAATCTAAACCGTTGGCCGCATAAGATACACGAATTTGGTCATCAACACGGTTAAAACCACCCGCACGTGTAACATTTGCACCGAAGATATCTAAGGTGTCAGTTAGGTCAGTTAACTGGGCACGCGGCGCTTCACTTTTACCAAAAGTAAGGGTAGTGGTGTCTTGAAAGCTAAAACCTAACCAAGCGTAACGAGTATCGATTTCGTTATTAGCATTATTTTTACCATTTCCAACACTATTAGTTTTGCTTTCTGCATCAAAGTTGGCTTCGTACTTACCAATTAACGAGATATCTTGGTTTAGTACTTGGTTAAAGTTAATACCAGCACGAATTTGACCTTCGCCACCAAAGTTTTGGCGCTCACCACCACCTTGATAACCTAAACCACCTGCGTGGTACTGCAGGCGACCGTATAGATCAACTTTTGAGCCGTCTTCGGCTGAGTAAATTTCAACTGCGCTTGCAGACGTTGCAAACAATGCAGGAATAGTTAGAGCTAAAATTGTTTTTTTCATGATTTTTATATGCCTACTGTAGTTAAACACTAAGTCTTTGTTTTTCCCTGTGTTAGCAACGCCAAGCGTTACTATGCTAAACACATTAGCACCGCTATTTTTTGCTTGCAACAAAATAACAGGAACTTTTTATGACAATTAGACTCTGGCGCAATAAAATTGAGCTCAACAGCTTAAAAACGCAGCCACAATAATTTTGCGACTAACACTGTCATATAAATGGTCATATAAATGCAATATAAGTGTTAGCTAACATATAATATAAACATTGCCAACGCTTGCCATGCCCATTAACGGCACTCACAATAGCGCGCCACTTCCTCTATAATGAACAAAGTATTTACTTAAGCTTGCCCCTACGCTCAACTAATAAGCCAATATAATGTCAACCAAGCATCAGCCTGCCAATCACTATCAAACCTTAGTACAAGAAAACTATCGCCGACTAAGCAAAAACTTGCCAGGCTTTATCCCTCGCCGCGAGCAAAATTACCTAGTGGCTGAAATGGGCAAAGTTTTGCTGGGCCAATATGATAAAGCACGGCGCATTTTGGTGGCCGAGGCCGGCACCGGCATTGGTAAGTCGTTGGCGTATTTACAAGCGGGTATTCCGTGGGCAAAAGCCAATCAAAAAAAAGTGGTGATCTCAACCGCCACCTTGGCGCTGCAAGAGCAGTTAGTGGATAAAGACTTGCCGTTATTTTTGCCTTACAGCAAGCCCAGCTTTCGCTTTGCGTTAGCCAAAGGCCGTGCCCGTTATTGCTGCGCACGGCGCTTGGCCGATCTTGCTGGGGGGACATCGCAAGGCCAAATGTTTGATGTAGGATCATTTGAAAGCACTTTATCCGCCCCGTTAACCGCCACTCAGCAAACTCAGCTTGCTGAGCTATGGCAAGCTTATCAAGACCAAAGCTGGAAAGGCGATCGCGACAGCTGGCCCAGCCCCATCGATCAGGCATTATGGCAGCAGTTGCAAGCCGAGCGCCACAGTTGCCAGCCCATGCTGGGGCACCAGCACTGCCCGTTTCATCAAGCCCGTGCCGAGCTAGAACACGCCGATGTAATAGTGGTGAATCACGCGCTTTTGCTGGCCGATTTAAGCATGGGCGGCGGCATTGTATTGCCCGAGCCCGAGCAATGTTTATATATTTTGGATGAAGCCCACCATATTGCGACCGTCGCTCGCGAACAAGGCTCTATTCGCTTAAACCTGCGCCAGCTTAGGCGCTCTTTAGAGCAGTTTAATAAATGGCAAGGCAAGCTTAATGATTTATTGGGAGTAGACGGCCAAAGCGCCATTGGCCGCTTACAACACAGCTCGGCCCAATTAATACCGGCATTAACTCAGGTCTATCAAACGCTATTTTCAGCGCTGCAACGCCAAGAATTAACCACAGATGAGCAAGGCTGTTTGCGCTTTAATACCGGCGACTTACCCTGCGGGCTAGATGAGCGGTTAAGCATAGTAAAAGAAGACAGCCAAACCTTTTGCCGCGCACTGGGGCCCATTAACACTCAGCTTGCAGACCAGCTTAAGCTTAATCCGTCTCAGGCCCCTGCCATTGAAGCTGCCTTGGCGATTATTAGCCAGCAACAACTGCAAGGGGAGCAAATTCGCGATGGCGCCACCTTATTACTGCGCGCCCCAGGCCCAAAACAAACGCCCCCTGCCCGCTGGCTAGCGCTCGATAAAAAAGACCATCAAGACATTATGTTGTGCGCCACCCCCTTAGCAGTGGGGCACTTATTAGAGCAATGGTGTTGGTCTCGGGCCAGTGCCGTGGTGATGATGTCGGCCACCTTAACGGCGCTGAATGATTTTGGTTATTTTCGCCGTGCGGTGGGGTTACGCCAAGACGACGGCAGCCATTATATTCGCCTTAACTCACCGTTTAACTATGCTGAAGCCCAGCTGATTATTCCTGATCTGGCGTGTGAGCCAAGCCACCCCGACTTTAATGACTTATTGACCACCCAAATTCCTATTTGGCTTAAAAATCAGGCGGCAAGCTTAGTGTTATTTTCGTCGTACCGACAAATGCAACACGTCGCCGCCAGCCTTAGAGCCCAAGGCTATTCGCTGTTAGTACAAGGAGAAGCCAGCCGCCAAGCCTTGTTGCGGCTGCATAAAGACAAATGTGATGGTAAACAACCCAGCATTTTATTTGGTACTGGCAGCTTCTCGGAAGGCTTAGACTTGCCCAACCATTATTTAACCAACCTGATTATTACTAAACTGCCCTTTGCCGTGCCTACCTCGCCGGTTGAAGAAGCCATGGCTGAATGGATCACCCTATGTGGTGGCAATCCTTTTATGCAATTAGCCCTACCCGAAGCGTCGCGTAAATTAATTCAGGCCTGTGGCCGTTTACTGCGCACCGAAACCGACACCGGGCGCATTGTGTTATTAGATAAACGCTTAGTCAGCAAACGCTACGGCCCCGCCCTACTACAAGCCCTACCGCCTTTTAACAAACAGCTGCATGGAAAAACAGTAAAGAGTGAGGTGTAAAGGGGACAACCTTCTTGCTCCGCAAGACTTGCAGCTAAAGCGCAAGACTACAGAGTTTGCCCTTATCTATCCCCTCACTCCTTACCGGATTATTTTAGCCCGTCCGCTTTGGCCGAGTTCTTTAACGTGAGGCGGTCAGCGTTAGGCGTAGCGTTTTCTTTGGAATGGATTGCCGCGCTGCGCTCGCAATGACCCAAGTTATAGGATTGCCTTTAAGCTTGTCGCTGCCTTAAACTTTGTTAGTTATTGCGCTTAACTCATTAACTTGTCACAATCTTTATGTTTAAATTTATGATATCCAATGATGGAATGATTCACTTTGGCCTGCTATTACACAAGGTAAAGTGATTTAATTACGGCTTAGGAGCCCACCTTAATGAAAACACGCTTAACCCTTGCCGCCCTCGCCTTGGCAGGCTTATCTTTTGGCGCTAATGCGGCTACTTTTGAAGCAGCCAAACCTTATCAACTACTACTGGTTGATGGTGAAAAAACGAAACACAGCGCATTTAACACAGTGCACTCCACAGAAGTCAAAGGCGGCAAACATCAGTTTGTATTGGAGTATGTAGAAGACTACTCAACCAAACAGCATATTCGAGTAATGGAAGGTGATCCCGTTATTATCAACCTAGACACACCTGCCGATGCCAATCTAAGCGTTGAATATAAAAAGCCGATTAATTATCAGCAAGCTCGCGCTTTTTTACGCGATCAAGCCAGCCAAATAAGCATAGTAGACAAGCGCACCGGTCAGGCTGTTGCTGCTGAGGTTTATACCATTCATCGCCCTGCCGGCTTAAATTTAGCCAGTGGTATACAAGATTACCTAAAGGTAGAAAATAAAGATTTTAATGGCCGCACCGACGCCGCTGTAGCAGCAGCCACAGCCAAGTTTGGTGATGCCGCAGTAGATGCAGATTCATTAGATATGCTGAAATACTGGTGGAACAGCGCCGATAAAGACACCCAGCGAGCCTTCCAAATTTGGATGATCCAACAACAGTAAGCAAGCCAACACACAGAAAAAGGGTCGGAGTCATTTATCGATGACTCCGACCCTTTTTGCTGATACAGCACGCCCTAGCGCCTGTTTGTCAGCATTATGCCCGTAAATGACTCCGACCCCTTTTTAGTTAAAACACCCAGTGGGCAACTAAGGCAATCACTGGCAGTGTGACTAACGTGCGCAGTATAAAGATCACAAACAGCTCTACTACATTAACGGGGATCTTGCTGCCCAGTAACAAGGCACCCACTTCAGACATATAAATAAGTTGCGTGACCGATAACGCCGCAATCACAAAGCGGGTCATGTCACTTTCAATGGACGAGGCCAAGATGGCCGGAATAAACATATCAGCAAAACCCACCACTATGGTTTGTGAGGCCGCCGCCGCTTCGGGTATGTGTAACCACTCTAATAAAGGCACAAACGGCACCCCTAACCAGCTAAACACAGGAGTGGTTTCGGCAATCACTAATGCCAAGGTACCAAAAGCCATTACCACAGGTAATACACCCAGCAGCATGTCTAGCGCATTATAAACGCCAGTACGTACCACTTGGCCTAAACTTTCAACCTTATTGGCTCGTGCTAACGCTAAATGATAGCCATGGCTTAGGCGTGAGTAACCCGCTGGGGTGGCTTCATCTTGGGCATTTCTTGATTCGCCATTAATAAAAGTGTCTTTTTTCCAGCACAGCGGTGGCAAGCGCGGCACGATAATGGCGGCCACAATACCGGCTACGCATACCGCAAAGTAAAAGGGTAAAAATAAGTGTTCGAGTTTAACTTGCGCCAGCACCACTAAACTAAAGGTAATGGAGACGGCCGAAAAAGTGGTACCAATCACTGCGGCTTCGCGCTGAGTATAATGCTGCCCTTCGTATTGCTTGCTGGTTAGTAAAATGCCGACACTGCCATCCCCTAGCCAAGACGCCATACAGTCTACTGCTGAACGGCCAGGCAAACGAAAAATGGGGCGCATAATACCGGTCAGTAAGGTGCCTATAAATTCTAATAGCCCAAAATCCAGTAACAGTGGCAGCAGTAAACCGGCAAAAATAAACACTGCAAACAGTACCGGTAATAAGTCATTGAGCACTAGGCCGCCAGTGTCGCCACTGTATAAAATTTCTGGCCCCACTTGGGCATACACCAGCAATACAAACACCGCCCCTAACAATCGGCTGATAAGCCAAACAGGGCTCACGTTAAACAGCGTGTTTAAAAAGGCGTGTTTAAGTATTGCCATGGGCTTAAGCAAGGTTACCCATAAAGACAACACCGCCGATAGACAAATAATCAGGGTCACAATAATAGGTAGCTTATCTGCAAGTATCCCCTGTAAGCTTTTGGCCAACACGGCAATCATAATAGTGAGATCGCCCTGATAGCTCACCGGGGTCATAAACAAAAAGATGCCCAACAATGAAGGCAGCACAAACATAAGTAGGTTGCGTTTGCTGGCGTTAGCCTGCTTCGCCTGTGTTTTTTCCATGAGTACTCCACCAAGCTCTGCTTGGCATAGCTTGAATAAATAAAGTGAAAAAATGCTGAGTTATGCAAACCAAGAACAACATTTGCATAAAGCCCATTACGAAGTGAATAAATCACTAATAAACAATAGGCTGACTGAATAGTTATTTTACAGTGGAATATATTTAATCTAAAGGGGGAGTTAACATTTAACGCTATTTACCCTACCAAGCCAAGATACTTTGTCTACTAAAGAGCCTGACGTAAAAGTGGTAAAGCCGGCGGGCTAAGACATGGATTGCCGCGTCGCTTCGCTCCTCGCAATGACCGAAGTGAGAGCTGTCAGTTTAAAAAACAACACCTAAACATCTATGCAGAGGCCGCTTCAGCTGGCCGATGGCGCGTAGCGGCGTACTTAAAATTAATATGGTCGATGTATTCTTGCCCCCCCCCTTACACCTCACCCTTCACCGTTTTTTTTCGTACAGCGGTCAGCGTAAAGCGTATAGCTGTCTGTTAAAGAAAGCGGTACGTCTAACGCTGTACGTTAAAGATAAAACCGGTTTGCTTTTCCGTACAGCGGTCAGCGTAAAGCGTGTAGCTGTTTATTAAAAGTCACTCGTCATGCTCTTTTCTCACCAGTACAAAGCAGATCTCATCAAAAAAATCGAGTTCGCCGCTGGCGACTCTGGGGTGGATTGTCTGCTCCGATACTGTGGGGCGCACTTCTATCAGGGTGAAGTAAGGCTCAAACAAGGCGGTTACCGCTTGCTCCGACACCGAAAACGGCGGCCCCTGTTGTTGGTCGGGGGCATAATGCACACTAATCAATAACACCACGGCCCCAGGCTTAAGTAGCCTGGCTAACTGCGCAACATATTGGTGTCGCATAGAGGCTGGCAGCGCAATAAGGGCGGCTCTGTCGTAGGCGGCATTAAAGGTGATATTAAGCTGGTCTGCCTTAAAAAAGTCCCCTTGATATAGGTTAATGTGCGGCGTGAGCCAACCTTGATAAGGGCCAAGCACTGCTTGCTTTGGAGTCAGCTTGCTGTCAGCAAAAAAATCCTGTACTGCAAGGGGTGAGAGTTCAACCCCCACTACCTGATGGCCCTGCTCTGCCAGCCAATGCATGTCATTAGTCTTGCCACACAATGGCACTAATACCTGACTATTGGTAGGTAAGCTCAGCGTTGGCCAGTGCGCTTTTAGTTGGCTATTAACCTGTTCACGGTGAAAGCCAATACGCGCGCTTTGCCAACGTTGGTGCCAAAAATCTGCTTCCATAATTTTTCTATCACTGCTCTATTTACACATAATAACCTTACGCTTAAGCACAAGGTTTAAATTGATTACTGGTTGCGTCGTAACGATACCCAATGTGCTCCATACTCTGGGTTAGCCAATGTGTGTCGAGTTCGTAACGTGATACCAGTGTGGTTAAGTTATCGCATTCTAAACGCAGCTTTTCGTTTAAAATACTCAGCACCATGTGGCGATCCATATCTTCTAGCAGCAACTTATCCATATTCGCCTCCTGCTCAATCAGTCATGTTTTTTGATGTTAACGCTAACTTAACAATAAAGCGCCTTCAATACGCTATTTAACCAAAAACCTTCTGAACCGTTAAGGTGACGCCTAAGTACAAGATGCCGCGTAATGACTGTTAATTTATACAGTGTTTTACTTGATCTCTGCCAGCAAGACAACTACTGTATGCTCATACAGCAACACACAGGAGTTGGATTATCGATGGCTACTTTTTTGCATACTCTGCAACTTACAGATCAGACCCTTTGTTCATCCATACACTGGCAGCCGCTATTGCTAGAAGCCCCTTTTATGTATACCTCTGCTCACCCTGGTACCAGTAGTATTAGCCATTGGGGAGGCGTACCCCAAGCGCGCTTATTCGCCAACTTAGCGAATATCAGCCAACAGAATAATGGCTGGATCCTGATCGCCAATGCTCCCGAGCGATTATCGCGAACCGCACTGTTAAATGCCGGCATCAATCCCGCTCGCGTTATTGATGCTCAGCAAGCGTCTCGCCAGCTGGTGTTACAGGCAACACAGTGTGCCAGCATTGCGGTAGTGGTGTGTTGGAAGTACGGCGACCTTATCGCTAATCAAGCCTGCGCACTAAAAAAATCGCTACCCGTGAGTCGCGCGCATCTTGAGTCAGCATTACCAAAAGCCTCGGTACCATCTTATCAGTTAAACTAAAGGTGGCTTATGTTTGCATACTGAAATGCCACCATAGGCGCGTTAAAGAAGCGAGTACTAAAAGAAGATGTTAGGTGAGTTGTGCTTGATAGACAGGCCGTTAATGTGATTACATTAGCGCCCTTATCAAAACATACAGACCAATTACATAACGGTTTGTATTGTAGCCTTAATACGTTATGGCTCATTTTTTTTGCCTTAGGGCAGGTACAATTCTAGGATTAAATAATGCGAGTGTGGCTTTTAGGGCTGTTTAGCAGTCTGTTACTGGCAGGGTGTGGCGGCGATAACGACAGTCATCGCCAACAACTGGCACAAAAAAGCTTATTGTATTGCATTAGTAACGCCCCACTTAGTTTTAACCCTCAGTTGGTGATGTCGAGTGAAACCTTAGACGCCACCGCACATCAGTTATATAACCGCCTGTTAAGGCGAGATCCTAATAATCAGCAGCTAATACCGGCACTGGCCTCTCAGTGGCAACAAGATAGCCAAGGGCTACGCTATCGTTTTACCTTACGAAAAGCCGTGCCTTTTCATGAGACAGCCTGGTTTAGCCCCAGCCGTATGTTGACTGCCGACGATGTGGCCTTTACTTTTAATCGCATTATTAATAAACAACACCCCTACCATGCTATAGGCGGCGGTCGCTATCCGTTTTTTAGTGGTATTAACTGGACAGAGCTGGTGCGAGAAATACGCGTGCTCGGCCCACATCAAGTCGAATTTGTACTCACTCGCCCCGATGCAGATTTCTTAAGTTATCTAGCTACAGATTATGCCAGTATTTTATCAGCCGAATATGGCAAACAGCTGCAAGAAAATGGCACACCCGCACAAATAGATAAACAGCCGGTGGGAACGGGCCCCTTTATGCTGCAACACTATCGCCCCGATGAGTTTATTCGTTATCAGCGTCATAACAATTATTGGGATGGCCCCCCAGCATTACAACAATTGGTGTTTGATATTACTCCTCAGTCGTCTAAGCGCTTAGCTAAGTTGTTGTCGGGGGAATGTGACGCCATGGCAAACCCGTCGGCCAGTCAGGTGAGTATGATTAAACAAGACCCCTCTCTTGCAGTCAGTGAGGCAGGGGGAATAAATGTATCTTTACTTGCACTGAATACCCAAAAGGCGCCGTTTAATGACATTCGGGTGCGCAAAGCTCTTAGCTTAGCCCTGTCGCGCCAAGATATATTGCAGGCGGTGTATTTTAATGAAGGTCGAAAAGCCACCACCCTACTCCCCGCACGCTCTTGGGCGCACAGTGAGACTCAAACAATGCCCGATACCAATATGGCGCGTGCGCGTTGGCTGCTGAAACAAGCCGGTGTTGATAACAGCGCTGACAGCAAGCGGACAGGAGTCAAAAAGAACAATAAACCCTTTATTAACATGACCTTATTATTGCCTGCTGGCGCGCGCAGCTATAACCCCGATGGATTAAAAACTGGCCAGCTCATTCAACAGCGCTTTGCAACACTTGGAATCAAGGTGATATTAAAGCCCATGGACGAGCAACTATTAAGCCAACAGTTACAAGATGGCAGTCAAGATGCGGTGCTCACAGGCTGGTCTGCCGACACCCCAAGCCCAGACAATACCTTGCGTAACCTGCTAAGCTGCCATGGTATTGCCAACACCACTAATGCCAGTCGATGGTGTCACCCTGTATTTGAGCAGCAATTAGATTTGGCCTTAACAGAGCCCGTACAGGCAAAGCGCCGCTCCCATTATCAACTAGCACAAATGTTGGCTTATCAAGATGTGGCCGTCATCCCCTTAATACACAGCCAACGATTATTATCTTATCGGCGCAATATAACAGGACTCGCGTTATTGCCTTACGGTGGCGTGGCGTTTGATAAGGCTTACAAGGAATAATCATGCTGTTGTATTTATTACGTCGCACCATGTTGCTGATAAGCACATTGCTTATGCTGTCGTTAATTGCTTATGTGCTGGAGTTTCAGCTTATGAACGCGCAGCCACCTGATTTTTTTAACGGCTATATCACCTTTATTCGTCAACTATTGTCCGGTGACTTTGGCGTATCCAGTGTGTCTGGCTTACCCATTTTGGGGGCCTTAGGTCAGTATTTCCCTGCTACGTTAGAATTGTGTATTGCCGCTTTTATTCTCTCGTTACTGGTGGGCATTCCTGCTGGCACACTGGCAGCCTTACGGGTGGGGCGCTGGCAAGATACCTTCATCCTCACCGGTACGCTTATCGGCTATTCGGTGCCCGTATTTTGGTTAGGCCTATTATTGGTGATGTTTTTTTCGCTGAATTTAGGTTGGTTGCCGGTCTCGGGACAATTAAGTTTATTGTATGACGTGAAGCAAGTGACCGGCATTATGACCATAGATACCTTGCTGGCCGATGGCCCGTATCGCTGGTCTGCTTTTTTAGATGCCTTGCGCCACTTAGTGCTGCCCGCATTAGTACTGGCCATAGTGCCCACCACAGAGGTGATCCGCCAAATTCGCAGTGCCTTGCTTGAGGTGCTCAAACATAATTATATTCGTGCGGTACTCACTAAGGGGCTAAGCGACCGACATGTAATGTTGCGCCATGGCCTGCGCAATGCGCTGCCGCTGGCCATTCCTACATTAGGCCTACAGTTTGGTACTGTGCTGACCTCTGCCATTATGACCGAAATTGTGTTTGATTGGCCTGGCTTAGGTCGCTGGCTAGTCACCAGTATTGCACTGCAAGATTATGCCGCCATAAAAGGGGGGACTTTGGCCATTGCTACTTTTACCATAGTCGCCAGCGCCATTGTTGAAGTGATGTCGACCTTAATTTACCCAGCCAGAAGGAAGGCCGTTTATGCCAAGCAAGGGTAATATTTATCCAGAAGTGCGGGTGCGCTCGCCACGGGAACAGACTTGGCTGGTGTTTAAGCGCAATATGCTGGCCATGATCGGCCTATGGGGCTTGGTGCTGTTAGCTTTGCTCACCCTACTTACCCCTTGGTTGGCCCCCTATGCGGCCAATGAACAATTTACCCAGCTGTTATTAATGCCCCCTTCTTGGGCCGATGAAGGTAATGTGGACTTCTTTTTAGGCACGGATGATTTAGGCCGCGATATGTTATCGCGCTTAATGTTTGGGGCCCGCCTTACCTTTGGTAATGGCGTATTAGCGGTATTAGTAGCGCTATTGGTAGGCGGCAGTATCGGCATTGTTGGCGGCATGTTCAAAGGCTTTAAAGCCAGCATTCTTAACCACTTATTAGATACCCTTTTATCTATTCCGTCACTGCTGCTGGCCATTATTTTTGTCGCTATCTTGGGGCCTGGGCTGTTTAACACCCTGATTGCCATTACCTTAGCTCTAACGCCGCAATTTACCCGCGCCATTTACAATGCAGTGTCGGATGAGATGCAAAAAGAATACCTTACCGCCTTGCGATTAGACGGTGGCACCCGTTGGGATATGCTGCGCTACGGCGTTTTGCCCAACCTCAGTGACACCATTATTAGCCAAACCACCCGAGGGCTATCCTCTGCTATTTTGGACATCACCGCCGTGGGCTTTTTAGACTTAGGGGCCCAGCCCCCTAGACCGGAGTGGGGTACCATGTTGGCCGATGCCATAGAGTTAGTATTTCTTGCCCCTTGGACGGTCGCCCTCCCCGGCTTGGCCATCTTGCTCACGGTATTAGTGATTAATATGGTGGGTGAAGGGCTGCGCCAAGCCATTAATGAGGTCATGGACTAATGCCACTACTCGATATTCGTAATCTCACTATTGAAATAGAAACGCCACAGGGCTTGGTGAAAGCGGTTGATAAATTTAGCTTAACGCTGGCCGAGGGAGAAATTCGCGGCCTAGTGGGCGAGTCAGGCTCAGGAAAAAGCTTGGTGGCAGAAACCTTGGCCGGCATTGCCAAAGATACTTGGCATGTTACGGCCGATCGGATGCACTTTGGTAATATCGACCTGCTCAGCCTATCTCATAAAGAACGCCGACGTATGATGGGGCAAGACATTGCTATGGTATTTCAAGAGCCATCAAGCTGTCTTGACCCGTCACAAACCATAGGTGCTCAGCTAAAAGAGGCAATGCCAAGACGTATGGCTAACGCTAAATGGTGGCAGCATTGGCACTGGCGGCATAAAGAGGCGGTATCCTTGCTACACAGAGTGGGCATTCGCAACTCACAAACCGTGATAAATGCTTACCCCTTTGAGTTATCGGAAGGCGAATGCCAAAAGGTCATGATTGCTATGGGACTGGCGACACAGCCTAAATTATTAGTGGCAGATGAGCCCACCAATGCCATGGAAGCCTCTAATCAGGCACAAATTTTACGCCTACTCGAACGTGTCAATAAGCTATCGGGCACCACTGTATTGTTGATCAGTAATGATTTAACGACCTTTGCGCGTTTAACTAATAATATTACTGTTATGTACTGTGGACAGGCGGTCGAGTCTGGCACCCGAGAGCAAATATTAACCCAGCCTCATCACCCTTATACGGCTGCCCTGTTACAGATGATGCCCGACTTAGACGGCAGTTTACCCCATAAGTCACGGCTGAATACCTTGCCGGGGGCTATTCCTCCACTGCAAAGCTTACCCATTGGCTGTCGATTAGGCCCACGCTGTCCTAATGCACAAAAAAAATGTGTGATCACGCCGCCATTAGCTAAGTACAAAGGGCAAAGCTACTACTGCCACTTTCCGCTGAATATGCCCCAAAAAGGTAAGCCCAAGTCATGAGTCAGGTGCCATTACTAAAAGTTGATAATTTGAGTAAAGAGTTTGTCACTCAAACTCGATTATTTCGCAAAGTCACCAAAACGGCGTTTCATCCCTTGTCTTTTACACTGGAGCGAGGGCAAACGCTGGCCATTATGGGCGATTCGGGTTCAGGAAAAAGTACCTTGGCTAAAGTATTGGCTGGGGTGATGCCGCCAACAAAAGGCAGTATTTATATTAATGGCGATAAAATTGCAGCCGGTGATGATAAAAAGCGTTGTCAGTTGCTACGCATGATTTTTCAAGATCCCAATACTTCTCTTAATCCACGCAGTAACATTGGTAATATTTTAGAAATGCCCCTTAGCCTCAACACCAACCTCAATGAGGCCGAGCGTCACGAATTAGTGTTAGACACTCTAAAGTTAGTAGGCTTGCTGCCAGATCATTATCATTTTTATCCGCAAATGATTTCAACCGGCCAAAAACAGCGGGTAGCACTGGCACGCGCGCTTATTTTATCGCCCAATATTATTGTAGCGGACGAGGCGATTTCTAATTTAGATATTTCGGTGCGCTCGCAAATTATTAACTTACTATTGAGCCTGCAAAGCCGGTTGGGGTTATCTTATGTGTTGGTGGCCAACGATCTCGGTGTGGTGCGCCACATTAGTGACCACGTTATGTTAATGCACAACGGTTATGTGGTAGAAGCCGGCCCCACGCAAAAAGTATTAACCACACCACAAAGCGAACACGGGCTGCGCCTGTTGCAAAACTACAACAATGAATACCGCTGGCATCATAATAAGCGCTAAAAGAACGCGGTACGCCTAACGCTGTACGCTATACGCTATACGCTATACGCTATACGCTATACGTTAAAGATAAAACCGGTTCGGTTTTTCGTAAAGCGGTCGGCGTAAAGCTTACAGCTATCAGTTACCCGGGTGCCCGGAATGAAACTTAAAGTTATCGTCGGGTGATTGAATTAAATCGGCTTCAACGTCACGAAACAGCGCGACTCTGTCGCTAATATCTTCATCGGTTATTTGATCAGCTAAGGCTAAGTAATCTTGATAGTGACGTGCTTCTGAACGTAATAAAGAAGTATAAAATTGACCAATTTTAGGCGGCAAATGCGGCGCCAGCTTGGCAAAACGCTCACAAGAGCGTGCCTCAATAAACGCGCACACAATGAGCTTATCGACTAAGGCTTCGGGCTCATAGGTTCGTACCTTCTTCAGCATCATTTTGGCATAACGAGACGCCGGCACAGGCTCATAAGCAATGCCATTTTCTTCCAATATTTCTAACACCTGATAAAAGTGATGTAATTCTTCTCTGATCAATAATACCATTTTATCGATCATCTCTTGCCCATAAGCGCAGTCTGGCCGAGCTTTAATGGTTTTAGACAAGTAGTTTTTCGCTCGTAAGCTGTGCAAGTCTCCCACTCGGTTATAAGCAAACTGCTCATAAGGCGCCATCATCTTTGAGATGTCGCTAATGCCCTCTTCGGTAAGCGCATAACGTTTTAGCAAAAACATGGCACTTTGTGCGGCTTTTAATTCACATAGCAAATGGTCGCGCAGAATAATCGGTAAGTTCTCCGGTTTACGTGCCTCTTCAACCCAAGCATTGGGAGTATCGCAGCGTAAAAAGTCATAAATAGGAGCCAATAACACGTCAAACTCAGACGATAAAGAAGGTGCATTTGTCATAAGGGTCTAGGTAAGCTCATCGTTAGAATGATCAAGTTAGGTATTTTATCATTAACTGGCTTAGGCTGCTCTTGCTAAAGGCTTTGTTGATCTAGATCTCATTTTTATCATTGTACACACACAATAATGCACTTTCTTGTCTACAATTACCTATCGAACCGATTGCGCAACCGATTTGATATAATTTAAGGCTTTGATTTTGTAAACCATGTCATCAAGGCGTCATACCGCTTGGGCTTCATCTGTCCCACAAAAAGGCCAATAGTGTGAAAAAAACCACCTTATTAAATAGCCATCTATCGGCACAAGTCGCAAGCCTAGGTCATACCGACACCTTGGTATTGGCCGATGCTGGCCTGCCTATTCCCTCTGGCCCACAACGTATTGACTTGGCGGTGAGCCCAGGCGTACCGAGTTTATTGTCTGTATTAAGCGCCCTACTCACCGAGCTGCAATTAGAAAACGTCACCTTAGCTAAAGAAGTGATCACGGCCAGCCCAGAGTTACACCAACAACTGTTAACACACATTGAACAAGCCAGCGCCGCTCAGGGCAAGCACATTACTGTTAACTACATCAGTCATGAGCAGCTCAAACACAATACCACTCAAGCCAAGGCGGTGGTTCGCACTGGCGAATGCACGCCCTACGCCAATTTGATATTGCGCTGCGGCGTGCCTTTTTGAGGTGAATATGGAAGCAATACTGTCTTTAACCGCCATAGATAAGGCGTTTCCGGGGGTAAAAGCACTCACGCAAGCCGGCCTTAACGTCTATCCCGGGCAAGTGATGGCGCTGATGGGAGAGAACGGGGCCGGCAAATCAACCTTAATGAAGGTGCTGACCGGTATTTATCAAGCCGATGCAGGCCGTATTATTTATCATGGCAAGCCTTGTCATTTTAAAGGACCTCGCGAGTCGCAACAGGCTGGAATTGGCATTATTCATCAAGAGCTTAATCTCTTAAATGAGCTGACCATTGCCGAGAATATTTACTTGGGCCGAGAGCCGGTGAATAAGTTTGGCAAGATTAACTGGACTCAGTTATATGCCGATGCCCAAGCGCTACTGGATCGTTTGCAAATTCGCCAGTCGCCACAAACACGCTTGGGCAACTTGAGCATAGGGGCTCAGCAAATGGTGGAGATTGCCAAGGCATTATCGTTTAAAGCCGATGTGATCATTATGGATGAGCCCACAGATGCCCTAACTGATACAGAAACTCGCGCTTTATTTAGAGTCATTAACGAGTTACGCGCTACTGGCTGCGCCATTGTCTATATTTCTCACCGGTTAAAAGAAATTTTTGAAATTTGCGATCGCGTCACCGTATTGCGTGATGGACAATGGATTGCTGAAGCCGCGGTGAGTGACATAGACGAAGATCAGCTTATTGAACTCATGGTTGGGCGTAAGCTCGACGAACAATATCCCAGAATAGCAACGCCTCTTGGTCAAGAAGTGCTTAAAGTTGAACAGATGAGCGCCCCGGGCATTGAAGATATTAGCTTTAGCTTGCATCAAGGTGAAATACTGGGGTTTTCTGGCTTAATGGGCGCAGGACGCACAGAGCTGGTAAAAGCCTTATACGGTGCCGAGCCCCGAACAAAAGGTAAGGTGTGGTTATCTGGTAAACCTTATGGCGCCGCACACCCACAACAAGCGTTGGCCGCAGGCATCGCTTATATTTCAGAAGACCGTAAAGGCGATGGCCTGATATTGGGATTATCTGTTAAAAATAACATGAGCTTATCGGCGCTCGCCGAGCTGAGCCAAGGGTTACAGCTTGCTCACCAAGCTGAGCGCAGTGCGGTAGATGAGTTTATTAGTTTGTTTAATATTAGAACTCCCACACGCGATCAGTTGATTGGTCATTTATCGGGAGGGAATCAACAAAAGGTCGCCATTGCGAAAGGCTTAATGACGCGCCCTAAGGTGCTGATTTTGGATGAGCCCACACGCGGCGTAGATGTGGGTGCCAAAAAAGAGATTTATCAGCTCATTAATCGCTTTAAACAAGAAGGCATGGCTATTATTTTAGTCTCGTCTGATATGCCAGAAGTGTTAGGCATAAGTGATCGTATTATGGTGATGCACCAAGGTCGAATTAACGGTGAGTTTACTGCCACCACTGTCACTCAAGAACAATTACTGGCCGCCGCTGTCGGTAAGCCCCATCAAGAGGAACACCCATAATGACAACCGCTAATACCCGCCGTTGGTTTACTAAAGAGTGGCTGATTGCTCAAAAATCGCTGATCGCGCTACTCATATTGATTGCCGTGGTCTCGGCATTAAACCCGTACTTTTTTACCCTTGATAACCTGCTAAATATTTTGCGCCAAACCTCGGTGAACGCCATTATTGCCGTGGGCATGACCCTAGTAATATTAACCGCCGGTATCGACCTAAGCGTGGGCTCAGTGCTGGCATTATGTGGTGCCTTTGCTGCCAGCATGGTGTCGATGGAGCTGTCTATTTTTATCACCCTGCCCGCTGTGTTATTGGCCGGCTTTGCCTTGGGCAGCTTAAGTGGTCTGATTGTTGCCAAAGGTCGGGTGCAAGCTTTTATTGCCACCTTGGTCACCATGACACTGCTGCGCGGCGTTACCATGGTTTATACCCAAGGACGCCCTATTTCTACCGGTTTCACTGATGCAGGCGATATTTTTGCGTGGTTTGGCACCGGTTATGTGTTTGGCATTCCAGTGCCGGTGTGGTTAATGGCCATCACGTTTTTGGGTGCTTGGTATTTATTAAACCATACTCGGTTTGGCCGCTATATTTATGCCGTGGGTGGCAACGAGGCTGCAGCTCGCTTATCGGGCATTAATGTGGCACGGGTAAAAATTGGCGTATATGCCATTTGTGGCATGTTATCGGCATTGGCCGCGATTATTGTTACCAGCCGTTTATCTTCAGCTCAACCCACGGCTGGCACCACTTATGAGTTAGACGCTATTGCCGCCGTGGTGTTAGGCGGTACTAGCCTAGCCGGTGGTAAAGGCGCCATTATGGGCACTTTAATTGGTGCGCTGATTATTGGCTTTTTGAATAATGCCCTTAACCTGCTGGATGTGTCTTCTTACTATCAGATGATTGCCAAGGCGAGTGTTATTTTGTTGGCGGTTTTGGTCGACAATAAACACAAATAAAACTGAACTGGTTCATGTTATCCATTAAGGAATCTATTATGAAAAAACTCACGACTGTACTGTCTGTTGCACTGTTAAGTGCCACTATAAGCAGCACTGCTTATGCCAAAGAAACCTTAGCGCTGGTGATTTCGACGCTTAATAATCCGTTTTTTGTCACTATGAAAGAAGGGGCCGAGCAAAAAGCGGACGAATTAGGTTATCAACTGATAGTGCTGGATTCACAAAATGATCCTGCCAAAGAGCTTTCTAACGTAGAAGACTTAAACGTGCGCGGTGCCAAAGTGCTGCTGATTAACCCAACCGACTCCGATGCCGTAACCAATGCTATTCGTTTAGCCAATCGCGCCAAATTGCCAGTATTAACCCTAGATCGCGCGGCCAGCCGCGGCGATGTGAAGTCTCATATTGCCTCCGACAACGTGGCCGGCGGATTAATGGCTGGTGATTTTATTGCCGAACAAGTCGGTAGTAATGCCAAAGTCATTCAATTAGAAGGCATTGCCGGCACCAGTGCGGCGCGCGAGCGAGGCGAAGGCTTTAAGCAAGCAATTGCCAAGCACAAGTTTGAACTGCTGGCCAGCCAACCCGCCGACTTTGACCGCACTAAAGGGTTAAATGTGATGGAGAACTTATTGGCCGCTAACCCAGATGTACAAGCCGTGTTTGCTCAAAATGACGAAATGGCGCTGGGTGCTTTGCGTGCGCTGCAAGCTGCTAATAAAAAAGACGTACTGATTGTGGGATTTGACGGCACTGCAGATGGCATAAAAGCAGTACAAGCTGGGCGTTTATCCGCCACTATTGCTCAGCAGCCCGATGCCATTGGCGCCATTGCTGTAGAAACGGCCGATAAGCTGTTGAACGCACAAACCATTGAAAAACACATCCCAGTGCCATTGCAAGTGATCAGTGAATAAGGCAAACACCATGACATTAACCGTAGTGGGCAGCATTAATATTGACCATGTGATCCGCTTAACGCAATTTCCGCGCCCTGGCGAAACCCTAACCGGCCATGATTATCAGATTGTACCGGGTGGCAAAGGGGCAAATCAGGCAGTGGCGGCAGCGCGAGCGGGTGCCAGCACGCGCTTTATTGCTTGCGTGGGTGACGATGCCTTGGCGCAGAGCTTGGTGGCAGGCTTTGCCGCAGATGGCATTAACACTCAAGCAATTGCCTCCATCAGCCAGGTGAATACTGGCGTGGCGCTCATTCAGGTGAACAGTGATGGAGAAAACACCATTGCATTGGCTGCGGGCGCCAATGCTTACTTAACGCCAGAGCAACTAGCAGCAAACTGCGAGGGCTTGGCTTGCAAGCAATTGCTGCTGCAACTTGAGATCCCACTGGCAACCAATATAGCCGCTGCCAGTCAAGCAAAAGCACAAGGAGCCCGGGTTATTCTTAATCCCGCTCCGGCACAGGCGCTGCCCGAGGCATTATTATCTTTGGTGGATGTGATCACCCCCAACGAAACCGAAGCCGAACAACTTACCGGCATAGTAGTAAGCGACGATAAGGGGGCAGCGCAGGCTGCTGCGGCCTTACATAAAAAAGGCATTGCCACCGTTATCATCACCTTAGGCGCGCGAGGAGTATGGTTAAGCGAGCACGGGAAAGCAGGCCAGTTAATATCGGGCTTTAACGTTAAGGCCATTGATACCACAGCCGCCGGTGATACCTTTAACGGCGCGCTACTTGCAGCACTACAAGAGCAACTGCCCTTACTGAGAGCGATTCAGTTTGCTCAAGCCGCGGCCGCTTTATCGGTAACGGCTCAGGGAGCGCAAACATCGATTCCTTATCAGGCTGATATTCAGGCGTTTTTGGATACTCATGTATGCCGGAGCCCCCATAATGGCCACCATTAAAGATGTAGCCAAACAGGCCAAGGTATCCACCTCTACGGTGAGCCATGTACTAAATAAAACGCGCTTTGTTAGCCCAGAGGTGACACTGCGCGTTGAGCAGGCTATGAAAGCGCTACAGTACGCTCCCTCGGCACTCGCGCGCAGCTTAAAAGTGAAAGAAACCCGGACGCTCGGCATGCTAGTGACCAGCAGTGCCAACCCTTTTTTTGCTGAAGTAGTACAAGGGGTTGAGCAGCGTTGTTTTGAATTAGGCTACAGCTTAGCCTTGTGTAATACCCAAGGAGATAAAAAACGCTTAACGAGCAATATAGAAATGCTGCTACAAAAGCGGGTAGACGGCATTATTTTGATGTGTACCCAGCTGGAGCTTGGCGCCCATATTTTTGAGCGCTACCCTAATGTACCCTTAGTGCTAGCCGACTGGGGCCCACAAGATATGCTGGCCGATGTAATTCAAGACGGCGGACAACTTGGCGGCCAATTAGCCACCGAGCACTTAATTGCCTTAGGCCACCGCCATATTGGCTGTATTACCGGCCCTTTAGGCCGACGGGCAGCCGACGAGCGCTTAGCCGGTTTTAAAACCGCAATGGCGAACGCAAATTTAACCGTACCTGATGAATGGGTGTGTGAGGGGGACTTTGAGTTGGCGGGAGGCAATATCGCCATGAGCCGCCTGCTCACCTTACCGCAGCGCCCCAGTGCCGTATTTATTGCCAACGACATGATGGCCGCCGGCGCCTTACGCGCTCTAGCAGATGCGAATATGACAGTGCCCGAGCAGATGTCGATTGTGGGCTACGATAATATTGAACTGGCGCACTACCTAGTGCCGGCTCTTACCAGCATAGAGCAACCCAAGGCGGTGATGGGAGCTTTGGCCGTAGACACACTACTGGCACGTATTAAGCAGCCCGATAGCCCAAGGCAGGTGCTAACTCTTAAACCAGAGCTGGTGATCCGACACAGTAGCCAAGGCATATAACCCAAGGGAAGAGGCGCCTTGTGTCAAGCCATCTTGCTCTATATGGCTTCTGCTTTAAGTTATTGTTAATGTGCTAGCATAATGTGATGTTCTCATTATGTGAGTAGCCATGACTCCCCATCAAAAAGGATTAATGATCACCGCATTAGGCGTATTGGTGATTGCCCCCGATGCCCTATTGCTGCGCTTTATCACTTTACCGGCCGAGCAGGTGGTGCTGTGGCGTGGTCTGCTCAATATGCTGGGCTTTTTTGCAATTGTGGTGTTTCGTTATCGTCGCCACTGGGTGCAAGCTTATCTGGCCTGTACGCGTGTCGGCATAGGCTGCGCCCTATTATTCACCGTAAGTACCTTTGGTTTTGTGCTGGGTAATCATTTTACTAAAGCCGGTAATGTGTTGGTTATTTTGGCTTCGGCCCCTTTTATTGCCGCACTATTAAGCCGTTTCTTTTTACATGAACGCCTAGCCCTGCGCACAGGCTTAGCCATTGCTGGCTCTATGGTGGGCATTAGTCTTATCGTGATAGACGATTTAGGCTCTGGCTCTTGGCTGGGCAGCGCCTTTGCTTTATTAGCCGCCTTAGGGCTTGCGGGTAATTTAACGCTGGCGCGCAGTCGACCACACATTGATATGAGCCCCATGCTGACTCTCAGTGGTTTGTTTACGGCAACATTTGCTTTTATTTGGATAAAGTTTACTGGCAGCGCCATTGCATTACCGGACGCCGTTAATGCTGGTTGGCTGCTGTTATTATGCGCCTTATTACTCCCAATCGGCTTTACGCTGATTCAACAAGGCCCGCAATATATCCCCTCAGCTGAGGTAAGTTTATTACTGCTACTAGAAACCATTTTGGGCACTTTATTAGTGTGGTGGATATTAAGTGAGCGCCCTAGCCCTTTAGCCTTGCTTGGTGGTGCCATTGTGGTGAGTGTGATCTTTATTAAAAACGGCATTGAGTTTTTAAAGACAGCACCAGCGCCCCTGTGCAAGAAATAAGCGCTTGCACAGGGGCGGGTTTTCAATGGTTGGAGACTTATATATAATCTTGTTGTGCTCTCATAGTTCAACAGGATAGAACAGCTGCCTCCTAAGCGGCCGATCCAGGTTCGAGTCCTGGTGGGAGCGCCATCCCTTTCTTAAACTTGCTGCTTTACCGCCCTGCTATCTATTTAGCAGCTTGCCCTCTTAGTCAAGCACTGGCAAAGTGTGCCTCTATTTGCGTAATTTAAAGGCATTACCCCCTTATGGCGTCCTCTTCTGCTCATAGTACGAGTTTATCTTCTAAAAAAAGCATATTAATCACAGGTTGCTCGTCGGGCATTGGCCTGTGTGCCGCGCACTTTTTACAGGATAAGGGGTTTCAGGTGATAGCCTCAGCTCGCCAACAAGTTGATGTGGATATGCTGCGCCAAGCAGGCTTAACTGCCGTTATATTAGATCTTGGCGATGAGGCTTCCATTGAAGCAGGTGTAAAAAATGCCCTTCAACTAACAGGTGGCAAATTATATGGCTTATTTAATAATGGGGCTTACGGCCAGCCGGGAGCATTAGAAGATTTGCCTACCCAAGCCTTGCGCCAGCAGTTTGAAAGTAACTTGTTTGGCTTGCATCACCTTACCCGTTTAGTATTGCCGACTATGTTAGCCGCAGGGGAAGGCCGCATTATTCAAAACAGTTCAATTTTAGGCTTAGTGGCCCTGCCTTATCGCGGTGCTTATAATGCCTCTAAGTTTGCCCTTGAGGGCTATACAGACACTTTGCGTTTAGAGCTACATAACACCGGAGTCAAGGTAAGCTTAATTGAGCCAGGCCCCATAGAAACCCGTTTTAGGGCCAACTCAAAGCGCGCATTTATGCAACATATTGAGATGGATAACAGCCGCCATCAGGCCAATTATCAACAGACCTTAAACCGGCTCGACAAGCCCGGCCCTAGCTCGCGATACAGCCTAGCACCAGAAGCCTGTATGGCGCCGCTACTGGATGCGCTCACTCGCCAAAACCCTAAAGTGCGCTACCCCGAGACTCGCCCCACCATTATGATGAGCTACTTACGTCGATTATTAAGTGCGCGCGCATTAGATAAATTATTATTAAAAGCAGGAGGTTAACAGTGCGGTTTACACTCGGGCTAATACTGTTGTTGTGGGGTGTTGCAGGTTACAGCTTGGCGGCCCCGGCCTTATGGTCTGCAATAAAAGACGATCAGCAATTGTGGTTATTTGGCTCTATTCACTTGGCAGACGAGAGTATTTCCCCCCTGCCTAACTCTTTGCAAGCGCGTTTAACCCACAGCAAGCACCTGTATGTAGAAGTGGATCCGAGCCGCTTAACACCTGATGTATTGGCTCCCTATTTAACCCTGCCTAAACAGCAAACATGGCAGTCTCGATTAGGCGAGCCCTTAGCCGCTGAGCTTAAGCAACAACTTGATAAGCTTCACTTGGCGCATCTAAGTGCCCTGCCGCCTTGGTTTGCTGCCATGCAGCTGAGTCAGGCGAATGCCCAGCGCTTAGGTTTTTCAAGTGATAAAGGCGTGGATATGCAGCTATTGCGCTTAGCACAACAGCAAGGCATTACCATCACCGGATTAGAGCCGCCTACGCTGGTGTTTGAGCTGTTATCGAGCCTTGCTGAGCGCCAGCTTGAGCAAGATTTTGTTCGTCATACTTTGGCTGAGCAAGCACAGTTAGCTGAACAGCTAACATTATTATTAAGCACCTGGCAAGCAGGAGATGAGCAGGCGCTATTAGCCTTACTGCAAGATGAGCAATCCCCTGATATGACTACTTTTATTGAACAAGAACTCTTGCTGGCACGCAATCAACTCTGGCTAGAAAAACTAGCACACCAAGCCCCCTCTAGTGCATTAATAGTAGTGGGGGCGCTGCATTTATACGGCGAGCACGGCTTATTGCAGTTACTGCGCAATGCCGGCTATCAAGTTAACAAAGCCGGAAGCTGAAAGCTTTTACTTCCAGCTTCCAGCTTTCTTTAACTTTCTTTAGCCAGTTTGGCCATGGCGATGGCGCTGGTAAAAGAGGCAGCACCGGCAATAAAACGATTGTTATGGCAAAAGCCGGCGTCATTAATACCTGTTGCTTGCTGTAGCTCGGCCCCAGATAAGCCCGCCCATGCCACAGGAAGCGACTTTTTATTCTCAAATGAGTCGGGTGAAACCGGCACCGCTTGTATCATCCATTGCATAGAGGGCGAAGGATAAACAATATATAAAGCCTGCAGTGCATGATCATGCACTGCCTGCTTCCACGGAATGTATTTATCCAATACCACAATATTAGGATCCTCGGCTTGGGTAATGGCCGTTACCACTTCTTGGTAAGCATCAAGCTGGGCGCGAGCGCTGGCAATAAAGCGCATTAAAATTGTAGAGGCAAACTGCACTGCTTGTAAAAAGCAGTCATCAAAGTTATCGGCTTCTTGCCACGTTGGGTTTAATAAGCCGATGGTTTGACTCAAGCTTACGCCATGATCATCACCTGATATCGCATAACCACAGTCAATAGCATCAATCACCGACACTAAATTTGCGTCTAGTTTATCGGCAAGCGCTGAGTTTTCTTGGCACACCGCTAAACCATAATGACGCCACACCAAGCCAAAAGAAGAATATGGAATACCATTATCGCGCGCACCGGCACCACCGCGCTGATGATGGTCAAAGCGCCCCCTATTGGCATCGTATTCTTGCCCCACATCCACCACTATATCGCCGGTGGCAATAATGGCAGCATCGCGGGTACGTATTAGTTGCGCATCTGGGTATAGGTGCATCAGTGTCGCTACACTAAATACATCATCAGCATGAAACTTACCGCTATGGGTTACTATGATTTTTTTCATACAACACTCTATGACATGCACGCTAGGGTGCAAAAATGAGAAAGCTTGAAGGTAATATTAACAATCAAAGCCGTACAAGACATCCTATTCACCCCAAAGTGCCTCTAAAAAGGGCAGCTTACTCACACCTGTTGCACCGCGCTTTTAAACAGCGCACTTTATTGATCAAGATCAGCATTGCATTGTTACTAGTCGCTAAGATACTTCTATAGCGCATACGAAGGGAGACAACTATGGCTTTTTGGCTTGATTTAATGTTTGGTAGCGATGTTGGTTTTATGTCAATGATGGTGATTATTTGCACCGCAATTATTATTAGCTTTTTGGGTTGTTTCTTTGTTTACAAAGTGCGCACCGCGAAATCAACAGACGAATAACCTCTGTTTACAATGGCAGGCTCTACTCCTCCTCCCCCGGGCTTGCCATTTCCTCTTATCATCAACTTGCTTATACTGCGGCTTACCTTTTAATTCGCCGCCAGCTTGATTAAGCAGACGACTTCTTTATTTTGTCTATTTAGGCGGCGTAATGCTTTTTTACGGAGCCTGCTATGTCTTATGATGCCTTAACCCACCACTTTGAACAGCAACACCACTTACAACATTTAGGGGCGATTTGTGGCTGGGATCAAGCAACCATGATGCCCACTGGGGGTAGCCAAGCCCGTGCTGAGGCCATGAGCACATTAGCGATATTAAGTCACCAGCAGTTACAAGCGCCGCAATTAGCAGACTGGTTTGCCAGCGCCGAGCAAAGCCCATTAACCCCAGAGCAAACAGTGAGCTTACAGGAAATGCGCCGCCAATGGCGTGATGCCACTATGCTACCCAGCGATTTAGTGGGCGCATTTTCATTGGCTGGCTCTCGCTGTGAGCACGCTTGGCGCAGTTTACGCCCCGCTAACGACTGGGCTGGTTTTTTGCCACTATTTGAAGAAGTGGTCAACCTATCACAACAAGTAGCAGCGGCACGAGCCGAGGTGCTAGGGCTGTCGCGTTACGACAGCTTATTAGAACAGTTTGAACCTGGCATGCGCAGTAGCACCCTTAACCAAGTATTTACTGAGGTTAAACAATGGCTGCCAACATTGATCAGTAAAGTACAAGATAAGCAAAGTCACGACACTGTGTTATCGCCTCAGGGGCCGTTTGCGACCGAGCAGCAACGCGCGCTCGGGCTCGATGTGATGCGACTGTTAGGCTTTGATTTTAACCATGGCCGGCTAGATGTGAGCGTGCACCCTTTTTGTGGTGGCGTAAGCGAAGATGTGCGACTGACCACCCGTTATGACGAACAAGATGTGGCACAAGCATTAATGGGCGTTATTCACGAAACCGGCCATGCCCGCTACGAGCAAGGCCTGCCGGTACAGTGGCGAAAATTACCCGTGGGTCAGGCGCGTTCAATGGGCATTCATGAGTCACAAAGTCTGTTTTTTGAAATGCAGCTTGCCCGCCATCCTGCCTTTATAAAACAGCTTAGCCCGCTGTTAACACAACACTTTGGTGATCAGGCAGCCTTTGATCCTAATAACTTGGCGCAACTCTATACCCGAGTACAGCCTGGCTTTATTCGCGTTGATGCCGATGAAGTGACTTATCCGGCGCATGTTATGTTGCGTTATGAAATAGAGCGCGATCTTATTGAAGGTAAATTGGCGGCTAAAGACGTGCCTGAATGTTGGGATCAACTGATGCAAACATACTTAGGGCTTAGCACTAAAGGCAATTACAAAGACGGTTGTATGCAAGATATTCACTGGACCGATGGCAGCTTTGGTTACTTTCCAAGTTATACATTAGGCGCCATGTATGCCGCCCAACAAGCATCCGCCATGCAAGCACAGCTTGGCCCACTAGACACTTTAATTGAGCAAAACTTACCCAGCATATTTGACTGGTTGCAACACAATATTTGGCAACATGCTAGCCTACTCGATACAGATACATTAATAACTCAAGCATGCGGCCAGCCGTTAAACGCCAGTGCCTTTAAACAGCATTTAGAACAGCGATATTTGGGGTAAAAGAAAGCGGGAAGCTGGATTTGGGATGTTGGATGCGTTGGCTTATCGTTTACCGCTACCCGAAGGGGCTAGGAGGATCTGATGGATAATAAAGAAGACCACCATAAGTTAGTGGTGTTTTATGACGGTAGTTGTGAAAGTTGTATTAAAGATCGTGCCAATTACGAGCGCTGGGCAGGAGAAGGCGGCCGCGATATTTATTGGTTTGATATTACCGACCAAGAAGATGTCATCCACAATATTGGGCTCACACCCGAGGCGGTGATGCGCGAGCTGCATGTGCAAACAGCCGACGGTACTATTTTATCGGAAATTGACGCCTATATTTTATTAATGCGCCGCGTGCCAAGACTCAAGCTGCTCGCTTGGTTGATTGGCTTACCCTTAGTGCGCCCCTGTTTATCTTGGTTGTATCGCACCTGGGTAGAGCGTCGCCTAAAGCGCCAAGGGCGTATTTGAACATAATACGACAGCTTGAGGGTCGCGTTATATTTGACTCTAACACCTTGCTGAGGCATAACCGATAGCAGACATTATCATATGAGCAGAGGCTTATTATGCGCTACGCCAATATTAGCGGCTGGGGTAAATGTTTACCGCAAGCCGCATTAAGCAATCAAGATCTTAGTACTTTTTTAGACACTTCAGATGAATGGGTGCACAGCCGCACGGGTATTCGTTCTCGCCGTATCTCTCATGTAAACACATCTGAACTCGCTACAGTGGCGGCACAGCATGCACTAGCAGCGGCAGACCTAACCGCCGAAGACATAGATTGCATTATTATGGCCACCGCCAGCCCCGATACTTTAGTGCCCAGTGCCGCCTCTGCGGTACAACGCAATTTGGGTGCAGGCAATGCCGCCGTATTTGATATTAATGCGGCCTGTACTGGCTTTATATATGGACTCAGTGTGGGTACAGCCTTAATTAAAGCCGGTACCATGAGTCGTGTATTGGTGATTGGGGCTGAGCGCCTTACTCATTACCTTGATTGGACGAAACGCGACACCGCTGTGTTATTTGGTGATGGCGCCGGTGCCGTGGTATTAGAGGCAAGCGAGCAGCCCCTAGGGCTAATTGCCGATAAGCTCGGCTGCGATGCACAGGCCAACGATATTTTAGCAGTACCTAACTCAGGCACGGCACGGGAGCGTTTTGCCCATACCGATGGTTTATTTGATGTTAACTTTGATGGCAGAGAGATTTTCAAACGTGCTGTAAAAGGCATGGGGGAAGCTGCCGAAAATGTATTAATGCAAGCTAAGGTAAACCAGCAAGACATCGATTTATTGCTGCCTCATCAGGCTAACATTCGTATTATTGAAACTTTAGCTAAAAAGATGGACCTTGATGCAGATAAGGTGATGGTTAACATTGAACACTATGGCAATACTTCGGCGGCCACTGTGCCTATTGCTTTGTGCGACGCCCTTGAGCAAGGTCGAGTTAAGCCTGGCGCATTATTGCTCACTGCCGCCTTTGGCGCAGGGCTCACTTGGGGAGCCGGTGTTATTCGCTGGGGCGATCGTGTAACCCCATTGCGCCAATCAGACGCCGCCCTGCCCCCTTGCGATAAAACCGCACTCGAGTTATTAGCGCCAGCCATAAAAGGCTGTAAAGAAAGTAGTAAGCTGTAAGCTATAAGCCGTCAGCTATCAGCCTGTCACTTAGTCACATCTTTTTGTTGATGTTTGGGTAAAAGTCAGGCAAAGCGCTCGACTCGCCATAAACCCATCCATGGGGGCTCCGCCGCGCCCTCCCTGGCGCGGAGGGTCGACGGAGCAGACACCCTCTGCCTTCCCATTGGCACCGAGTTGCCTGAATGTGTAGGCGAACGCTTGCTCTCGCATTGGCCGCAGGCGCAAATCAGCTTCTTTCGAAAAATGGCTTGATTTCAATCATTCGCTCAAGGGCATCGGTCATCGATACCAATAGGCGACATCGGGGTGTGTGGCCGGATAAAGGGATCTACTCCACCGACCAGCACATAACAGGGATGTTATGTGCTGAGCGTTACATGAATGTATTTGCAGCGTGTCGGTGGAGGAGACCCTTTGTTCGACTATAGTGCAGGATATTATCAACTTAATCGCGGATATCATTTTTATTTATAATACAAGAAGAAGAGCTGACTAAGTGACAGGCTATCAGCTGTCAGATTACGCTTTTAACCCTTCTAACACCGATAGAATACGGCTGGGATCTTGGGGAATACTGCTGGTAAGGTACTTGCCCGCAAGCTTTGCTTGAGTACGTGGGTCTAGGTTGCTGCTTACTTCGTAAGGCACAGCATCTTTATTCACTTTTAATGGCTCAGCGCGCATTGCCAACATCATTCGCACACTATCTTGATAGAGCTCACCTGCTAGAGAAGAGAGCTGGGGCGCACGAATTTCATCTTGCGCTTCGGCATATAGCGGATTTTCATCGGGCAAGGCAAAATATTCACGCCAGTCCGGCTCGCCTTGCTCATTTTTACTTTCTTCTACCCGAGGTAAATCGCGGGCATCTTCAGATAACATAGACAGCAACAACCCAAAGTCGCTACGACGCCCCTCAGAGACCGCCTGATTAAGGTGGTCTCCAAGTTGGCTATCGTTGACGAGCAAGGTGTTGTTAAGTTCTGTCTGCATATAAAAAGTGTAAAAAGTAGGCGTTTGAATGGTTATCGGCAGCAAACTCGATTTAATTAGCAATATTTTCCACTTTAGGGGTTCACAAGGCCAAACTTTTTGGTAGTATGCGCAGCACAAAGTGTGGAGGAGTTCCCGAGTGGCTAAAGGGATCAGACTGTAAATCTGACGGCTCCGCCTTCACTGGTTCGAATCCAGTCTCCTCCACCATTTATTTGTAAGTCGATGCATGTCTTGCTTCGATAACGCAGCAATGGGTTGAGTAGTAACAACACACTTTAAGTGAATAACTAGCCCCATACACAAGTTAATTTGTGGAGGAGTTCCCGAGTGGCTAAAGGGATCAGACTGTAAATCTGACGGCTCCGCCTTCACTGGTTCGAATCCAGTCTCCTCCACCATCCTTTTAAAGCCAGTGCTTAGCACTGGCTTTTTTTATGACTAATTAAAATATTTGGTTTAACTGACAGCTAATAACTGAAAGCCTGAAAGCTGTCAGTTATTAGCTGCCAAGTTTTAGCCAGGGAATAATAAGAACTTAGCGCCGACGATAATCAAAAACACTGCAAACGCCCGTTTTAAGGCGAGTGCTGATAGCTTATGCGCCAAAATAGCACCAAAGCGCGCAAACGGCATACTGGCCACACTCACCCCTAATAATGCCGGTAAGTAGACATAACCCCAAGCTTCACTGGGTAATGAGTCATGCTCCATGCCATGTACTACATAGCTGAGCGCCCCCACCAAAGCGATAGGAAAACCACACACAGCCGACACCGCCACCGCTCTTTGTATGGGCACCGAGCACCAAGTTAAAAAAGGCACCGTTAGCGAGCCGCCGCCAATACCAAAAATACCCGATGCCCAGCCAATCACGCCACCCACCGCCGCTTGTACAGGTTTGCCGGGTAATTGTGCCCCACCTTGTGGTGCCAAACTAAACAGCATTTGCGCGGCCATCAGCCAAGCAAACAACCCAATTAAGCGCTGCAATAAAGGCCCAGATAATTTATCAGCGGTATAGCCCCCTAACCAAGCGCCCACAATAATACCAACCGAGAGCATAGCGGCTAATTTCCAATCTATGGCTTTACGACCGTGATGGGTATGAATAGAGCTGAGCGAAGTAAACATTATGGTGGCTAATGAGGTTCCCACCGCCATATGGGTGACTAAGTCGCCGCCTATGCCTTGCAGTTTAAAACTGATAATCAGCACAGGCACTATAATAAGGCCACCGCCAACCCCAAATAAGCCCGCCAGCGTGCCCGCAAACGCTCCTAGCGCCAAATACATTAACCAAGTCATGTTTATTCCTTAAAACAAAGAGTGCTCTGTGTGAATGTCAGATATGAAAGCGCGTTATTATGCCTGTAATAGTCGGGGATAAGAAGGTGCAACACCGGAACTGTGAGGGCCGTGCAAGAGGAAATATTTAGATATAATGTGCGACGTATAAAGTAGGTCGCACAGCAGAAAGAGATCGCGAGTATGAGTGTGGGGTGCAGTTTAGAAAAGGCTAAATATGGGTTTTAGCTCCCAGACTTATCACGACTCGGCGGTTAGTGTTACGCCCGTCTGGATTGCGGTTGTCTGCTATAGGTCTGCGCTCACCGTGCCCTTCTAAGCTCACACTGCTTTCGGGCAGGCCTAATTCAATAAAGTAGTTTTTTATCGCTTTAGCGCGGCGTTCCGATAGCTGTTTATTATGATAAGCAGTACCAAAACTGTCGGTGTAAGTATTAATCACCACTTCATCGATATCGGGATCGGCTTTCACATACTCAATAATCATGGCCAAACGCTGATTAGAGTGTTCTGTTAACGCATCTTCGTTGTTCACATAATTAAGCACACTAAAAGCAATATCCTCAAAACTATAAGGCAAGAGGTTGGCTTGGCAATCTAAAAACGCATCGTAACGGGCACGAAAATTGACCGACGATAAGCCAACGCTGGTTTGCTTACCGTTACGAAACCAGTTATCAAAATAAAAGGTAGGCCAGCGCCCTTCATTGAGCTCTTCTAACATCACCCATGCCGATTGCTGCTCTACCATGCCATCAAATTGCTGATGAAATGTGACAGTTGATAACCGCTGACCCCCACGGCCGGGCTGCCACTGCGGTGGCTCACTAACTAAGGCAGCGGTTTGAGTACGAGGTTGGCCGCGTAAGCTACTTAGCGCAAACTCTAGATTAATATTTTTAGATGCACGGCTGATAAAAGCCCCAGTACCAAAACGAGGAATAGGATGCTCTAATCGGCATTCAATGGCCGAATCTGACGTAAGACGCCATAATGACTGATCCAAATTGGCCAGATAAGCTTGGGGCTGGGCCCACGCTCCTGCACTCAGGGTCAGCCCAGCTATTAAGGTAATAATGCGCACAATGGCTCTCCTATTGCTCGATAAAAGCGTATCGGCGCCAATGGCTATTTCTTTAATGCTATTTTTATGAGTCGGTGACCAAAGCTCGCTTTACGCAAGGTACTGTTGACCATGGGCACGAATGCGCTCAACCAGGGTGGCTTTTTCAGACTCCGGTAGCCAGCAGGCTTCTACACTATTTAATGCCAGCTGCAACAGATCGGCATCACTGGCACCAAGCCCTTCTTGTAGCGCCTGATAGTTGGCATTCATATAACCACCAAAATACGCAGGATCGTCAGCATTCACCGTCACGCATACCCCAGCATGTAACAGGGCCAACATGGGATGCTCACTCATATCATCCACCACTTTAAGCACAAGGTTAGATAAGGGACACACGGTAAGCGGAATGCGCTCTTGTGCCAGACGCGCCATCAGCGGTGCGTCATGAATGGCGGCCACGCCATGGTCAATACGTTCTACCTTTAAAATATCAAGCGCATCACGAATATAACTGGCAGGCCCCTCTTCCCCAGCATGCGCCACTAACCGGTAGCCTTGTTGAGCCGCTACGGCAAACACTTGGGTAAATTTAGTGGGTGGATTACCACGCTCAGCAGAGTCTAAACCTACGCCAGTAATAAATGATTTAAACGGCTTTGCTTGCTGCAAGGTCTCAAAAGCGGCCTCTTGCGATAAGTGACGCAAAAAAGACATGATTAAGTAGCTGGTTAGCCCCCACTCTTGCTTCGCTTTTGCTAAAGCACCACTAATACCATTTACTACATCGGCAAAGGCGACCCCTCGCTCGGTATGGGCTTGGGGGTCAAAGAATATCTCAACATGGCGTACATTTTCTTGGTGACTACGTGCAAGATAGGCCCAAGTTAAATCAAAAAAGTCCTGCTCAGTTTGCAATACTTGCATGCCTTGATAATAGATGTTCAAAAACGACTGTAAGTCGTTAAACTGATATGCAGCGCGCAAGGCGCTTTCATCTGCGTAATCGAGGGTGATACCATTGCGCTTAGCTAAGTAAAACACCATTTCTGGCTCTAAGGTGCCTTCAATATGTAAGTGCAATTCAACTTTGGGCAGCTCGCGAATAAAAGAGGACACGGTGTTTCTCCAAAAAAATATGTCTTGATGGCTACCAGATAAGATAGCAAGTACCTGCTGATCCACAACAAGGACTGTGTTGAATGTTCTCTTTTTTAAAGCGCTGCTTTTTTTGGTTACTGGCTTTGTTAATACTGGTGCCCTTGCTACTGACGCTGATTTATCGCTATGTACCCGTGCCTGCCACGCCTTTGATGGTGATTCGCCTGTTTGAAGGTGAAAGCTGGGCAAAAGATTGGCAAGCAGCTGATAACATTTCTCAACATCTAAAAGCGTCTGTCATTGCCGCCGAAGATAATAAGTTTTGTCAACATAATGGCTTTGACTGGGCCGCCTTTGCCGATGTGTTAGATGAATTTAAAGATCAGGGCAAATTAAGAGGCGGTAGTACCATTAGCATGCAGACCGCCAAAAATCTTTATTTATGGCCTAGCCGAAGCTTTATACGAAAAGGCTTAGAGGCGGTTTATACCCCTATGCTAGAGCTGATCCTGCCTAAATCACGCGTGATGACGCTGTATTTAAATATTGCCGAATTTGGCCCAGGCATTTATGGCGCTGAAGCCGCCGCCCAGACTTATTTTAATACTTCGGCGGCCAAGCTGAGTCGTCATCAAGCAGCGTTGCTGGCGGCGGTTTTGCCGAACCCTAGAGTTTATCATGCAGACCAGCCGTCGGCTTATGTACAAGGGCGAGCGCGCACCATTCAGCGGCGAACTCATCAGCTAGGCCCCCTGCTAAAGTGCATAGAAAACTGATAGAGTCATTGTCTAATAAAAAAGTGGGGCCATAATTATCCCCTACCCCAAGCAGCGCTAAGACGGGTTCAAGGAGAGTCCAGTGAATATAAAGAATATTATTTGTGATATTGATGGCGTCATTTTGCACAATAATGAGTTAATTCCCGGTGCTGATACCTTTGTTCGCCGCGTGCTAGAACAAAATATTAACTTATTATTTTTAACTAACTACCCAGCTCAAACACCACGGGACTTACAAAATCGCTTTTATGCCGCAGGGATAGAAGTGCCTGAATCGCTGTTTTATACCTCCGCCATGGCCACTGCCGACTTTTTGCGCTGCCAACAAGGGCAAAAAGCCTATGTCATTGGCGAAGGCGCTTTAATTCATGAACTGTATAAGTCGGGCTTTACTATTACCGATATTGACCCAGACTTTGTCGTAGTGGGAGAAACCCGTAATTATAATTGGAGCATGATGCAAATGGGCGCGCGCTTTGTTGCCGATGGCGCTCGGTTTATTGCGACTAACCCAGATACTCATGGCCCTAAAATGCACCCCGCCTGTGGTGCTTTATGTGCCCCCATTGAGCGCATGACAGGTAAAAAGCCGTTTTATGTAGGTAAGCCCAGCGCCTGGATTATACGCGCCGCCTTAAATCACATGGACGCCCACTCTGAAAACACCCTTATTGTGGGTGATAATTTAAATACCGATATTTTAGCGGGTTTTCAGGCTGGTTTAGAAACCGCGTTAGTGTTAACAGGCGTAAGCCAAGTGGCCGACATTGATAATATGCCCTTTCGCCCGCAGCACATTTATGACTGTGCAGGCGATATAGATTTATTTTAACCCGACACAAACATAAGTAGATGTCATGGATCCCTCTTTTATTGCTATCGCCTTTGGCTGTGGCTTACTGGTTTACTTAATTAATTTACCGCCGCTCATTGGCTTTTTAGCGGCCGGTTTTGTGCTTAACGCCATGGGCTATGAGAGCAATGCGACGCTAGATACGCTGGCTAACTTAGGGGTAACCTTGCTGCTGTTTAGCATTGGCCTTAAGCTCGACATTAAAACCTTGTGGCAAAAAGAAGTCTGGGGCACAGCATCTGGGCACATTATTTTATCCACCTTACTCTTTACCCTAGTGTTACTGGCCATAAAAGCCATCGGCTTTAGCTTAGCCATGGAGCTAGAGTGGCGCCAAGCCATACTAATGGGCTTTGCCTTGAGTTTTTCGAGCACAGTATTTGCCGTTAAAGTATTAGAAGAGCGCAGTGATATGAGTACCTTTTATGGCCGTATTGCCATTGGGGTACTGGTGATGCAAGACTTGTTTGCGGTGGCTTTTTTAACCGCTTCCAGCGGTAAGCTTCCCACCCTTTGGGCCTTAAGCTTAATTATTCTGCTCCCCTTACTGCGCTTGGTCGCTTTTAGGGTGATGTCTCGCATTGGTCATGGTGAACTACAAACGCTATTCGCTGTTTTTTTAGCTTTAGTGGTGGGCCATGGCGGCTTTGAACTCGTCGGGCTTAAGGGCGACTTAGGTGCCTTAATTGTGGGCATGATGTTGGCCTCTCATTACAGTGCATCAGCCTTAGCTAAGTCGTTTTTTAATATGAAGGAGCTCTTTTTAGTCGCTTTCTTCTTAAGTATTGGTCTTAATGGTTTACCAACAGTAGAAACCTTATGGATTGCCAGTATTTTACTCTTGGTTTTACCCCTTAAAAGCTTCCTCTATTATACGCTGTATAAAGGTTCAAAACTGCGTATACGTACCGCCCTACTAGCCACCTTTAGTCTCTCTAACTATTCAGAGTTTGGTTTAATTGTAGCCGCGCTCGCCGCAAAACAAGGGCTACTGAGTAACGATTGGGCGATAGTGATTTCTATTGCGTTAGCGCTCTCTTTTGTGGTGTCTGCTCCACTTAATAGCCATAACGAAAGCATTTATAGGCGGCTAATGACCCGCTTTCAACCTAAAGAAAATACCGTATTACATCCCAATGATCAGCCCATAGAGTTAGGGGATGCCAAGGTGCTGATTATTGGGATGGGTCGCATTGGTCAAGGGGCTTATATGGAGCTTGAGCAGCGCTATCCTGGACAATTACTGGGCATAGACAGCGATGTAAAAAAAATAGAATTATTAAAAGAGCTGGATATTAACGCCATTGAAGGCGACGCCTCTGACTCGGACTTTTGGGATAAAACCAGCATTAGCGATCAGTTAGAATACATCTTTTTAGCCATGCCCAACCACGCCGGTAACCTGTATGCGCTTGAGCAGATTCGCTATAACCACTTTAAAGGCCGGGTGGCCGCTATTATTTGTTACCCCGATGAAGGGGCACAATTACGCGAGCTGGGTGTTGACGATATCTTTAATATTTATGAAGAAGCAGGCAGCGGCTTTGCTCATCATGTGATTGAAGCTAACGCACAATTACTATCCAAGCCATAACCCAAAGGTGGGCGTGCCTTAGCGCCCCTTGTGACACGAGCGTCAGCCCCCTATAATAGCCGCGATTTGGCTTGTACCATTGATAATATAATTAAGAATATTGAATAAACATTGAGCCAGTTGCATAACACCCAGACATTATTCTCAATTGCCCTTGTCACCACTTTCGCTTTATAACCTGGAACATTCACCATGCTATCGACCCTCAAACAAACTTGGTTTTTTAATATTAGAGGAGACGTACTCGCCGGCCTAGTCGTGGCTTTAGCCTTGATCCCAGAGGCCATCGCTTTTTCTATTATTGCGGGTGTCGACCCTAAAGTGGGTTTGTATGCATCTTTTAGTATGGCGGTGGTGATTGCCTTTGCAGGCGGCCGCCCTGGTATGATTTCGGCCGCCACGGGAGCCATGGCACTCCTCATGGTGACCTTGGTTAAAGAGCATGGTTTAGAGTATTTACTGGCGGCCACCCTATTATGTGGTTTGCTGCAAATTATTGCCGGCTACTTACGCTTGGGCGAGCTAATGCGCTTTGTATCGCGCTCTGTGGTGACCGGCTTTGTTAACGCGCTGGCCATTTTGATTTTTATGGCGCAATTGCCCGAGCTTATTAATGTCACTTGGCATGTGTATGCCATGACGGCGGCCGGTTTGGGGATTATTTATTTACTGCCACTGGTACCGCACTTGGGTAAGTTACTGCCCTCCCCGTTGGTGTGCATTGTAAGCTTAACCCTCATTGCCATCGTATTTGGTATTGATATTCGCACTGTGGGTGATATGGGTGAACTGCCTGATAGCCTGCCTATCTTTTTATGGCCTGATGTCCCTCTTAACCTTGAAACCTTGCTGATTATTTTTCCTTATTCCTTGTCACTGGCAGTAGTCGGTTTACTTGAATCTATGATGACCGCCACCATTGTTGATGACTTAACCGACACCAAGAGTAATAAAAACCGCGAGTGTAAAGGCCAAGGCTTAGCTAACTTAGCCACTGGGGTACTGGGAGGCATGGCCGGTTGTGCCATGATTGGTCAATCGGTGATTAACGTAAAATCTGGTGGCCGTGGCCGCCTGTCAACCTTGGTTGCGGGTGTAGTGTTATTAATGATGGTGGTATTTTTAGGACCTTGGGTATCACAAATTCCAATGGCCGCCTTAGTTGCCGTTATGATCATGGTGTCTATTGGTACCTTTAGCTGGAGCTCTATTGTTAACTTAAAAGCCAACCCCGTTAGCTCCAGTATTGTGATGGTGGCCACGGTTGCTACTGTGGTGATGACCCACAATCTGGCGTATGGTGTTTTGGTAGGGGTACTGCTAAGCGCATTATTTTTCGCCAACAAAGTGGGGCAAATCTTATATGTGGGTTCTCACTCACCAAATAGCCACACTCGCGAATACCAAGTAACAGGCCAAGTATTTTTTACCTCTACCGAGCAATTTGTTAGCGCGTTTGATTTTAAAGAGGTCATTAAAAACGTACGTATTGACGTGTCTCGGGCACACTTTTGGGACATCAGTGCCATTGCGGCCTTAGATAAAGTGGTATTAAGCTTTAAACGTGAAGGGGCTGAGGTTGAAGTGATTGGCCTTAATGAAGCCAGCGCCACCTTAGTTGACCGTTTTGCCGTACATAATGACCCCAAAGCCGTTGCTAAGCTAATGGGGCATTAAGCTCAGAGCCACTAAAAGGAGAACACCATGACTACTAATGTAATGGCTTGTATAGATGGCTCGCGTTACGCCAACGCCGTGGCCGATGCCGCAACCTGGGCAAGCTTGCGTCTAGATGCCCCCCTCACTTTATTGCATGTACCCAATAAAGTGGCCGCCAGTGTGTCACCAGATTTAAGTGGCAGTATTGGCGTTGGCAGCCAAGAGCAACTCCTCACCCATTTAAGCGATATTGATGCCAAGCAAAATAAACAGTCTGCCGAGCGCGGTCAGCAACTGTTAGAAGCTGCGCAAGCTCACGTGCTTAAAAGTGGAGTGCTGGCCAACACAACCCAAAGGCACGGTGAGCTGGTTGACACCATTGCTGAGCTTGAGCCGAATACCCGCTTATTGGTGCTGGGGCGCCACGGCGCCAACTCCGCCGTTGATGCCCCGCACTTGGGCCGTCATGTTGAGCAAGTTACGCGTACCTTGCATTGTCCTATGTTACTCACTAAGGATTATTTTAGAGCGCCATCAAAGGTCTTGTTGGCCTTTGATGGCAGTGACAGTACCAAACAAGCCGTCACCTTATTAGCCAATAGCCGTTTATTGGCCGGCCTTGAAGTGCATATTGTATTGGTGGGGGAAGATAGTGAGCTTAACCGCGAGCAATTAAGCTGGGCCAGCGCCTTGCTACAAGAAACAGAGATTACCCCTTATAGCCGTATTGTGACAGGCCCGGTAGAGCAGGCATTAACCCATTATCAAGAGCAAGAAAATATCGACTTAATGGTGATGGGTGCCTACGGCCATTCACGCATTCGTCAATTAATTTTAGGCAGTACCACAGCCGCCATGATCCGTAATGCCAAGCTGCCGTTATTAATTTTGCGCTAAACGTTAACCCGCGCCTTTAACTAAGGCTATAAACGACATTGCCTGTAAACCGCCTTGTTAATCACAAGGCGGTTTTTTGTGATAAGAGTGTGAGAATTGATAGACATCAAGCTTTATCTTATTAGAAGTATGCTACATTGATATTGAGTCGGAGCCCCCGCGACTCTTTTCTATTTTAGAGTCAATAACTTATCATCGGGATGAAATATATGAGAACAAATGTATTAGCCTGTATTGATGGCTCCAAACACACCACTTCCGTGTGCGACTATGCAGCTTGGGCCAGCCGTCAACTAGACGCCTCCCTAGTATTATTGCATATACTACCTAAGCGTGAACCTACGTTATTATACAATATCAGTGGGGCTGCCACCCTCAGCATGCAAGATAACGTGATCAAAGAACTCGAAGACCTAGACGCCAAGCGAGCAGCGCTTGCCAAAGCACACAGTCAGCAAATTTTGGATCAAGCAGCACAGCATGTTGTGGAATCGGGCTACCCTAGTCCGCGTACTATTCAGCAAGAAGGCCGTATTGTTGAAGAACTAGAGCAATACGATGATTACTGCCAATTACTCGTACTGGGTCGTCAAGGTGCCAACGAAGACGACTCAACACACCGCTTAGGGAGTCATGTAGAGCAAGTTATTCGTACTACAGATAAGCCGCTATTACTCACTCTTGATAAGTTTGTACAACCTAAAAAAGTGATGCTGGCGTTTGATGGCAGTAAAACCACTCGCAAAGGCTTAGATATGCTCACCTCTTCGCCGTTATTTAAAGGGTTAGAATGTCACTTGGTTATGGTTGCCGGCCCAGATCCACAAAACCTTGAGCAGCTAGAAGTGGCTCGTTTACAGCTAGAAGAAGCCGGATTAAAAGCGGTATCAGCACTGTTACAAGGCGAGGTTAAGCAAAACCTACTGGCCTACCAAGAAAAACAAGACATCGACTTACTGGTGATGGGTGCATACGGCCATTCTCGTATTCGTCGGTGGTTATTAGGCAGCATTACTAACTTGATGCTCAAAGAGTCTTGCCAACCTATGTTGATTTTACGTTAACCATATAACACCTAATACTTAAAAGCCCCAACAGACAGTGTCTGTTGGGGCTTTGCTTATTTGGATTTTAAATACAAAGATAAAAGGTTATACGATACCTTTTTCTCGTAAGTACTCTTCGTAGCTGCCGCTAAAGTTACGCACCCCGCTTTCACTTAGCTCTAAAATGCGCGTGGCTAATGAAGATACGAACTCACGGTCATGAGAAACAAAAATAAGCGTTCCTTCATATAGCTCTAATGCCATATTTAACGACTCGATAGACTCCATATCTAAGTGGTTGGTTGGCTCATCCATGATCAAAATATTGGGTTTTTGCATCATCAACTTGCCAAACAACATGCGACCTTGCTCACCACCCGACAAGACGCCTACTTTTTTCTTAATGTCGTCTTGGCTAAACAGTAAACGCCCCAACACGCTGCGCACGGTTTGCTCATCATCTCCGGCTTGTTGCCATTGGCTCATCCAGTCAAATACCGTTAAGTCGACATCAAAGTCGTCGCTATGGTCTTGCGCGTAATAACCGATGCTGGCATTTTCCGACCATTTATAATGCCCACTTTTAGGCGCAAGCTCACCCACTAGGGTTTTAACTAAGGTGGTTTTACCCACACCGTTCGCCCCTAAAATGGCGATACGCTCACCAACCTCAACCAACATATCTAGCTTGCTAAACAAAATGTTATCATCATAGCCCTGAGCTAGCTGCTCAACCTCTAAGATATTACGGTACAACTTTTTATCTTGCTCAAAGCGTATAAAGGGATTTTGACGACTAGAGACTTTAACTTCTTCTAGCTTAATTTTATCTATCTGCTTGGCACGTGATGTTGCCTGCTTGGCTTTAGAGGCGTTGGCACTAAAACGCGCCACAAAGGATTGTAGATCGGCAATTTGTGACTTTTTCTTGGCGTTATCAGACATTAAACGCTCGCGTGCTTGGGTTGACGCCAGCATGTAATCATCGTAATTACCCGGATAAACCCGCAGCTCGCCAAAGTCTAAATCGGCCATGTGAGTGCAGACACTGTTTAAAAAGTGACGGTCATGAGAAATAATTACCATTGTGCTATCACGCTCGTTTAGGGCACTTTCTAGCCAGCGTATGGTGTCGATATCCAAGTTGTTGGTGGGTTCGTCAAGCAGCAATACATCGGGGTTAGAAAACAAGGCTTGAGCTAATAATACTCGCAGCTTTAAGCCAGGCGCCACTTCACTCATAGGGCCTGTGTGCTGTTCTACCTCTATACCGACCCCTAACAAAAGCTCTCCGGCACGCGCCTCGGCAGTGTAACCGTCATACTCAGCCACCACGCCCTCAAGTTCAGCGGCGCGCATGTAGTCATCGTCGCTGGCTTCTAAATTAGCATAAATGGCATCGCGCTCATGAATAGCAGCCCACAACTCTGTGTGTCCCATCATCACCACATCCAATACTCTGTGCTCTTCAAAAGCAAACTGATCTTGGCGCAACTTACCCAGTCGCTCGTTGGCATCTAGGCTAATATTGCCAGCACTTGGCTCAAGATCGCCGCCCATAATTTTCATAAAGGTGGATTTACCACAACCGTTGGCACCAATCAGGCCATAGCGATTACCCTCGCCAAATTTAACGGAAATGTTTTCAAATAACGGCTTGGCGCCGAACTGCATGGTGATATTGTTAGTGGAAATCAAGAAGTGAACTCACAAGTTAACGGGATGAAAAGATAGGAAGCATTAAAGTCGGCTAGGATACCGACTGTTGGCCTAAAGTTCAAAGAGTGCGCAAACTTATCGGTTGCTGCGCACCCAATACTGCCGCATAAAAAATAATAACAGTGCAGACAAATAGGAATAAGCAGCGTTTTTTTATATCATAAAGATACTTATCAAAGGTTATCGATGGAGTTCGGTGTGCATAAACAATATTTAACGACTCGCTTGGTGGCGGATGTTGCCAACATTGCACGCGAAGCCGGTGCGCTTATTATGGAAATATACAGTCGGCCATTTAGTGTGACAGAAAAAGCCGATAGCTCACCGCTTACTGAAGCAGATGCGGCGGCTCACCGGTTAATTGATCAACAGTTAAAACAATTAACACCCTTGTTACCCGTATTATCTGAAGAAGATACCGCCGCTTTTGCCGGCGCCGACACTCAAGGTCGATATTGGTTAATTGATCCCCTTGATGGCACCAAAGAGTTTATTAAGCGCAACGGTGAGTTCACCGTCAATATTGCCTTAGTAGAACATGGCAAGCCGGTATTAGGAGTCGTTTATGCTCCCGCATTAGCACTTTGTTATACCGCAGCTCGGGGCTTGGGCGCACAAAAAGTAGATGATCAAGGAGAAGTTAGCGTTCTTAACGTTGCCACACACACTCCAGAACAGCCTTGGCGTGTGGTAGGTAGCCGTTCTCATGCCGGCGATGCCATGCCTCGTTTATTAGAACAATTAGGCAACCATGAGCTAGTGGCCATGGGCAGTTCACTTAAGTTGTGTCTAGTCGCCGAAGGCAGCGCTGATGTTTATCCTCGTTTGGGCCCAACCTCTTTATGGGATACGGCAGCGGCTCATTGTGTGGTAGAGCAAGCTGGCGGCTCGGTAATACAACTGAATGGGAAGCCTTTAGATTACAGTAACACCGGCCAATTACTGAACCCTCACTTTTTGGTGTTAGGCCATCACCAACAAGACTGGCCAAGCTTATTTTTAAACCAGTAAGTACATCAGACAATGCTCTCCGTCTTTTGCTAGCGTGCAACTAATACATCGCAGGGAAGCGTGCTTAAAAAGCGAGTGGCCACACTGCCAATGAGTAGGCGACTGATGCCCTGTCGACCATGAGTACCTAATACCAGTAACTGGGGACGCTGCTGCTCTACCGCTAGGGTGAGACATTCTTCAACATCGCCCATTAAAATATCGGTGAGAATACGACTATGGTCATCGTCTGCCAAAAAGTGCGCCATTTCGGTATTTACTTCTTGGCGTAAGCGCTCATGCTTTTGCGCTAACATGGCGTCCAGATCTTGTTGGTCATAACGCACAAAACCACTAAAAGGAGGATCACAAACATGCACCAGTCGAATATCTGCGCGCGGCGCTAAAGCTAGACTGGCCTGCAAGGCATGATGTGAGCTGCGTGAAAAGTCTGTGGCCGCTAATATATGTTGATAGGTTTGCACTGAGTCGACGCTCACCATTAATAATGGAATATCACAATGGCGTAGTAAACGCTCTGCTGTGGTGCCGACAAATAAATCCCGTAGCGGCTCTATATGGTGGCGCCCAACAATAAGAATATCGGCATTAAATTGGTTTACCTGTCGACTCAAGGCTTGATGGGGCTTACCCAGCACCACATGACAGCGTGTGTGGGCCTGTACGCTAGGGGGCAATTGCTCAAAAAACTCTTGTAATGCCCGCTCTGCTGCTTGTTGCAATCGATGGCGCACCGAAATTTCCACCATAGGTTCATACAAGGTCAGCGCATCATCTACTACATGAACAATATGTAACTTGGCTTTTAGCTGTTCTGCCAGCTCAGCCGCCCTATTAACAACTCGCAACGAGCCGGGTTCTAAATCGATAGCAACAAGTAGCGTTTTCAAGTCCGTTTTCCTTATTCAGTCAGAGACATCATTTCTTTACGTCATTAGACGAGCATTCCTGTTTTTGTTGATAAAAGCAAATTACTCCAGCAACAAGGGCGTGCATCGGCGTAGCAGTAGGCTATTGCTACGCTTTTTATTCTCCTCACTCTCCCTTTAGTTTACACTGACCACCTTTAAAGCCCGTTACTGATTATTAGGGAGTTTGAGTGTTAACAGCAGAAACGGCCATGCGTTGGCTCAATGCCGGCTATATCGAACACTATGTATGTGAACACTGCCATGGCATCCACTTTTCTGAGTTACAGGCGCTAGATGGTATATTGGAAAGTCGGCTGTTTGTTGAGCATGAAGGCGCGATTCTTACTAGTGAAATAGAAATTAGACCGACAGCGTTACTGACGCTTATGGCTGACTTAACGCGTTTAAATATGAACTACCCCAGCCTTAAGATATTTGTCGACGTATTAGATGATAATATGCCGCGTTTAATTGTGGCAGATTATTTACATACCAAAGCCGGTATCGATCAAGCCCAATTTTTGTGGATAGTGCAGCATGCCTTAATGGCCACTCAACAGTTATTGTTGGAAGTCGCTGAGCTGGGTTTTTTAATGAATGAAGACGAACCTGATAGACCTTCTACAGCCGTACATTAGGGCTGTACCTCAAATAAAACGTATGATTAATTGACCGCACTCTTCGGTTGAGGTAGCGCAATATGCTAAAGTAGAGGCCAAACCTGATTAAAATGTAGGTAGATAGTTAACGTGAATTACCTCGATTCGACTTCCTTCGATATGCCAGTTGAGCGCTTAATGCATAAAGGTCTGCTTACTTGCTCACCCAATACCCCGCTATACGAAGCTGCAGAGCGCATGGCAGCACGCCAATGCAGCTCTGTACTGGTTATCAAAAACGGCGTTGCGGTTGGCATTTGGACAGAACACGATAGTTTGCGCTTTAACTTTAATGATCCTAACTCATCATATACTCCCATTAGTCAGGTAATGAGTAGCCCGGTGAGCAGCGTGAATATGGCAACGTCTATCACTGACGTTGCCCAGCGCTTTAATCAAGAGCAGCGCCGTCACTTTTTAGTGACTGATGATGCAGGCCACCCGCAAGGCATTATTTCGCAAACCGACGTCGCCCTCAAACAAGGGCTAGAAATGTACTTAAGCTTGCGTATCGTCAAAGACACCATGGACAAAGATCCCTTGTTATTGCCTGGGTCGTTAACATTAGGACAAACGGCCTTGTTTATGCTCGAACAACAGCAAGATGCGGCTATTGTCAGTTGTGGCGGCGGTGAACTTGGTATGATTACCGAGCGAGATATGGTGCGCTTTGTGGCATGTCACCCAGGGGATACTCCGCTTAGTAAGCTGGCCAGCCGCCCTTTGTTGACTATAAATCCAAACGATTCTTTATTGCGTGCTAGGGATATACTGATTGATAAGCGATTGCGTCATTTAGCAGTGAAAGACAAAGACAGTCAGCACATTGTGGGGTTATTAGGATTTCAAAATATATTGGATGGCGCAGAACAGCGATACAGTATTGAACTTCACCATGCACTGGCTGAACGTGACAATACTATGCTGCACTCTCGGTTGAACTTGCACCTAGCAGAACGGGTGATTGAGGCCTCATTAGAAGGCGTAATGATCACTAATGCGAACAGTGAAATCACTTTTATCAACCCAGCTTTCACTCACACCACCGGCTATACCGCTGAAGAAGCATTAGGACAAAAGCCCAGCTTATTATCCTCAGGCAGACACGATAACGTTTTTTATGAAAAGATGTGGAGAGCCTTACACGATAAGGGTTATTGGCGAGGAGAAATTTGGAATCGGCATAAAAATGGTCAGCTTTATTTAGAATTATTAACCATTACCACTATTTACCATGATAATGGCGATATCACTCACTTTGCCGCCTTGTTTACCGATATTACTCATATTCGAGAAAATGAAGATCGGATCCGCAAGCTTGCCTACTACGACGCCCTCACTCAACTGCCTAATCGGCGCTTGCTCGAAGACCGGCTTGAACAAGCGATAAAGCATGCGCATCGCCATAAAGAACGGTTTGCGGTGTTGTTTATCGATCTCGACCATTTTAAACAGGTGAATGATAGCCTAGGTCATGCTGCAGGAGACGATCTATTACTCGATGTTGCTCGTAGAATGGCCGCACGATTACAAGAAGACGATACATTAGCGCGCTTAGGCGGCGATGAGTTTATTGCCATTTTACCGAGTATAACTGACACTGATGAAGTCACTCGGGTGGCGAGAAGATTAATTGATGCCATTGGTGCCCCCTTTCAGCTCAAAAATCAGCATTTTCGCATTGGCTGTAGCATGGGAATCAGCTTGTATCCTGACGACGCTACTAATACAGAGCAATTATTGCACCAAGCGGATGCCGCTATGTATCGCGCAAAGCAAGAAGGACGTAACACCTATCGCTTATACAGCACTCACTTAGATGCTCACGAGCATCGTTGGCTTGCGATGGAAACGGCTTTACGCAATGCTATTGATAGTAATGAGGGACTGAGTCTGCATTATCAGCCACTCTTTTCCAGTGACTCGCCTCAACAATTAGTGAGCATGGAAGCCTTGGCACGCTGGCAGCACCCTGACTTTGGTCAAGTGTCTCCGGTTGACTTTATTGCGCTGGCTGAACGCTCGGGGCTGATATTATCCTTAAGCAAGCGGTTAATGACCATGGTTGCCGCGCAGCTGCGTCATTGGCTAGATGCGGGGCTATCTCCGGTACCGGTTGCGGTAAACTTATCAGCCCAACAATTTTGGCAGCACGACTTAATTACACAGGTTCGTGCTTTGTATGACACCTTTCAATTACCAACAGGCTTGTTAAGCTTTGAGCTAACCGAAAGCATCTTACTCGACAAACAACAACCCGCCATTAAAGTACTCACCGCATTGCGTGAGTTTGGTTGCAATATAGCCATGGATGATTTTGGTACCGGCTACTCTTCTCTCAGTTATTTACATCAGCTCCCCCTTACTACCCTTAAAGTTGATCGTTCTTTTATTCAACAACTGAATGAAAATGCCGGCAGCGAAGCCATTCTTGCGGCGATCACCGGTATGGCAAAAGGTCTTAAACTGACAGTGGTAGCCGAGGGCGTAGAAACTCAAGCACAACTTGAAGCCTTACGCCATTATCAGGTTGATTTAATTCAAGGGTATTTAACCGGCCGCCCTGTTTCAGCAGAAGAGTTTACAGCCTTGTATTTAAGCCAAAAATAAAAGCCATACTCTTTATATGAGCCAAAACGTGCGCTTGTTAGTCCTTAGATAACAATAACCGTGCTTAAAAGCGGCTAACATCCATCGACTGCTCTGCAGGGATACGGGCAAAACTGACAGGCATTTTGCGCAGGCTATCTTTGCCTCGCGCAGTTAAGTCAGACATAAACTGAAACTGTTGTCTGGGATCCATCGGATAAGCTTTGATACGATAATGTGTGCCCCAAGGCTGCTCTTCTAATAGCACCACTACAGGTTGGCTTAGTTTTAAATAGGGGCTAGATAATGCCACGTCTTCTAATACCTGACGCACTTCATTCGCGTTATGATCTGGGCTAAGATAAAAGTTAACTACACACATTAAGCTGGCACCGCCATTATTGGCATTTTGAATCAGCCCCGTCCATATTGTTTGATGCGGAACATAAATCACCGTATCTTGCGGTGTGACAATTTCAACCACTCGTATACCAATATGTTTAACTTCGCCATAATGACCGTCGACCTCAATCCAATCACCCGGTCGATAGGGCATTTCGTATGCAGCCACGACACCAGCCAGTAAACTACTGACATAATCTTTTAGCGCAAACCCTATCGCCAAGCCGGTCACACTTAATATCGCAATGGTATTTTGTACGGTTAATTCAATAAATAATGGGACGATCCAAAGTATAGCGCCCGCTATCACAAGCACACGAATAGTCGGGATAAGAGCCAGCACAAACAATCGACGCTGGCTATGCAAGTGACTAGCAAGCCAAGGTAATATGCGCTGAGTTAACCAAATAAAGAGAATGGCGACCACCACCACTAGCATGGCTTCGAGTATAATATCGGTCGTAATATCTCTAAATAAGCCAATAAAACGTTTAGGGTCCATGCGCACCGCCCGTTAAAAGTCATCCAATAAATAATCGCGCTCGGCCAGAAATTCCCGAGAAATTAAATAACCGCGTACACTTAAACGCCAATATTCGCCATCCGACTCCACAATGCCAAACTGCGCTAAGCGTAATAACTGTACATTAAGCTCATCAGCGGCCATGGTTGATAGCACATCTTGAATTCGCTCACCGGTTAAACCGCGATGTACAAGCAATGCATATAAGATAAAGCCTGTTTTATCATCAGCTTGCGACGGCAGAGTAGGAGGTTGTTGTTCTTGGTTTACTTTGCATGACCATAAAGATAATGCGACGCCCACATTTCCTCTTGCCTCGCCCACGACCCGTCCAAGCTGCCGGTTACCGCCTTTAGCTCCTAGCGATCGTAATAACTCTGCACTCGCTGGGGGAAAACAATAAACTCTGGGTAGAGTAAGTGGCCAAGTGCGGCGTAAAAATGCAAAAGTCCAGCTATCACAGACAACTAGCCCTTGACCAAAATCACCTTGTAGCAATCTCGGCAGTAGCACTCGAATAAAACGCAACCCATCACTACTGCGTAATAAAAAGCGCGCCAAGTCATCAATCAGCCAAGCACTATGATGCAAGTTTTGTTGCTGCCACCACCCATCAAGGTCAACATCTCGTATTTGCGCCATCGAGGGTGGAGTCACCAGCGCCCATCCTTGTTGCCAAGTCCAGTCTCGAGCAATAGCCGCCGTTCCACTAAAGGGAGGATCAAGCAAAAAAGCGACTTCAGATTTTGCGTCTAGCACCCAGTCAGCTAAATAATCCGTCATAGCACCAACAGCCGCTGTACGATCAAAACTTTGATGGCCAGCCAGTTCCTCATTAGCAGTATTTTCTATTTTTTCTGCACCATCTTGACCAAAAATACGCAGTATTTTCCGCCAAAGTTGTTGAAACCACGTGAGCGTTGGTGGTGATGGGCAGTCATAGTCTTGTGCAAGAATCAGTTGCCAGTGATGAGCGTCGGTCATTATGCTTCCTTAATCAAATAAAATGGTAGCCTCTTTTTCTCAAGATTAACGCGTTACTTAGGTACCCTAATTTGATTGTAGATGGGTTTTACATACAAAAAAGCCCCACTGAACATAAATAGTGTGGGGCTAAGGTTGAGTATAGATAGTGGTCTTTATATTTTTGCCAATAACTGCTCATCGTAGTTATCAACATCTAGGGTGATATTGTATTTTTCTGCTAAGTTATTTAGCTCAGTTTGCTTAACGGCTAATTCATCCATAATCAGGGTGTTATCGTCTAGCTTCCATAATAAACGTGAGCCCGAATAACTGTATTGCAATATCAGCATGGCATCTGGGTTGCCTTGTTTAGCGGCGGCTTCTACTTTGCGCATTTTACGGGTGATTTTATTTAATGACTGTTTTAGCCGCCATACGTAGTACACTTCAGTTAAATATTCGTGGTGGCGATAGTGGTATAAAGCGCCGCCAACTAAAGCCGCACTGATCAATACCCCAATGGCATTCCAATGAAAATGGCTGCCACTGGGGTCAGGAAACAAGGCAATCAAGGTATAAGAAATCACTAAACTGCACACGGCTAAACACACAGCACAGCCGAATAAGAGGCGGTTAAAATGCTTGCGATAACGTTCTTTATCTACGGCGATTAATTTCATGAGAGACTTTATAAATAAAATGATGCGTATTGTAACCGAAACCCGCTTTCGCCACCATGACGAGACCGAGCAGATAGCCGGTATTCGAGTTAAACATGGCCAGCACACTCAGCTCCCCCAGCTCTTACTCACTGAGGGTGCTTAAATTTATGACTCAACAACCCGCAGCAAAAGAGCGCGTCGCCATCTTTGTTGATGTGCAAAATATGTACTACACCTGTCGACAAACCCATAACCGTAACTTTGACTATAACGCTTTTTGGGCTAAGGTTAGCGCCCAACGTACAGTGGTGGCCGCCTACGCTTACGCCATCGATCGGCAAGACGAAAAGCAACGCCAGTTTCAACATATATTGCGCGCAATTGGTTTTGAGGTAAAACTCAAACCCTTTATTCAACGTAGCGATGGTACAGCCAAAGGAGACTGGGATGTTGGGATCACCATAGACATGCTGGAGTGTGCGGCTATCGCCGATACCTTGGTATTAGTCTCTGGCGATGGTGACTTTGCGATCTTAATCGATAAACTGCGCCAGCATTACGCTAAGCGAGTCGAAGTATACGGCGTGCCTGCCCTCACGGCCAAAGCCCTGATGGAGGCCGCAGATCAGTTTATCGCCATTGATGACGCTCTTTTGCTGTAATCGCTAATTGAAAACGGCAACAAAAAAGCCGCCCAAGGTGGGCGGCTTTTTCTCTGTCTTTTATTCGCAATTAAGCGCGAATGAAGTCCAGGTGGGTCAGCTTAGGCTTGAACGGGTGGCGTTGTACATCTTGTACTTTTACCTTTACTTCTTTGCCATCAATAACCAGAGTCAGCACTTCGCTGTAAAAAGCATCTTCAACTTGCGCGATGATGGCTTTTTTGTGATCCAGAGCAACAGCTACTGGCTCTTGGCCTGCACCATAAACAATGGCAGGTACTTTGTCTTCATGACGCAGGCGGCGGCTCGCACCTTTCCCCAGGTCAGAACGAACTTCTGCTTCAAAAACAAATGACATAATTTTCTCTCTATAAGGTTAGTGGCACCTGCTGCGACCGGCAGCTGCCTGTAAAAATCGCGCGGATAATAACACGCAATCCAGATTACAACAAGATAAAGTCATAAGGCACGTATTTGTTGCAAGATACGTTTATCAGATATCGGATAAGCCGTGCCTAAGGTCTGCGCAAAGTACGAGACCCGTAATTCTTCTATCATCCAACGGATCTCTGCCACCTCTTTTGATAGTGGCTTACCTTTGGGCTGCTTATTCAACAGTTGTTGATAGGCCGTTTGTACCTGCTGTACTTTTATCAATTGTGCCCTGTCGCGCTGCGGATCAACGGGCAGTTTTTCTAAACGTCGCGATAAGGCCTCTAAATAACGCCCCACATCGGCTAACTTTTCACTCCCCGTGGCCGTAACAAAGCCGCGAAAGATCAAGCCATCGAGTTGCGCCTTAATATCCGTCATCGCCATGGCTTGCGATAAATCAATTTTGCCTTTGAGCCGTTTTTTTACATCATGGGCTTGGCTCAACACGGTTTCAACCTGCAAGGCAATGGCTGCCACGGTTTGATTTAGCTCCCCCGCTACCTGTTCTTTTAGCTGCTCAAATTCAGCGGGCGACCAAGCGGGCGCACCATATTGGCGCATTAAGGCCTCTATGCCAGCTTGAATGCAATCATCCACTAAATCTAGTACTTTACCGTAAGGGTTAAAATACAGCCCAAGTTTGGCTTTATTGGGCAGCTTTTCGTGTAAATACTTAATGGGTGATGGCAGCTGTAATAACAACAAACGCCGCTGCCCTTGCCACATGGTTTGCTGCTGGCTAAGCTCATCTTCGCACAAAGTAAGCGCCACACTGGTTTTATTATCAAGCAGCGCCGGATAAGCTTTCACTTCAAAGCCTGCGCGTTTGGCGGCATAGGTTTTAGGAATAGTACGCTCAGGAAACGCTTGTAAATTGTCTTGCTCAAATCTGTCATCATCAACCACTTCGGTGAGCGCGGTTTGCACTTGACCTTGTAGCGACAGCTTAATGGCTTCTAAGTCTCGTCCGGCGGCCAGTGTCTCGCCTTTCGCATCTAGCACACAAAAGCGCATCAGTAAGTGCGGCGCTAATGCCTGCCAATTCCACTCTTCTCTGGGAACGGTTACCCCCGTCATACGACGTAAGTGTTTTTCTACCTGATCAAGCAAGTCCCCTGCAAACGGGGTGACTGCTGCTAATACGGCATCGGCAAAGTTGGGGGCGGGCACAAAATGTTTGCGCATAGGTTTAGGCAAAGATTTAATTAAGCTTACAATTAACTCTCGGCGCAATCCCGGCACTTGCCACACAAAAGGCGCGGCTGTGACTTGGTTAAGCAGCGGTAAGGGGATTTGTACCGTAACCCCGTCTTCTTCAAGGCCGGGTTCAAACTGATAGTCTAGCGCTAGGTTAAGTCCATCATGCTGCCAGGTGTCGGGGTAATCTTGTGCACTAACCTTGTCTGCCTTGTCATTAAGCAGCATGTCTTCACTAAAGTGCAGCTGTTCTGGCGCGACTTTGTGCGCTTTTTTCCACCATTTATCAAAATGGCGCACCGAAACAATCTGTGCTGGCAGGCGCTCATCATAAAAGCCAAATAAGGTTTCATCGTCAATCACTAAGTCACGGCGACGAGATTTATGCTCCAGTGTTTCTGCTTGATCGAGCAAGGCTCGGTTATGATGAAAAAAGTCATGGCGCGTATTGAGCTCGCCTTCGACTAACGCTTGACGAATAAAAAGCTCGCGGCAGAGCTTAGGGTCCACCTCGCTATAATTCACTCGTCGGCGCACCACAACCGGCAAACCAAATAAGCTTTGGCTTAAATAGCCCATTACCGCCCCTTGGCGCTTTGACCAATAGGGCTCGCTGTAATTGGATTTAAGCAGGTGCCCTGCGGCTCTTTCTATCCAGTCTTGCTCAATACGCGCGGCGGTTCGGCCATATAAACGGTGCGTTTCAGTCAGCTCTGCCACCATCACCCAGCGCGGAGGCTTTTTAGCCAAGGATGAGCCCGGAACCAGCACAAAGCGGGCATTACGCGCCCCCATTATGTCTTTTTTATCACCGTCGCGCAGCCCCACTTGGCTTAACATGCCGCTCAGTAATGCTTGGTGCAGGCTATTGTAACCTGCCGGCTCGCTATTCAACGCAAAGCCCAACTCGCGCACCACTAAGCGCAGCTGGCTGTAAATATCTTGCCACTCACGCACCCTAAGGTAGTTTAAATACTCCCTGATACATTGCTTGCGAAATTGGTTACCACTTAGCGCCGCTTGTTGCTCTTTAAGGTGGTTCCATAAATTAATGTAGGCCACAAAATCAGAGTCTTTATCGGCAAAACGCCGATGCATTTCTGCCGCTGCTTGTTGTTTATCTTGCGGGCGCTCTCTGGGGTCTTGAATGCTTAACGCAGCCACAATCACCATGACTTCAGTCACACAGCCATGATCGCGCGCTGCTAACACCATACGCGCCAGCCGAGGATCGACCGGTAAACGGGCCAAGTCTGCCCCCAAGGGTGTTAAGCGCAAATTGCCCTGCTCGCCCAGCACGGCACCTAACTCTTCGAGTAGGCGAATACCATCACTAATGTGCTTACGCTCAGGCGCCTCTACAAACGGAAAGCCCGAGATATCACCGAGTCCTAATGACAACATCTGCAAAATAACAGAGGCTAAGTTAGTGCGCAGTATTTCAGGGTCGGTAAATTCGGGGCGATTTAAAAAGTCGTCTTCACCGTATAAGCGAATGCAAATACCCGCCTCTACTCGACCACAGCGCCCCATACGTTGATTGGCACTGGCCTGAGAAATAGGCTCAATAGGCAAGCGCTGCACCTTGGTGCGATAAGAGTAACGGCTAATACGAGCCGTGCCTGGGTCAATAACATACCGAATACCCGGCACGGTAAGTGAGGTTTCTGCCACATTGGTGGCCAGTACAATACGCCGCCCGGTATGAGATTGAAAAATACGGTTCTGCTCGGCATTCGATAGCCGTGAATACAAAGGGACCACTTCGGTATGGCGCAGCTCTAATTTATTGAGCGCATCGGCGGTGTCACGAATTTCTCGCTCACCATTCATAAAAATAAGAATATCACCGGGGCCGGCTTGGCTTAGCTCGGTAACCGCATCAAAAATACCCTGTAGTTGATCGCGCTCGCGGTTATCATCCACCAAAGGCCGATAGCGCAGTTCTACCGGATACGTCCGACCCGATACCGTGATAATGGGCGCTTGATTAAAATGCTCAGAAAAACGCTCAGGATCGATAGTGGCTGAGGTAATAATGATTTTAAGATCGGGGCGTTTTGGCAATAACTGCTTTAAGTAACCCATGGTAAAGTCAATATTCAGGCTGCGTTCATGGGCTTCATCAATAATAATGGTGTCGTACTGGCGCAGCATGCGGTCTTGTTGAATTTCGGCCAGTAGCATGCCATCTGTCATCAGTTTAACTTGGGTACTGTCACTCACTTTATCGTTAAAGCGGATTTTATAACCCACGCGATCGCCCAGTTCACACTCTAACTCTTGTGCTAAGCGGGCTGCCACACTGCGTGCCGCCAATCGTCTGGGTTGAGTATGACCAATGGTGCCCTCTACCCCTAGGCCTAGCTCAAGACACATTTTGGGGATTTGTGTGGTTTTACCCGAGCCAGTTTCGCCGGCAATAATCACCACTTGATGATCACGAATCGCCGCTTTAATCACCTCGCGCTTATCACTCACCGGTAATTGCGGCGGATAATGAATGGGCGCTTCTAGCAGCCCATAACGACGACTGCGCTCAGCCATAGAGATGGCGATTTGCAGTGCAATTTTTTCCAGTACTGCTTGCTGCTTGGCAGCAGGTAATTTTGCTACACCTTGTAAGCGACGGCGAAAGCGGCCACGTTCGGCCCCTCTGCACTCTTTTAGCCTTGTCTGCAATTGCTCAACCGACTGCGCCAAACTCAACCCCACCTCATAGATAAAAACTGGCACACAGTTTATCAGAAATGTGCTCTTGGGGGGATCCACTAGGCGGCTTACTGTAACCGTCAGCCCATATAGCAGAACGTATTATTGTTTTTATCGCATTTAGCTGCCCCACTCAAAAAATAAAGCACACGACAGTATTTTAGTGGCGCTTTAAACCGCAACAAAGCTGACTAAGGGTTCAAAGTACGATAAAACCGCTAATAAACAACAAGTAATTGAAAATAAATGCGACCAAGGTCACGATTAACACTAAGCTTAGCCAACCAACACAAAATCAAAGCAAACCATTGTTTTAAAAGAGTTTAAATATAAAAAAAGATAACCATCAACACATTAAAGTGCTAAAAAACTCTAGTATCGAATGATTAGAGTTAAAAAATAAGCATTACACATCAAAAAATGACCCTAACCTTAATAAAAAGCAAATACAGGTTGAAAAGAGACCTTTAAATGGGTATATTAAGTCCACAGATCACCAGTTGAGGAAGGATAAAAATGAAAGAGTTAATTATTACTGTCATTTTTACAGTTGGCGCTACCTTAGTCGCCATTTCTGCCCCTTCCTTGGCACAGATGTAATGAGCCCGGGAAGACAGGACTGTAAAAATAAAACGATGATAAAACATCGTAAGTGAAGATCACCACAGTTTCACAACAAAAAAGGCACCTAAGGTGCCTTTTTTGTTGTTGGGTATGCTTAATTAGTACTTATGATTAATAAGGTGTCACGCTTAGATTTCTGCCTGAACCTACCAAGCGTACTCTTTGCCCTGGTTGCCAGTTACGATCGGCTTTTTGTACTATCACTAAGTTTTCACCGTTATCGGTACGCACTTCAATTTCAACGGCCTTAACTTGATTCACTTTATCTTCGGCTCTTGAGCCAATCATAGAGCCGGCAATCGCCCCTACCGCCGTTGCTAACGCTTGCCCTGAGCCACCACCAACCTGATGGCCTAAGATACCACCCACAGCACCACCGCCTAAGGTACCAATGGCATTCGGGTTTTTATCTCCTGACTGAATAAGTACAGGGCGTACTGAGCTGACAGTCGCATAGGTTACACTTTGTGCCTGTTTAGCCGCCCCGCTGCCATATACATCACCGGAGTAGACATCTGGATTAGCACAAGCTGTTAAGCCAAGTGCGGCCACCACAGTTACTGCTGATAGTGTTTTCAGTTTCATATTTCACCCTCTTACATACTGTGTGAGTCATCTGTTACCTTGATACTAACATAAACCATTGCCAGTAGACCGCCAACGCTAAGCTGCGCGCTATTAAGATCAACAAAGGCTGGCACTCGGCCAACCTTTGCTAGTGAAAAGAGGCTCACTCTGCCCTTATATAGTCGTGCCCACCGGCTTATTACTAAATAGACGCATAAGTAATAACCATAAGCCCCAGCTGGTCATGAGTAAAATAACAAACAAAAACAACCCTGACTGCTGTCGCTCTAACATCATGCCCGCCATCATGGGCCCTGTTAGTGAACCTAAACTATAAAAAAACATCAGTTTTTGCGTCATTTTCACTAACGCCCGGCCATTAAGCTTACCGCATGCATAAGCCATGGTGGTGGGATATAAGGTAAAGCCTCCCGCCCCTAGCAAAGCTAAAGCCAGCAGCAATATGCGCTTGTCGTCAAACTCCCATAATAATAAGCAGCCAACACCTATCATAACGGTTTGTACTGCCATCATATTTTTTTGACCAAACTTATCTGATAAGGCGCCATTAGGTAACTGAAAGGCCATACCACAAAGTACCAGCCATGCCATATACAACCCCACTTCGTCATTTAACGCCAGCTGTTGTAGTTGAATGGGCATCAGTGCCGCTAATACGCCTAATAGCATGCCGGCCACCAAACATCCGACTAAACCCAGTGCTCGCTCAGAGCGAGGCGGCTTAGCGCTGACAGTGACATTAATAGCATCGTCATCCGTTAAGTCTGGGCGCTGAGTCCAATATAAAGGAACTACCGATAGCACGCATAAACTGGCCGCCAGCCCAAAGCCCAGTAAGCCTGAAAGAGGGATCCAGTCAATAAACAACTGACTAATACCAGAACTAAAATAATAGACCAGCATATAGCGCGCCATAGAGCGAGAGCGCTGATGCAATGGCGCCACACCCAGCACCCAACTTTCTACCGCTACAAAACCAATGGCGGCAGCAACCCCTGCTATCACTCTAAGTAATAACCACAAAGGCAATAAGTGGGTCCAAGTGAGTGCCACCGCAGCTAAGGCTAGGGTAATACAGCACAAAACCAGGGCGCGAACGTGCCCCAATGACTGAATAAATTTATCGGCAAAAAAGCTGGCACCAAACATCCCCAAATAAAATGCAGAGCCCACCAAACCAATTTGAGCAGCTGAGGTTCCCTGCGCATTCAAATACACAGCAACCAAGGTAAGTAAAAAAGCATTACCCAAGGTAAGCAGTGTTAAATGAAGATAAAGGGGTAGTAAATGCATGACGCCTCCGAATTTGAGGCGCGCATATTAAGAAGAACACAAAATGAAGTACAACGAGAAAAATTTGTCTTAGCCTGCAATTTTTTTGCTGTTTAACTAATGTTAACGGACAATTGCCAGATAATGCCCCGCCCAACGGTTAAACCGCCCAAGATTAACAAGGCCGCAACGGCAACCACTGGCGGTTTAGTCTGTTGTTTTCGTAATAAAGGTAGCAACCAGATAATACTCCCGAATAAAATGGCAGCGCATACCTGAGCAAACAGGGGGATCAGCGGCTCGGCACTGAATACCGCGCTCGCATCGCTTTGTAGCCATAAGGTTTGCACCAACAAATACACCAATAAACCAAGCGAACAGCCAATACCCGCTAGAGGTAATAAAACATTAAACGCCTGCAATCTGTGTTTGGCACGCACCATAATCAAATGGGCAAAGACGCAGCCACCGGCTCCAGCCATTAACACCGCAGCAGGCCCTACTCTAAACAAGACACACACCCCATAAATAACCGCTAACACTAAGGCGGGCCAATGCCAGCTCAGCGCTAGGCTACGCTTGCCTTGTAACCGTGCTTGATAAACGATCGCAGCCAAGCCTGCGACTAAACTTGCGCCCCCCAGCCATAACATAAATGGAGGAGCGCTGGCTTCTACCGATAGCATAAGGGCTAAGCCAAAAACGGCCCATACCGACATTAAACCATCACTGATACGCCGTTTTTGACCCGGGCATAAATCACCTTTGTGTAATATCCAAATCAATAATCCTAGTGCTGTGGTGGCCGTCAGCGCCAAAGGCGCAAACAGTTGCGCCGCCAAAAATCCTGTCATGGATGATTCTCCAACAAATAAATAATTAAAAATAAAACGCTTAGCGGACACCAAGCGTCAACAAGCATGAACTAACCTTGTTGACGGGCATTAGCAACCATACGGGCAAACATGCGCCTCAGCTCTTTGGGAACCGTTTTTACTCCTTGTAGCTCTATGGCTTCAATGACAGCTAATGCCATGCCAGGCTTAGTACGCCGACTTAAGGCGCGCTCTATAATACGACTGGCGGGGGTATGTTTATCAAAAATTTGTGCTTCTTGGCGAAACACTGACTCGAGCCCGTTATCAAATAAATAGCGCTCAATATCAATATGGGGCAATACCGTTAGATGGTTGGTTTCACGCTCGCCTCGCAGTAAACTACGCACGCCCTGTGCATACTTTTGTCCGGCCTCATCACCGTCGGTAAGCAGGTGCCAACCAATACCAAAATCTCGGGCAACCTTAATTAATGGACTATAGCCGCATTGCGCAAACTCAATAATACGAATGCCCTCTGCTGGCAGTATATATCCACAAATTCGCGCCAACTCATTAAGCAGCCAAATCTCGGTTTCTCCTTCCACCAGCAGCCAATAACGGGCAAATAATGACATAGGCCGGTTAATACGCACATGAAAGGCAATGCGGCGCATATCTTCGCCATTGTATTTTTCATTACCAATGCGAAAACTCTTGGTTTGATCTGACAGACGAACTAAACGTCGTAAGTGATGCAGTGGAAATGCCGAAAGCAAGTCCCCTGAGTTCGTGGTCACCAGCTTCTGTCCCGGAAAACGGTCTAATATCCCCCAAGTCACCGCTAGCATAGTGGGGTGTAAGCGACTTTCGGGGTCTTCAATCAGCAGTAAGGGCCGTGCGCCGGTTTCGATGGGCCGCCCTCCACGGGCTTGCAAAATAGTGTGAGCCACGGTTGACAGCGCTAACGATAAATTACTCTCTTCACCTTTAGGCTGCCAATTGTTGAGCTTTCCTAATTGGCTAAGTGTTACGGGGTGAATGGCAATATCTCGCGCTCGCCTTGGGGCTCGGCTGGTTGCCCCTTGCGGGGTAAAATAATGCTCGAGTAATTGGCGCACCGCATCAAGGCCGGCTTTAATATCTTGCTGAGGCAGCTCATCGTCTTGCGCTAACTGTTCACTTAAATGGGTAAGTAACTGCTCATAGTCCCCGTTTAAGTTAACAATAGGAAGGTCTTGCGGCGTGCCGCGAGAATCTCGCAGGCGAAACACTGGGTTCATTTCAATAAGTTGATGCACTAACTGCTGGGCGTTATCCAGCTCAAGTTCCACCCCAGCAGCATTAGTAAAACCATGATGGCTAATAATGTTTTGCCCTGTGCGTTTGGCACTGGCGCAATAATGCACTCGGTGAAAGCCATCTTTGTGCTTTATCCATGCCGGCTCTAGGCGGGCTAAGCGAGCGGAGTGCTCACTGATGCCGGGCCTGTGTTCACGGTAGGTGAGTACAATTTGTAGATCATGAATAGCTTCATCGGAGTCTGGTCGATAAAAGTCATCGTCAATAAATTGATAACAACAGCCGCCTTGCCCCATTAACCGCCATAAGGCACGAAATAAGCTGGTTTTTCCCCAAGCATTTTCCCCCATCAGTGCCGTACTTTGGTGCAGGGTTAACGACAACTGATTCAGACCCATAAAGTTACGGATTTGAATATGTTCAAGAAACATCGACCGTCCCTAGGATCTGTTGACCCCCAGTTAAATATCCAGCGTAAATAGGCTAGTTGCGATACAAGACTTTAATTAAGTGGTAACCAAATCGACTTTTCACCGGTCCTTGAATCGTAAGCTCTGGGCCAGAGAACACGGCTTTATCCACCGATCCCACCATGTCTCCTTTCTTAAACTCGCCTAAGTCACCGCCGCGTTTACCCGAGGGGCAGGTTGAATGCTTTTTCGCTAACTTATGAAAATCAGCTCCCCCAGCCAGTTGTTTTTTTAGCGCCAAACATTCGGCTTCGGTTTTGACGAGTATATGTAAGGCACAGGCACGCTTGGCCATAAATGGAGTCCATCGTTAATCAAGTAAGCGGTAATTGTGCCAAAAAGTACGGCAACAAGAAAGCAAGCGCACCGGCAGTTGAGCGCTGAGTATAAAAAATCCCCTGCTATAAGTTAGCAAGGGATTGTTAGGCAATTAAGCTGTGGTCTTTGAAAACGCGGCGTTTATCAAAGCTTAAAGCTCTTAGGCAACTGACATGGCCACGGTTTCTGCATCCGTTTGTACCAATTCATTGTGCAATGAAACTACAGCTTGCTCATAGTACTGATCATCAACAATAAATTGCATCTCTACTGCACGCAACGACTGGTGCACCGCTCGTACCGGAACGTTGGCTTTGTTTAGGGCCGCCACCGAGCGGGCCAATAAGCCTGGAATACTCATATCACTGCCTACCGCTGATACGACAGAAACCTTATGAGCATTAATTTCGGCTTGCTCAAAACGACGCTGCAAGGCGCCCACTAAGGTGCGTACCGCTTTACGGTTACCCGAAATATAATAGGTCAGCGTGTTGGCGTTCATGTCTTTTGACACCAAGTTTAAACGCATACCGTCTAACTCATCGGTAAAGCACTCAGCATAGTGTGACACTCGACCCACCATGTCTTGGTCAAAGAGCTCAACTGCAAAAATATTGCGACGCCCCGCCACCATTTCGACACAAGGAGACGGACTACGGTAATCAGTGGTGATTAACGTCCCTTCGTGATCCGGTTCAAAGGTGTTACGTACCCGCAACGGAATACCTTGTTGACGTAAGCCTTTGGCCGCTTGCGGGTGAATCGCTTCCATACCCAAGTTAGACAGCTGATCGGTCACATCATAGTTGGTACGACCAATAGGCACCACTTTGTCTTTACCCACAAGGCGAGGATCGGCGCTGCTTAGGTGGAACTCTTTATGAATAATAGCTTCGCGAGCACCACTTAATACTGCCAAGCGGCTAAAGGTCATTTCACTGTAGCCACGGTCAAAGCGGCTCATTAAGCCCTCTTGGCAGTGAGCGTAGCCTGTAACAACCGGCAGTTGTGTCGACAAGTCAATATGGTCTAATGCTTGCTTTAGTACATCATCAAGTGGCAAGGCATCATCGGTACGCCAACCCGTTAAGTCCATTAGCACCGCATTCACACCACTTTGGCGTAAATAGAGCACCATGTTATGTGCACTGTGTGCTTCACCCATGGCCGCTAATAGCTCACGAATGGTTTGTAATTGTTCGGCTAACTGAAACTGACCAAAAGCACACACCTGGCGCAGGTGATGTAAACAATCACGAATACCGGCAATACGGTCTTGTAAAAAAGAGTCTGCTAATGCACGTTCGGGGGTTTTGCCAAACATGTCTTCGTTAATTTGTGCCATGTAATTGCAGACATTATCTAGGGTTTGCTCCCAAGCACTGTCATCTTCTGAGTCTGCATAGGTGGCATAAACCCCTGGTGCACCGGTACGCTTACATTCGAGTAAACCATCGGTTACCCCACCAAACGCCGAGACCACGAGAATACGTTGATAATATTGTTCTGGAGTGCGGTCGTGTAACACTACATGATCGCGTACCGCCTCGTACTCACTCATGGAGGTACCGCCGATCTTCTCTACTGTATGTGTATGTGGCACTTTTATTCCCTTTATGTTTGTAAAACAGTTAATTACTGTAGTCGCACATTTTCATTGGGCCTGGGACATTAACCAGCCCTGCCCAGTGAAAATGCTCGTAGCCGGGGGCATCATGCCCCCGTAACAGTATTCTTTTATTCTGTGTCTGCAGCGTATACGCCGTCTGCATCGTGTACTTCTTTACCGCTTAATGGCGGGTTAAATACACAAGCCAACTTCATGTCTTCACTACCACCACGCAGCAGGTGGTTGTCGTGCTTATCTAAAATATACAAGGTACCTGGCTCAATGGGATAGATTTTGCCATCAGACAAATCTTCAATTTCACCATTACCGCTCATGCAGTACACAGACTCAAGGTGATTCTTATAATGAATGTGTGTTTCACTCTTAGCGTAAATAGTAGTGATGTGAAATGAGAAGCCCATTTTGTCGTCTTTCAACAGCATACGGGTGCTTTCCCAAGTACCGGTTTCAGATTTAACACAACGGTCTGTTTTTTCACATTCTGCAAGCGTACGTACTATCATGAAATATCCTTTGTTTAATACTTTTTTGGGCTCACCTAAGCAAGTCCAATGAACTTTGTTAGCAAAAGGGGTAATTTGCATTACCCCTTTTTTAACCTACAACATTAAGAAGCTTTACGAACACGCTCTTCTTCAGCTTCTACAATGGCTTCTTCTAACCAGTCTAGACCTTGGGTAAGTTCAGCTTCGGTAATAATCAGTGGGCATAAACACTTCACTACTTCACCGTCTGGGCCGGCTGTTTCAATCACAAGACCGCGTTCAAAACACTTACCGGTGATCACATCGGCTATTTCGCCGTTATGGCAAGCAATACCTTGCATCATGCCGCGACCTTTTACCTTGGTAAACAGTTTAGGGAAACGGTCAACCATGGCTTGCATACGCTGGGTTAATAGCTCACCTTTAGCACGAACGCCTGCAGCCAACTCATCATCTTGCCAATAAGTTTCTAATGCTTTACGGGCCGTGACAAAGGCGTGATTATTACCACGGAAAGTACCGTTATGCTCACCTGGGCTCCACTTATCTAGCTCAGGACGCAGTAATACAACGGCAAACGGTAAGCCCATGCCGCTTAATGATTTAGACAGGGTAATAATGTCTGGTTTAATGCCCGCAGGCTCAAAACTAAAGAAGGTACCGGTACGGCCACAACCTGCTTGAATATCATCAGCAATCATCAAGATATCGTGGGCTCGACAGATTTTCTCTAAACGTTGTAGCCACTCAAATGATGAGGCGTTCAAACCGCCCTCGCCCTGTACAATTTCAAAAAGTACAGCTGCAGGCTTATCTAAGCCACTAGACTTGTCGTTGAGCATGGTTTCAAACAACAACAAGCTGTCTTCACCAGAGCCTGGGTAACCGTCGTAAGGTAAACGGCTAATATCAGCCATAGATGTACCCGCACCGCCTCTGTGGTGTTGGTTACCTGTGGCCGCTAAAGCACCCAAGGTCACGCCGTGGAAACCATTAGTAAAGGTAACAATATTATTACGACCTGTGACTTTACGTGCCAACTTCATGGCAGCTTCTACCGCGTTAGTCCCAGTTGGACCAGTAAACTGGGCAATATGGTCCATATCACGAGGCTTAAGAATAAACTGCTGTAGCGCAGTTAAAAAACCCGCTTTGGCAGTGGTGTGCATATCTAGGCCGTGGGCAATACCATCGGCTTGAATGTATTCAATTAATGCTTCTTTAAAAGCAGGGTTGTTATGGCCGTAGTTAAGCGTACCAGCACCGGCTAAAAAGTCTAAATAACGATTTCCTGCATCATCATACAGCCACACGCCTTGTGCCTTATTAAAGGTCACAGGAAAAGAGCGAGCGTAGGTTTGTACCGAAGATTCCATTGCATCAAAAATATTACTCATTTTGACTCCTTTAAAGTCTTGAGTTTAAATCTAAAAATAGGTGCATTCAGCTAGAGGGGATTAGCCGAGTTCAATACGAAAGAGTATTTCGCTGTTGCTGTCGCCGTTGAAGTGGCGCTGCTGATCAAACAAGATATGGCGCTCGCCTTTACCTGTTCCTTGGCTACGATTGAGGCTTTCGAATAGCCCCCAAGAGGCTGCGTTATCTGCTGTTATAGTGGTTTCTAAGTGAGTAACACCCACACACGCATCCGCATCTAGCAGAGTGTTTAATAAAGTGCGTGCCAAGCCTTCACCACGTGCGCGTTTATCTATGGCTACTTGCCAGACAAACAAGGTGTTTGGCTCGGCAGGTTTGCGGTAGGCAGAGATAAACCCCAGTAATGAACCATCATCTTCATTTTCAGCCACTACACAGGTATCTGCAAAATGCGAACATTGTAGTAAGTTGCAGTAAGTAGAGTTGGTATCAAGCGGCTTACAACGTTCAATCAGACGATTGATGCCATAACCGTCAGTTGATTTAGGATGACGTAACAAGAGCTGTAGCTCTACGGCAGTGTCAGTATCTGTATCAATCATTTATAGTCCTAACCTTATTTAGTTAGTGGGCTAAGTAAATTTCCTTTATTAACCTACCAACATAGGCATGAATTGCAAGCATATATCTGATTATTTAGTTAGAGCTGCATGTAATTTCCTCTTTAACTCTGATGCGTTTTAAGCTGTCGCTCCTGTGTTGACTCTCAATATAGACTACTTTTTCTTCGTCATTTTTTATGTGATTAAAAACGCGCAAAAGCCCATGCGACCTAAGCTGCTACACTAAAAGAGTGGCAATGTTTTATTGCCACCTTGCCATAGAACATGGAATAACAGTTATGAGTACCCGAGAAACAGGAACCGTAAAATGGTTTAACGAAGAAAAAGGCTTTGGATTTATCACTCGCACCTCTGGGCCAGATCTATTTGTGCACTTTTCGTCTATACAAGGAGAAGGCTTTAAAACGCTGCAAGAAGGACAGTCGGTGACCTTTGTGGTCGGCCAAGGTCAAAAAGGGCCTCAAGCTGAAGAGGTTGAGCTGGCCTAGTGCTTAAATCAGGCGGCGATAAAGCCGCCTATCAAAATTTGTACACTTAGCAACATAGGGTTATTCTCAGCATGTTTGCTTACCTTATTATTTTATTGCTAGGGACCTTATGTTGAAAATATTGCTATCGTTTTGTTTTCTAATACTTTCTTTGCCAGCTTTGGCTCAAACAACCACAGCACAAGAATCAGCCCAACCGCCTGCAGAAAAGCGTATTCCATTAACGCCTTTTATGGAACGTTATATATTGGATGAGCTTAAATCGTTGCGCATCGATATGGCGAAGTATCAAATAAAGGTAACCGAAGAAATAGCCGAAAAAGAGCTGGAAGTAGCAGACAAAGCCATTAGTTATGCCAATGTGACGGTCACCTACTTCTTCTATCTGCTCGCGGGGGCGGCTTCAGTATTGGCCATTGTGGGCTGGCAGTCGCTGCGTGAGCTTAAAAAAACGGCGCGAGAATATGCCGAAACAGAAATGCGTAAAATCACTAACACCTATGAACATAAGCTAAAGCAAATTGAACGCGAACTGCAACGAAAAACTAAGGTTATTGCGGAGAACTACCGCGAAATAGAAAGATTCCAAGAAATTCATGGTTTATGGTTAAGAGCCAGTCAAGAACAAAGTCCCCAGGCTAAAATTGATATTTATGATCAAATTCTCGACATCAAACCCGGTGACTTGGACGCCATGACCCATAAAGCCGACGCTGCTCTTATGATGAACGAACGCCAGTGGGCGCTCAGCTTATGTAACCGTGTATTACAAGTGGATCAGCAAAACGCTCATGCGCTCTATCAGCGCGCCTGTGCGCATGCCGGGGTTGGCCATGAAGAGCAAGCCCTATCAGACTTAGAGCTGGCGGTAGAAAACAATGTGCATCTGCGTGATGTGGCAGCAGAAGATGAAGAATTTGAACCACTGCGCCAGCACCCTCGCTTTATTGAGCTGACCAGTGACAGTAATGAACAAAGCGATGATGAGGCAAATACCTAATCAATATTTATACTTCACAGGCCGCTTATCAATAGGCGGCCGTATTATATAAGCTTAAGCACCAGTGGGCCCAGAGGTTAGCAGCTGCCATTGGCTGAGTAGCTCCGCCATATTGGTCACCTTTAGCTTACTCATGGCAGCCGCACGGTGCACCTCTACCGTGCGCACCGCCACACACAGCTGATGAGCAATCATTTTATTGGTCAATCCTTCTGCGACTAATTTAACCACTTCACGCTCGCGCACCGATAATAAAGCAAAGTTCGCTTGTAGGTTGGCATAATCAGTCAGCTGTGCCACACGTTTGTTCGCCTGCGCTAATGCACTGGCTAAGCGCTTTGCATCAACAGGCTTTTCTAAAAAGTCGACCGCCCCTTGCTTCATCGCCTGTACGGCTTGAGGCACATCACCATGGCCGGTGAGCAAAATCACGGCAATATTTGCATGACGAGCCAGCAAGGCCTGTTGTACGGCCAAGCCATCTTGTTTGGGCATGGCTAAATCGAGTAATAAAATTGCCGGTGTTTGCTCATCCACTTCAGCTAAAAATTGCTCAGGGTCTTGCCAAGTGTGGCTCTGATACCCCAGCGCTTGTAATAAAAATTGATTCGCCGCTAATACTTGGCTGTCATCATCTAAGATGTAAACCACCACACTGTGCTTCACTCACTCTCCTTAATGACTAGTCGTGCTTGTGTGCCCTGCTCGGTATTGCTCAAGCTTAATTGCCCCTGTAAACGCAAGGCCAGTCGATGACTAACCAATAGCCCTATGCCCATGCCATGATAATGGCTAGCCGGTAAATTATGCTGCAAGGTACTAATAATGCCGTCATCTATGCCGCCGGCATTGTCTTCTATTATTAACTGCCAGCCAGACTGCTCTTGCTCTGCAGCTAGTTGGCTCAGGGTCACCCTTATCCAGCCTTGATGAGTGGGCTTAACTTGTAAACGACGTTCATGAGCATCAAGCGCATTACTTAAAAGATTATTTAATATCTGCTCTATGGCCGGGCGTATTGATAATAAGGTGCCGGGGGTGAGATCAAGGGCCAACTGCACCGCTAATGCATCGGCTCTGGGTCTGATGCGAACAATTAATTCTTGGCACAAGTCCGCCAACTCAAAGGGAGCAGCACTGGGCAAGGCTTGAGTCGCCCATTGGCGAAAACGGCGAATAATGGCAGCCCCACGCTCGGTTTCTTCCACTATATGGCTAAATGCCGCTTGATGCTTAACGGGGTCTTGCATCAACTCCCCAGCCTGAGCATAAGCCTGAATTGCCGATAAGGGCTGGTTGAGCTCATGGGCTAAGCCGGTGGCCATCTCCCCCATTAGGGTACGCTGGCGAGCCTGGGCCAGCGCTTGCTCTTTTTGTTGTACCTGATGATAAAGCTGCTCGCACTCTTTGGTGCGTCTGTGCAGCAATACCGCCACCCGAGAATGATATAACAAATGCCCCAACAGTAAGGCAATAAAACCGGCCAGCCATGGCCAGTGCTGCTCAATAAATTGCTGTAATAACGCCCAGTGTGCTAACGGTTTGGGCTCTGGCCCTAGTTGCCAGTCCATAAGTAGCTGCGCCACTTCATCTAGGCGTACACTGGCTCCCCACTGCGCACGCCCTGCTAACTCAAAGCTTAATAGCGCTTGTGTTATTTCTCGCAATAACGGTTCTTCTATATTGCCAACACTGGCAAAACTCCACCCCGGATACAAAGGCGTAGAACGCACACAAGGCGAGCTGGCCTCCACCATTAATGCTCGAAAATCCTCTTGCTTAAGTAAACCTTCACTGGCCATATCTTCTAATAAACAGCTGGGCAGAATAGCGACATCTAGTGCGCCTTGCTGTAAGTCATAAACCAATTTATCCAGTGGATACCCTTGAAACGTCACTTTAAGTTCACTGAGCAATATCTGGCGGCGACGCAGCTGTTCTGCCACTAATAAAAACCCACCAAAAGCTTGCTCGTGCACAGCGCCCACGGTATGGCCACGTAATTGTTCCGGTTTTGTGATGGGGCGGTCAGCTCGCACCCACAAAGTACCCGCTACACTGGCCCGTGCTTGGCCATAGTGGCTGTCTAAATACGAGGCCAACCAGTTAAGCGCTTGCCCATGATTCAACATAAAGTGCACCGGATTGGTCACCACAAAGTCGAGTTGTTGTTGGCTAAGTGCCTCATCCAACTGCTGCTGCGTAAGATGGCGGCCCACAAACTCATGGTCACTAAAGCGCTGATTTAATAAGGCTAAGGTCGGCGCCCATTGAGCTTGTGAGTGGGCTTCACCACGTACTGCCAAAAATCCCACCTGATACTGCTGGCTAATCGCGGAAAAGCTCAGTAACAAAAGCGGCAAGGCAGCCATTAAATAGGATAAAAACCTGTTCCAGATCAAGTCAAAGTGCCTTATGTGGTAAACCACAATAGAGCTAATGAGTAAAGGATCGAGACAATAGCACTCATTACTCATAAGGAGTTATTTATGGACGTCAGTAAACGACAATTTCTTAGAAATTTGACCGGGCTCACCGCTGGCGCCAGCCTGATCCCGGTAACCGAGCTGCAAGCTGCCCCTGTTACGGCAGAGGGTGATGGCAATCAACGCTATGGCATGATCATTGATTTACGAAAATGCATTGGCTGCCAAGCCTGCACCGTGAGCTGCAGCATGGAAAACTTACCGCCTATCGGTCAGTTTCGCACCACAGTACAACAATATGAAGTGGAGGTTGCAGATAAAGACCAGGTGAGCCATGTAATGTTACCCAGACTGTGCAACCACTGCGCCAATCCGCCTTGCGTGCCTGTCTGCCCAACCCAAGCCACCTACCAAAGGGCCGATGGCATTGTGGTGGTCGACAACGAACAGTGCGTGGGTTGCGCTTATTGTGTGCAAGCTTGCCCTTATGATGCGCGCTTTATTAATCACGAAACCCAAACCGCTGATAAGTGTACTTTTTGTGTACACCGCCTAGAAGTCGGCTTGCTGCCCGCTTGTGTGGAGTCTTGTGTGGGTGGGGCGCGCGTTATTGGCGATATGAAAGATCCTAACAGTCACATTAGCCAACTGTTACAAGAACATAGCCACGACATCAAGGTGCTTAAACCCGAACAAGGTACAGCGCCGCAAGTGTATTACATCGGTCTAGGTGATGAGTTTGTGGATCGTATCGACGGTCAGCCCGGACTTTGGTTTCCACAACACGCTTAGGAGGCCTTATGCCTGTTATTGAACTGCTTACCACTCATGCAGACGCCCCTTGGCTGCCTTGGGCGGTGCAATATTTCTTTTTAATTGGCTTAGCCGCCACCGCCGCCCTATTACTGCCCTTTGCTTTGCGTAACGGCTCGGCATTGGCCCCGTGGCGCTGGCGCTTAGCCTTTATTATGGGCATTAGTGCGGTAACCGGTCCGGTAGCTTTGTTGGCCGATTTACATCAGCCGCTGCGCTTTTGGCACTTTTATACCCAGCTCACCCCTAGCTCTTGGATGTGGATTGGCGCGTTAATCTTGCCCGTGTTTGTCACCCTGAGCTTAGTGGTGTCTTGTAGCCTGTTAGTGAGCTTGCTTAAGCCTAAGCACCCCTTATTAAAGTGGTGGTGCGAGCTCGCCATTTGGCCCAAGGATAACGTGCTGCAACTGCTCGCTTGGTTAACGGCATTATCGGCGATGGGCATTTTGCTCTATACCGGGATGGAGGTAATGGTAGTGCGCTCACGGGCATTGTGGGATACCTACTGGTTGCCAGTTAACTTTTTACTGACCGCTCTGCTCGCTTTATTTGGATTACTGTTGCTGCTGGATATTTTATTCCCCCGCAGCTCTCATCAAGTACAACCACTGCGCTTTGGCATGCAGCTCACACTGGGCGCACTTTCTGGCGCCATGGTGCTGTGGGCCCTGTCTGGCATAATTTTAGGCTCACCCTCTTGGTTAGAAGCTTACCGCATTTTTAGCCAATTTACGTTCTGGCGAGACTTGCTTTTAGTGTCACTCGCGGGGGGCGTTTTGTTGTGGGTATTATGCATTGCACGACGCAAGCGCCCACGCAGCCAGTTTGATTTTATCCCCGCCCTGCTCGCGCTACTGTGCTCCTGGGGCTTTAGATGGGTGGTGTTAATGAACGTACAGACAGTGCCTAAATACGGTGCTGGTATGTATCACTTAAGCCCCGACTTAGTGGGCTCGGCCGGCATTATTGTGGCCGGTACTATTGGTTTATGGTTAGCAATGGCCGCCGCCGTGTGGGCCTTACTGGATAATATGGGAGTCCGTCATGGATAAGAAACGTCGCGCCTTATTACAAGCAGGTATGATTGCTGGTGGCACAGGTGCCTTTGCCCTCGGCTATGCCGACCCCGTGAATAAAGCAGTAAAAGGCCTAATCAATGGCACCAGTGGCGTGCCCACCAACGACCGTATTGCCGGCAATGCTTTGCAACCCGAATTTATGGTGACCCCAGATAACGAGTTGGTGATGAGCGAGAATCAAGTGGTTAGTCCAGTACAGTGCTTTGGTTGCTGGACCCAATGCGGTTTGCGCGCTCGCGTCGACACCCAAACGAATAAAATTATTCGCATTGCTGGTAATCCGTACCACCCCTTATCTAACACCCATGCGCCGGCCCAAGAAACCCCGGTACGCGAGGTGTTTACGCAATTAGCCGGCGAAGCAGGCATTCACCATCGTTCAACGGCTTGTGCCCGAGGGGCAGCACTTGGCGAGCAACTGCAAAGCCCTTACCGCCTCACAAAAATTATGAAACGTGCGGGTAAGCGAGGCGAAGGCAAATGGCAAACCATTAGTTTTGAGCAGCTCATTAGCGAGGTGGTTGAAGGCGGTGATTTATTTGGCGAAGGCCATGTGGACGGTTTGCGCGCTATTCGTGACATTGACACTCCAGTGGATGCCAATAACCCCGAGTATGGCCCTAAAGCCAACCAGCTTTTAGTGACCAACGCTGGTGACGAAGGCCGTGATAGCTTCTTAAAGCGTTTTACTTTTAACAGCTACGGTACCCGTAACTTTGGCCACCACGGCGGCTATTGTGGCTTTGGCTACCGAGCTGGGGCCGGTGCTGTATTTAATCCTGATTTAAAAAAATTCGCCCATGGCAAGCCCGACTGGGATAACGCCCGTTTTGTGTTGTGTATTGGCACCTCTCCTGCCCAAGCCGGTAACCCCTTTAAACGCCAAGGCCGCCAACTGGCTGAAGCACGAAGCGAGGGCAAGCTTGATTATGTGGTGGTGGCCCCCACCCTGCCCAACAGCATTAGTCGCTTAAATGAAAATAGGGGGCACTGGGTGCCCATTAAGCCGGCCACCGATGATGCGCTGGCCATGGCACTGATCCGTTGGTTAATAGAAAACGAGGGCATTAACCTCGATTATTTGGCCCAACCCGGCCCCGCGGCTCAAGCCAAAGCGCAGCAACCCAGCCATGCCAATGCCACGCACTTAGTGATACAAGCACCTCACCCTGAAGCGGGGCGCTTTTTAACCGCCGCCGATCTCAATATGGGCGATACCGAGACCCACTTGGTTGTGGATGCCAGCAATGGCGAGCTAATGGCGCATACTCAAGCACGCCCCGCTGAGTTGTGGGTGATACGTACCGTCAATATTAATGGTGTGCCCACTCAGGTGAAATCGTCGCTGCAATGTTTAAAAGAGTCGGCGCAAAGCCAATCTATCGCCCAATACAGTGAGCGTTGTGGCGTACCTGAGTCTATTATTGCAGGCCTTGGCCAAGAGCTAAAACGCCACGGCACCAAAGCCTCCATTGATGCCCACGGTGGCATGATGAGCGGCAATGCCTTTTATACCGCCTTTGCCGTGACAACCCTTAATACCTTGCTGGGCAATATTAACGCCAAAGGCGGCTTAGCCCCAGGGGCCGGCGGTGTGGCCGGTGTTGAAGGTGGCCCCCGTTACGATTTAATGAGCTTTGACGGAAAGATTGGTCCCAAAGGGTTATTTTTGTCGCGTAACCGCTTTGCCTATGAAAAAAGCAGCGAATATAAACGCAAAGTGGCAGCCGGTGAATCGCCTTACCCGTCGCGCGCGCCTTGGTATACCTTTTCATCCCCCTTGCTCACCGAGCACTTAGCGGCGGCTTTTGGCGGTTATCCTTATCGCCTTAAAGCTTGGATCAGTCATATGACTAACCCTTTATATGGCATTGGCGGCGCACACGCCTTTTTAGGTGAAAAGTTAAAAGATCCCGCGCAATTACCGCTGTTTATCGCCATTGATGGCTTTATTAACGAAACCACAGCGCTAGCAGATTACATTGTGCCCGACACCCTCACCTATGAAAGCTGGGGCTTTACTAAACCTTGGAGTGGTGTGCCACAAAAAACTACTACCGCACGCTGGCCCGTGGTGACGCCTGCCACGCCTAAGCTTGAAAATGGTGATTATGTGGGTTTGGAGTCGTTTATTATCGCTGTGGCCAAAAAAATGAACTTGCCCGGCTACGGTGATGGCGTCATTCGCGATCATAAAGGCAATAAACATGGCCTACATACATCATCGGATTTTTATCTGCGTGCTGCGGCCAACTTGGCCTTTGCCAATAACGACCCCGTGCCCGATGCCAGTGCTGATGATTTAATGCTGACCAATGCCGCCCGCATGATGCCGCTTATTAATAAAACGCTGGCAAAGGATGAGCAACGCAAGGTTGGCTTTGTACTCAGCCGTGGCGGACGCTTTGCGCCCTTTGCCAGTGGCTGGGAAGGTGAACTCATGAACAGCCGCATTAACGCCACCTTAAGTATTTGGAACGAAACCATAGGCACGATTACCCATTCCATGACCGGCGAAAAGCTGCTGGGTTGTGCTGGCGAATATGGCCCGCGCTTTGCCGATGGCAGCCCAATGCGCGCGCATTATTCTGAGCAAGATTGGCCGTTATTGGTGACCTCGTATAAATCTCATATTATGAGTTCATCGAGTATTGGTGCCGAGCGATTACGGATGATCCACCCCGAAAACCCGATTAGCATCAATCGCAAAGATGCCGAGCGCGCGGGTATCAAACACGGCCAAGGAGTACGTGTTAGTACCCCAGGCGGCCAAGTAGAAGGGATTGCTTTGGTACGCGATGGCATAGTGGAAGGGGCGATTGCCATCGAGCACGGCTACGGCCATACCGAGCTTGGCGCCCGCGCCCATGAAATTGACGGCAAACCCATGGCCGCCAACCCACGCTTGGGGGCCGGCGTTAACCAAAACTTACTCGGGCTAATGGATCCCACCCGCAAAGACGTGGCTAACGTGTGGCTAGATTGGACCAGTGGCGCGGCCGTGCGCCAAGGACTACCAGCAAAAATAGAAGCGATTTAAACACCGCGGTAAGCCGTACGCTTTACGTCGTACGAAAAATAGTGAAACACCGAGCTTATGCTCGGTGTTTTTATTTAGAGAGCTGTCGTTTGTGTCGACGACTTGCTTTAGGTTGATCATGCTTTCGCATGACAGTCTAGAAGTAATTTTAAAAAAACTAATCCTCTTTTGCCACGAAATCCACAGAACCCACCGAAAAATAGGTTTCATCTTTAACGTACAGCTTAAAACGCACAGTCTAAAGACAAACAATGGATTGCCGCGCTACACTCGCAAAGACAGACAAGGCAAAGGCGGGTATTTTTTAACGTACAGCGGTCAACGTAAGGCTTAGAGCAGCTTTTAGCGCTCTGGTACATCAATCCATTGTGGGGTGTGGCCGGTGTGCTCGGCAAAACGGGCAAGATCGACTTTACTCAGTAACACAGTGGCCGTATTGCGCAGCGGGTGACAATGAAAGTCATCACCCTCACTTAAGTCATTATCTAGCCATAGCTCAACAGCTTGGGCATTAGCATCGTTGATTAGTGCCAATACCGATACATGACCAGGCGCAACGCCTAGGTATTTATCTAAACGCTCAGCTGACGCAAACCCAATGCGCGACCACCCCAACTGGCTAGACAGCGCCTTTAAGTCCACTTGCTTATCAGGCTTGGTTAATAGCAAGGCATGGCGGCGGCCATAGTTGTCCCGCAAAAATAAGTTTTTTAGTCGCGTGCCGGGGCGTTCTAACAACAAGCGATCTGCCTCATCGCAATTAAACAAAGGCGGATGTTCGATTAAGGGGGGCGTTATCTGCCAGCTCGTTAACTTTTCTAGTATATCCATTATTTTTATCTCTTTAACTTTACCTACCTAATATTAGAAGTACAGTACATTAGACAAGCACCACTAGCCAGATGCAGTCAAATATGATGTTATCCTTACATTAACCATCACAAAATGTGAAAATGAGAGGCCTAATGTCAGCAACGATGTCTTTACTCGCTCAAGTTACTTTATCCATGTTGGATTTGGTGTCTACTCGCAGCGGGCACACACAGCTTGATGCCATGAAGGAGTCAGTGGCGCTAGCCCAACATGTGGAGCAGTTGGGCTTTGAGCGTTTTTGGCTTGCTGAGCACCATAACATTGAGGGCATCAACAGCTCGGCAACATCGGTGCTTATTGGTCACATTAGTGGACACACTCAACGCATTCGTGTCGGCTCCGGCGGCATTATGTTGCCCAACCATCCACCATTAGTGGTGGCTGAGCAATTTGGCACTTTAGCGACTCTGTATCCCAACCGTATAGATTTAGGCTTAGGCCGTGCTCCCGGTACTGACCAAGCGACCATGCGTGCTCTGCATCGTCGCCCACAAGATGCCGAACACTTCCCCGAGCAGGTACAAGAGTTACAGCAATTATTGGGGCCTAACCAGCATGGCCAGCAGCTCAGAGCGATTCCGGGCGCCGACACCCATGTGCCAATTTGGTTATTAGGTTCTAGTTTATTTAGTGCGCAACTAGCAGCAAAAATGGGCCTGCCTTATGCTTTCGCCTCACATTTTGCGCCGCGTATGTTAGTGGAGGCTGTACAGCTTTATAAAGATAATTTCTGCCCATCTTCCACTCTCGCTAAGCCTTACGTGATAATCACAGTGCCGGTTGTGGTGGCAGAGTCCGAACAAGAAGCCAAACGGCTCGCCACCACAGGGCAACAAAAAATATTATCTTTATTTAGAGGCCAATCTCTCACCTTAAAGCCCCCTCTTGATAGCATGGATGGCCATTGGTTGCCCCACGAACAACAAGGCGTCGAGCAATTTTTAGCGGCGTCAGCCATTGGCTCACCAACACAGGTATCGGCAAAGCTTAACGCCCTGCTTGCCCAAACCGATGCTGACGAAATCATGGTCGTCACTGATATCTACGAGCCCAGCGCCCGCCACCAAAGCCTGAGCCTACTGGCAGAATTGGCTAAAAATAACCCTTCGGGTAGCCGTCAGCGATAAGCGTACAGCTGATGGTTATCTTTTTGGGTTGACCGCGAGTACGTCGGCTTTGATTACAGACTGCTCGGCAATAAGATCGGTCACCACAGCGCGGCTGGCTTTATAGTGAGGGGTCAATTTGTGATCAGCGAGTGCGGCTTCGTCTTGATAAATTTCATATAACCAAAACAGCTCAGGATCGGTGCGGTCTTGCAGCACATCAAAGGTATGACAACCAGGCTCGTCGCGCACCGAGGCTTCGGCATTAGGCAACATGGCGGCTAAAAACTCATCTGTTTTGCCTGGCTTTAGCTTGGTTTTGACAATAATCGAATACATTGTAAACTCCATCTGAAAATGAAAACGTTATAAATAGTACACAACTCTTTACACAATAGACAAGTCAGGAGCTTTGCCATGGAAAGACCTAGCCCATTTAACGGCATGCGTCATATCGCCTTCAAAATGCCCAATCTCGAAGAGTGTGAGCAGTTTTATACCGAGATTTTAGGTATGCAGCTGTTGCGCCGTGCTCACGCAGACTTGGTCTACCTCACTTGTGGTAACGACAATATTTCTTTAGGCCGCTCCGATGTGGCCGCCAGTGGCGTACAAACCCTCGATCACTTTGGCTTTATTGTTGATACCAAAGAACAGCTAGAAGAATGGTTTTTATTTCTAAAAAGTAAAGGGGTGACTATGTTAGATACCCCTCACGATCATGGTGACGGAGCGCGCAGCTTTCATATTACCGACCCTGCTGGTAACGTGATCCAGCCTATTTATCACCCCGACATTTCTGGCCAACGCTTCACCAAGCCGTAATATTCAATCTTGAATAAATGGCTAAAAACCGAGCTTGGGCTCGGTTTTTTATTTAGGCAGCATGACGCTAATGCCATTTTGCGCTAACACCCGCACTTCTACCGCAAATACTTCGGCGATAAGCTCAGGGGTGATCACGCTAGGTGGGCCACAAGCGGCAAGTTGGCCTTGGTGCAAGCACCAAACGCTATCAGCGTATTGACAAGCCATATTAATATCATGAATAGAGGCCACCACCGCCAACCCTTGCTCGGCATATTGGCGCAACAAACCTAAAGTCGCCAATTGATGTTGCCAGTCTAGGCCGGCTAAGGGTTCATCGAGTAACAGTAATTTGGCATCGGGATTAATAACAGGATCCACCTGTAATAAGGTGCTCGCAATCAGCAAGCGCTGCTGCTCGCCCCCCGACAAGGTATTCAGCTGGCGATGATACAAGGCCTCTAGGCCTAATGGTTTAGCCAGTCGAGCGATGGCCATACACACTTCGTCACTCACGCCCCCTAATGGCTCTGCTCCCAATGCTAATAATTCATAACCCCGCAACCCATGAGGTAAGATTGCCTGTTGCGCCAACATAGCACGGTGGCGTGCCAGCTCATGTAAGCCAAACTCAGCAAGCGCTTGGCCAGCTAGTCGCACCTCGCCCTGCCCTTCACTGCGACTAAGCCCAGCCGCCCCCGTTAATAAACTCGACTTACCACTGCCGTTAGGCCCAATCAGTAGCGTGACATGCTTGGCTGCAAACTCACCACCAATCGGCCCTACGCGATCGCGCTGTACAAATCCATTAAGCGCCAGCATAACGACGCACCAATAACCAAATAAACACAGGCGCTCCTAAAGTAGCCGTTACTGCCCCTATGGGCACCTCCCCTGCACTCAGCAAGGTACGCGCAACCACATCGGCAAGGGTTAATACCAAGGCGCCAGCCAGCATTGAAGCCGGTAATAAAAAACGTTGCTTACCGCCCACTAATAAGCGCAATAAATGCGGCACCACTAATCCGACAAAACCAATGGGGCCGGCCATGGCAACACTAAAGGCGGTTAGCAAGCACACCGCCAACACCAACTGTGGTTGTAGGCGTTGCACATTTAAGCCTAATAATTGAGCTTGATGATCCCCCAAGGCTAATAGATCTAATGAACGGCCTTGGCGAAGTAACCAAAATAGGGTGGCAATGGCGGGTAACCACCATGCAAAAGATAACGGCTGACCATGCCCAAGGCTGCCCATCATCCAAAATAAAAAACTGCGCAGCGAGGCATCATCTGCCAAATATAAAAGCCAAGTGAGAATCGCATTAGCCAAAATGCCCACCGCCACGCCAAATAATAATAAAGCTCCCGAGCCTAACCGCCGTCGTGACAAGGCCAACAGCAATAAGGTAACCAGCAAGGCGCCCATAAAAGCGGCCAGCGATAAGCTCCAATAAGGCAGCGTTATGCCTAATGACACCGACAACGACAGCGTTAACACCGCCGCTAAACTGGCGCCGCTAGAAATACCAATCAGGCCGGGCTCAGCCAAAGGATTATGCAGCAATACCTGTAATACAGCACCGCACAAGGCAAGACTTGCCCCCACTAACACCGCTAACAAGGTGCGCGGTAGCCTTAATTGCCAAAACACCTGCTTTTCTAGTGGCGACACCGGCTGCCAAAGCGCCTCTACTCCCACCCCTACCGCGCCTAGCTGCAAGCTTAATAGAATACTGGCCAGTAAAGCCAGACCCAGTGCAGCTAACCAATAATGGTACTTACGCTGTTGCTGTAAAAAGAGGGTTGTTAGCACCTTATTTTATGCCTTAAATAATTATGCTGAATATGAACACTTAAGCAAAGTTAAGCCAGCTAAACCAGCTGGGGTATTGCTGCCATAATAAATGCAGTGACATCACCATAGACACTGTCACTAACATGGGCTTAATAATGCGAGTGCCTTTAGTGACCACCATTTTTGAGCCGAGTCTCGCCCCAACAAACTGCCCTAATGCCATTGATAAACCGGCCACCCACACCACTTGTCCGCCTAAGATAAAAAACAACAAGGAGGCGATATTAGAAGTAAAGTTCAGTAATTTGGTGTGCGCCGTGGCCTTGGCCATGCTAAAGCCCGCCAGCGCAATAAACGCTAGGGCAAAAAATGATCCGGCCCCGGGGCCAAAAAAGCCATCGTAAAACCCCACCCCAGTACCAACAAGCAACGCAAAGGGGATCATACTCAGCCGATGTTGCCTATCTTCGTCTCCTACCCGGGGGGAAAATAAAAAGTACAGGGCAAATCCAGCTAATAAAAAAGGTAAAACCTTTTGCAATAGCGAGGCATCAATTAATTGCACCAAGACGGTGCCCAGCATACTGCCGATAAAGGTACAAAGCACCGCCCATTTCATGGTGCGCCAGTCCAGTAACCCACGGCGCAAATAATAAAGTGTGGCCGAAAATGAGCCAAAACTACCTTGTAACTTATTGGTGGCCAGTGCCATGGTTGGGGGCATACCAGTGGCTAGCAAGGCAGGCACGGTAATTAAGCCCCCACCACCGGCAATGGCATCAATAAAACCGGCCAATAATGCCGCTATTGCCAACAAGGATAAGGTTAGCAGTCCTAATTCCAGCTCCATGAGTCATCCGCATCAAACAAAAAGGCGTATAGCCTAGCAGGATCAGAGGGTTAGCTACACAAAATAGTGACTTAAATTATGCTAACTCACACACAATTAACACTTAATGCCATCCAGCCCCTTATTAACGGCAACATATATGCTTGGGCGCTCGCAAAAGACGTAAAAGAACCAAAGATACTCTTGGTTAGCTATGTTAATGTAGCATTATCACTATGGAGGAGAAATGTAATGCCAGATGAAATACTGAGCCTATTACCCCATGATTTTCCCGACGCCCAAGACGAGGCTTTTTTAGAGCAAGGCATTCGCGACTTGGTACTAGCCGGTGGCTGTTTTTGGTGTACCGAAGCCGTATACCGCCAGCTAAATGGGGTTATAGAGGTGATAGCAGGCTATGCCGGTGATAGCGAAGACACTGCCAATTACGATGCCGTTTGCAGTGGCAGCACCCAACATGCAGAAGCCATTCGCATTCAATATGACAGCCATATTATTGGCCCTGGCACCTTGTTAAAAGTATTTTTTGGCATTGCACACGACCCCACCCAGCTTAACCGCCAAGGGCACGATCAAGGCCGGCAATATCGCTCGGCTGTTTTTTATCAAAACGGCGCAGAAAAACAATTGGTGAGCGACTATATTCAATTGCTTGAGCAAAACGGCGCACTAAAGCAACCTATTGTGACCAGTTTAGAGCCTCTGACTGCTTTTTATCCTGCAGAAAGTGTGCATCAAAACTACGCGGCCACCCATCCTAATCAACCTTATATTGCCGCGGTTGCCCAGCCCAAAGTGGCCAAAGTGCAGCATTTCTTTAAACATCAGTTAAAAAAGGATTTATAGCATTATGTCGTACTCCCCAACGCCTTATGATTTAAACCCTCCGAGTGACGCACTTTTAGCATCACTCGCAGCCACATTAAGCGAAGAAGAACGGCATATTTTACTTAGCCAAGGCACAGAGGCTCCCTTTTGTGGAGGCCTGCTAGATAATAAACAAGAGGGCAGCTATATATGTAAGCTTTGTGCACTGCCGCTATTTTCCTCCGCTTGTAAGTTTGAATCTGGCACCGGTTGGCCCAGCTTTTTTGCCCCCTACCATAGCGATCATATTGTTGAGCTGTCCGATGTGACCCATGGCATGCGCCGGGTAGAAATTCGTTGTAAGCGTTGCAACAGCCATATGGGCCATGTGTTTCCGGACGGCCCTGCCCCCACAGGCCTGCGTTATTGCTTAAATTCGGCGTCACTGGATTTTTGTGCCCGTGGCGAGGAAAAGCCCGACCCATTACGCCGCGGCGAGCGCGAATGTCTGTAACACTCAAGGTTCGCTGTAAACGCTAGTTAATAAATACAAAGTGCAGCGGTCATCTTGGCTTGCTCTAACGCCTTAACGCAATGCGCCGCACCTTCTCACATCATTGTCTCACCGTATTTTTGCAGCGGTTTTGGTGAGTCATGGACAATAGTTGTCGGTCATAAACCGTCGCCACCTTAGACAAACTTAAAACTAAGCTTTTATTATCAATCACTTATAATAAACTCCTCTCACTACCCTGTATTAAGTTAATGCTCTATTTCGCTTTCTTTTGCACCTTAGCTTTGTATAGTAGCTGTTAAGTCAAACAGCCTAAGAGAGACGGTATTATGCTGAAAAAACGCATAATCAGTTTTGTTTTATTCCCCACACTATTCGCCACCGCCCCTGTAATGGCCAGTGAAGATGTTAATACGGCTATTAGTGGTGGCGCAGGCGGAGCAGCCGGTGCCCTTATTGGCCGCCAAATAGGAGGCGATACCGGCGCTCTTATTGGTGCTGCCTTAGGGGGTGCCGCCGGCGGCACGGCGGGGGCTCGTCGTGGTAATAAAAACGAAGCCGCCTTAAGTGGCGCTGTGGGTGCTGTTGGGGGCGCAGCACTGGGCAAGCAAGCTGGTGGCCACAATGGTGAACTCATTGGTGCTGGGGTAGGAGGAGGCTTGGGCTCTGCCATCGGCGCCAGAACCGGTGATCGGCATGATCGTCGCCATAACAGAGAGTATGACCGCGGCTATCGTGATCACTACGACCGCAAATACGAGCGAAAACGTAGAAAAGCAGAACGTAAGCACTATGAAAAAGTGCGCAAGCAAGAAATAAAATATCAAAGAAAAATGCGTAAATATGAAGAAAAAAGACGCAGAGATGCGTATGAGGCGCGAAGAGATCGCTATTATGACCAATGGGATCGTTAAACAACGCAGCTGCTGTTATTTCAAAGCCCCATATATAAACACAGATAAATAACGGCTTAAATCTAAAAACGGCTAGGTACCTCCACCTAGCCGTTTAATTTTATAGCAAAGAAGATGGCGAGCGTTAATTACTCACCGCCCTCTTGCTGTGATGGACCTAATTTGGCTTCACGAAAGGCCTCAAGCTTATCGGTAATAATGCTGCGCGTCGCTTGTGCATTATCTTTAATACTGCCATCAAATACCTGTAGCCCTTCCAGTATCTTAGCCGCTTCACCGTAACCTTTATCAATCGCCTTGCTGATCACAGAAAGGAACTCATCAACCTGCTCTTCTTCTGGCATATTTGGGTTCTGCTTTTGAAAGGTCTCAAAAAAGCCTAATGCCCCTTCCGCAATGCGCCCTGCGGTATTTTCCGGTGACCAATAATCTGCAGATTGGCTCGCCACCTTGTCGGGGGTAATCGCATGCTCTTCACCTAACGCGGCGTTAATAGTATCCATGATCTCGCTATAGAGAACATTCATCGCCTTATCACCGCCTTGTTGGCCACCACCGAACATGGCTTCCACTATATTACGGTTAGACTGCGCCTTTAGCTCAGTGCGTGACGACGTAAACTCTGCCGACTCTTTTTGCTCGGCTTTATCTTTATTTTGTACCTGCTGTGAGTCAACACGAGCTGTGTGTGCCGCTTGACTACCTGTTATGGGAGAAACTGCCATATCTAGCTCCTACTCTTGAGATTACACCTCAGTGATATGAACCAAGATGAAAAAGTACTTATACAAGGTATCGGCAACAAGCATAACTTCCTTAACTTAAATACCTGATAACTGTTAACCTACCCCTTATTAACCCAACCCATAAGGACTGATGATGCAATATCGCTTGCTTGGCCAAACCAACCTTAAGGTTAGCCTAATTGGCTTAGGTACCATGACCTGGGGTGAACAAAACACCCAAGCTGACGCCCATGCTCAGCTTGATATGGCCGTAGATCAGGGTGTTAACCTCATTGATACCGCAGAAATGTACCCCGTTCCAGCTCGCCAGCAAACCCAAGGGGACACCGAGCGCATGATAGGTCACTGGCTACAAAACAGAGGCCAACGAGAGAAGTTAGTGATTGCCACTAAAGCCGTCGGCCCATCCCGCAACCCAGTGCGCCCTTCTCACTTTCGCCATGGCCAAGCCAAACTCGACCGCGCCAACCTAATACAAGCCGTAGACGATAGCCTAAAGCGGCTGCAAACCGACTATATCGATCTATATCAGCTGCATTGGCCTGATCGTAGTGCCAATTACTTTGGCCAATTAGGGTTAACGCAACTGCCCGAAGAAGAAACGGTGCCAATTGAAGAAACACTGCGCGCATTAGAAGAATTAGTTAATAGCGGAAAAATTCGCCATATTGGTGTCTCTAACGAAACCCCTTGGGGTTTACATCAATATTTAACACTGGCTGAACACGCAAATTTACCCCGTATTGCCAGCATTCAAAATCCATACAGCCTGCTTAACCGAAGCTTTGAAGTGGGGTTATCAGAGTTTAGCCTGCGAGAGCAGGTGGGATTACTGGCTTATTCCCCACTGGCCTTTGGCATGCTCAGTGGAAAATACCAAGATGGCGCCCGCCCAGTAGGAGCACGCTTAACAATATACGACCGCTTTCAACGCTACTTAAACCCACAAGCACAAAAAGCCAGCGCCGCCTATTGTGACTTAGCTAAAGAGCATGATTTAACGCCAGTACAACTGGCACATGCTTTTGTAAACTCGCGCCCTTTTGTCGCCAGTAATTTAATTGGTGCCACTAATCTTGAGCAGCTAAAAGAAAACATCGACAGCGTTAATATCACACTCAGTACTGAACTTATCACCGCCATAGAAGCACTACACCAAGCCATTCCTAATCCGGCAGTGTGATCACTGGCAAGGCGTAAGCTCTTTTATATACATAACCTTGACTGATGCAATAAATAACAGGGAAGTTTGATCTCATCCTCGTTATATTGAAGAAATGATTGATACCATAGTGTGGACTTATTAGAGGAACACACTATGTCTAGCACATCCCCTGTTACGCAGTCAGATTTACATATTAAACCCGCCCTCGTTGCTATTGCGGTGGGGTTACTTATTTGGTTTTTACCGCAACCCGCCGAAGTAAGTAATCAGGGTTGGATGATGCTCGCCATTTTTATTGGCACCATTGCCGCAATTATCGGCAAAGCCATGCCAATTGGTGCCTTATCTATTTTAGCCATTGCATTAGTCGCTGCCACCGGCGTTACTAGTGATAACCCCAGCACATCTATTAGTAATGCCCTTAGTAGTTTCTCTAGCCCTCTAATTTGGTTAATTGCCGTGGCTGTTATGATTTCTCGCGGCTTAATTAACACAGGGCTAGGGGGGCGTATTGGTTATTATTTTATCTCTATTTTTGGTAGAAAAACCTTAGGTATCGGCTATGGCTTAGCGCTGTCTGAACTGGTTATTGCGCCTGTGACTCCCAGTAATACGGCCCGTGGGGGTGCGATTATTCACCCTATTATGCAATCAATCGCCAATAGCTTTAAAAGCGGCCCAGAACAAAACACGAGTCACCTTATTGGTAAATACTTGGCCTTGGTTAATTATCACAGCAACCCTATCACCTCAGCTATGTTTATTACCGCCACCGCCCCAAATCCACTCACGGTACAGTTAATTGCCCAAGCCACAGGGGCAGATATACAGTTAAGCTGGACCACTTGGATGCTGGCCATGCTATTGCCAGGCCTGATCGCCCTCGCACTTATGCCATTGGTTATTTATTGGTTATATCCACCCCAAATAAAAACAACCCCTGACGCTTCTCGCTTTGCCAAGCAACAACTAAAAGAGCTGGGCCCAATACAAAAAGACGAAAAAATTATGATGTCGGTATTTGGCCTTTTACTTTTATTATGGGCTGATATTCCAGCGCTTTTCTTTGGTGACTTCTTAACAATAAATGCCACTACAACCGCATTTATTGGCCTAACTGTATTGCTATTAACCGGCGTATTGACTTGGCAAGACGTGCTAAAAGAGCGTAACGCTTGGGATACCTTAGTATGGTTTGGCGCACTCGTTATGATGGCCAGCCAATTAAACAAACTTGGCGTAATTGACTGGTTTTCTCATTCAATGCAAAACATTATCGCCACAGCAGGTATGGGCTGGCCCGCAGGCGCGGCTTTATTGGTATTGGTGTTTTTATACTCTCATTACTTCTTTGCCAGTACCACGGCACACATTACTGCCATGATGGGTGCCTTCTTAGTTGTAGGCTTAAGCTTAGGCGCACCACCCATGCCATTTGTACTGATGATGGCTGCTTCATCCTCTATTATGATGACCCTTACGCACTATGCGACCGGCACCTCTCCGGTTATTTTTAACTCCGGCTACGTGACCTTAGGCGAATGGTGGAAAGTCGGCTTTGTTATGAGTGTGGTCAACCTAACAATTTGGGTCATTGTTGGCGGCGCCTGGTGGAAACTATTAGGCTATTGGTAATAGCAACTCAACCCCACACACTGACTTAACCACACTCATAATAAGTAGCCCTTGATCCTTACAGGGCTGCCCTTCCCTCAGTTTTGCCACCCAAGAGACTTAAACACTAATTCATCCACAATACTTCATACCGCTTAAAAGGCCAGCCAAGGTATAACAACCATAAAAAGGTTCCAAAAAAGTCCGCTCACCATGATAAATGAGCATTATTTTTAATTAAGTAGGCGTAAAATATCTATATAACGAGTGAAAGTGCTAAAAGTAAGAAAATATCTAGGAAAATACCCAATGCTAGGCAGCACAAAACCACTCAAGCTCAAGAGTGGAAATATTATTTAGCTACAAGACGCTTACAACCTCAACGAGGTCAATATAAGCAGCCTCAATGAGGCCAATATCGGCAGCTTTGTATGTGTGAGCGGCGCTGGCGACCTAAGTGCGTATAGTAACGGCTTAGGTCTTCAAGTGTACCCACAGGGCCTGTAAACAAAATCTTAAAATCTTGCGTAATTTCTTGCCAGCTTCCTAGTGTAATATTCAGCCTTTCCAATAGGTTAGCTGTCCTGTCGCAAATTACACCGCGCTTATCATCCCGTTGTATGCTGCCCATATCATTCACTAATGCAATGTAATCTTGCACATCAAATGTCAGGCCTTTAAGTTGCTCTTTTTGCTCATTGCCAATAAAAGGCAGTAAACATTCCGGCTGCTTGCTATTTTTTGCAGCCGCAATGCGCTGTTTAATACTGGTGTAATTTGATTTTTTGGGCGTTGTAGCTACTTGTGAACGTACTGGGTTTAAGTCTACATAAGTCATGCAGGCCAATACTGCTGCTTCATCTAGCAAAGCCTGCGATTTAAAGCGACCTTCCCAAAAGTGTCCAGTACACTCATCTTCCTTATTGGCTTTTCGCGCCAAGGGCTCACTTAAACAACGCATAAACCAGCTGATATCCATCAGCCGATTTCTAAACTCCGCAACTCGCTCATTAAGGTGCTCAATTTCGTGCGCCTCAATAGGCTCACTTCTGGCAAACTTTCGTGTAACAACAGTACCTTTAAATACTCTATGCCATTGTTTTACAACCGTAATATCACTCCAAACCTTCACCTTCTCTGCATCTATATGTAACACTAAATGCAGATGATTAGACATAACTGCATAAGCGGCTACATCAATAGAAAAGGTCTTTGATAGGTATATTATTCGCTTTTCTAACCATTCTCTGCGGTGCTCAAAACTGCGTTTTGTGACATTATCTTCACCACATAAAAACGCCCTTCTCACTGTGCGACTTACGCAGTGGTAAAAGGGCGTGTCCTGTAAACTAATTTGCTCTACTCGTGGCTTAGGCATATCCGCCTCCTTAGAGTGTTCTGGTTTGAACATACTAAGTGTAGACAAGTGTGCAAAATTTAACCATACCGCATGAGTGTCACATTAATGAATATAATTAGATGGTCTGGGTGTCTAATTAGTAATATGAGTATTGAGATCACTCACTAGACTGGATGGTTTATTATGGTTAAATTTCGCTTCTGGAATGTATAAAAGCCCTCCGTTTATATAAACAGAGGGCTTTAGTGTAACTGGAAATCAGGCGGAAAAAGTCAGCGTCTAAGGAGTCTCCCCATTAACAGACTATTCTCAAGCACCTAGCGGTGGCTCAAAAGCTTGTGTCTCCAGTGCATTGCCTGTCCACTTTTCAATTTTGACTAATGACGAGTTAGCGGCACAGCCGTTACTCAATCGTGAGGCAGGAATATCCAACGTTAACACGTTAGGGCCGCCATTGCGGCAAATGCCTAGCTGAGGATCAAAGTCAGGCCAAGCTCCTTCGTGAATACAAACACTGCCAGGCTTAATGCCACTTGTCACCTGTGCACCGGCGAGCACTTGGCCGCGTTGGTTAAACACCCGCACAATGTCACCGCTGTTAATGCCATGCTTTTGCGCATCTTGCTCATGGATCAATATCGGCTCTTTATTGGCAATTGCGTATTCTTTGCGTATATCGGCATAGTTAAACTGACTGTGCAACCGATATGCCGAGTGCGCCGTCATCAGCTGTAACTCATCTGCTTTGGCATTGCCGGTGTACTCTGTCGGCTCCATCCACGTGGGGTGCGCAGGGCAATCGGGCAGGTTGTAGCTGGCGATGGTTTCAGAATAAATCTCTATTTTACCACTCGGCGTGCCCAATGCGTTTAATACTGGGTTTTCTCTAAAGTCGGCAAAACGCACAAACTGGGCATTTTTTTCATTCCAAGTCATTTCAAACTCTTGGTTTTGTTTCCAAAAATGTGAAAAGTTAGGCATGGGTACCCGAACGTTGCGCCCGCTGGCTTGTGCTATTTTATAGAAGTGGTTTAACCATTCCATTTCATCGCGCCCTTCACGGTATACCTCACTGCCACCCGCAAACAGTTTTTCTGATAAGTCAGCAAACACCTCAAAGTCGCTTTTGGCTTCGGCTTGCGGCGCAATCACTTGCTTCATTGGGGCCAAATATTGACTACTGTAATCACCGACCATGGTTAAGTCGTTACGCTCAAAGCTGGTGGTGATCGGGAATACAATATCCGCATGCTTGGCGGCGGCGGTCCAGTAAATTTCTGACACCACTGATAATTCTAGGTTTTGCCATGCTCTTACTAAACGGTTGGTATCTTGGTGGTGAGTAAAGTTGCCGCCGCCACACCACCATACCATTTTAATATCAGGGAACGTCAGCGTCTGACCATTATGCTGATATTGCTGGCCTGGGTTTTCGAGCGCTTCGGTAATTCGCGCCACCGGAAAGGCATTGACCACTCCTTTATTCTTACTTAGCCAAGAGCTGCCATTGGTATCACTCACTGAGCCAATAGTGGAAGAAATAGAGGGTAAAATACCCGCATCACGTGCTGGGTTACCGCCATTGGAGTAGTGATATGAAAAACCAAATCCTCCGCCCGGCAAACCAATTTGACCGAGCATGGCTGCTAGCGTTGTGATCATCCAGTGGGGTTGTTCACCATATTGTTGGCGCTGCATTCCCCAGCCGGCCATTAACATGGTGCGGTTGTTAGAAAAAATATCAGCCAGCAACTCAATCTGCTTAACCGACACGCCGCAGATCTTGGCCGCCCATGCCGCGTCTTTAACGACGTCATCGCTCACGCCCAATAGATAATCTTTGAACTTATCAAAACCATGGGTGTATTTTTCAATAAATGCCGTATCGTGTTTATTGTTCTTCACTAAGGTATGCGCAATGCCCATGCCCAGCGCCACGTCCGTCATAGGGTGCGGGGCAATCCACTGTGCATTGTCACCAAAAAAGTCGATGGTTTCGGAGCGAATAGGATCGATGGCAATCACGGTTTTACCAGACTTTTTCAGCTGATGAAAAAACTCCAAGCCTTGTCCATCGGCGGCGGTCCAAGCGATTTCTAAGGTGTTAATCGGGTTCATCCCCCACAGTACCACCACCTCACTGTGCTCTAGCACCACCGGATAGGTAGTTTGTTGCTCATACACTTCAATGGAGCCCACCACATGAGGCATAATAATTTGTGCCGCGCCGGTTGAGTAATCGCCAAGCGAGCCGGAATAACCGCCAGCCAGTTCCATATAACGCTGCAATAAAGTACGTGCGTCGTGCAACACGCCACTGGAGTGCCAGCCATAAGACCCTGCAAATATCGCCTCGGCACCGTATTGCTCTCGAATGCGCAGGTGCTGCTCGTGTGCCAATTGATAGGCTTGCTCCCACGACACCCGCACGTATTCATCTTTACCGCGAATACCTTGCGGATTTTCAGGGTTCGCCAAATAGCCTTTGCGTACCATAGGGTGCTTAATACGGGCTTTGGTGTGTACTTGCGAAGGACCCGTGCTTTGCAGGTGGTTAACCACAGTTTGAGGAAGCGCATTGGTAGTGGACACTAATTTACCGTCTTTCACCTCAGCCAATAACACCCCCATGCGCCCGGCGGTTAAAATTTTTCCGTCGCTACGCCCTATGTCATATTTTGCCATCACAGGCATCGGCAAAATAGAAGCAATCGCCATGGCGCCAGCCGTTGCACCAGAGCCTTTTAAGAATTTACGACGTGAAATATTAGACATGCTTATATTCCTTCTTCTATTGATGGAGCAACGGGTGCTGGTGAAACAGCATCTTTGGCGTTGAACTGTAAATACTTAGTGAGAATTTCAAGGTTTAAATCGGAGATATCGGTACGTGTGCCCATCGACTTAGCCACCGGCCCCCACGCATTCACCGTAAAATGATTGGCTGGAATTTTGGCATGGCAAGTAGAACAATAAGTGCTGTCGAGTTTATTACCGTATTCCCAAATTGCCTCATTAGACTCTAAAACAGGGGCGGTAATGTCACCGGTTAAACGCGCGGTGCGCCATTCATTGCCGTACTCATCAGTAGTGCTCTCACCCAGCACTACCGCCTGCTGGCCTGCCTCGGTTAAGGTCGCCAGCACCGAGCGTTTACCGTTACCCAGATAAATAACCGACTCCGCGCCTGTCATCTGATAACCCGCAACCGTCACGGTACGCTGATTAGCATCAACATGTTCAACCTGCAATTCTACGGTTGGGTTAATGGTGGCCAGCTCTCCCATTTTTATATAATCCAGTGGGTAAACAACACTGGCATCATCAGGCGTAGCTTTAGCTAGGTCGTATAAGTGATCGAACGCTGAAGTATCTAGCTCCATTTGCGGCGCAATATGCGCGACGCCTTTATGGCAATCAATACAGGTTTGCCCTTCTTGTTGCGCCGAGATATGCATATTGCGCGCGCCACTCGCTTGATCATACAGCTCCATGGCATCGTAAGTATGGCAAGCACGACAGGTAGCAGAGTCATTAGCCCGTAACTGCTCCCACACACTTTCAGCCATGGCTAAGCGGTGCAGTTCATACTTCTCATCGGTATCAATTTTACCGGTAACAAACTGATGATAAACATCTTTTGATGCACGCACCTTGGCCCATAAATAATCGAACGTGGTATGAGTTGGAATATGACAATCGGCACATTCAGCTCGAATGCCCTTGGCATTACTAAAGTGCACCGAGCCTTGGTATTCTTTTAATGGCGTATCCATAGTGTGGCAAGACACACAAAACTCCTGCGTAGAAGTAGCATGCAACACCGCTTGCGTGCCACCCAGTGTGAGCCAACCCACCACCACACCAATCAGCACGATTATGGCTATATACCGTTTTTTCATTATGTTTATCCTTATTTTCTCACTAACATCAAGCTAGTCGAAAACGACACTTTTATTTATATAACTAGAAGTGTATCGATTTGAGATAAGGAAAAACTTATGCCTAATCAATAATAAGATGAATATAAAAATGATGGGCAAAGACTTTGACCTTCATCACATAAAAAATAATAAGGCGACGCTTTATTAAAGGAGTAAAGATCCAGCCGTTCTAAAATTTGAGTGCCCTTCTTATAACCAAATCCGTATTTTTAATTAATAGCCCACGCACTGAATGCAAGATAGCTCAGCGTAACGTCAAATGACTGTCATCAATCCGACACCCAAATGCCATGAACTATCGCTAACCTTAACGGCATAAATATTGAGTTAATGGCGTTTAACTCAGTTTACCCTCGCGCGAGTAAGGATAATCAACATGAGTCAGTTTGAATTAAAGGATGAGCAAAACCACCCTCGACCGGACGTTCCCGAATTTACCCAAATGATAGAGAAACAAGTCAGTCGGCGACGTTTTTTAGGGGGAACGGCTGCCCTAGGTGCTGCCGCTTTTTTTAGTGTGTCGCCTTTGTCTCGTGCTATTGCTGCTGCAACCAGTAGCCCCTTACTCGGTTTTAGTGCGGTGCCAACCAGCACTGCCGATACCTTAGTGGTACCACCTGGGTATACTGCCGAGCGTTTAATTTCGTGGGGAGATCCTTTATTTTCTGGCGTTGCCGAGTTTATTGATGGTGGCAAAAATACGGCCACTGATCAGTTAAAACAGTTTGGTGATAACAACGATGGCATGAGCTTTTTCTCGTTAGATGAAGAAACCGCTATTTTAGTGGTCAATAACGAGTATTGTAACTACGAACTGATGTTTGAGCACCAGGGTCAGAAAATGTCTACCCAAGATGTAGCCAAAGCCCAGGCCGCTCAGGGCGTGTCTGTGCTTACTTTAAAAAATGGCCCCCAAGGTTGGCAGGTAGAAAAAGATGGCCGATATAATCGCCGCGTTCACGCCAACACCCCCATGGCTATTAGTGGCCCCGCTAAAGGTCACCCATTGCTGCATACTCAGGCCGATCCCAACGGCGAGCGCGTATTAGGTACTTTTAATAATTGCGCCAATGGCATGACACCTTGGGGCACCTATTTAACCTGTGAAGAGAACGTACACGGCTACTTTGGCAGCCAGCAATCCGCTCACATCACCCCAGCCCAAGCACGCTACGGCATAGGAACAGAAGACGCGGGTTGGCAATGGCACCTGTTTGATGACAGATTTGATGTCGCAAAAAACCCTAATGAAAGTAATCGCTTTGGCTGGGTGGTCGAAATTGACCCACAAGATCCAACTTCAACCCCCATCAAGCGCACTGCATTAGGGCGTTTTAAACATGAAAATGCCGAGCTCGTTATCGATAAAAGTGGCCATGTAGTTGTGTATTTAGGTGACGACGAGCGCGGGGAGCATATTTATCGCTTTGTGAGTCATAATAAATTTGACCCTAATAATAATGAAGCAAACAAAAATATACTGGATGAAGGCACCTTATATGTCGCACGTTTTAACAGCGCCAGTGGCGGCGAGTTATCTGGCACCGGAGAGTGGCTGCCCCTAATATTAGGTGAGCACGGGATCACACCTGAAAGTGGTTTTAACAGCCAAGCTGAGGTGTTAATTCATGCTCGTCTTGCCGCCACACAAGTGGGTGCCACCACCATGGATAGACCCGAGTGGGTAGCAGCACACCCTACCGAGCCCATAGTTTTTTGTACTCTCACTAATAATAAAAATCGTGGCGTGCTAGATAACCAAGCTATCAACGGCCCTAACCCCAGAGCGAACAATCACTACGGTCAAATTATTCGCTGGCAGCCAAGCCATGGGCATCATACAGACGACACCTTTAACTGGGATCTATTTTTACTTGCCGGTAACCCTACCGTACATCAAGACATATATGCAGGTTCAGAGAATATTAATGCCGATAATATGTTTAACAGCCCCGATGGCATCGGCTTTGATAACGCAGGTCGGCTGTGGATTCAAACAGACGGCAAATACTCTAACCAAGGTGACTTTGCCGGCCAAGGCAATAACCAAATGCTTTGTGCCGACCCAACAACAGGAGAGGTACGGCGCTTTTTAACCGGGCCTATCGCCTGTGAGATCACCGGCCTTGCTTTTACGCCAGACAACAAAACATTATTTGTAGGGGTACAGCACCCAGGAGAAGACTTAGCAGGCTCTCACTTTCCATTTGGAGGTAACCACACTCCTCGCTCTAGCGTTATGATGATCACCAAAGAAGACGGCGGCATTATCGGCAGCTAATAAATAAGATACACCTAACACGAGGCGGTCGTCGTAATCGCTTACGAGCCCAACGATTAATGTCTATTGCTGGTGAGGCCAAGCGGGGGCGCGTGCCCCGTGGCCGCCTCCCCTTACTAGTACAAATGAAAAAGCAGCTTGGTATTAAATATACCAAGCTGCCTCTGATAGAAAACTAGCATTTATTAATGCAAATCAGCCAACTTTACATCTGTCATTGCTAACGCTTGAGCCACGTCATACATTGCTTGATTCAGGATTTTATGCGTTATTTTGTCATCTTCATAACTAATATTTGCATTGATATCAGCCATTACCTGATTATGAATTTTATTAGAAAGCGCCTTATCAAACAGGTACCCACTCCAAAAAACGCCATCCGGTGCCGTACCCGCTTCTACTAAGGTTTTCGCTAACGCCACTCCAGTCAGATCAGCCGGCTCCGGCAAAGTAATGCCCGCATCAGTAACGCGGTTTATTGCATAACCAATTGCTGCATCCATACCACTAATAAAGGTATTTACCTCATCTTCACCATATTGCTTGGTGAGTTTGGCAACTTCACTATTAACCGTCTCTTCACCCAACATAGCCACCAAAGCACTAGCAAAACTAAAATGCTCCGCACCACCCCCAGCTTTAATTAATGCCGCAGTAACGGCCAATGCTGGCTCTCCTGTATAAACGGCACCACCAAACATATTCACTACACCTTGCTCGTGTTGCGCATGAGCTGTTCGCTCTACATCAGCGGCCCATATCGGCCCAGCTGTAAAGACAGCCATCATTATCGCTAAATATAACTTTGTATTTTTCATGGGGTTCTCCTTCTGCTTCAAAAGCGAGAACAGCTGCCATATTATTCAGGCCTAACTATTCCCAAACAAACTAGCTCTGTCATTACATGTGCAGTAACCGCATCACAACGCTTACCCGCAAATTCAAAGGTATCTGTCACTTGGCTTTCTGCTTGTTGTATCAGATCGGTACGCAGCATTGCTCGAGCTCGTGATAAACGCTTTTTAACCGCCGCCTCTGTTATGCCTAAGCAATAAGCGCTATCAACTACAGACATCTCTTCAACAACTCGCAACATAAATACACTGCGATAATTTTCTGGTAAGCGCCGGATGGCCGCCTCTAAAAAAGTCTTCGCTTCTTGCTGGTTAACCGCCGCTTCTGGAGTGTGGCTGTCGCTCATATTGCTCACCGCCTGGCTCTGCTCAGATTGAGGGCTATTAAGTTGAATGACATTCTCATCCAACGACACCTCAGGGCGCTGTCGGCGCTTAATACTGATAGCCTGGTTAATAACAATGCGCGTTAACCAAGTTTTGAGTGATGCCCGCCCTTGATAAGAATCCATATTTTTAAAAGCACTTAAATAAGCCTCTTGCACCGCTTCTTGTGCCCAACCCTCATCCCTTAGCACTCCCCTTGCCGCCCGAAATAGCGATCGATTATGACGACGCACTATTAATTCAAAAGCCGCCCCTTCACCACGCTGTGCCCGTTCAAGTAAGCACACATCTGTGAGTTTAATAAGCGGGACTGGCACTTTATTTTTTGGATAAGACATCGCAGGCTCTCTCATCAACATTTGGGGTTCTTATAAGATTTGACGCAGCAGATGAAAATTGGTGACATTTATTTTAAAATTTACTGCTCTCAACCCTCATTTCAACCGCACACTCTTCCGCCCTTTCATTATCGACACTAGGCAATAAACCCGTAGATTACTTCCACTAACGTAACGTCTATATACAAAACTGAGAAGTGGAGCATTAATATGGCTCACACATAATTCTCGCACCTAGGCCGCACTTCATGCTTAAATACGCATACCAAATGACAATTAAGTGCCGCTCTAACTCTTCATATTGTCTATAGCGATAAAGCGATCCCCCTAAGGTGTACCATGTGGCAGAGAGCGGCAGTAATAGAGGCGATGCATGTTTTTTAATGCGAGTAAAAAAGAAGGCGGCGCAGCTTTCTGATCAATTAAGTCACTCTCAGCAAGAAATACAGCGGTTGATTGCTGAAAAGCAGCAATTAGAGTTGCAGCTAGGTGAGCAAGAAGCTGAGCTGCAGTCTGCTAAAAGTCAGCTGTATTTGGGCCATAAATTAATGTCGGGCTTGGGGCAATTTGGTCACTCACTCTCTGAGCTTAAAGGGTCATTTGCAGAGCTATCGCAAATGCTGGGCACGCGACGTGATGAAGCGCTCACAACCCGTGATGAGTCTGAGCATGTACGTGATGGAATGCATACTTTAGTGGAGCAACTAAACGAAGCTAAATCCCATGTAATGGAGTCGGCGCAGCAGATGAACTCTCTGGAGTCGGACACCCATGGCATTACTGACTTAGTGCATGTAATTGATGGTGTCTCTGATCAAACATCTTTATTAGCGCTGAATGCCAGTATTGAGGCGGCGCGTGCCGGTGAACATGGTCGAGGTTTTAGTGTGGTAGCAACTGAGGTGCGCAGTTTAGCGTCGCGCACCAGTGATGCCACTAAAGAAATTGACTCTGTGATTGCGCGCATTCGTAATCAAACCGTGGCGGTCGCCGGTGTGAGCCGAGAAAATAGTAGCGAGATAGAGGAACTTGCACAAGAAGCAGAAACGGCACGAACCCGCTTATTAACGCTAATTGAGCTGGCTAATGCGTCTTCTGGGGCCTTGGGTAATGCGGCTATGTTGTCGGAAATTGAGTTGGCGAATCTTGAAGAGTTAGAAATTAAGCTTACTGTGTATCAAGTTTTATCGGGCTTATCGACAGTTTCTCTAGACTCGTTGCCCGATGAAACTCAGTGCCGTTTGGGGGAGTGGTATTATCAGGGCAGTGGCCGCGAACATTATGCCAATCAATTAGACTTTGCAGGCATTGAAGAGCCACACCGGTTAGTGCATCTGTATGCTAAAGAGGCGGTACAGGCGCATTATGAGCAACGCAATGACGATGCGTTAGCTGCGTTAACCGCCATGGAAGATAATAATTTGGATGTAATGACAAGATTGCGGCGTTTGATTAACGATAAATAGCGCCGAGCGCCCGGCGCCAAGCACCAAGCTTAAAAAATACGGTTCGCTATACGCCTTACGCCGTGTACAGCTGCATGCTAAACAATCGTGTGTAAGGTCGAATTCATTCGACCGATTTTAAGCCGTGCCATGGTTTTTGTGCGAATAAATTCGCCCCTACGAAAAGCCAGAGCCCCCCTTTGGTCATTGCGAGGAGTGCAACGACGCGGCAATCCATCTAACAAGCAGCCGTACGCTTTACGCTGAGCGCCTGACGAAAAAGCAAAACCGCACTTTTCTTTAATGTAACGCGGTCAGCGTTAGACGTAGCGCTTTCTTACAAATGGATTGCCGCGCTACGCTCGCAAAGACGAAATAAGGGCGCATAACAATATAGTGCAAAGCCTTGACGTCCAACAGAGTATCTACAAAAGATTCAAAACGTACGGCACCAAGCTTAAAAAATACGGTTCGCTATACGCCTTACGCGGTTAGATAAACAAAAACACCGCCATTGTTGGCGGTGTTTTGACGTATGGCGTACAGCGTTGTTTTATAGATTGCGCAGGCTTTGAATGCGCTTTTCTAGCGGTGGGTGACTCATGAACAGCTCGCTGCTGCCGCGGCCGGTAATACCAAAGGCGGCTAATGAGCCTTCTAACTCCGCTTGTGAGCCTTGGCCTAAGCGCTGCAATGCGGCAATCATTTTTTCTTTGCCCACTAAACGTGCAGAGCCTTCGTCAGCACGGTATTCGCGGTAGCGGCTAAACCACATCACGATAATGGACGCCAACATGCCAAACACTAATTCTAGCACCATTACCACACCAAAATAGGCAAGGCCACCTAAGCCACCGCCCTCTTCGTCATCGCGGCTCATGGCGCTGCTAATAATATTGGCAATAATACGGGCAAAGAACATCACAAAGGTGTTTACTACGCCTTGCAGTAAGGTCATGGTCACCATGTCGCCGTTGGCGATGTGGCTTACTTCATGGGCTAATACGGCTTCGGCTTCATCACGACTCATGCTGCTCATTAAGCCACTGGATACCGCCACTAATGAGCTATTGCGGCTAGCACCTGTGGCAAAGGCGTTCATATCGCCTGAATGATAAATGCCCACTTCTGGCATGCCAATGCCGGCTTGCTGTGCCTGACGCGTGACTGTGGTCAGCAACCAGTGCTCTACTTCGTTACGCGGCTGATCAATCACTTGTACATTGTAGGCGCGCTTGGCCATCCACTTTGAAATAAGCAGTGAGATAAAAGAGCCGCCAAAACCAAATATCGCACAAAAAACTAATAAGCCGCCAATGCTATTGCGGTCTATGCCTAGCATTGAAAACACAATGTTCAGCACCACGCCCAGCACCAATACTACGGCCAAGTTGGTTGCAATAAACAACAAAATGCGCTTCATACCTTTCCTTAATTAAAGTGTGTTCAAATGGGGGTTAAACTTGTAGGTAAATAATGCGGCCATTTAGCGCCATTTCAAGGTGTAAATTAACAATAATCTTTAAATAGTAGGTCAATGTCTATGTATTGGTCGACACTGTCAGTGGGCTTACCTTCTAACCAAGGGATCTCACCGAGCAGCGGTGCACTAATACGCTGTTTGAGGGTGTTTACGTTTTCTTGGTAATGACTCATATTCGGATAGACCTGATTAATCACCCAACCAGCAACCGTTAGCCCATCACGCTCGATGGCTTCGAGTGTTAATAATGCATGATTAATACACCCTAACCGCATGCCCACCACCAAGATCACCGGCAGCTGTTCTTTTTTTACCCAGTCAGACAAGTATTCGTGCTCGCTAATAGGTAAGCGCCAGCCCCCGGCTCCTTCTACAAATATCCATTCGGCTTCGTTATCTTTTTGCGCTACTAATCCTTCGCTGAGTTTATCTAGGCTTATGGTCACTCCCGCTTGAGCGGCGGCTATATGGGGGGCAATGGCAGGAGCAAAGGCATAAGGGTTATGATCTTGGTAGTCCAAATCATTGGAGGAGGCTTCTTGTAAAATAAGCGCATCACTATTTTTTAGTTGCCCGTTAATCATTTCACAACCCGACGCCACCGGCTTATAACCTGCAACATATAAGCCTGAGTCTCTTACCGCTTGCATTAACGCCTCGGTAACTAAGGTTTTGCCTACATCGGTGTCGGTTCCTGTTACAAAGAATGTATTAACCATAAATTACTCCATAAGCTAGCTGGTAGGTGGCCAGGCACTGGCCTTGGTTATTAACAGGATAGGCTAAATTGAGCTGCTGCCAGGTGTTTTTTCCCATTAACCCTGCACGTTTTTCTTGCGTTACTTGGTTAGCCCCTATGCCCTTTAGGCTTAGCAAGAGCTCTTTTAAAGTGGCATAGCTCAGTTGTTCAGTATTGGTTTGGCATTGCCAGCGCTTACCAGTGGCAACAAGGTGCTGCTCTAAACGAGCTTGGCTGATAAAGGCATTAATAGGATTAGGCTGACCTTGTTGTTGCCAGCAGTCACTGAGCTCTTTTAAGCTGCCATCCAATAAGGTGGCAAACACTAATACGCCGCCGGGTTTAAGGCATTGGCTCCAGTTGGCAAGCCAATGCGCCGGTGAGTGACTCCATTGCATGCATAAATTAGCAAAAACCCAATCAAGGCTGTGTTCACCCACAGGCGGTGCATCCATGTCACCACAAAAGGCTAAAACATCGGCTTTTTGTTGTGCTTGTTGCAGCATGGCCGGTGATAAGTCCAGCGCTAGCAATTGCTTAGTTTTGGGCTTAAGCATGGGTAAAAACCAACCGCTGCCACAGCCTAAATCTAGCCCACACTCCGGCAGGTTTTGGGCCCCACGGCTTGCTAAATGTTCATTTAGCAAGGCTAATAAGGCGTTGCCCGAGCGGCGTTGTAATTCGTTATGTTGCTCGTAGCTGTGTGCTGCTCGGCCAAAGGCGGAAGCGATTTTTTGCTTGTCTAACCACTTTTTATCTACGAATAAAGAGTGGCTAGACAGAGAAGCTACGGGTAAAGCACTGGTCGATAAACGGCTCATGGCATCACTCTTATTAAAAAATTACAGACTCGAAACTAAAGATTTTTTCGCCACGGAATCCACTGAACCCACAGAAAAATAAAGATGACGGCGAAAAGTGATATTTATGGTTAAGATCTAGACGGTTGGGAGCCCTAAACTGTCAACTTCAAGCGTATCGCTACACGCTATTGGCGGCTTTTTGCAACGCTACCAGCAAGGCATTGATATCCGCTTTGCTGTGGGCGGCACTCAGGGTAATGCGCAGCCGAGCCGATTTTTTAGGTACCGTTGGTGGGCGAATTGCCCCCACCCAAAACCCGCGTTCTCGCAACTGGTTTGCTATCTGCATGCAAGCCTGCTCTTCGCCCACCAATAACGGCTGAATCGCAGTACTAGAAGCCATCAGTGACAGCGGTAAGTTTGCGGCTCCGGCTTTAAATTGCGCAATACGCGCTTGCAGTTGTGCGCGCTTTTCATCAGCGTTTTGCACCAAGTGCACCGCGGCCAAAATAGCCGCGGCTTGCGGCGGCGGTAAATGGGTGCTGTAAACATAGCTGCGCGCATGATTGTGTAAATAATTAATGAGCGCACGACTGCCGCCAATAAAAGCGCCACTTACCCCCAGTGCCTTGCCAAAGGTGCCCATGTGAATGTGTACTTTATCGGCCGCTATACCCTGCTCGCTTAAGGTGCCTCGCCCTTGCTTACCCAACACGCCTAGGCCGTGGGCATCGTCGATCATTAGCCAGTTATTACTTTGCTCGGCAAGTTGGCTTAAGCTTCGCCAATCACCCTGATCGCCATCCATACTAAACACCCCTTCTGAGATAATTAATCCCGATTGCGGCTTAAGCTGTTTGGCTAACATGCGCATATTATTATGAGCAAAGCGCTGTTGTCGTGCCGGGCTTAACATGCCCGCTTCTTGCAATGAGGCATGATTAAGCTTGTCTTGCCAAAGGGTGTGCCCTTTAGTAAGCAGCGCTTTAATTAATGCTTGGTTAGCCGAAAAGCCGGAGCTAAACAGCATTACGGCCTCAACCCCTAGCCAATCGGCAACGGCAGTTTCCAGCTCGCGATGAATCGCCTGATGGCCCACCACTAAGGGAGACGCCACTGCGCCCACGCCAAACTGCTGCGCGGCATTGGCCGTGGCGCTAATCAGCTCGGGCGCTTGGCTTAAGCCTAAATAGTCATTACCGGCAAAGTTAAGATAAGTCTTACCTTGACTAACCAACTGGCAGCCGTTTACCTGATCAATAGCGGGCAACCAACGGCGCAACCCCGCCGCTTCCCGATCGGCAAGGCAAAGATTAAAAGGCATATGTTTATCACCTTACTTTTAAAGAGATTGTCGGTGATAACAGCTATCAGCGGTAAGCTTTCAGCTATCAGAAAAACCAACAATGGTAGAGTAAAAACTTAAGAGCGAACGAACTTACCCAATACTCAATTTTGCTCTGCTCTAAGCTTGTTACTTATATAGGCTCTGTGTATGCCGTAGCTTTTTCTTAGCCGATCGCTGACGGCTTAGCGCTTACCGCTGTGTCTTAAGCTTCATAATACCAAGCGGGCTCGGCTTGGGCGGCGAGTTGTTCGTGTAATTCAATTTCGGTCATTTCATCGGGCTTTTGGCTAATGCCTGAATCTTGATTTAAACCGCTGGGACGAATGCCTAAGCGCTTAAATAACTGCATGTCGCTGTTTTCATCTGGGTTGGGGGTGGTGAGCAGCTTGCAACCATAAAAGATGGAGTTAGCGCCGGCCATAAAGCACATGGCTTGCATTTGGTCGTTCATTTTTTCGCGACCTGCAGATAAACGCACATGACTTTGCGGCATTAAAATGCGCGCCACGGCTATGGTGCGAATAAAATCAAAGTCATCTAAATCAGCTTGATTTTCCATGGGCGTGCCTTTGACTTTTACCAGCATATTAATGGGCACACTTTCGGGCTGGCGTGGCAAGTTGGCCAATGCTTGCAATAAACCGGCGCGATCATCCATGCTCTCGCCTAAGCCGACAATGCCGCCGGCGCACACTTTCATGCCGGAGTTGCGCACATTTTCTAGGGTATTTAAGCGATCAGCATAAGTACGAGTGGTAATAATATCGCCGTAAAACTCGGGGCTGGTATCTAGATTGTGATTGTAATAGTCCAACCCAGCATCAGCTAAACGGGTAGCTTGTTGATCGTTGAGCATGCCGAGCGTCATGCAGGTTTCAAGGCCTAAGGATTTGACCTCTTGCACCATTTTTTCTAGGTACGGCATATCTCGCTCTTTAGGATTACGCCACGCCGCGCCCATGCAAAAGCGGCTAGAGCCATTGGCTTTGGCTTCTTTGGCGCGCTCTATCACCTTTTCCATTTCCATTAACCGCTCGGTTTCAAGGCCTGTGCTATAGCGGGCACTTTGCGGGCAATATTTGCAGTCTTCTGGGCAGGCACCGGTTTTAATGGACAACAGTGTGCTGACTTGCACTTCATTGGCATCAAAGTGGGCGCGGTGCACTTGCTGAGCTTCAAACAATAAGTCAAAAAACGGACGATCAAATAATGCGAGCACATGCTCACGGCTAACGGGCTCACGGCGCGATGATTCTGAGGGTAAGGGAGACTGGCTCATTAGGTTGCAGGTATCCTTGTATCACTTTTGCGGTAAAGACGAGAGGTATTAGGTTGGCTAGTGTAAGGCGCAATGCTAACCTGTCAACCATAAATAAACACCAAGGTTTACCATAGGTTATATTATGTACACCCCAACCTCTAGCACACCGCTTAGCGCTTCTTTTACTAATAGCGAGTTCGACTTACACCACCTCTGGCACCCCTACACTTCGCTAACTCGTCCTCTACCTTGCTATAAAGTAGAACGCGCTGAAGGGGTATATTTATACTTAGCAGATGGCACCGCCTTAGTGGATGGCATGTCATCTTGGTGGGCCTGCTTGCATGGCTATAATGTGCCTAAACTAAATGCGGCGGTAAATGAGCAAGTTAGCAAAATGTCTCATGTGATGTTTGGCGGTTTAACCCACGATCCGGCCATTGATTTATGCCGCGCCTTAACCGAGATTTTACCCAACGGATTAGATCGCTTTTTTATTGCAGATTCAGGCTCGGTGTCGGTAGAAGTGGCGCTAAAAATGGCCATTCAGTATTGGCATGGCAAAGGCACCCCCAAAACGGTATTTGCCGCACTCAATAAGGGCTATCACGGAGACACTTTTGGTGCCATGAGCGTGTGCGATCCTAATGGCGGCATGCACAGCTTATATCAAGGATTTTTGCCGGAGCATGTGTTTATAGAAAGCCCACGCAGCCGCTTTGGTGATGAGTGGGACCCCGCTGATTTAGCACCGCTGGAGGCCTTATTGGCCAAGCGCCATCACGAGTTAGCCGCATTAGTGCTAGAGCCGATAGTGCAAGGCGCCGGAGGCATGTGTTTTTATCATCCCGAATACCTTAAAGGCGCACGGGCATTATGCAGCCAGTATGAGGTGCTGTTGATTGTAGATGAGATTGCCACCGGCTTTGGCCGCACTGGTAAGTTATTTGCCTGCGAATGGGCCGATATTACGCCCGATATTATGTGTATTGGTAAGGCGCTTACCGGCGGTTATATGACGATGGCGGCCACCATTACCACTGAGCATGTGGCCAATACTATTTGTAATGGCCCAGCGGGAGTATTAATGCACGGCCCTACTTTTATGGCCAATCCGCTCGCTTGTGCGGTGGCAAAAGCCAGTTTAGAGTTACTACTAAGCTCCCCTTGGCAGACGCGTATTGCGGCCATAGAGCAACAGTTAACACATGAATTAGCGCCAGCACTTGAGCTCTCCAGTGTGGCAGATGTGCGAGTGCTGGGAGGGATCGGCGTAATTGAGCTGCATCAGCCGCTGGATGTAGCAAAAGTACAGGCCAAATTAGTGGAATTAGGGGTATGGATACGGCCTTTTGGTAAGTTGTTATATATTATGCCGCCCTATGTTATTGAAGCGGCACAATTAAGCCAGCTGACCAAAGCCATGATTACTATATGTGGGGAAGCTTTCAGCCATCAGCCGTAAGCTGTCAGCCATCAGGAGAAACAAGCCAACCGTCTTTGCGAGCGTAGCGCGCTGTTTAACTGACCGCTGATAGCTGACGGCTAACAGCTCCCTTGCTTTAAACATAAAAGCGAGATACCGGAGCAAGTCCGGTATAACAGCGAGCAGGCTCCGTTTTTAGCCGTCATCCTGAACTCGCTTCAGGATCTCGGTTGGTCTTTAACTGACAGCTCCCTTGCTTTAAACATAAAAGCGGGATACCGGAGCAAGTCCGGTATGACAGCAAGCAGGCTCCGTTTTAGCCGTCATCCTGAACTCGTTTCAGGATCTCGGTTTGTTCTTTAACTGACAGCTGATAGCTGACCGCTGACAGCTATGCCTTAGCGCTTGGCGCTAAGCATTGTATTCCACTACCCGGTTTCGGCCTTGTTCTTTGGCTTGATAGAGCGCCAGATCGGCTTTTTTAATCAAGTGTTCAAGCAGTTTATCGTCAGGCGTTAACATGGCAACGCCAATTGAGATGGTAATACTTGCAGTTTCGCCAGAAGGTAAGTTAATTTGTAGCTCTGCTACTTTTTGGCGCAAGCGCTCAGCAACCAAGGCCACTTGCTCGGGCGAGATCTCAGGAAGTAACACAATAAACTCTTCACCGCCAAAACGAGCAAAAACATCTAAGTCTCGTAGGCTGCTATGTACCGTACTGGCAAGTTGTTTAAGTACTGCATCACCGCCATCGTGCCCGTATGTATCATTTACTCGCTTAAAATGGTCGATATCAAACATCAGTATTGCAAGTGGATGCTGATAACGCAGGGCACGCTTAAGCTCTAAAGTGGCACCTTCATAAAAGTGTCGACGATTACTGATATTGGTGAGCGCATCAATATTGGCCAGTGTTTCTAGCTTTTTCTCTAACAGGATACGATCAGTAATATCAAACACACTGGTGCGCGCCACGGCAAAGTCGCCACTTTGATCATTTTGCGCCGTTGCTGAGCTAGACACATAAAAGGTAGCGCCATCTTTGCATTGCATTTCTAACACCACATTTTCTATCTGCTTTTCTGTTTTTAAAGCATCAAAAAACTCCTGAAAGCGCACTTGGCTATTAGGGGTTAAAAACGCAATAAATGGCTGACCCAAGACTTCTTCTCGCGTATAGCCCAGCCAATCAAGCTCAGTTTGATTAATACGAATAAAATGAGCGTTAGCATCTAAGCTATGATAGCCACAAGGCGCATTATCGTACAGATCACTCAACACCTCATTGAGCTCTTTTTGTTCACGCGAACGCGCTTGTTTTTGGTTCGTTATAATAGCCATTGCTAATGATGCTCCAGCCAGTAAACACAACACTAAAGCCACCAAGGCTTGCCCCAAGGGCTGGTATAAAAAAGAGCGAGACTGAATTAACTCATTCGGTATAAAAATGACCAGTTTCCAATCAGTATTAGCCACCGACTGCGACGCAAATAGTGGGTAATGATCAGCTTTAAAGTGTGCATGCTGAGAGCCAGAAAAGTTAAAAGGCTTGATACTCTGAAAGCGAAATAATCCTTTATCGGTAGCAATAATGCCAGAATCTGCCGCCGATATTTCAGACCAAACCTCTGGATACATGCGCGCAAAGGTATGCTCAGCACGCCCTAAATCCGCCCCCCATTCATTACTGCGCTCATGGTTACTTAGCCAATAACCCTTTGCGTCAATTAACATGCCTTGCTGATCAACTCGTCGAGACATTTGCCGACGAAAGCTTTTTAACATTCCCTCGGCAAGATAATTAAGCACAAGCACCCCTGCTCGTTCACCATTGCGGTCTAATATGGGGGTAGAAAAGCGCAGCATAGGTTTATGAGGCAGCTCAATTTGGCCATTTTCCATATTAAGGTCTAGGCGCGACACAAACAATTGGTTGTCAGCTAGCTCTTTTGCCTCAGTAAAGTAATAGCGTTGTGATTTATTTTGTAACTCAGATTGCGGAACTATGTTGCCCTTGCTGTCATTTAAATTAACTCGAACCAGTTCATAGCCGGAGTTATCTAGAAGCCGAATTTGATCAAAGCGGTGGAAGTTAGTGGAGACATTGCTGAAAAAGGTTTCTAGAGCAACACGCTGCTCTGCACGCCCGTGAGTAACATAATCTAATACTGGAGCCGCGTCTGCTATCATCGCAATTAAATGCACCTGTTCGTACATTTCTTTTTGGATCATCTGACTGGCGGCCACCACAGACGTCTCTTCATTAGCCAAAATTCTATCTTGTAACCCCTGATAGTACTGAGCGTAAATCGGATATGTCACTGCCAACACTAATGCAGACAACAGCGAAAACAGCAAGATAAATCGCGTCAATATCATTATTTATAACATTCTAAGTCAAGGTTAATAGTCAGCACAAAATAGACCCACTTACAAAAAATGAATCATCAGTAGGGCAAGAAATAATATTTAGTATAATAACACATGAAATCCATTGCACTAGCGCGATGAAAAAGTAATGAGTAGCAAAGTAAACAGGCTGGCAATGGCTAACATCACTAAATAGACTTTAAGATATTGCAGGTGGCGACGCCCCTTAAGGTGCACTAAGGTAAAGGCGGTTACCGCAATCCCTAAGGCTCCCAAGACACCGGCATAAGCCCAAAATAAGTGCACAGAGAGCCATTGTGCTCGCACACTTATATCTTGATAACGTAAATAACCAAAATCTTGCTCTGGCCGCCCGTAGTGAAACACCAGCAAAAGCACTATATATAATGCCCAGCCCCCTATCGTCATCACGATAAGCAATCGGCTAAACCAACCATGACGACGCTGTGCCATGCTAGCCCTCCTAGTACAACTTTTGCTTGAGTCCTGAGTTTACACGGGTAACATTAGTAGTCTTAATGCACTTATTATATCAGCATTTGCTGATTTTAGTTAACGCTGGAGAGCGATTTCACATGACCCACGCATCTGTAACTGATGTGCTGGCGGGTAAATTTCCCGTTGGTACCACCCTTACTGTTAAGGGATGGATTCGTACTCGCCGTGATTCTAAGGCGGGTATTTCGTTTTTGGCCATCCACGATGGTAGCTGCTTTAATTCGGTGCAGGCTGTGGTGCCCAATAGCGTCGAGAATTATCAGTCTGAGGTGACACGCTTAACCACCGGCTGTTCTGTTGAGGTTACCGGTACCGTAGACGCTTCTCAAGGCAAAGGTCAAAACTTTGAGCTACAAGCCACAAAGGTAAAAGTTATTGGTTGGGTAGAAGATCCCGACAGCTACCCCATGGCTGCTAAACGCCACTCTATTGAGTATTTGCGCGAATACGCACACCTGCGCCCACGCACCAATATGATGGGTGCCGTAACCCGTGTGCGTAACTGTTTAGCGCAAGCCATTCATCGCTTTTTTCACGAAAACGGCTATTCGTGGGTTGCTACACCGCTGATCACTGCATCGGACTGTGAAGGGGCCGGTGAAATGTTTCGCGTTTCAACGCTGGATCTCGAAAACTTGCCGCGTACCGAACAAGGTGCCGTTGATTTTAGTGAAGACTTTTTTGGTAAAGAAACCTTTTTAACGGTTTCTGGCCAGCTAAACGCAGAAGCCTATGCCTGTGCCATGAGCAAGGTGTATACCTTTGGCCCTACCTTTAGAGCCGAGAACTCCAATACCAGTCGTCACTTGGCCGAGTTTTGGATGGTAGAGCCAGAAGTGGCGTTTGCCGACCTAGATGATGTGGCTCATCTTGCCGAAGATATGCTGAAATATGTGTTTAACGCGGTGTTAACCGAGCGTATGGACGACATGGAGTTTTTTGCTCAGCGTATTGATAAAGAAGCCATTACTCGCTTGCAAGACTTTGTAAGCAAAGACTTTGCCCAAGTTGATTATACCGAGGCGGTTGAGATCTTAATTAACAGCGGTAAGAAGTTTGAGTTTGCTGTGGAATGGGGCATTGATTTGTCGTCTGAACACGAGCGCTACTTGGCTGAACAACATTTTAAAGCGCCCGTAGTGGTAAAAAACTACCCCAAAGACATTAAGTCTTTTTACATGAAGCTGAATGAAGACGGTAAAACCGTGGCCGCCATGGACGTGTTAGCGCCAGGCATTGGCGAGATTATTGGTGGCTCACAGCGTGAAGAAGTACTAGAAGTATTAGATGCTCGCATGGTGGAAATGGGCTTAAACCCAGAAGATTACGGTTGGTACCGTGATTTGCGCCGTTATGGCACTGTGCCGCACTCTGGCTTTGGTTTAGGCTTTGAGCGCTTAATTGCTTATGTAACTGGCATGGGCAACGTGCGCGATGTAATCCCCTTCCCTCGCACCCCACGCCACGCCGACTTTTAAGCGATACCTTTTATGTTCGCCTAAAAAGCAAAAACCCCGCCACTGCGGGGTTTTTTATTGTGCTGGCTTAGCAATTAAAATCGTCCCTAATCACCAACCCCTAATCACCAATCCCTGCTCTTATTCGCACGCCATAAGTTGCAATACAGATGAACATTTTGACCTTTGTCTAATTTTTTAAAAATATAGCTCTATATTATATAATTAACAGCATTATATGTTGGCCTTATGGCGTTTGTTATTGCATCATGCACTAATATAAATTCATTACAGTTTTTAGGGTTTATTATTTACCAGCTACACCTCAGGTTCTCCAACATCAAGGATACCGACCTATGAGTAACTCTACCCCCTCTTCTTCTCGCCGCCGCGAATGGCAAACTTTTTTGTTGCTGACCGTGGTGCTTATTCCGCTGCTTAGTGTAATGACAGTGGCCGGTTACGGTTTTATTGTGTGGTTTTTACAAATGATTTTTGGGCCACCAGGTCATGTTTCATAACAATAAAAATAAGCTCCTCTGAAACCTGATGCGAGAATCAAGATGCTAAATTTTATAAAAAAATTCTGGAACACCCTTAGACGCCCCTCCGTTCATATTAGTTTGGGCGTATTAACCATAGGTGGTTTTGTGGCTGGTGTAATTTTTTGGGGTGGTTTTAATACCGCACTAGAAGCTACTAATACCGAGCAGTTTTGTATTAGCTGCCACGAGATGGAAAATAACGTCTATCAAGAGCTGCAAGATACCATTCACTGGTCTAACCGCTCGGGCGTGCGTGCCACCTGTCCCGATTGCCATGTGCCCCATAACTGGACCGATAAAATTGCCCGTAAAATGCAAGCCAGTAAAGAAGTATGGGGTGCAGTATTTGGCACCATTGATACCCGAGAAAAATTTCTTGATAAACGCTTAGAGCTAGCACAGCACGAATGGGCGCGCTTTTCGGCTAATGGTTCTTTGGAGTGTCGAAACTGTCATGACTACAACAGTATGGACTGGGATGTCATGTCAGATAAGGCAAAACGCTTTATGAAGCCCGCCGCCGAGCGGGATCAAAGCTGTATCGATTGTCATAAAGGCATTGCCCACCAATTACCCGAGACCATGGTCTTTAAAGACCCAGCGCTGGATCAGTTAGAGCAACGTGCTAATGGCCTTAAAGTAGAAGATGGCGAACAATATTACGCCGTTAAAGCCGTCACTTTGTATCTAGATGAAGATCTGACCCAAGAAGCCGGAGAGCTAGAAGCGGCAGCCCCCGTCACTTTGCTTGCTCATAAGGGCGATAAAATACAGCTGGCAATTCCCTCATGGCGCAAAATGCGCGGCTTTGGTCGAGTTTGGTATGAGGACTTTGGTCAAAACATTCCCAATATGGTGCTAAACAAAGCCGTGGCACAAAACGAGCAGCGAGTAGAAGTGCTTAGCGAGGCCAAAGAAGATCCGCTAACAGGGTTGCCCTGGCAGCAGGTGAACATTGCGCTGTGGACAGAAGCAGGTGCCCTGCTGCCCGAGGCCGAAGATTTATGGAGCTATGCTCGCGATACCTATCGCAGTGGTTGTAGTGTGTGTCACTCACAGCCTGCTGAAGAGCATTTTGATGCCAACACTTGGCCAGGCATGTTTGCCGGTATGGTGGGCTTTACCAATATGGACGCCGACACCCAAGCCTTGGTACTCAAGTACTTGCAAAAACACTCTTCAGACTACGCCGATAGCGCGCACTAATATTAGGTTGATGAGGAAAAAATATGACTATTTCACGCAGACATTTTCTTAAAGGCATAGCCGCCACTTCAGCCGCCGCCTTAATTGGTCAAAGTTTATTAGTACGTGGCGCTCAGGCCGCCGTTTCTGCTGACGGCACCTGGCGCATGGCCGGCTCTCACTGGGGGGCGGTTAAAGCGTTAGTTAAAGGTGGCGTGGTCACCGAGATTAAGCCTTTTGAGCGTGATAAATATCCCACCGATATGATCAATGGCATTAAAGGGCTTATTTATAATCCTTCGCGTATTCGCTACCCCATGGCACGCCTAGACTGGCTAAAGAATCGCGAAAACAGTGACCGCAAACAACGTGGCGATAACCGCTTTGTGCGCTTAACTTGGGATGAAGCATTGGACTTGTTTCACGAAGAGCTAGAGCGGATACAAACCACCTACGGCCCCTCTGGTTTATATGCCGGTGCCACAGGTTGGCGCCAAACCGGGCAATTTCACAGCTGCGGCAGCCACATGCAGCGGGCAGTGAATTTGCACGGCAACTTTGTTAACAAGGTCGGGGATTACTCAACTGGGGCTGGCCAAGTTATTTTGCCTTATGTCATGGGCTCAACCGAGGTGTATGACCAAGGTACCTCTTGGCCTTTGATCTTAGAAAATACCGATACCATTATTTTATGGGCCAACGACCTGTATAAAAACTTACAGGTGGGCTGGAACTGTGAAACTCACGACTCTTATGCCTATTTAGCGCAGTTAAAAGACAAAATTGCCGATGGCAGTATTAAGGTGATCAGTGTTGATCCGGTGAAGAGCAAAACGCAGGATTATTTACAGTGCGAACAGCAATACATTAATCCACAAAGTGATGTGGCCTTTATGCTGGCATTAGCCCACACCTTGTACAGTGAAGACTTGCACGATAAAGACTTCCTTAATACCTACACCCTAGGCTTTGAACCCTTTATTGACTATGTACTGGGTAAAGGCGACGACGGCATTGAGAAAACTCCAGAGTGGGCAGCCAAAATCAGCGGCGTGGACGCTGAGCGTATTCGTGAGTTTGCCCGCCTAATGGCCGCGGGTCGTACTCAACTTATTTTTGGTTGGGCAATTCAGCGCCAGCAACACGGTGAGCAGCCTTATTGGGCAGGAGCCGTATTGGCGGCAATGCTGGGCCAAATTGGCCTGCCCGGTGGCGGTATTAGTTATGCCCACCACTACAGTGGTATTGGCATTCCGCCCACTGGCGCCAGTGTGCCGGGCGGTTTTCCACGAAACCTAGATCCGGGCAAGGTGCCTGAGCACCCAAGCACCGATTTTAAAGGAGCCAGCCGTATTATTCCGGTTGCCCGCTGGATTGACTGTATTTTAGAACCCGGTGGCAAACTGCAATATAACGGCAGTGAAGTGACCTACCCCGATATTAAAATGTCTATATTTAGTGGTTGTAATCCTTGGCACCATCACCAAGATCATAACCGCATGAAACGGGCTTTTTATGAGCTAGAAACTGTGGTCACCATAGATTATTCGTGGAACGCCACTTGTCGTTTTTCTGATCTGGTACTGCCCGCCTGTACGCAGTTTGAGCGTAACGATATAGATGTGTATGGCGGTTATTCGAAAACCGGCATTTTGGCGATGCACAAGTTAGTGGATCCTTTGTTTCATTCGCGCACCGACTTCGATATTTTCACCGACTTGTCGCGCCGTTATGGCCGTCATAAAGAATACACGCAAAATAAAGATGAGTTTCAGTGGTTAAAAGAGCTGTATAACGACTGTAAAAAAGCCAATGAAGACAAATACCCCATGCCCGAATTTGAACAATTCTGGGAAGGCGGTTATGTGCACTTTGGCGAAGGTAAAAACTGGGTGCGTCACGCAAGCTTTAGAGAAGATCCAGAAGTGAATGCCGTGGGCACGCCCTCTGGCTTTATTGAAATTAGCAGCCGGAAAATTGGCAGCTATGGCTATGACGACTGCCAGCAGCACCCCATTTGGATGGAAAAAGCCGAGCGCTCTCATGGCGGCCCTGGCTCAGATAAACACCCCCTATGGTTACAATCGGTGCACCCCGATAAACGCTTGCATTCGCAAATGTGTGAGTCGGATGAATACCGTGCCACTTATGCGGTACAAGGCCGAGAGCCGGTGTTTTTAAGCCCTGAAGACGCAAAAGCACGCGGCATTAATGATGGCGATTTAGTGCGGGTATTTAACGACCGAGGCCAGTTATTAGCCGGTGCTGTGGTATCCGATAACTTTCCGGCTGGGGTTATTCGTATTCAAGAAGGCGCTTGGTATGGCCCAACCGATGCCAGTATTGGCGCGCTAGATACCTATGGCGACCCAAATACGTTAACACTCGATGTGGGCACATCACGCTTAGCCCAAGCGCCCAGCGCCAATACCTGTTTAGTGGATATAGAAGTCTTTACCGGCACCGTACCTGAAGTCACCTCATTTGGTGGCCCAACCGTGGTGAATACTTAAAGGCAGCCGTAAGCTGCAAGCTGTCAGCTAAAGATAAACACCACTGAATTTGAATGTGAGTCATGCAAAGCGGGATGGTTTATCTTTTGTAGGGTCCAATTCATTGGACCAAACTGACTGGCAGCTGCAAGCTGTCAGCTAAAGATAAACACTACTGAATTTGACTGTGGGTCATGCAAAGCGGGATGGTTTATCTTTTGTAGGGTCCAATTCATTGGACCAAGCTGATGGCTGACGGCTGACCTAAATCCATCGATAATTAATCGAGGTAAATAATGTCCATAAATAATGTGGCAGACACAGGCCTGCCAACTCATGCACTCCCCAAACTCAACCCCGAGCAACAGCTGGTGGCTGAGTATTATCAGCACCAAGCATTATTGTGCCAGTGGTTTGCAACCTTACTGGCAGCAGAGCTAAACGAAACGACACTACAAGCCTATATGAAAGGCGATGCAGCCCCCTTATTGGACGGCTTGGCCTCAATCGATGAGCTCAGCGAGTCGGTAACAGCGGTGCAAAATGCTATTAATGGCCTGAGTGCGCTCGCGCAACCGCGCCTTGAGTTGGCCGCTGATTTTGCTAGTCTTTTTTTAAGCGACGCTCGCCATAGTCCGGCTCCGTATGCTTCGTTATATTTAGATGACGGCCGCTTTAATGGCCCAAGTTTTCAACGCATGCAAGCACGCTTAACTGCGGCCGGTTATGGTGTTGATGCCGACTTTCAGGAGCCTGCAGATCATGTGGCGATAATGCTTGATTACCTAGCAGAAAGTTATCGGCGCCTCGCGCTCGACCCCACCCCAGAAGCAGAAGCCAACTTGGCCTTGTTTGTAAAAGAGGAGCTCGCCAGCTGGCTACCTGAGCTGGCGAGCCGAGCACAAAAAATTGAGACCGCCAGCGCGTTTTACCCCACTTTATTAACCTTAATAGCCGCGTACTTTTACTCTTAGGCAAATGGTAGTCTAGCGCTACAGTTAAACCACAGGGCCGTGTTTTTTAACATGCGGTTACGCGCAGGTGCTTTGTAATTCTGCCGTCATGTCAATTGCCGCCATAGGCTTAGCTAATAAATAGCCTTGCCCCAGCTCACAGCCAAGCTGTTGTAACTGCAGTTGCTGTTCTTTTAATTCAACCCCTTCTGCCGTCACTTTCATCTCTAGACTCGCCGCCAAGGCGATAATGGTTTTGACAAGACTCAAGGCCTTAGGATCTGTGGTCATGTCGGCCACAAATGATTTATCTATTTTCAGCTTATTCAGCGGTAATTGTCGCAGATGGCTAAAAGAGGAGTAACCGGTACCAAAATCATCGAGTGCAATTTCAACCCCCAGTTTGCGTAGCTGCTCGAGTGTTGCAATAGAACCTTTCGTATCCCACAAACTGGTATCTTCGGTAATTTCAAGCACCAAGCTAGAGGCAGATAGCGCAGTGGCGCGCAATACGTTATGTACTGTACTGGCTAACTCACCGTCCATAAATATACTGGGGCTAATATTTACGTTCACTTTTAAACCAGAAAAGCCGGCTTGATGCCAGTCACTTAGCTGCCGACTGGCAGTAAGTAGTACCCATTCATTTAATTTGTGTGCCAGCCCATGATGCTCCGCCACCGCGATAATTTCTAGCGGATGAATCACGCCGTGCTCCGATGAGTGCCAACGCAATAATGCTTCTACTGATTCTATCGCCCCGCCCTCAAGCTCATATATAGGTTGGTAATAGAGCACCAGTTGATCCTGCTCTATGGCACCTTGCAGGGCTAGGGCTAACTTTTGTTTGCGTAATCGCCGTTCATCCATGCCCATCTCATAACACTGCACCATGACAGTACTACTGTGCTTAGCATAATACATGGCAGTATCTGCATGGCTGAGTAATTCAGATACCCCTGTGCCTTGCTCAGGATAAACACTGGTGCCAATACAGGCTTGTGGCGATAAATTGCCGGCGGGTAATGGTACATCTCGTATTAATGACTGCCAAAGCTGGGTTGCCATGGGCTTAGGGTCTTCACCCAACGACAAGGGCTGGATCACCACAAACTCATCCCCACCTAGCCGTGCAGCATGGCCGTGAACTTTCACACATTCTTGTAGACGTTGTGCCACCACAGTGAGTAATTTATCACCCACCTCATGGCCCAAGCTGTCATTAATGGCTTTAAAACCATTAAGATCAATCATGTGAACTGCCAGCCCTGCATTGCGTTTATCTGCGTCGCGCAATGCTTTATTAATCAGCTGGTAAAAGTACATACGATTAGGCAAGCGGGTTAATATATCATGATAGGCCAAATAGCGATTGCGGCGATTTTCTCTTAGCAATAGCAGCATCATTAAGCCACCGCTAAGCAAGAGTCCGATAAGATACACACTAGAACGCAGTCTAATATCTTGAATAATATCAAGCTGTTGCCACGCATTGGTTCCAGAAAAACTATCGACGTTTATCTCGCGAGCCAATTTACGAAAGTGCGATAGCTCTTGGCGTAATGCCATGACTTGTGCTCTTTGTTTGGCCTTATTGCCTGCACTGTCACTAGTGCCCAAAGCATAAATTCGACTTTCCCAACGCGCTAGCTGTATTGAGAGGCTTTCAAGAATAGGTAAGACCCCGGGCTGTTCACGCACCGGTCGACTCTCTTCGCCTTGTAACAAGGTATTAATACGGCTCCACAATAACTCAAAGTGTAACTGTACAAATTCTTCATCAGCCGTCTCTGCTGCTAATGCGGTAAGGGCATGATCAAACTTAAGCACTTCCATTTCTAGCTCTGAGCTGGTCCAACCCACGGCTTTAATGGTGGCAGACACATACCGCACTACCTCTAAATCCCGATAATAGCTATACATTGAACTTGCGCTAAACAAAAGCGCAATAATCATTAATATCGGTAGTTTAAAGGTGTTCACGATATCTCACATCTAAAAGTTTAAGCTGCCAAATAAGTAGCTCATGATATTGCTTTTTATTGAGTTGCTTCAACTCAGATAAAGGCAGCATTAACCAAATTGGCCCTTTATCTCGTATTTTCATTGGCTTGCCATTCTGATGTGTTGCAAGCAACAGCTGATCCAGCTCAGGGCGACTCAGATCCATCTCATGATAATACTCATTGAGTGCCACCGCCCTCACTTTATGATGCTTAGCCCCTACTCGCTGTAACAAATCTTGCAGCAAGACTCCCCGAAAATGCACTTTTCCCTCAGTCCAAGGCGTTTCTGTACTAAATTCATGCTGTGCCAAGGTGCTGAGCATTGCCATATCAAACTCTGCTTTATCGGCTTTATGATTACCAAGTGGGCCGCTCTGATTGGTCACAGCAATATTACCGGTCACGGTTAATATCACCCGCCCCTGCGCCTCCGGTAAAGGTTCCGGTGTTGCCGCCCAAGCAGCACTACTACTAAGAAATAGAGTGAGTGCCGCTACCCAATAAGACCTACCAGTGTTTTTAATGATGCTATGGCGCATACTTGCCCCTTTTCTATCGCGCGCTCTGAAACTGTTACACACCGCGTTCATTGTTCCAGATTAACACATGTAATGGCCGTGCAAACGAGCGCAAGGGTACCAGTCGGGCATTTCATTAACGGATGGGAAGCCGAGAAATGAAACTCTTTTTAATACGATACATTATGAGTTCACCTTTTCTGTTACCTTGGCCTTTACTTTTGCAACAGCAGCTTTCCAGTAATCAGGGTCCTGATATGGCGTGGGATCCACTATGTTTGCCAAGGTCATGGCTTCAATACGCTCAACGCAAGTACCACAACGACCACAGTGCAGCTCTCCTCCCTCATAACACGACCAAGTGTCGGCAATGGGCACCTTAAAGCGTGCCGCATCACGCGCAATTTCCGTTTTATCGGTATTCACATAAGGGGCAAACAAGCCCACCTCGGCAACCCCATCTAGCGCTTGGTTCTGCATTTCACTAAATAAGCGAATAAAGTCGGGGCGACAATCGGGGTAAATAAAATGATCTCCACCATGCACCGCCAATGCCACTGCATTTAAGTCTCGGCTGGCGGCCACGCCAAAGGCAATGGTCAACATAATGGCATTGCGGTTAGGCACCACCGTCAGTTTCATGTTTTGTTCGCTGTAGTGACCATAGGGCACATCAATATCGTCGGTGAGTGCCGAGCCTGTCAGCTGGGCACCTATGTGGCTAATGTCCATCATTATGTGGGGTACGCCAAGCTGCTTGGCACACACGCGCGCGGCGTCTATTTCTTTTTTATGGCGTTGACCATAATCAAAGGTGAGTAAGGCGCCTAAGTTGTTGTCTGCCGCTAGGCGATAAGCGAGCGTCACTGAATCAAATCCGCCTGAGCAGATAAGTAAGGCATTCATCATATTGTGTCCTTGTTTTTTCCGGGTAGGCTGCGACCGGCACCAATAAAAATCAGCGCCATTCTAACCATCTAGCGAATGAGCGCAAACAAAAAGGGCGCTAAGCGCCCTTTCTATTACATCTTGGTCTAAAAGTAGACAATGCTATTCTTGTTTATGCTTTATTGGTTTGCTCTGCCAAATATAACCAGGTATCAATCACGGTATCGGGATTTAACGACACAGAGTCAATTCCCTGCTCCACCAGCCAAGCGGCAAAGTCTTTATGGTCTGATGGGCCTTGGCCACAAATGCCCACATACTTGCCTTCTTTGCGCGCCGCTTGAATAGCCATAGATAACAGCGCCTTAACTGACTCGTCGCGCTCATCAAAGGACGCCGCCACTAGGCCTGAGTCTCGGTCTAGCCCTAATGCCAACTGTGTCATGTCGTTGGAGCCAATTGAGAAGCCATCAAAGTAAGCTAAAAATTTATCCGCTAATAACGCATTAGAGGGCAATTCACACATCATGATCACTTTAAGGCCTGCTTCGCCGCGCTTAAGGCCGTTTTCAGCCAAAATATCAATCACTGACGCTGCTTCATTAAGGGTGCGTACGAAGGGGATCATGATCTCAACGTTGGTTAAGCCCATGTCGTTACGTACCCGCTTCATGGCTTCACACTCCATGGCAAAGCAATCACGAAAGTCCTCTGAAATATAGCGAGAAGCGCCACGAAAGCCCAACATGGGGTTTTCTTCATCGGGTTCGTAAGCATCACCGCCTAGCAAGTTGGCGTATTCATTGGACTTAAAGTCAGACATGCGCACAATGACCCGCTCTGGCCAAAATGCCGAGGCTAAAGTGGCAATACCTTCGGTAAGCTTGGCAACAAAGAACTCTCTTGGGCTCTCGTAACCGGCAATAATCTCGTCAATTTGCTCTTGCAGCTTAGGGCTTTCTGTTGCGTAATTAAGCAGCGCCTTAGGGTGCACCCCTATCATGCGATTAATAATAAACTCTAATCGCGCCAAGCCGACACCGGCATTGGGGAGTTGTGCAAAGTCAAAGGCACGATCAGGGTTGCCCACATTCATCATCACCTTAACCGGTGATACTGGCATAGAGCCAACTTCAGAGGTGTTAATATCAAAGCTCAGTTGGCCTTGATACACAAAACCGGTATCCCCTTCTGCACAAGAAACGGTAATGTCTTGACCTTCTTGAATGCGTGCGGTGGCATCACCACAACCAACTACCGCTGGAATGCCTAATTCACGAGCAATAATGGCCGCATGGCAAGTACGCCCCCCTCTGTTAGTCACAATGGCAGAAGCACGCTTCATAATCGGCTCCCAATCGGGATCCGTCATGTCGGTAACCAGCACGTCACCCGGCTTCACTTCATCCATTTGCTCTAAAGAAGCAATCACCTTAGCCGGACCCGCGCCTATTTTATGACCAATGGCACGGCCTTCCACCAACACCTCACTGTGCTCACTGAGTGCAAAGCGCTCTAGCACGTTACTGTCTTGGCGGCTACGTACAGTTTCAGGACGAGCTTGTACTATATATAGCTGGCCATCGAGCCCGTCTTTTGCCCACTCAATGTCCATAGGGCGATTATAGTGCTGCTCAATAATCACCGCTTGCTTGGCCAGCTCCATCACTTCGCTGTCGGTGAGGGAGAATTGATGACGTTCATCTTTAGTGGTTTCTTTAATTTCAACCTGCTGACCCAGTGCTTGACCTTGGGCGTAGGTCATTTTTTGTAGCTTAGAACCTAAGGTTTTGCGCACTACCGCCGGACGGCCTGCATTTAAGGTTGGCTTATGTACATAGAACTCATCGGGGTTCACTGCCCCCTGTACCACCATTTCACCTAAGCCGGTAGCAGAGGTAATAAAGACCACATCTTCAAAGCCCGACTCTGTGTCTATGGTAAACATCACCCCAGATGAGGCGATATCGGAGCGTACCATGCGCTGAACACCGGCAGATAAAGCTACCCCTTGGTGGGCATAACCTTGGTGTACTCGGTATGAAATAGCGCGGTCATTGAATAAAGAAGCAAAGACGTGTTTAATTGACTCCATTACCGAGTCTAAACCACGTACGTTTAAGAAGGTTTCTTGTTGACCGGCAAAAGAAGCGTCTGGCATATCTTCGGCAGTGGCAGAAGATCGCACAGCAAAAGAAGCTTCATCGCCCATTTTTCCGGTTAAAGCTTGATAAGCCTCATTGATCGCACTTTCAAGTTCAGGTTGAAATGGCGTTTCAACAATCCACTGACGGATCCGTTGTCCGGCTTCGCCCAGTGCGCCAATATTGTCGACATCTAGGGTATCTAGCAAATCATGAATTTTGGCATTCAGGCCACTTTGCTCTAAAAACTCGTTAAAGGCATAAGCAGTGGTTGCGAACCCGCCAGGCACAGACACTCCGGCCCCGGCCAATTGGCTGATCATTTCACCTAAAGAGGCGTTCTTGCCACCTACTCGGTCTACATCTTGCATTCCGAGTTGTTCGTACCAAATTACATATTCCTTCACGGCCACGTCTCCAACAGTGATTTTGAGTTGCGAATATTTACATGTCTATTTATGTGCATCTGAGCTTATTATTATCGAGCTGGCATTGAACATGCTCGGCACACAAAGGATTCTACAATAAGCAGAAAATGCAGGTAAGGTTTAACCTATACCAATACACAAAAGTGAGATCTGGAGGTCTAATGCACACGGTTTTTTATGTTTCGGATGGGACGGCGATCACAGCCGAGGTTTTTGGTCATGCGGTATTAAGCCAATTTCCACTGCCTTTTGAGCAAATCACCATGCCGTTTGTCGGTGATGAAGATAAAGCGCAAGCAGTAAAAAATAAGATTAACGACAGTTACCACAAAAGTGGCAAGTTGCCTTTAGTATTTCACACTGTAGTGGATACAAAGTTGCGTAACATTATCACCAATAGTGATGCTAAGCATTACGACTTTCTTAACACCTTCGTAACACCCATAGAGCAACAGTTAGGAGTAAAAGCCGACCCTCGCACTCACCGCACTCACGGTATGGAGAATAAAAAACATTATGACACTCGCATTGATGCCGTGAACTATGCACTAGAAAACGACGATGGCATGACGACTAAAGCCTATGATGAAGCCGATCTTATTTTGATTGGCGTGTCTCGCTGTGGCAAAACACCAACCAGCTTATATCTTGCATTGCAATTTGGAATTCGCGTAGCTAACTATCCCTTTATTGATCAAGATATGCAGCAAATGGCGCTGCCAAAAGCCCTAAAAGCCAATAGACACAAGCTGTTTGGCCTAACCATCGACTCTTACCGATTGCAAGAAATTCGCCAGCGCCGTATGGCGAACAGTGCGTATTCAGCAGCCGAACAATGCCGCTACGAGCTGAGCCAAGTTGAACGTTTATTTCGAATGGAAGCCATTCCTTTTATTGACACCACCTATCACTCAGTAGAAGAGATTTCAGCCAAAATTTTAGAACGAACCGGCATTCCACGTCGCATCTATTAGTAAAATAACTCAGCATTTTTTTGCGATCTATATCGAAACAAGTCAAACAAAAACAAACAAAATATTGCTTTAATGTTTACATAAATGTATACATTACACCTAGTGTTTAACTAAACAGTCGAACACGACACAAGTCGCATCCAAGTTGTGCGTCTGGCCTTTGCTGGGTTTGGTGTGTTTTCTTTGTATTAACAGTGGTCTCACCTACCACTGTGCATACAAAAAAGACGAATTAGCTAGGGAGTCCAGCGATTAACGTCATTACTGGTGGTTGTAGTTACGTTGTTGCAATATTGCACAACAGGCTCTTCCCCAATTGAGCAAAACTCAGGGACTTATTGCAATGAAACAAAGTCATGTACACAGCAAGTCGATATTCGACTTTTACGGGAAGCCTGGTTTCGGCAAGGCACTACCGTTATCACTACAGCACATCTTAGCGATGATCATGGGTGCCGTTACGCCACCACTTATTGTTGCAAACGTGGTTGGTTTAAGTGCACAAGAATCAACGCTGCTTATTCAAGTAGCCTTGTTGTTTTCTGGTCTATCGACATTATTACAACTTTACTCAGTCGGTAGTATTGGTGCGCGTATGCCAGTTATCTTCGGGGTAGGTTTCGCCTATATGCCAACCTTACTGTCGGTCGCCAACAGCATAGACCCTGCTACGGGTGAGCGATACGGCATTGATGCCATCATGGGTGCACAAGTCATTGGTGGTATCGCCATGTTATTGGTCGGTATACTAATTAAACATATCCGTCACTTGTTCCCGCCAGTTGTTGCCGGTACCGTGGTATTGGTGATTGGTTTGTCCTTGTACGGTGTTGCAATCAACTACATGGCGGGTAATGCGTTTGTAAACGGCGCACCTAACCCTGAATTTGGTAGTGGCCAAAACTGGTTAGTCGCAGCGGTTACGCTACTTGTCGTACTGCTTTGCTCACAGTTTGGTAAAGGCTACTTCCGCCTTGCAGCCATCATCATCGGTATTATTGCCGGTTATGCATTAGGTTCATTCTTTGGAATGGTCAACCTAGACCGTGTAGCGACTGCTGATTGGGCTTACTTGCCTATGCCGCTTGAGTTTGGCCTTAGCTTCCCTGTTGGTGCCATTGTACCTATGGTTATTATTTGTATTGTTAACTCAGTACAAACCATCGGTGACTTATCTGCGACTGCTGTTGGCGGTATGAACCGTGAGTTGCAAGACAAGGAAATGTCTGGCGGCTTGATTGGTAATGGTCTAACTACGCTTGTGGGTTCTTTCTTTGGTTCTTTGCCAACCTCTTCGTTCAGTCAGAACGTAGGTATTGTGGCCATGACTAAGGTTATCAGCCGCTACGTATTAGGTATTGCTGCAATTTTCATGATTTTAGCCGGTTTACTGCCTAAGTTCTCTGCGGTTATGCTGACTATTCCGTACCCTGTAATTGGCGGTGCAACCATCATTGTATTCGGCATGATCACCATGACAGGTATTCAGCTGCTGGTTAAAGATGAGCTGTCTTCACGTAACGTGACCATTGCCGCTCTATCTGTTGCTCTGGCCATGGGTGTGGCTGCTAAGCCTGAGTCAGTTGCTATGTTACCTGAAATGTTAGGTTCATTGACTAACCCAGTGATCATTGCAGCACTCACCTCTTTCATCTTGAATATTGTTCTGCCTAAGAAGTCATTACAAGATGAAGCACGGGAGCGTGAAGAAATTGAAAAAAACATGAGCGGCGGTAACGATGACTCCGCTGGTAATGTCCAAAAAAAAGTAAGCACTGAGAGTGCTAACTAAGAAGTAACCTCTTACGTTAAAATCAATACTCAGTACTTAAAAAGCCGGTCGCAAGACCGGCTTTTTTATTTTCCTTCACTGCAGCCTTACTATCTTGTTTTGTGCAGCACTTCCTAGGGCTGATTTTATGGTCATAATAAGGTAACATTTAACAACTGTACTTTATTTTAGTTACTTCTGTGAGCAATAAGGAAAACATAATGACTCAGAAAACTTGGAACGTGTATCTGTCCGGCGAAATTCACACCGATTGGCGTGAGCGTATAATTGAAGGCACTAAAGCCGCAGGCCTTGCCGTTGAATTTAGCTCAGCGGTGACCGATCACGATGCCAGTGACATGGTAGGCGTTAATATTTTAGGTAGCGAAGAAGATAACTTCTGGCGTGACCGTAAAGCGTCTGGCATCAACAGCATCCGCACTTCTACCCAAATTAAAGCTGCTGATTTAGTGGTGGTGCGTTTTGGACCTAAATACCGTCAGTGGAACGCCGCCTTTGACGCAGGCTTTGCAGTTGCATCTGGGAAGCCCATTGTGACGCTGCACGACGCTGAGCTAGACCACCCACTAAAAGAAGTAGACGAAGCCGCTAAAGCCACCTGCCGTGAGCCAGAGCAAGTGGTTGAAATCTTAACTTACTTGCTATCTTAAGCTTAACGCAGAGATAAATTGCGAGTTAATAAAAATCCCCCGCCATGCGGGGGATTTTTTGTTGTACGAGTGTGCCGACTTCTGTCGGCTGCACGCTTTTTGCGCAAGATACTCATACTTTTCTGCTCTACACTCAATATTGTTAATTTGTGTAGCAGGATAAATAATGAAGTCTTGGATAGTCACCCTCTTATGCAGTTGGCCGATGCTGGCATTTACCAATACACAAGTATGGGTAGATGTTGCCAGCCAAGAGGAATACGCCATAGAGCACCTGCATAATGCGATACATATCCCTTATACCTATATAGCCCGTGGCGTGAGTGCTCGCTACCCCGACAAAAACACCGTCATTAAATTATATGGTCGCGGCCAACTGCGTGGCCAACAGGCTAGCCAAGCGTTACAGGCTTTAGGCTACCATGCAGCAAGCCATGCCGGTGCGCTTGCTGAATTAAAAGCCACGGGCTTAACCACGCAGCAGGCCCGCCCTATCGAGGGTCCAATGGCAGCAGATGATACGATAAGTGGTACCGCCGCCTTATACTTAAACACGCCAAACACAGCACCTTACTAATCAGGCTTATCAGTTTCATCTTCACGCAACCCGACTTTTAGCACCTGATCACCATCTACATCCGCCACTGTCCACGCCATGCCGTAGCGTAAAAAGTTATCGCCCACTACCGGATGACCATTACTGTGGGTAAGCATAAACTCACCCAAATTAAGCTTTGCTTCACTGTCATCAACATCCACACCATACATTTTGGCCACATCCGCCATGAGTGCATCTGCATCTAAAATAAAATCACCAAAGAACGCACGTGCTTTACTGCGCGCCGCATCTAAGTCTCCCCCAAACATATTATTTAAGGTTTTAAGGTGATTACTGCGGCCAATCACACATAACAAGTCCCCCATCGCCAGCCGTGTACTGCCCGAGGCAGGTAATAAATACTCTCCCCTAAATACAGCAGCAACGCGACAATGGGGCGGAAAGGTTAAGTTACGTACCACAACACCGTCTATCGACTCACTGCTCACTGTATATAAGAACATTTCAAAGTCATCTTCTTGAAATATACCCAACATAGCACGGCGCTGCGGTGCTAGCTCAGGGGGCACTTCTACTTTCAATAAGCGGGCTATTTGCGGCAGAGTAGAGCCTTGTACTAATAAAGAGATTAACACCACAAAGAAGGCCACATTAAAAAACATCATACCCTCGGGTATACCGGCCATTAGTGGAAAAATGGCCAATACAATAGGCACTGCGCCTCGTAACCCCACCCAAGAAATAAAACCAAGCTCTCGTTTAGTAAAACGAAAAAATGGCACCAAAGAGACCAGCACCGCCAGCGGCCGAGCGATAAATATTAGCGCTAATGAAATTAAAATAGCTGGTAATGCCATGGTCCACATTTCTGATGGTGAGATCAACAACCCCAGAACCAAGAACAAGCCAATTTGACTCAGCCAAGCTAAGCCATCTAATACCGGTAAAATAGACTCCATGTCACGTAGGCGAGAGTTGCCCAGTACCAAGCCCGCCAAATACACGGCTAAAAAACCACTCCCTTCTAACAAAGCGGTAAGCGCAAATAAGGTTAAGCCAAAGCCGGTAACAAGAATGGGGTATAGGCCTGGAGCTAACTCAAAGCGCTTGATCATTTGCACCAATAACAAACCGCCTAAAATGCCAGCTATGGTGCCAATACCAAACTGGGTGAGCAAAAAGAGTAAGGTTTCACCCATGCCATTCATCTCACCGGTAATTAAACCAATCAGGGTGAGTGTTAAAAAAATCGCCATAGGGTCGTTGGTGCCCGACTCAATTTCAAGGGAGGCCCCTACCCGCTCATTCAAGTGCATACCTCTGCCACTAAGCAATGAGAACACTGCTGCCGCATCGGTAGAGCCGACAATAGAGCCGAGTAATAAACCGTGTAGCCAGCTTAAATCTAAAATATAAACCGCAATTAGCCCTGTTACGCCACTGGTGACTAACACTCCTAAGGTGGCCATACTAATGGCCGGCTTTAGCCCGACCCTAAAGGTCGTCATGCGAGTACGCATGCCACCATCCAGCAAAATAATGGCTAGTGCTAGGTTACCTATGCTGTAAGCTAATGAGTAACTTTCAAACTCAATTCCACCTGGGCCACTTTCACCCGCCAACATGCCTATTACTAAAAAAATAAGCAGAATGGGGATGCCGGAGCGCGCCGATAATAAGGTGGCTAATACGCTCACACACAGTAAGATCCCAGTCAGTAAGAAGAGGTGTTCAATATTATCCAATGAAGAAATTCCGACAGGATGTTAGGTGCATTAGTTATATCATAATCAGTACTATTTGATGAGAGTGAATTTTTAATTAAGTTAAAAATATCTCTACAAAAAATCACATAATTATAGCCCTAAGCAGTCATGAAACACAGGTGCTACCGCTGCATTAAGCAATTGCATTTATCTTTGATACCATAGGTTATCTTTACAATTAACGATGGATTTTTTATGGTTTTATCCTTGCATTGTCTCTATTCTTTTCGCCGTTGCCCCTATGCCATGCGTGCTCGTCTGGGTACTTTATTTGCCAAACTGCAGCTAGAACTTCGAGAAGTCACCCTAAAAAATAAACCCGCGGCCATGTTAGCCATTAGCCCCAAAGGTACGGTGCCCGTGTTGCAACTGCAAAATGGCAGCGTTATTGACGAAAGCCAAGATATTATGATGTGGGCACTTGCGCAGCAAGACCCTAGCGGCTTATTAGAGGGCTTTCATGTACATAAAGCAAACATGTTAATTGAGCAAAACGACCAGCAATTTAAATATTGGTTAGACCGCTATAAATATGCTGATCGTCACCCAGAGATGAGCCAAACAGACTATCGGCAACAAGGAGAAGTGTTCTTACAGACTTTAGAAGCATTACTCACCGAGCAAGATTTTTTACTGGGGAATAAACCGACGGTCGCCGATATTGCCATTATGCCTTTTGTACGCCAGTTCGCCCATGTTGATCGCGATACCTTTTATCAGTTACCTTACCCTTATCTACAAAAATGGTTGCAAGACTGGCTAGTGCACCCTGTATTTTTACAAGCCATGACGAAATATAAGCCTTGGCAGCCAGAGGATGAGGTCGTACTTTTTCCTGAAGCATATTAGGCTGATGACTTTATTCACCATGAGTTAAACCAGAGCAATTTATGATTATTACTTTAACAATTAAGCTTGTAGGCAACATTTACACTGACTCAGACTGGAGTTGCGAGCTGGAAGTAGACGAAAACATTATGCTATATGAGCTGCATGATGCTATTCAAGAAGCCGTCGACTTTGATAACGACCACTTATTTTCGTTTTTTACGGCTCGAAATGCCCATGGTTCACATCACTTTATGGTCGATGATGAGAAAGATCTTGAGGATATCTCCCTCTTGTCTTTGTTCCCGCTTCGCAAAGGTTACAAGCTATTTTATTGGTTCGACTTTGGCGATGACTGGATTTTTCAGGTAAGTAAGTCACGCAAGAAACCAAGAGCCAGCCAACCCGATCGCGAATATCCTTTTCTCGTTAGCGAAACAGGCACCAAGCCCGAGCAATATCCAAGCTTTGAGGATGATGATAACGGCAGCATTAACCCTGATGATATTGTTTTTCTCTAACTAGATCAGCAACTCTCACTGAGTAGATTTGGGCAGGCGTATTGCCTGCCAAGGCGGTTACTCACAAGTAAAAATAATGTACCCCACTATACCAACAATAAACGATAAAGACGTCACTCACTGCTTGCTAGGTGAGTCAACTATAAGGTTTTTGCCGTGGGAGTGATGATCCGCGTCGCTTGCTCTTGTTGTTCTTGGTCAGCGCAGTGGGCAACCAGTGTCCATTGTGCTGACTGTGCTGCTTCACGGGTTTTATTAATTAAGGGATCTTGATCAGGGCGAAACGAGATTAAACCCGCAGCCAATAACGGAATTAACGTAAATAAAAAAAGAATAGCGATATAAGTAAATACGGGGCTAGAGCGAGTGATAGCAGGCCCTATTGTGATCAGCAAGGTCGCCACTATAATCCCGACAATAAAGCCTATTCCCCCAAAAACTAAATGAGATTTGACAAAAGTCCGACGCACTCCTTCAACTTCAGGTTCAAGCTTACGAGCAATCTGAGGATCTTTGGGGTGTACCAGTTTAATTTGTTCTCGTGGAATATTAGTGTTATCAACTAAGGATTTAACAGCCTGCTCAGCATCCGACTGACGGTTGTAAGTTGCGCTTACTTTATGGGGAAACTGTTCACCGATAAGAACGTCTTGTTCAGACATGATTAACACCTCCTTTAAATGATAGGTATTACCTTCTTTTAATATAACTGTAGCAGCTAATCACCATATTTAACAAACTCTTAAGCGCGCTGTGTCACAACAAGGGAAACTGTTCGCTTTAAGTAAAGTCAGCGCACACTAGTTTCCCTTTTATCTCCTTTAGCGTTCAATAATCAAAGCCTACTTGTGCTTTTACGCCTGCTTCAAAGGCGTGCTTTATTGATTGCACTTCACTCACTGTATCGGCTAATTCAATAATGCTGCGATGGCAGCCACGGCCGGTAATGATCACATGTTGATGCGATGGGCGATTTTTTAGTGCACTGAGTACGCGCTCTAAATCTAAATAGTGATATGCCACCATATAAGTCAGCTCATCTAGCAGCACAATGTCGATATTGGGATCGGCCAACATTTTTTCGGCAGGTGCCCACGTTTGCTCACAGGCGGCGATGTCGTGTTCGCGATCTTGGGTATCCCAAGTAAAACCCGTGTTCATGACCACAAAAGGCACCCCCACTTTTTGTAACAAATTGCGCTCGCCACATTCCCAGCCGCCTTTAATAAACTGCACCACGGCGGCATTTTTACCATGGCCGACCGCTCGGGTGACGGTACCAAAGCCGGCAGTGCTTTTGCCTTTACCATTACCGGTAATCACCATTAAGACACCCCGCTCTTCTTGAGCCTCGGCGACTTTAGCATCTACGGCATCTTTTACTTTTTGTTGGCGTTGCTGATGGCGTTCGGCTTTTATTTGTTCGCGGTTATTTTGTTGGTGATCGCTCATAGGATTCCTTAATTGCTTAGAGATTAACAATAATAAATTAGCCTTGGTGGGCCAGAGCCGTGCCTAAAGTGCGAAAGTAGCGACTAAAAGCGCCGTTAATGGTGGTGCGCTGTGTGCCTTGTGGGTACAAGCCTAGCTCGGCTTCTTTAGTGGCCTTGGTGCCCTTTACTAAAAAGCCGTTTTTAATGGCTGCATCTTGCACAAAAGCTTCAAAGGCGCGAGCGCACAACTCTTCGGGTAGACTGTAATATAGGGTATTCAATTGGCTGTCTGCGGCGGCCGAAGCCGTAAATAAGGTGCTGGGCAGGGTGCCGCTCTCATCCAACATAATGGCATGAAAGCAGTCAAACAGCAGTGTATTTAGCGGGTGTTTGATAAGAGGCGCATTATTCAGCCAAGCATGGGAGGCAAAAGTACCCGTACCTGCATTCACAATCGTTTTGCTGGCAATATAGTGATCAAAAGCATGAAACCATTCGTGAGCAATGCTGCCAGGGCCGGCATTTTTAGCCAGCGAAAAGCAACGAGTACTTGGGCTATAGTGGGCTGCGACCCCTGGACGACCGCCAATACCATATTGCAGTGACAGCGAGCCGCGCAGCGAAATGACCGCTTCGCTACCTTGTAAGATCAACATTAAATCGCACAAGGCATCAAAAAATAACCCTGCAGCACGCTCACGCTCAGGGCGCGTCACCCAACGGCCAATCTCGATACTGCGAAAATCAAAACGCCGCCTAACCTGAACAAAATCAATGTGCTCATTATGGCGGTGATTAGGCCCATTACGATAATAGCGAGACTGAGTCTCGCTATTTGGGGGGTGGTTGTTTGCCGTCACTGTCAGCCCAAGCTTACTTTACTGTGTTATGTTCGCTTAGTCTAACAACCCTGCTGGCTAGGCTAAAGCCAGCTTGCGTTAGGGGGCTCTGCGCCCCATTATTAAACTGATAATAAAAATGATAATACCCACCACAAAGACTAGTTTTGCCGCCCAAGCAGCCGTACCTGCTAAGCCACCAAAGCCTAATGCCCCGGCGATAAGTGCTATCACTAAAAAGATAATGCCCCAACGAAACATAACTTGCTCCTTAGTTAAGAGAACAGCTGATATTAGATAGGTACTTGTCTGAATATGAATTTGCCTGCATATAAAACAGTTTGTATGACAAGTACCTATAAGCAAGTACCTATAAGATATTGCTTATAACAACAAATACAGCCTTATCTAGTATAATAAATAATAGCCTAGCTTATGATTTCACTTTTAGATCATTTTTAACGCTTTTTACGTCATCCATCCCTTTTACAATATTTTCAGCTTGGGTGGACTGCTCTTCACTTTCCACCTCACCGGTAAGCTGCACTACACCATCTTGGGTTTCAACTGAAATTGCTAACGAAGGAACGCTGGTATCTGTTAATAACTTTGCCTTGACGGCACTAGTGATCATGGCATCGTCTGCATACTCTTTAAGTGACTGTTCATTATCACCTTTTACATTTAACTTATCTTCAACAGACTGTACACCCTCAATGTTCTCTGTAAGTTCTACCGCATGCAGTGCCGTTTTTTGGTTATCAACAAAACCTGAAAGGGTAACAACACCTTGTTCAGTATCAACGGAGATATCGCCACTGGCGATGGCATCATTACTAAGCAGTTCGGCTTTCACTTTGGTGGTGATCACACTGTCATCGATAAACTGACCGGCAGTATTAGCCGCTTTATCGAGTTTATCGCCCGAGCGCTCCACCGTTTGCTCGGCTTTGTTAGACACGGCCTCAGCCTTATCTGTTACATGACTATCAGCCAAGACACTGGTACTGGCTAATGCTGAGCTTAATACAAGGGCGACGGTTGAATATGACAGTTTATTATTCTTCATTGTTTGCTCCTTAATATTGCGAATTAAACACTAAGTAAATAAAGCTGCAAATGAAACGAATAATACAAGCTTCGCTTTCTGCCCTTTAAGTTCTAGAACAATCGATATTACTTTGCAAGTTATAAAAAGTAGTCAATTAAAACAAAACAAACCTAAACTAACGTTATCCAAACCAAACAAGACCAAAAAACAACCTACAAATCAACCGCTTAAGCTAAACCAGAACACTTCTGGAAATATAAAGAACTTTTCCCTCTCAAATACAGCTGCGTCAAGTATCGTCAGATATTAATATTTACCTAAAATTAAAATTATATAAATCATGATGACGCTTTAGGTCTGGCAGCTGTATCTGGGTTAATCTGGCGTGCATAATGCTGTGCTATTACGGCACATACCATCAGCTGTATTTGATGAAATATAATTAAAGGCAATAAAGCGGGGCCAATTAATGATCCGGTAAATAACACCTGTGCCATGGGCACTCCCGTAGCCATGCTTTTCTTTGAGCCGCCAAACACTATGGTGATCCTATCTTCTCGGTTAAAACCGAGGCGTTGACCTAACCAGGCGGTTAAAAAGAGCACCAGTGCCAGTAACACACAGCACACCAGCGTTAGCATGACTAAAGCATTCAGCGATACTGTACTCCACAACCCTTGCACCACAGACGCACTAAGTGCTGTGTACACCACTAATAAAATAGAGGTTTGATCGAGGCGGCTTAGCTTTTTCTTATGCTTATCAACCCAAGCACCAATAACAGGTCGCATGGCATGCCCCAACACAAAAGGCAGCAGTAATTGCATACTAATAGCACCGATGGAATGCAGTGCCGACGGGCCTTCACTGGCATCAATTTGCATTAACAGTGCCACTAATAACGGCGTTAAAATAATGCCAAAAATACTCGAAGCCGAGGCACTGCATACAGCAGCAGGAATATTGCCCCCTGCTAAAGCGGTAAAAGCAATGGCCGACTGCACTGTACCGGGTAGCACACATAAAAATAATACCCCCATATACAGCTGCTCACCTAACAACGGCAGTAATATCGGTTTAGCAAGTACCCCCAACACAGGAAACATCACAAAGGTGCAACCAAATACCAGCAAATGCAGCCGCCAATGGGTAGCCCCGGCAATAATAGCTTGGCGAGATAACTTAGCCCCGTGCATAAAAAACAATAATGCAATAGCAGCCACGGTTAAGCCTTCAAAAAACACGGCACCTTGGCCTTGTGCCGGTAACAAGGTAGCCGTGGCCACGACGCCCAGTAAAATCAGGGTGAAATTATCAAATAACAGCCGTAAATAACCCAACATGGTACTCTCCGATCAAAGACAAGCGATAATGTTAACTGACTATACCTTTGCAGTTTGTCGACATAAGGACAGCTAGTGTCGCTAAAAAGACAAAAGAGCGGCTCAGTGAAAGGTACTCGCAAATATTGTCAATTCATTTAAAATTCTGCATTATCCTAACTATGGATATCTCTCAGCAGCAGCTGCTTAGCCAACTCACGCATTTAACCGCCTTGCCTCGCCCTCTTTTCGGCCAGCAACTGTCATTGCCTAATCACGCCATTAGCACTCCGCATTGCCACCCTTGGGCGCAGTTATCCTATGCGATTCGTGGGGTGATTAAAGTAAACACACCAAAAGGGCAATTTATAGCGCCACCTACTCATGGCATATTTATTCCGCCTCAGGTAATGCATGGCGTGCACAGCACCAGTCATACTCTCATTCGCAGTTTATATATTGATGCCGACACTATTGCTTGGCAATCTTGCCAAGTGTTAAGCATTGAGCCCTTATTAAAAGAGCTAATTATTGCATTTAGTGCCTTCCCCGTTGAGTACGATGAGCAAGGCAGTGAAGGGCGGCTTGTTGCCGTATTACTTGACAGATTAGCAAGCGCCCAGGCCAGTCAGCTAATGCTGCCTTGGCCTAATAGCCCCTCGTTAATAGAGTTATGCCGTTACTTAGCTCAGCACCCCGACGATTGCCGACCATTAGCCCACTTTAGTGGCGCATTGGCAATCAGCGATAAAACATTAAGCCGCGGGTTTAAAAAAGAAACCGGCATGAACTTTCGCCAGTGGCGACAGCGTAGTCGCTTACTCGCAGCCTTGCCGTTATTAGAATCCGGTATGCGCATTACCGATGTGGCATTGGCCTGTGGTTACGACAGCCTATCGGCTTTTATTGCCGCCTTTAAAGCCTTACTGGGCAGCACCCCTGGTGAATATCTGATTAAATAACATCGCATTACACAGCAGCTAACGTCATCAAAGTACTCACCCATAGAGTTACCTACTGCAAACAGCTAACATGCCAGCAAAATACCTATCCGATTAATGATTCGTTACGGATATAATTTCACTTTACCTGTTATCACCCTTAGCGTTGGGATCTTGCCATGAACAATTGGACTCGTACTGCCCTTAAAACCTTATCGAGCGACCAACTTCGCACGTCAGACACTCACTTATACTTACTGGATATTCCCGGCTTAAGTGGCATCGATATTTACCTAAAAGATGAAAGCACCCACCCCACTGGTAGCCTAAAGCACCGTTTAGCACGTTCATTATTTTTGCATGCAATTTGTAGCGGAAAAGTGCATCAAGGTACCCATATTGTAGAAGCTTCATCCGGCAGTACTGCGGTCTCGGAGGCCTACTTTGCCAAGTTACTGGGCTTACCTTTTACCGCTGTCATGCCGCGCAGCACCACCAGCAAAAAGGTAGAGCAGGTTAAACACTTAGGCGGGCACTGTCATTTTGTGGACAACGGCTCTCAAGTATATGCCGAGGCCGAGCGCTTAGCTCAGCAAAATAATGGCCATTATATGGACCAATTTACGTATGCTGAACGTGCCACCGACTGGCGGGGCAATAATAATATTGCGGAAAGCATTTTTCGCCAATTGGCCGAAGAGCCACATCCTATTCCTCGCGCCATTGTGATGAGCGCTGGCACCGGCGGTACTTCTGCCACCTTAGGCCGCTATATTCGCTATTTAGGTTTAGATACACAGTTGGTGGTGGTTGATCCTGAACACTCAGTATTTTATGACAGCTTTCAAAGTGGGGATTGTGATTTGGTTAGCCAAGCCAATGGCCGTATTGAAGGCATTGGCCGCCCCCGGGTTGAGGCTTCATTTGTGCCAAGTGTTATCGATGAAATGATCAAAGTACCTGACGCGGCCAGCATTGCTACTTTACATTGGTTAACACCTATTTTAGGCCGCAAGGCTGGGGGCTCAACGGGCACTAATTTATGGGGCGTACTACAACTGGCAAAGCGCATGCAAGCAAACGGTGAGCGTGGCTCTTTGGTAACGTTAATGTGTGACAGTGGCGAGCGTTATTTAGACACTTACTACAACCCAGAGTGGGTAGCCGAACACATTGGCGATTTAACCCCTTATCACGAGCAACTCGCACAATTGAGTTAAAAGATAGCCGACGGCAATAAGTTTTCCGCCGTCGGAGACACGAACACTTTTTCACCTTCTTTTGCCTGCTCGTTGATCTAAATCAAAGCAAAAAACTCACTTTTACTACTGCTTATTGTTGACTACATAGTCAAGCGGGCATAGGATAACCTCAAATAAGCATTTGAGGTGCACATTATGAACCATACACGTTTACTTCGTCTGGCAAACATTTCTATGGTTGTTTTTCTTATCTTATGCTGCGGCGCGTTAAGCATTGCTTATCTACAAGAAGAAAAGGTATCGCTGGGCATGACGGTGTTTATGCACATTACTTTGGTGATTAGTGCCGCGCTATTTAAGCTGGCTTATGTGGTACGTTTAATTGCGCAAGATAAAATGGGGCAACCTTTGGTTTAGCAGCTTATAGCCGTCAGCGATAAGCTGTCAGTTAAAGAAAAACCTAACATTTCTGCTTCGCAGAGCCAACCCCTGCGGGGAGCTGTAAGCCTGCCACTTAGTCACATCTTCTGCTTACATTACAAATAAAAATAAGGAGCATGATGTAGTCGGTTCGGCCTGCATAACTGCCGAACAAAGGGTCTTCTTCGCCGACACGCTGCAAGTACCTCCCTGTAACGCTCAAACACATGACATCCATGTCATGTGGTGGTCGGTGAAGAAGATCCCTTTATCCGGCCACACACCTCGGTGTCGCCTATTGGTATCGATTAACGATACCCTTGAGCGAATGGTTGAGATCAAGCCATTCTTCGAAAGAAGCTGATTTGCGCCTACGGCCCAATGCGAGAGCAAGCGTTCGCCAACACATTCAGGCAACTCAGGTGCTAATGGGAAGGCAGAGGTCGACCCTCCGCGCCAGGGAGGGCGCGGCGGAGCCCGTATGGGGCAGCTTGCTGCCGTGTACCTTTGCTGGGTAATGGACCAAATATCCTGTGAATATTTGCAGCCGTTGCCCAGCGAAGGTGGCTATCCCAGCGGCGAGTCGAGCGGAGCAGTGCGCTCTGCCTGACTTTTACCCAAACATCAACAAAGAGATGTGATGAAGTGACAGGCTGTCAGTTAAAGAAATACAGCGCCGATGGCCGGTACTAAAAAGCCCCGTGCAGTAACTTGCACGGGGCTTTTTTGGCTAGCAGATAAGTGCTGGAGAGGTTAATCCAACTGGCTGCGTAGCCAATCTAATACTTCACCATAATGAGCGGGTAAAAGGGGCTGTAACGTATCAAGTGCGGCTTTAGTCTGTGGGTGTGCGTCAAGACTAAAGTTAATGTGCCCCACTTTTCGCCCGGGACGTACCTCTTTGCCATACCAATATAGCTCAGCACCTGGCACGGTTAACCAAGCCTCTTGGCGCTCGGTTCCCACCAAGTTCACCATCAGACTGGTGTTTTTAACGCAGGGCTGCACTAATGGCAGCTTAGCAACAGCACGTAAATGCGCTTCAAACTGGCTGATATTAGCGCCTGCTTGAGTCCAGTGGCCGCTGTTATGCACCCGAGGCGCCAGCTCATTAACCAGCAAGTCATCGCCCACGCGAAAACATTCCATGGCCATCACCCCCACATAATCGAGGTGATTCATTAGCTTTGCCAGCATCTGCTCTGCTTTTTGTTGCAAGTGAGCTAAACGCGCTAAGGGGGCAACCGAGCCTAAAAGAATGCCATTAACATGTAGGTTAAGCGTCAGTGGATAGAAAAAACACTGACCGTCGGCTCCCCGCACTCCCACCACTGACATTTCTTCATCAAAATCGATCGCTTGCTCAGCAATCGCTTCTTCATGCCAGCCCTCAGGAATAGCATCTAGGCCCGGCTCGCGCAACCAGTGTTGACCACGGCCATCGTAACCACCGGTGCGACGCTTGAGTAATACTCGCTCGCCCAGTTTGTCATGCAGGCTATCAGCTTGGGTATTAGTGCGTACTAGCTGCCACGGCGAGGTTGCTAATCCGAGTTCATCTATTAAGGATTTTTGAGTAAAACGATCCGCTAATATAGGGAAAGTTTGCAGGTTTACAAATGCCGGGTGACTGGCCAGCTGGCGAGTGGCTGCGGTTTCGGGCCATTGCTCACGCTCTGCGGTAACTTGCTCGTGTGCTTGAAGTGGAAAGGTTTCTTCAGACTCAATGTCTACCGGTTGCACATCTAAGTTTAGCGGCATGCCCGCATGCTTTAACATTTGCCCAAGTTGACCGGCACCTAATACCCATATACGACTCATGCTTGCTCCCTCGGATCGGGGTTGGCTAATACTGTCTCAGTTTGTTGCTGACGGAAAGCCTCTAAACGCTCGGCCAAAGCGGCGTCGTTATTAGCGAGTATTTGACAAGCTAATAAGCCAGCATTAAAGGCGCCAGCATCACCAATGGCCAAGGTACCCACCGCCACGCCTTTAGGCATTTGTGCAATAGACAGCAAGCTGTCCATTCCTTTTAGCGCTCGGCTTTGTACCGGCACACCCAGCACAGGCAAGCGGGTTTTAGAGGCCACCATACCGGGTAAGTGTGCGGCACCGCCGGCACCGGCAATAATGACTTCAAAACCGCGCCCCACGGCTTCGCTACTAAACGACATAAGACGATCGGGAGTACGGTGCGCCGACACCACTTCTACTTCATAAGGCACTTGTAGTTTGTCCATAATTTCGGCGGCGCCCTGCATGGTCGGCCAATCACTTTTTGAGCCCATGATGACGGCAACTTTTGCTTGCATGATTACTCCTGTTAAGCAAGATTAATGGCGCATAACACTGCAATAAGTGCAGATTAAACGCCCAGCATTGTGGTGGATCTGGGAGGAGCGCAAATTATAACGAAATGGGGGTTTGTCGGCTAGTCACCTGAGCAACAAACCCCCTAATATAAAGTCAAGAAAAAGGCAAGTATAGACAGAGCCCTAAGGTAAGGTTAGAGTAATAGCCGTTTGTTAGATTATCTGTATGTTTCACAGGAGGTGTGACACCCATGATTGGTGCAATTGAAACTCTACCTTAGCTTAGTTCACGACCTTCTGTGTCGCTGACTACCTATCACTCGGCTATCGCCAACGTCTCTAGTTACTACTATTGTTATCGGTCTGACTTTTGTCACCTCCTTTAACTGCAGCTGTATTTACACCTGTTTACGTCCGTTGTCGCAAGCCAAGTTACTCATTAACGCCCTTCAGTAGTTAATAACTGCTACAGCCGCGCGTTTGTCTCATCATCTGCTTAAGTACATGACTTAAGTCAGTTATGGAGGTTTCCTTGGAGCTCTATCAATTCTCGATTACCACCGTATTGCTGCTACTTGCGGCATTTTATGGCGGCACTTATTTTTTAACCACTTTTATCAAAAAAGACCAAGAAGATACCGATGCTTTTATGGTGTCTAACCAGCGTATTGGTTTTGGTATGGGGGCGGCCAGTATGACCGCCACTTGGATTTGGGCTGCTTCTTTTTATGCTGCTGCGACTTCTGGCTACACCTATGGAGTGTCGGGCCCGCTGCATTATGGCTTATGGGGCGCCTTGATGATCTTATTCATCTATCCCTTTGGCCGTCGTTTTCGCTCATTAGCACCAAAAGCCCATACTTTAGGTGAGCTTATTCACGCCCGTCATGGCTCATCAAGTCAGTTAATTTTAGCTTTCTCAAACCTACTGGGCAGTATTATTAGTCTTATGGTGAACTTTACCGCTGCCGGTGCGCTGGTTGCCGTCTTATCACCCTTATCCTTTCAGGCTGGTATCATTATTGCTGGTGTGGGGGTGCTGAGCTATACACTTTGGTCTGGCTTTAGAGCCTCGGTATTTACCGACTTTGCTCAGTTAGTTGCCTTAATGGCCATTGCCATTGTGATCATTCCAGCGGTGCTGTTCTCTATGGGTGGGCCAAGCGTAATGTTAGACGGCTTTAGTAACCTAAACGCTGAACAGGTTGATCTGTTTTCAATGGAAGCCATTTTAAAACAGGGAGCGCCGTTTTTTATTGCGGTATTAGCCTACGCCATTGGTAACCAAACTATTTCTCAACGCTTATTTGCGGTGAATGAAAAGCACATTAAATCAACCTTTTTAACCGCGACCTTAGGCTATGGCGCCATTGTTATTGGCTTAGGTATGATTGGCTTAATGGCCCTAACCTTAGGTGTAGAGCCCATTAATGGTGAAGTGAACAATTTGATCCCACAAATGGTATCAACTTACTTATCACCCTTCTTTATTGGCTTATTCTTTATTCTGGTGATTGGATCTTTATCTTCGACTGCCGATTCTGACTTATCTGCGCTATCAGCCATTGTGATGGCTGATGTGTATGGTAAAAACTTAGCGCGCGGTAAAGTGGATCCTAAGCGTATGCTGTTTATTGGTCGCATGACCATGGTAACCGCCACTTTAATCGGCGTGATATTAGCAAGCTACTCGTTTGATATTCTCGTGATGCTGGTATTTGTGGGCGCACTATGGGGTGCCATCGTATTCCCAGTGATTGCTAGCTGTTACTGGGATCGCATTACCAACACCGCCTTTACCAGTGCTGTGCTATCTGGTTTGGCCTTATTCTGCGTGTCACGCTTTGAGCTACTGCCTATGTCAGGAGCAACCGGACTTATCTTTGAGTTAATGGCATTTGTGGGTGCCGGTGTGGTAATTGGCTTAATGGCATTTGGTTTCTTTGGTAAGTGGGTTGGTATTATTGCCGGTATTATTGCGACCCTAGCCATGACCTACTTTGCCACTGGATTGTTACGTGAATACACTGTGCTGCTTTCTTCACTTGTAGCTTACGGTGCCAGTACCTTGGTATGTGTAGCCATTAGTTTAGCAAGTAATGAGCGCTTTGATTTTGACTTAATCAATGAGCGTGTCGAGCACTATGACGATAGAGAAGAGCTAAATACTGAAGCTGTTAGTATACCTAACCGTTTAGCTGAGGAGCAATAATGAGCGAGTTTATATTAGGTTCTTATATTCTAGTCTGGCCTGCCCTTACCTTATTGGTACTGTGGGTTATTTGCCGCGCAGTGTGGAAAGACATAAAAGCCGCTAAAAAAGAAAAGCGCGGACTGGTTTAATATTCTGTATTAATATCAATGAATAACAAGACGAGCACCGCAAGGTGCTCGTCTTTTTTACTACAAGCTTGAAAGTAGCTTTAGTCTTGCCAGCTTCCATCCCCCATTCTATCTCAGTATATGCTCGGCAGCCTTGATAAAGTCAGTCGAATTAGTCGCCAATACTGTGCCATCTGCCCCTCGAGTTCGCTCCATTACCTCCAGTTTATGCTGATCAATGCCACTTGGATGAATACACAACACCGTTTGCGCTCGTGTACCATAATTTAAATGAGGGCAATGAATAAAAGGAGCAGATAACAAACGTTCTAACTCAGGGGCAACCCCCGTATTAGGCAACTGTTCAACAGGCGCAGGCTGATTGTCACTCAATAATTGCAGTGCAGCTGGTTCAATATCCGCTAATGCACCGCCTTTGGGGATATCGATTAAACCTTGCTTTAATCGCTGCACTTTAGGCCAAGGCGCATCTAATAATCCATTAGATAAACCATAATGCCCCAAGGGTAAGAGGCGCGCCTCACCTCCAGCTCGGTTAGCGCCATACCAAAGCTCACGCTGGCTGATATCCCCCACTAATAAATTAAAGCCGGCGTAATCACTTCCTTGACGTAGCACTTGCTTTAAATAATCAGCCCCACTGATATTACTGGATAAAAAGCCGCTTACCAGCTCGCCTCGGCTACGCTTGCCAAGCGTCACCTCACCCTCTCGAATATTAGTAAGGGCGGCAAAGCGCCCAGCTCGGTTAACCCCTAACCAAGTACCACCGGCTTGTAAGTCTCGGCCCGCCCAAATATCAGAATAGTCAGTCCACCACTGCGCGTGAGCGGTAGGTCTTTCATAAAATTCATCACGATTAGCCAATAATAATAAGCGGCCATTCTCTGGCTGCCAAGAAAATGCAATTAAGCACAAAAGCCGGCCCTTCCATATCAAGTTAAGTAAATATTAATCTGGGTGTCTGACTCGCATAAAACTGGCAAAACGGGGTAATTGCTGAGCAGTTTTACCTTGATAACGATAGGTGACGGTTGAACCAATGGCAGGCGGCTGTTTGCGCTGCTGATCACTAAAGCCGGTACCCAGTTTAAACTGTCGGCCATCGGTTGTTTCCACCAATAGGGCACCTAGCATTCCTTGGTATTTTCCAAGTCCTGGTAAATGCGCTATCACTCTCGCTTCCGCATCATGAAACTGCTTTAATTTTAACAAGTCTTGATGCCGTCCCGCTTGATAAAGGCTTTGTCGATGGCGCAGCATCAGGCCTTCACCACCATAAGTATCAACTTGATGAAGTAGTGCGGCAAGCTCGGCATTATCCTTCACTAACCGCTGCTCCACTAGCGCTAAATAAGGCGAGTTAATATCGGCAATTAAGGGTTTTAGCGCCTGTAATCTTTTCTCAAACGGAGCATTACTCGCAGGTAAATCAAACACCATAAATCGAATGGTGCGCCATTCACTTTTAATAGGCTGATAACGACGCACAGCCGCAGATACGGCTTCAAATTGACCACGACCTATCCATAATTCACCGTCTAGAGGCGTATCTGGAAAGCCATCCGTAAACCAAGCAGGCGCTGAAAAGTAATGGCCACTGCGTGAAACAAGTTGCTGTCCATTCCAATAAGCACGCACGCCATCGAGCTTTTCACTCACTCGGTATAAGCTGGCATCTTGCTGTTGATACTCGGCCGCTAATTGCAAAGGCGGCAGAGCAATCCCCTCAGCATAACCCGTGCTGGACAATACAATAAAAGACACCATTAATGGTGCCCATAGTGGAAGCTTACGCATACCTCACCCTCCTTGGTTGATCATAAAGGGATTAAACTCGTCCCCCCCTCTTCTACCAAGCATAGGTGAGAACACAGCTTTAAGCTGACGTACGGTCTTGATCCGGCACAACATTAATCGCACGTGCCGCAGACCAACCCGCAGCCACTTGCCCGAATTGCAGTGCTAACATCAGCAATAGCGCCCACTGCCAATGACCATTTATATCACGCAATAGCCCAAGCGATACCGGCCCCAAGGCAGCCAACAAATAACCAATGCTTTGTGCCATGGCAGATAACGCGGTCGCTTGTGCAGTATTATTTGCTCGCAGTACAAAAAAAGATAACGCCAAGCTCAGTGAGCTACCACAACCCATACCAATAAATGAGGCCCACAACAAAGGTGCTGCATCAGGCTGCCACCATAAACCGACAATACCAGTAAATGACACAACAAAGGTACCAAAAACTAACACCCGCTGGTTTGTCATTTTAGCGGCCAGTATGGGAACAATAAGATTAAATGGAATACTCACTAAGTTAATCAGTGCGGTAGCGGTACCCGCTTGGTGAGCATCAAGGCCATTTTCAATCAGTATTTTAGGGAGCCAAGTTGCCACTGAATAAAAATAAAACGACTGTAAGCCCATATACAAGGTAATAGACCAAGCTATTTTATCTTTCCACAGACTAATTCGTACCGGGTTAGCTGGGCGCCCGACTCCCTTAACCCGCACCATGGGTAGCCAAAATAATAAGCAAAATAATGGGAATATTGCCCACATAGCGACAGGCACACGCCAATTATCAAATTGTTCTAATAGTGGAATAGCAAGATATACCCCAAGCCCTGCCCCTAAACTTAAAGTAACAGAATATAGCCCTGTCATAAGGCCAACACTGTTGGGGAAAAAAGCTTTAACCAAGCCTGGGATCAATACATTTAATACTGCAATGGCTGAACCCAGTAATAAGGTGCCCACAATCACCAGTGGGTAATTATCCACCAACCTCAGACCCACTCCTAAACTGATAACCATAAGCCCAACAATTGCAATCCACTGCGGTGCCCAGCGACGGGTAAACCAAGGCACACAAATAGACATGACTCCAAAGCAAATCAGCGGCAAGGTGGTGAGCAAACTAAAGGCACTGGCGCTGATATCAAGAGCTGCTCGAATTTCCATCACTAAGGGACCTACCACTACTAATCCACCCCGCAAGTTAGCGGCGGCTAACATTAATGCCGCTATGGCTAATAATGCAATCACGGGGCGACCAGCAAAAGGACTGGTCGGCGTATTTGTCGTCATTATGATTCCTTAGATAGAAGTAAAATAAATAACCAAAGCCGGTGACCTAATAAAAATCTTAAACACACAAGGTACAGACACTAAATGGCAGCCGCCCATGGTAGGATCTGCAAGCTTAGAGAGCAAGTCGCTAATGTATGCAACCAGTGCCTATAATATCCATCGGCACTGGTCAGTAAGGGCACTAATAGGAACTATCATTTGTTAAATTCAAAACACATTACGGCGGTGATTTTAGCCGGAGGCGAAGGTCGTCGCATGCAAGGCGCCGATAAAGGACTAATCAGCTTATGGGGTCAGCCATTAGTGGCGCACCTATTATCTCGCCTGAGCAAACAAGTGGCTAGCATTATCATTAATGCCAATCGAAACCACTGTGCCTATCAGCAATATGCGCCCGTTATTAGTGATACGGTGGCTGATTTTGCCGGCCCACTTGCCGGGTTTGAAGCCGGCCTAAGTGCAGCCCCCAGCGAGTGGGTGTTATTTGTCCCTTGCGATAGCCCCTTAGTACCCGCTGATTTAGCCCAGCGCTTGTGTAATGCCGTTACTCATTCATGTCAAATAGCGGTCGTGGATGATGGGCAGCGCATACATGCCGCTACGGTTTTGTTGCATAGATCGCTATTGCCCTCGTTGCGTGATTATTTATCAGGGGGGGATCGTAAGCTACAGTTATGGTTTGCTCAGCATGAGTTAATAAAAGTAGACTTTAGCGATCAAGTCGCCGCTTTTACTAATCTCAATACGCCAGAAGCATTAGCACAATTAGAGCAAACTCCCCTGCAAGGCTCGGCGCTACCCTTTTTGTACGAATAAGTTCGCCCCTACAAAAAGCCAGAGCCACCCTTTGGTCATTGCGAGGAGTGCAACGACGCGGCAATCCATTTAACAGACAGTAATAAGCTTGAAGCTAGAAGCCGGAAGTAAAACCAAAAATAAAAATGCCTCAGTGTTTTTGTTTAGCTTACCGCTTCCAGCTCTGAGCTTCCGGCTTTCTATACGCTTTACGCTGAGCGCCTGATGAAAAAACAAAACCGCAGTTTTTCTTTAACGTAACGCGGTCAGCGTTAGATGTAGCGCTTTCCTTTGAGATGGATTGCCGCGCTACGCTCGCAAAGACGAAATAAGGGCGCATAACAATATAGTGCAAAGCCTTGACGTCCAACAGAGTATCTACATAAAACACCCCAGACTGATTGACTGGGGCTTACTCTTAGCTTGGTGCTCGGCGCTGCCATTTAAGATCAAAAAAGGACGCCGTGGCGTCCTTTTTTCGTACCGCGTAGCAATACAATAATTATGCTTTGTACTTGCTGAATACTAGACTGGCGTTAGTGCCGCCAAAACCAAAGCTGTTAGACATAACGGTGTCTAGCTCTGCTTCTTTATATTCAGTAACAATCGGCAAGTTCTGGGCTTTTTCATCAAGCTCAGTAATATTGATGCTAGGCGCAATAAAACCATGCTCCATCATCAATAATGAATATACAGCTTCATGTACACCTGCCGCCCCTAACGCATGACCAGTCATGGCTTTAGTAGCTGAAATATAAGGCGCGTTATCACCAAATAAATTATTAATGGCTTCTAACTCTTTTACATCGCCCACAGGAGTAGAAGTACCGTGGGTATTTACATACTGCACCGCAGAAGGAGCAGTGGCCATGGCTTGTTGCATGCAACGTACCGCGCCTTCGCCTGATGGCGCTACCATGTCGTAGCCATCTGAAGTAGCACCGTAACCGGTAATTTCCGCATAAATTTTAGCACCACGCTTTAGTGCATGCTCTAGCTCTTCAACCACTACCATGCCGCCGCCGCCAGAGATAACAAAACCATCACGGCCTGCATCATAAGTACGAGACGCTAATTCGGGAGTCTCATTATACTTGCTTGATAACGCACCCATGGCGTCAAATTGTAACGCCAGCGTCCAGTCGACTTCTTCACCGCCACCGGCAAAAACGATGTCTTGCTTGCCAAGCTGAATTTGCTCTAGTGCATGACCAATACAGTGGGCAGAGGTAGCACACGCTGAGCTAATGGTATAGTTAATACCCTTAATTTTAAAAGGAGTGGCTAAGCAGGCCGATACGGTAGATGACATAGTACGAGGTACCATATATGGACCTACACGACGCACACCTTTTTCGCGCAGTGTATCGCACGCGGCAATTTGGTTTTTAGAAGATGCCCCACCTGAGCCGGCAACTAGCCCTGTGCGCTCATTAGACACCATAGATTCATCTAAACCAGCATCAGCAATGGCTTCTTCCATGGATAAATAGGCAAACGCGGCCGCATCACCCATAAAACGCATCACTTTTCGATCAATATGTTCGGACGGAACCATGTTTATGTCTCCCCAAACATGGCTGCGCAAGTTATGATCAGCAAACTGCTGGGAAAAGCTAATACCGGAGCGGCCCGCCTTGAGTGAGGCCAAAACCTCTTCTTGATTGTTACCAATGCTGGACACTACACCGATACCGGTAATAACTGCTCTTCTCATCTATCCTTCCTACTGTATTGATTTAGCGCCAATTCTAACCATAAACCATGGCCAAAGTGGTCTGCTTTCACATAAAATAGCCGTTTTTACGGCCCCGGAGGTTCAGTGTCACCCCACTTCATTACAACCGCGTGTCTGGACTGGAATGACCAGGGCACACCTATTGCTGCTGCATTTGACGATATTTACTTTTATAGCGGCCAAGGGCTTGCCGAGTCACGCTATGTGTTTATCGAACAAAATAATCTAGCACACCGTTGGGTGCAACATGACAGCCCGCTATTTGTGGTCGCCGAAACCGGTTTTGGTACCGGCTTAAATATGCTGGCCACATGGCACGCTTTTCTTGATTACCGTCGGCAACATCCGAAGGGTAACGCTCAACGCCTACATTTGATAAGCGTAGAAAAATATCCACTGACTCACCTTGATCTAAAACAGGCTCTGAGCCAATGGCCAGAGCTTAGCACTTTAAGCGAACGTTTGTTAGCCCAATATCCTAACGCCGTGACTGGCTGCCATCGACTGTGGTTAGACGATAAGGTGAGCCTAGATTTATGGCTGGGGGATGTGGCGGATGTGCTGCCGCAAATGGAAGCGGGCTTAGCAGGAAAAGTCGATGCTTGGTACTTAGATGGTTTTGCCCCAAGCAAAAACCCCGAGATGTGGACCCAAAGTTTATTTAACCAAATTGCACGCTTAGCTCGTAATGGTTCAACCTTATCTACTTTTACAGCCGCCAGTTTTGTGCGCCGCGGGCTCACTGAAGCAGGGTTTGACGTGACAAGGCCAAAAGGGTTTGGCCGAAAACGTAATATGATAACCGGTGTACGCCGTAGCCAGCCTCGTCCCCCCTACTCTGCCCCCTGGTTCTGGCGCCGCCCAGGACAGATGGCGGCGGATATAAAAAGCCAGACACACACTGTAATTATAGGGGCAGGCATTGCTGGTGCCAGCCTCGCCTATGCGCTTACCCGTCGTGGCCAACAGGTGACTCTGATTGAACAAGGCGCAGAGCCGGCAGTGGGAGCATCGGGTAATCGACAAGCAGCAGTTTACCCGCTATTGAATGGTGAGCATGACACCTTAAGTCAGATTTATTTACAGTCTTTTTTATACGGCCGGCGCTTGCTGTCTCCGCTAATGAAAGAGCATCAAGTGGCACATGATTGGTGTGGCGTAGTGCAATTAGCCTTTAATGAAAAAAGTGCGATTAAAATAGCGAACATTTTAGCGCCATTTAATACCGATATAGTGCAACCATTAACACCTGACCAAGTTAACAAACGTACGGGCGTTCAGGCTAATCTTGAAGGCATAGAGTACCCTTTGGCGGGCTGGGTGTGCCCTTTTGAGCTAACAAAAGCTTTTATTACCGCCGCTCACCAAAGCGGTTTATTACACTGCCACTACAATACCCGTGTTCGCTCTCTCAACCAGCAAGAAAACCAGCAATGGCAATTAAATGTAACCCATTCAGCACCAGCAACCGCCAAAACTCAGTATTCAGACTCAGCATCAACACACGTTTTATTAGCAGACAATGTCATTCTTGCTAATGGTCATCAAATAAGAGAGCTATGGCAAACACGCCAGCTTACTGTGTCATCGGTACGTGGGCAGGTTAATTATCAGCCTAGCACCCCAACCCTTGCCGGACTTAATACAGTGGTCTGTTACGAAGGCTATTTAACGCCCCAGTGGCAAGGGTGCCATTGTGTGGGAGCAAGCTACGCTCATGACCAAGAAGCGTTAGAATATCAAGCATCCGATGAGCAAGATAATCTCAATAAACTCACTCGCACCTTACCTGCCCTAAATGATATAACGCCTACCCTGGGTGCTGGACGCGTGAGTGTGCGCGCTGTGTGTCGTGATCATTTACCATTAGTGGGGGCGGCGCCACATAAATCACAACAATTACAGCAATATCAGAATATGCCACAGCGCCATAAAGAGTCGCTCCCCTTACCCGACGATTATCCTGGTTTATATGTAATGTCAGCTTTAGGGTCGCGTGGGCTATGTACAGCGCCTTTGTTGGCAGAAGTGCTGGTGGCACAACTATTAGATGAGCCTTATCCACTCACCCGTGAGCAATTAGCATCGTTAAATCCGAATCGATTATGGCTGCGCAAACGATTAAAAGGAAAAACAGTGCGTTAACAGCCCCAAAAGGGCCCAAAGAGGCCCTTTAAAGATAATCGTATTGTGCACTAGTCGCCGTTCACCTCTAAGTTAATCAGCTTAGCTTGCTGCTGAGGTTGTCCCATCAACATCATCATTTGTTCGTTAACTTCCATCATATTTTGCCCTTTAGGCAGGCTTGCAGACAACGAAAAAGAATTTAACCCTTTAGCAAAGCCACCCATAGCTTGTGCTACCTCGTCGGTTACGGGAGCTTGTTGTAATTGCTGCTCAACCATCATTTGCATTTGCTCAAGGCTCATTCCTTGTTTGCTTAGCTCACTTTCCAATAAAGCTTCAAGCTCGCCTTGATTATTGAGAACTATATTCAAATAACGAGGCTCTATTTCGAACATAGCTTCCATTATCTTCATTTGCTGTTCAAATAATTGTTGTTCTGTTAGCGGCTGAGTTCTGGCTTGTTGCTGTGCAGCAAGCGAGACCGCCATTAATTGATTAGTATTACTCAGCCCCATATCAAGGTGAATACTCACTATGTCGTTTGCACTAACATCAATGACCAGCTCACTGTCACCGGATGCTTCATCGTAATCAAGTGCTGAGTGAAGATCATAACTTGCAGAAGCTAACATTAAATTAGTCTCGGCAGGGAATTGTGCAATAAAGCCATCATCAAATTGAAAATGATTGATATTAACTGAAGAACTCGGGGGAAGTTTATCTGCTTCATACCCTGTAACAACAATACTATCAATGTTAGCCATACGCTCACCTGTGGGATCTTTCACTAACAGGTCGGTAACAGTCACGCTATTAGATATCATACTGGCAGACACATCGGCATAAGTAATAACAGCGCCGGTTTGCTCATTCACTAAAGCTAATTGTTTATCTATTTCTGCTCGTACTTGTTTACTTGCCGCGTGGTTAACATAACCCATACCTCCTACCCCTGCTGCTATAACAACAGCGACTGCAATTGCTAATTTATTCATTCAACTACCTTATTGCCTAATAACATGTAATTAGCACCATAACATACCCGACATTTACTGACGCTCGTCCTTGTCAATAAGAATGTACATTACTGCTGCGTAGGTCGTAATAACCCTAAACGGCGCCCATAATCATTTTGTTGTTGAAAGTTACGTAATAAAGTACGGGCAATATTAAGTTGATGATACCCCACGTTATCCGCTATTTCTTGTAGCTGCTGGCAAGTATCTTGTGCAGCAATATGAAACAGTGACGCTTCTAACCACTGCGCAGATAATAAAGCGCGCTCTCTTACTAGCCGCTCATAACCCGTTAACGCTAAACGATAATTTTGCCACTCGGGAGTTTGTGGCCAAGTTAATGGCTCTGTCACAGTGGCGCTAAGGGAGACTTGTACGTGAGACGGCCGACATCCCGCCTCAGTATACACCCCCGACAGTTTCCAAGATAGTTGGTAGTCAACGTCTGCCAAGTTGGGTTCGAGCGTGCTCGATCCGTAAATATCCACCGTTTGGCGGGCTTTAAGTACCATCTCATTGGCCAAGGTCGGCATGGCCAGCAATAAAATTAACGCATAACTTAGCAGTTTCACAATCGCTCTCCGACATGCATTGATGGTCAACATTTTTTATTATAGGCCTTAGTCGAGTTCAAGTCATTTGAGTCTAGAGGGAATCTGGCCAAATTTAACCCTAATATGTCGAGTAAACTGCACAGACAACCTGACATATTACTCAAGCACCTATATAGTGCTGCGCATATCCTTCATTAGTCGGAGTGCTGCATGATCACAGCCTATACCTTAGATGGAACTTCTATCACCATTCAGCCGCTCGATCTCGACAGTGCGGTTCCTAAAAACACCTTATGGCTTGATATTTTTAAGCCTGACGAACATGAACAGCAATGGATGAAGCAGCTGTTTGTGGAAGAGTTACCCGAGCTAGACGAACTAGATGATATTGAAGCCTCGGCGCGTTTTTATCGCGATAAAGACGGCTTACATGTGCATTCTTTATTTCCTCAGCGCATGGGTAAAGAAATTGACGGCATCAACGTACTCTTTACGTTGCGTGATGATCTACTCATCACTTTTCGTGAAGACGACTTAGGACTAATGCGCCTGTTACGCCATTATATGCGCCAAGAAAAACTAGAAGCAGACAATGCCACCGACTTATTGCTAGAAATATTTCAGCTTAAAATTGAGTATATTTCTGACTTAATAGAAGATGGCTACAAAACCCTTGAAGCGACCGCCAAAGAAGTGCTGGATGTGAGTAATTTGCACACCACCATCTCGGAGTTAATGCTACAAGAAGACGGTAATGGTCATATTCGTCTCGCTTTATATGATACCCGCCGAGCATTACGTTTTCTAAAGCGTTCACTGCGTCAAGTATCAGATGATGAGCAGCGCCGTTGGGTCGATGAAATGCTCTATGATATAGAGTCGTTACTGCCACACACCCAATTTTTATTTGATAAAATAAACTTTCAGCTCGACGCTGCCCTAGGCTTTACCAACCTAGAACAAAGTAAGGTGATCAAAATTTTCTCGGTGGCAGCCGTGGTTTTTTTACCTCCGACCTTAATTGCCAGTATTTACGGTATGAACTTTGAAATTATGCCCGAGCTTGGCTTTGATTATGGTTACCCTATGTCGCTGATCTTGATGCTAATGTCTGCCTGTGGCACTTATTATTTCTTTAAACGTAAAGGCTGGTTATAAGCTGTCTATAAGGAGTTGCCCATGATAAAAAAATGCATTTTAGGCGGGGCTGCCGCCTTACTGCTAAGCGGCTGTGATAATAATGAGGTGGGGGATGTATCTTTAGGCTTATTCACCACCAAAGACATCAAAATTGAAGTATTGGCCGACCCGCTTGTACCCGGTGTGACCTGTCATATGTCGAACGTGGTGGCTAATTTAAATCTTGCTGATCCTTCTGACATGTCAATAAGTTGTCGCCAAACCGGCGAAATTACTCCAGCCATGATAACCGGTATTGATAAATCAAAAAGTGGTGAAGTGGTATTTAAGAAATCAAAAAGCATTTTCTTAAAAAGTCTAAAAATTCGTCGTATCTATGATGAGCAAAGCCAGTCTTTACTGTATTTAGCTTACAGCACCAAAGAAACCAGCGGCAGTTATAAGCATGCCATGTCGACCGTGCCGCTATGGGGAACAACAGCCTATGAAACGCCTGCTCAACCCTAAGAGTTAGTGGATTAACTTAACGCTATACGCATTACGCTATCAGTAAACAAGACGATGTTTATCTTTAACTTATAGCGTAAAGCGCACAGCTATGTGTTAACTGCGGATCAATTGTTCGCGCAAGGTGTGTATGCGATCACGGGTGGCAGCCGCTTGTTCAAACTCAAGATTTTGCGCATGGGTTACCATCACTTTTTCTAACTCCGTTATCTGCTTATCCAGCTCTTTCGCACTCAGAATATGCTCAGGGAAGTCGGTTTTATGTTTCGCTCGCTTTGAACCTATGCGTTGAGTCCCATCTAAATCTAGCACATCGGTCACGGCTTTAGTCAGACCTTTAGGCGTAATACCGTGTTGCTCATTAAAGGCTTGTTGTAGCTCGCGTCGGCGTTCGGTCTCGCTAATGGCAGCTTCCATAGAGCGGGTAATTTTATCGCCATATAAAATCGCTTTGCCATTTAAGTTACGTGCAGCACGCCCTATGGTTTGAATAAGTGAACGTTCTGAGCGCAAAAAGCCTTCTTTGTCGGCGTCTAAAATAGCGACCAGTGAGACTTCTGGCATATCTAGCCCTTCACGCAATAAGTTAATACCGACCAGTACATCAAACTCACCTAAGCGTAAATCACGAATAATCTCCATGCGCTCTACAGTATCAATATCAGAATGTAAGTAGCGCACTTTTAGTCCGTGATCCGCTAGGTACTCTGATAAATCTTCTGCCATGCGCTTGGTTAAAGTAGTAACTAGCACCCGCTCATTAGCCGCAATACGCAATCGCGCTTCAGACAGCACATCATCAACTTGGGTCGCCACTGGGCGCACTTCAATCACAGGATCTAATAACCCCGTGGGGCGAACCACTTGCTCAGCGATATCATCACCGGACTTTTCAAGCTCATAGGCACTGGGAGTGGCCGACACAAACACAGTTTGTGGCATTAAGGCTTCAAACTCTTCAAAACGCATGGGTCGGTTATCGAGTGCCGAGGGCAGTCGAAAACCATACTCCACTAAGGTCTCTTTGCGCGATCTGTCCCCTTTATACATGCCGCCGATTTGTGGCACTGTCACGTGAGACTCATCAATGATCAGCAGACCATCAGCAGGTAAATAATCAAATAAAGTTGGCGGCGCTTCTCCCTCACCTCGGCCCGATAAATAGCGAGAGTAGTTTTCTATGCCCGAGCAATACCCCAGCTCTTGGATCATTTCAATATCAAACTGCGTACGCTGACTAATGCGCTGTTCTTCAAGCAACTTGTTAGCTGACAACAGTTGCGCTTTGCGATCTTTTAGCTCCGCCTTTATATGCTCAACCGCATCTAATAGCTTTTCTCGCGGAGTCACGTAGTGAGTTTTAGGGTAAACAGTAAAACGCGCCAGCGTTTGTGATACGCCCCCGGTTAAAGGGTCAAATAAGCTCAGTCGCTCTATTTCATCATCAAATAACTCGACCCGCACCGCTTGGTTATCAGACTCCGCCGGAAAAATATCAATCACCTCACCGCGCACCCGAAAGGTACCACGCTGAAAACCTGCGTCGTTGCGAGTATATTGTAACTCAGCCAAACGGCGCAGCATATCACGCTGATTGAGTATATCGCCGGTGCGCAAATGCAGCATCATGCTCAAATAAGACTGTGGATCACCCAAGCCATAAATCGCCGATACCGAGGCCACTATAATAACGTCGCGCCGCTCCATTAACGCTTTAGTCGCCGACAAGCGCATTTGCTCTATATGGTCATTAATAGAGGCGTCTTTTTCAATAAAGGTATCTGTAGTAGGAACATAGGCCTCGGGCTGATAATAGTCATAATAGGACACAAAGTACTCAACCGAATTATGCGGAAAAAACTCTTTCATTTCGCCATACAACTGAGCCGCCAAAGTCTTATTGGGGGCCAAAATCATGGTAGGTCTATTTAAACTTGCCACCACATTAGCCATGGTAAAGGTTTTGCCCGAGCCGGTAACCCCTAGCAAGGTTTGATGCGCCAAACCTGCCTCTATGCCCTCTAATAGCTGGGCAATGGCCGTTGGCTGATCGCCCCCAGGCTGATAGTCACTGACCAATTGGAAGTCTTTGCTCATTTTACAGTCTCCTTTCATCTTAATGACCAGTTTACCCTTTGTGATGCACTAAATTTAAGCAAAAAGTGCCTTTACCACTGCAAGCTCGAATATATATACATTATCCTTGACCCACCTTATTAAGGTGGGTATTATCTGCGGCCTCGTATGAGATTCCCCTTTAGTTCAGTTGGTAGAACGCCGGACTGTTAATCCGTATGTCGCTGGTTCAAGTCCAGCAAGGGGAGCCAAATTAGTGACACCTCCCCCAGAGTTATCCCCTGCAAATAGTTTGACATTCTACAAAAATCCACATTTTGTGCTTTTATTCTAAATAAGGCGACTATCGTACAGATAATCACCTAGTTGCTGCTATGCTAAAAATTAACCTACTGATTTTTAAAGAATTAACTTTAGCTCAAAAAACTGCCGCTTTATCTAAGATGCTTGCTGCCACTGGGCTCACTGGAGTTTCCATCAGGTAATGCACAACCTTATCCACAGAAATGGTGGATAACTGGCGCTAAGCCTGACTAGCCGTGACTTAGCGTGATTGTGCATAACCTTAAAACTATCAAAATAAAAAATGAACTTATAAGTCAACTAAAAAATGCGTTGGGTTTTATATGAGTGATAGTACCTTTTTACAATTAACTTATGCGCTACATCTAGGTTTCGTTCACTTAACTGCTTTTTTTACTCGGTTAATCCGATATTCTTACTGAAGCCTTAAAAAAGCAAAGTTATAATTTTTTATTCGTTCACTCTAGCTTGTTATTATTAGACCGCCAAAATATGTTAGGCTGCATAATCTTTTATTACGAGACATTCACATGCGTTTAATTCCCCTCACTAATGCCGATCAAGTTTGTCACTGGGCTGCTCGCTATATTGCCGAGCGTATTAATAACTTTGCTCCTACTGCCGAGCGCCCTTTTATACTGGGCCTACCGACAGGCAGTACGCCACTGGGCACCTATCAAGAGCTTATTCGCCTGTATCAGGCAGGCGAGATCAGCTTTCGCCATGTTGTGACCTTTAATATGGATGAGTACATTGGCCTCTCTGCTACTCATCCTCATAGCTATCATTACTTTATGCATGAGCACTTCTTTCAGCATATCGATATTTTGCCTGAGCAGATTTATATCCCAAACGGTAATGCTGAAGATATGGCGGCAGAGTGTGAGCAGTATGAAGCAGCCATTCGTCACTTTGGTGGTGTACATTTGTTTATGGGTGGAGTAGGCAGTAATGGGCATATTGCCTTTAATGAGCCCATGACCCCTTTTGATTCTCGCACCCAAGTGACTAGCCTCACCGATATTACCCGCCAAGATAATTCACGCTTTTTTGATAATGATCTCTCTCTAGTTCCGAATGAAGCCATTACTGTTGGTCTAGGTACCTTATTAGATGCTGAAGAAGTGATGTTATTGGTGACAGGTGAGCACAAAGCTCACGCGCTACAAGCTGCTGTAGAGGGTGAGGTCAACCCTGTGTGGCCCATCTCTTGTTTGCAATTACATAAACGCAGCATGATTGTGTGTGATCAATCGGCTACAGCACGCTTGCAAGCCTCCCCTAACATCCAAGATATTCACGCTTTAAGCTAAAAAGGAGTAATTCGTGTTTGCGCTCACTGAATGCCGCATATTTACTGGTGAATATTGGCTAGATGATCATGCGTTGATCATCGACGGCGCACATATTAGCGCGATAACCCCCCGTTCGGCTTTACCCCCAGAGCTACCCTGCTATACACAGGGCGGTGCCTTACTCACCGCCGGCTTTATTGATTTGCAGCTAAATGGCTGTGGCGGTGTCATGTTTAATAGCGATATTAGTATTGCCACCCTCGAAAGTATGCAGCGCACTAACTTAGCCTCTGGCACCACCAGCTTTTTGCCTACCTTAATAACGGCCACCGATGCCGACATTCGCCAAGCCGTAGCTGTCACTCAAGCCTATATGGCTCAGCACAAGCACCACGTATTAGGGCTGCATCTAGAGGGCCCTTACACCAACCTTGAGCGCAAAGGCATTCATCCGGCACCGCTTATTCGAGCGCTAGACCCTGCTATGCTCGATTTTTTGTGTCAGCATGGCAATGTGATTGCCAAAGTTACTTTAGCCCCTGAGTGTCATCCTTCACACCATATTCAAGCCCTCGCTAACGCCGACATTTTAGTGGCCATGGGGCACACTGCGGCTAACTATAATGAAGCCATGCAAGGCATAGCGGCAGGCGTTGGTTTTGCAACTCACCTTTACAATGCCATGACCCCAACCAGCAATGGCCGCATGCCAGGCGTAGTAGGAGCTGTGTACGATAGTCCTAATATTTATGCGGGTATTATTGCTGATGGTATTCATGTGCACGATGCAAATGTGCGGTTAGCGCATAAAATATTGGGGCCTCGGCTGTGCTTAGTCACAGATGCCACTGCCGCCGCCGGTGCCCCGGCAGAGCTTGAGTATTTTGATTTTTGTGGTACTAAGGTATGGATACGCGATGGCCAATGTGTGGATGAGCAAGGTACTTTGGGAGGCTCTTCGCTGACCATGATAGCCGGTGTTCGTCATTTAATCGCAATGGGCATTAAAGCTGAAGAAGCATTGCGCATGGCCAGTTTATATCCCGCTCGCGCTATTGGCCAAGATCATCACTTAGGTTCTATTGCCCCTGGCAAGGTTGCTAACTTGGCGGTGTTAACGGGTGAGCTAAACGATACACTTAGCGTTAAAGCCACTTTGGTGAATGGACAATTTCATTCAGGCATTAGGAGTTAATAATGAATAAACTGGTTTATAGTACCGATCCCAATTGGCAAGCTCCTACAGAGGATCATTCAACGCAAGAGGGCCTATTTCCTAACGATGGCGTGATCCGACTACGTCGCGAAACCAAAGGCCGTAAAGGGGCAGGCGTTATTTGTATTTATGGCGTTCCCAGCACCGAAGTCGGTGCCCTTGCCAAGCAGCTAAAAAAGCAGCTGGGTACAGGCGGCGCCGTTAAAAAAGGTGTCATCGAAATTCAAGGCGATCGCCTAGCACAAGTACAAGCCCTACTGGTTAAAGCGGGGCTCAAGGTTAAGCAAGCAGGTGGCTAAAGCGTCAACGCACATTTAAGCATAAATAAAAAACAAATATTCTTGCCCGTTTTTGACTGGCTCTTTGGCAAAAGTATAGCCATGAGCCAGCGCCTCTTCTGGTACATTACGAAACGAACCAGGGCAATCGGTGATCACTTGTAATAGCTCACCTTTACTCATGCCCTCTAATGCCTCTAGAGTATATACCACGGGATAAGGACAAGACTCCCCCCGTAAATCGAGAGTAAAATCGGCTTCTTTATCAGTATGCTTCATGTCTCACGCTCTTCTTTTGTGTGAATTGACGGTGGTAGTTGCGCTCTTTGTATACCGTTAGGGCATAGAGTCCGCCTAACATGGCCAGTGTCGCCAACAAAGCTCCCACAGGGCCAATGGCCTCAAACAGGTTAATTTTCGCGCCACTGCTCACTAATAACTCATACACGCCAAGATGATCCCAAGCATAAGCAAGCAAAGTCGCCCCTATGATATTGCCGGCAAACACAGGTAAAAACAGCACCTGACCTTCCATTAATCGATACATCATGCCTGTTTCACACCCCGACGCTAGCACAATACCAAAGCCAAATAATACGCCCCCTACCAAGGTGCTAAGTGCCGCAATTTGCGTAATAGGGGTTAAGCCATATAACACAATAACCATAAAGGTGAAGATAGAGCTTAATGCCATCCCCAAGATAATGGCTTTGGCCATTAAGCTGCGCCCTACCAAAAATAAATCACGAAAGGCCGCAGTAAAGCAGATTTGGCCACGCTCAATTAAAATACCAAACGCCAAACCAAAGAGCGCGCCTAAGCCGAGTCGCGTTTGCCCTGATACAAAAAAGTACAGCATTAAGCTTAAATAGGCGATGGCAATCACGCCCCCCATATAGGGCTGAATAAGGCGTTTTTTAACCTGAGAAGGTGCAGCTGCACCGCGCGTTAACGAGGGACGCCCTTTCCACCAGCGCATCTTGGTTAACTTAGCGGCAAAGAAAGTCCCTATTCCCGTTGCCACAATAAAGATCCACGAATGGAGTGAAAACTGAGGTACACCAGTAAAAAAGGCTGCCAAATTACAGCCCAGCGCTAATCGTGCCCCAAAACCGGCAATAATGCCGCCTACCAGTCCTTGCACATAACGGCGTTTTTGTTGGGGCAGCCTCACTTTAAAGCTATTACTTAGCAGCACCATGATCAGGGCACCTATAAACATCCCCCATACAATCCAGCCATCGGCACGCTCCCAAGTGGCCCCTTCAAGCTTCACCATATTAAAATACTGCCAGCCAGAGGCATCCACACCAAACAGGCCTAATATATCGCCTCCCAAACGAGTAAACTCACCGGTCACAGCCCACACAGTAGAAGTTAAGCCAAAATACAATGCACTGAGTAAGCCGGCCATAAGTAGCACCAGATAAGGATTCCAATGGCGTTGAAAAATAAGGGAGATCATGGGTTTCATAATAGGTTGCTCTTCATGTGCCAGCGTGACATTCCTTAAAATAGAATCCGTATCTTACCACTAAAGCGGGCATAATGAGCAGCAATAACATTCTTAAAGGTAATAAGGCACGCGCGATAAAAAAACACCCTGTTCACTGCAGGGCAACCGCATGAGTGTTTAGTTTTTAACCATTGAAGATATTCCTGCCATCAACACCTTCTCAAGATGCGCTGTTTTCATCCAGCATCGTCGTTGTTTACCAACAATACTGAGTTTCGTTGGTT
>NZ_JAGDFX010000037.1 GCF_017498065.1 Oceanisphaera pacifica | reverse complement strand
TTATGAAGACATCATGAGCAGCGTCTGCGAGGCCTGGAACACCTTTATTGAAAGTGCCGAACGCGTGACACAAATGTGCTCCAGAGAGTGGATAAATCTGACCAGTTAATTTTACAGAATGGTATCAGTGGCTGATGGCCGAATAAAGAGAGTGGCTCCACCGACCATCACATGACAGGGGCGTCATGTGCTGAAGCCAGATGGAACAAGCTTACTCTCCGTAACTCACAGTATCATTAGCCCCGTAGCGTGTAGCCACCCCCCTTTGTTAGGCTTTTGCAGCAGGTAAAACTGACTACTTCTTTAGTGCGATTGGTATTATACCAATCGTACTAGCTGAAACAGCTTTGAACACCGGACAAAACAAGTGTGTGGTCACCAAATGGTCACGGTTTGGTCACAGAGGTGGCTTTGACGAAGTAGGAATGAAGAGTTTTATCGGGGATGAAAAAGCAAAAAGCCCTTAGCTATCAATAAGCTAAGGGCTTCTAATTAATGGCGGAGTGGACGGGACTCGAACCCGCGACCCCCGGCGTGACAGGCCGGTATTCTAACCAACTGAACTACCACTCCGC
>NZ_JAGDFX010000036.1 GCF_017498065.1 Oceanisphaera pacifica | reverse complement strand
TTACGGACTCAAGCGCTTCTTACCAGCTCATCCGTACTTAACGCAGGTTAGCACGTCCTTCATCGCCTCTGACTGCCAAGGCATCCGCCGTGTACGCTTAGTCACTTAACCATACAACCCCAAAAAGTGTGTTTTATACGGCCTTAGCTTAGCGATTTCTTCGTTGTGGCTTTCGCTCGTGCTATCACATAGAAAACTATGCTCAAGCACTCCCTCAAGACCACGCCTTGAACTCGCGTTGCTAACGCTCGTCTAAAAGCTCACTTTAAAAGTGAATTCTTAGACAGTATAAAAACAATTCTCTAAGCGGGGTTATTTGCATCGTGACTGATGCTTACAACTTATTTGCCAAGAATTTCTAAGACACTTGCGTATCAAGAACTACAAATTATTTCTATCAGCTTTCCAGATTGTTAAAGAGCAAGAGTAGTTAAACTCTAAGCTAGTGACTGTAAGATGTTCTCTTCCAGCTTCTAGCTTAAGGCTTATCGCTTTGGTAATGGCGTCCCCAAGGGGATTCGAACCCCTGTTACTGCCGTGAAAGGGCAGTGTCCTAGGCCTCTAGACGATGGGGACCAAAAATCTGTTTGTTGAAGCAAGCTTCAACGATTTTTGGTAAAGGCGAGTGTCGAGCTCCGCGAGACCGAGCGGCAAGAAAGCATTCTTTCTCTGTGCTGGTTTGGCTGAGCCGATTGGGTGTGCAGCTGACTATAGGCAAATCAGATGCCACGCCTTTATCAAAAGCGCTCTACTCATATCAAGCAAACTGTGTGAACACTCAGCAAAGGCTGAGATTAAGGTAAGGAGGTGATCCAGCCCCAGGTTCCCCTAGGGCTACCTTGTTACGACTTCACCCCAGTCATGAATCACACCGTGGTAATC
>NZ_JAGDFX010000035.1 GCF_017498065.1 Oceanisphaera pacifica | reverse complement strand
CAGGGCAACCGCATGAGTGTTTAGTTTTTAACCATTGAAGATATTCCTGCCATCAACACCTTCTCAAGATGCGCTGTTTTCATCCAGCATCGTCGTTGTTTACCAACAATACTGAGTTTCGTTGGTTCTGCTCGGAGCATGTTTAATGACATATGCCGTAAACACGCCAAGTTTGCAGCGGCATTATCTTTATAAATCTGGCAGGCATCTTCCTGCATGCTGACATCGAGCATCCAGTGCATGGATTCTATTCCCCAATGCTCACGCGCAGCGTTAGCAACTTGCTCTTCATCCATTTCTTTTGAACTGATGTAATAACGATGGGAAAGTTGTACTGATTTACCTTTTTCAGCACGGAAGCTTTCAACCATGACGATAGTTTTTAGCCCTTTCCAGCGGGAGAAGTCACCTTCTAGCACGTCGGCATCAAATACATAACTACGTCGAGATTCAATACGACCATGGTGAACGTCAATCTTGAGTTTATCACCCTCTAAGTCGGCTGCACGTTGAGCGCTAAAGGCGCTTTTAACTGCTTTAGCTAGCTTACTTTGATTACCTTTTACTGCCAGAAAGTAATCACCACCTTGAGTCATAATGGCATTCGCTATCTTTGTCTGACAACCCATTGCATCAATAGATACAAGGGCTCCGCGCAGATCGAGCATTTTTAGTAGCTCTGGAATAGCAGTAATTTCGTTACTCTTACTGTCCGTTTTGACCTGACCGAGCACGAGCTTGTTTGCTGACGAATAGGCGCTAACCATATGAATAGTGGCGTTCCGATCTTCGCGGCTATAAGAGCCGCGTAACGTCTTGCCATCAATCGCCACTAACTCACCGTCGGTGAGCTGATGTACAGACTGCATCCACTCGATAAAGCACGCTTGGAACAACTCGGGTTTAATGCTGGAAATGATGCGGGCAATGGTGTCATCGACAGGGATGCCTTCTTCAAACATACCCTGTTCCACAAACCATTCGTGCTGGCCGAGTAAGTATTCACGGATCTCAAACCAGCCTCGGGCTCCAGCAATAACAGAGCACAGTGTTCCGAATAGCACATCGAATAAGGGATAGGTTATTTTAGCACTCTGCCGCGCGTCTTTAACGGGCTGGAAATGGGCTTTAAAGGTCTCGATGTGCATGGATTTCTCCCGAAAAGGGAGCATATGATCATAATCGATAGATCACGTCAACTAGTGAGCGGCTTAATGCCTTAACTGTTCAAAAAACGTTCGTGATCTTGCCCTG
>NZ_JAGDFX010000034.1 GCF_017498065.1 Oceanisphaera pacifica | reverse complement strand
CAGGGCAAGAGCATGAAGGAAACTCTTACATTTCAATCACTTTTGAAAGATACTGTTCGTTCAATGCTGCTTTTAAACGCTTTTTCTTAATGCTTAATTTAAGACTCGTTTCTTGCCGAAGTAAATTAAGCCCGATATGTTTAATTCCTGCCAAGTTTTCAGCTGCATCACCACGACGAATTCGACTATCGTCTTCTCGCATCGTCACATCCAGTACCCAGTGCAGCGTATTCTCTATCGACCAATGCGAGCGCACCGCTTCACCAAACTCTTTAGCACTCAGCTCGGCTGAGCTGATGTAGTAACGCACAAAGATATCTTCTGCTTTGGGCGCTGTATCGCCGACTTGTCTTATTGATACTGCGGCACCAACGGTTTTTAACTCCGGCCATTCAAAGCTAAAATCTACAAATTCTTCAAATATATCAGCAACAAAGTACATCCGATGCTCTGTTCTACCATGGGCTTTTTCTTTCGTTTCAAAGCTGTCTCCCTGATATTGATACAGCTTAGATATTGGGAAGTGCTTCTCAAATGCAGCATGCAATTTAGGTTGATTCCCCTTCACCGCAAGTAAGTAGTCGCCTTCTTTTTTTACTATTTTTTGGGCTATATCTCGTTGGCATCCCATCGCATCAATGGAAACTAAACAGCCTTTAATTTCAAGGAGTTGCAGCAACTCAGGAATAGCGGTAATTTCATTCGATTTAGCGTCTGTTTTTACCTGACCCAATACAACACTATTCGCTGCACTAAATGCGCTCACCATGTGAATGGCTGCCTTACGTTGTTTTTTGTCAAAAGAGCGGCGCACTGTTTTGCCATCTATCGCGATGACGCTGCCTTCACTCAACTGCTGGCATTCTTGCATCCACTTAATAAAGCAGCTTTGTAATTGCTTAGGATCAATCCGGCTAATTACGCGAGCGATGGTATCATGAGCGGGGATACCGTTCTCAAAATCACCATACAGTTTTAACCAGTCGAGACGCTCCTCACCGAACATCTCAATATCTTCCCAGCCTTCGGCTCCAGATATCACTGCTGATATGGTTAACAGTATGATATCAAACAACTTATGCTCTATCTTTCCTAATTGACGCGAGTCAGTGATATCAGCGAAGTGCGTGACGAAAGTATTGATTCTCATGGCGAACTCTCAATATATAAAGAGTGTTATCTGATCATATCCGCCAATAAAAAGAAAGATACTAGATTAAATTAATGACTGCTAGCTTGTTGAATTAACGACTTTTTTCATGCTCTTGCCCTG
>NZ_JAGDFX010000033.1 GCF_017498065.1 Oceanisphaera pacifica | reverse complement strand
GGGAACTCAAAGGAGACTGCCGGTGATAAACCGGAGGAAGGTGGGGACGACGTCAAGTCATCATGGCCCTTACGGGTAGGGCTACACACGTGCTACAATGGCGCGTACAGAGGGCAGCCAACTTGCAAGAGTGAGCGAATCCCAGAAAGCGCGTCGTAGTCCGGATCGGAGTCTGCAACTCGACTCCGTGAAGTAGGAATCGCTAGTAATCGTGGATCAGAATGCCACGGTGAATACGTTCCCGGGCCTTGTACACACCGCCCGTCACACCATGGGAGTGGGTTGCACCAGAAGTAGTTAGCTTAACCTTAGGGGGAGCGATTACCACGGTGTGATTCATGACTGGGGTGAAGTCGTAACAAGGTAGCCCTAGGGGAACCTGGGGCTGGATCACCTCCTTACCTTAATCTCAGCCTTTGCTGAGTGTTCACACAGTTTGCTTGATAAGAAAGAGTGACTTAATCGCATGAGCTTAAGTAGCTGGTGCGATTTTTTGCCCTCAGATACCCGATTATGTCGGTGAAAGAGGGCAAAGCAATAGGTTTGGGTCTGTAGTTCAGTAGGTTAACCCCACTTCCCTTGAATAAAGAGTAGGGTGAGGTCGACTGGATTAAACCAAAACTAAAGTTTTTTGGGTCTGTAGCTCAGTTGGTTAGAGCGCACCCCTGATAAGGGTGAGGTCGGTGGTTCAAATCCACCCAGACCCACCAAGTCTTGTCGATACAAGGTCATGAGCCTCGTCGTTTAGCGAACTAAACGTCCTCAGCTCATTCCTCGTCTCGCCGTCGATTTGGTGTCTAGCTAAACATAGTAGCAATACTAATTTAGTTAAAAGAAACAAAGCTAACAACTAAATGGGGCTATAGCTCAGCTGGGAGAGCGCCTGCCTTGCACGCAGGAGGTCTGCGGTTCGATCCCGCATAGCTCCACCATTTAGCAGTCACAGCCATAAGCTTTAAGCCTTAAGCTATCAGTTTTAAGAGACCCCCTCTTACAGCTGAAAGCTTAGAGCTTACCGCTCTAATGCTCTTTAACAATCTGGAAAGCTGATAGAAATAATTTGTAGTTCTTGATACGCAAGTGTCTTAGAAATTCTTGGCAAATAAGTTGTAAGCATCAGTCACGATGCATTATAACCCCGCTTAGAGAATTGTTTTTATAGTGTCTAAAAATTCACTTTTAAAGTGAGCTTTTAGACGAGCGTTAGCAACGCGAGTTCAAGGCGTGGTCTTGAGGGAGTGCTTGAGCATAGTTTTTCTATGTGATGGCACGAGCGAAAGCCACAACGAAGAAATCGCTAAGCTAAGGCCGTATAAAACACACTTTTTGGGGTTGTATGGTTAAGTGACTAAGCGTACACGGCGGATGCCTTGGCAGTCAGAGGCGATGAAGGACGTGCTAACCTGCGTTAAGTACGGATGAGCTGGTAAGAAGCGCTTGAGTCCGTAA
>NZ_JAGDFX010000002.1 GCF_017498065.1 Oceanisphaera pacifica | reverse complement strand
AATTATGAAGACATCATGAGCAGCGTCTGCGAGGCCTGGAACACCTTTATTGAAAGTGCCGAACGCGTGACACAAATGTGCTCCAGAGAGTGGATAAATCTGACCAGTTAATTTTACAGAATGGTATTACGTTAAAGAAAACAGCCCAGACTGATTGGCTGGGGCTTTCTCTTTTAGCTTGGTGCTGGCTTTCTTTGTGCGAATAAATTCGCCCCTATGAAAAGCCAGAGCGACTCTCTTTGGTCATTGCGAGCGCAGCGCGGCAATCCATTTCTTTAGCTTGGTGCCTGGCGCTCGGCGCCGGGCGCTATATTCAAAACCCCAGCACTTCTTTGGCGAAGGGAATGCTGAGTTTTCGTTTGGCTTGAAACGAGGCGTTATCTAACAAGTCGAGGGCGGCTAATAATGTGCTCATGTCTCGCGATAAACGGTTTAGCAAAAAACGGCCCACATCTGTGGGTAATTTAAAACCACGCAATTCAGCCCGTAGCTGCAAGGCGCTCAGTTTACCCTCGTCGTCTAAGGGCTTAAGCTGGTAAGCCACACCCCAGTCTAGGCGTGAGGCCAAGTCAGGCAACACCAGCCCTAAGTGGCGAGGCGCATTAACGGCACTAATCACCAAAGAGCCGGCTCCTCGCTCTCTGCTGCGATTAAAAAAGTTAAAGATGGCACGCTCCCACACTTCAATACCGGCAATGGCGTCTAAATTATCAAGGCATACTAATGTTTGTAGCTCCATGCCCTCTAAAATACGTGGCGACATACTTTGGTAGCTGTCTAGGGAGATATAGGCCGCAGTTTGCCCTTCTTCATCGTCTAGTTCGGCACATGCGGCATGTAATAAATGCGAACGGCCACTGCCCTCTTGCCCCCAAAAGTACAATAAATCGTCATTTTGTCCTATGGCGGCATTTTTAAGGGCGGTGATCAGCTGTGCATTATCACCAGGATAAAAACTACCAAAGGTTTCATCGTCAGGTAATTGCACCGCTAGCGCTAACTGAGCTGGCTGATGATCCCTCTCGTCATGAGTCATATTCAACTCCCCGACCAGCTAAAAGTGCGCTCACCTTGAGCGTTAAGCTCGCTTAATGCGCTTAACGCTTGTAACACAGCTCCCCGAGAACCCGGCACACTTAGCCGATATCGCCCTTGTGAGCCGGCGCTTTCCATCACAAACACAGCGGCTACGCCATTTAGCTCAGACAATTTACGCTCCAGCAATACCGAGTCTGAAAACTCTCGCAAGCCAGAAACTAATATGGTGAGCTCGCCTGGCGCATCTTCTGTTAGCGTTAAAGGCTGTTTAGGCGCCTCATTTTTTGCGATTACAATAGGGGCTGGTTTGGCTTGGCGCACCCAATAATCATTCACCTTGGCCAATAATTGCGCCATGGCATCATTGTGGGATGGCGCTGTGAGTGTACCGGTAAGAAGTGGCGATTTCTTTTTGGCGCTAAATAACTGCCAACGCCTTGAGCTTGTCGCTGTTTGCTCTATCACCAGCCAGTAGTCTGCATCGTAACGTTGACTTGCTTGGCGCAATAAACGCGGTTCAAATGAAGAGTCACCGTTGAGGGTTATTTGCTCATCTAAGTCCCACAGCGGCCATAATAACGGCTGCTGATACTGTGCAGCGCTTGCTTGAATGCGTGAGCTGGCCTCGTTATAAACTTGGCCGTTATCACGCCACCACACCAGCAAACGAGGCTTAGGCGCCGTCGCAAAAGGCAAGCCGGCACTGTTAAACAGCGCCTGCAACTCTTGGCCATTAAAGTGGGCTTGATAGCCCATGCTGGATGACTCACTGTCTAAAAAGCGCGTGATATCACTGTGGGATTCTTCTCGCGCCCAAGAGCCCTTTACTTGCTCGCCACCTAAACGCGTGAGCACTATATCCAGCGCTTGCTCGCGCGCTTGTTCACGACTATAAGGCGCGGGATTCAAGCTCACCTCAAAGACTGATTGCGCCAAGGCGTGCGTTGAAAAAAGCCATACGGCTGCCCAAAGCAGTTTCTTTACCATCTGGTTGCCATTGTTAAAAAAGCAGTTGTCTATAATACCCATAGACGGCGTGGCAAACCAGACTCATCGCACTGGTTCACGGGGCAAAATCAAGTTCAGTAAGATGCCCACAATGCCGCATAAACTGATCCCTTGTAAGCTAAAGCCACCAAAACCAAACGCCATACCACCAATACCAAAAATTAAAATGACCGCCACTATGCATAAATTGCGCGCTTGAGATAAGTCTACCTGATGCTTAATTAAGCTGTTTAAGCCCACTGTGGCAATGGATCCAAACAATAAGATCATAATGCCGCCCATTACTGGGGTTGGAATACTCAGCATAAGCGCACCAAACTTACCGACAAATGCCAACACAATGGCAAAGCCTGCTGCCCAAGTCATAATCACCGGATTAAAGTTTTTGGTAAGCATTACCGCACCCGTTACTTCTGAATACGTGGTGTTCGGCGGTCCGCCAAAACAAGACGCACCCATGGTTGCTAAGCCATCACCTAACAAGGTGCGATGTAATCCTGGTTTTTTCAAGTAATCTTTACCGGTAACCGAACTAATAGCCAGCACATCACCTATATGTTCAATAGCTGGCGCAATGGCCACCGGCAACATAAAGAGTACGGCCTGCCAGTGCCATTCAGGAGCCACAAAGTTTGGCAGAGAAATCCAAGCTGCAGCTTGCACTGGCGAAAAGTCCACTACGCCAAACCCTAGCGCAATGCCATAGCCAACGGCGATACCCGCGGTAATAGGCACCAAGCGAAATACACCCTTAGCCATGGTTGAAACCAGCAAGGTGGTTGCTAAAGCCGGCAAAGATAACCAAAGCGCCACATCGTGAGGGATAAGTTGTGCTGAGCCATCCCCCGCTTTACCAATGGCCATGTTTACCGCCATGGGCGCTAGCCCTAAGCCAATCACCATTATAACCGGCCCCACCACCACAGGTGGCAGCAAACGGGTTAATAATGCGGTTCCGCGCCAGCGCACAACTTGGCTCAATAAAGCATACATAATGCCAGCGGCCATAATGCCGCTCATGGTGGCCGGTATGCCCCAAGTTTGTACGCCATATAAAATGGGCGCAATAAAGGCAAAAGAAGAGGCCAAAAAAATAGGCACTTGGCGCTTAGTACATACCTGAAAAATCAGGGTGCCAATGCCGGCGGTAAATAACGCCACATTAGGGTCTAAGCCGGTGATTAAGGGCATTAATACCAGCGCGCCAAAGGCGACAAATAACATTTGTGAACCCGCTATGGCCTGACGTAACGGGGTGTGGGCAACCTCTTGAGGAGCCGTCGCCAAATCTGTGTGTTCATTCGTGCTCATAGTTTTACCTTGCAGAAAAAAACCGGCTAATGCCGGTTTTAATATCGATCTTATTTAGTACCAAATATTTTGTCGCCGGCATCACCGAGGCCAGGAATGATGTAACCGTTTTCATCGAGTCGCTCATCAACCGAGGCACAATACAGTTCAACATCAGGGTGAGCCGCTTCTAATGCTGCCACCCCTTCTGGTGCCGCCACCAGTACAATCACTTTAAAGTGACGGCAGCCTTTTTCTTTTAATAGGTCGATAGTAGCAATCATAGAGCCACCGGTAGCCAGCATAGGGTCAACAATTAATGCCATACGCTCATCAATATGGCTAACCAACTTATTAAAGTAGTGTACGGGTTGCAGTGTTTCTTCATCGCGATACACCCCCACTACACTCACTCGTGCACCTGGCATATGCTCAAGTACCCCGTCCATCATGCCAAGGCCGGCACGCAAGATTGGCACAACGGTTACTTTTTTGCCTTTAATTTTGTCGACTTCTGTTGGACCATTCCAGCCTTCAATAGTGGCTTTTTCAGTATCAAAATCAGCGGTAGCTTCGTAGGTTAATAAACTCCCCACTTCTCGCGCCAGCTCACGAAAGCGTTTGGTACTAATATCGGCTTCACGCATTAGCCCCAATTTGTGTTTCACCAAAGGGTGTTTAACCTCAATAACTTTCATACTTTTTTCTCCCAACTGACGACGACACGCAAAAAAATCGCGAAACTTTAGCATAAAATAATATGCAGCGGCAGCGCTTTCTGTGGTTTATGGACAAAATTTATCTCTATTCTAGCTGATTGCCTACTTTAGTGCCTTTTATAAGAACCAAAATGTGACCCTCAACCAAAGGCGTTGGCGCTTTACTTTGGTGTGTGTCACTTTGTTGTGCTCGCTAGGTGTCTCTTAGGTGGCACTGTTAGGCGCATTAAATTAGAATAGCGAGCGTAATAATGACAAACACATGGACCCTTCGTATTTTACGCTGCTGCCTCCCCCAATTAGGCCAGCTGAAATGAAACTTGCTCCTAAAAATAATGACAAGGTAACCACTCGTGACGCAGAACAAACCCCTAAGCTATAAAGATGCCGGTGTTGATATTGATGCTGGTAATGCCCTGGTTGAACGTATTAAAGGCGTTAGCCGTCGTACCCAACGCCCAGAAGTAATGGGCGGACTTGGGGGCTTTGGCGCCTTATGCCAATTGCCTAGTGGCTATAAAGAGCCAGTATTAGTGGCCGGAACCGACGGTGTCGGCACCAAGCTTCGTTTAGCTATCGATCTAAAACGCCATCAAGGCGTGGGTATCGACTTAGTGGCGATGTGCGTTAACGACTTAATTGTGCAAGGTGGCGAGCCGCTGTTTTTCCTCGATTATTATGCGACCGGTAAATTAGATGTCGATGCCGCCGCCGACGTGGTCACCGGTATAGGTGCAGGCTGTGAGCTAAGCGGTTGTGCCTTAATTGGTGGCGAAACCGCAGAAATGCCGGGTATGTATCAAGCCGGTGATTATGACTTAGCGGGTTTTTGTGTTGGTGTGGTTGAAAAAAATGACATTATCGACGGCACTAAAGTAGGAGCCGGAGATGCCTTGATCGCCCTAGGCTCAAGCGGTCCACATTCTAATGGCTTCTCTTTAATTCGTAAGATTTTAGAAGTAAGCAATGCCGATTTGCAGCAACCTTTAGGTGAAGGCACCCTAGCCGATGCGCTTATGGAACCAACGCGTATTTATGTAAAACCAGTATTAGCGCTACTTAAAGAGTTTGATATTCATGCACTCAGCCACATTACCGGCGGCGGTTTTTGGGAAAATATTCCTCGCGTGTTACCTGCAGGCACCAAGGCGGTGGTAGACGGGACTAGCTGGCAGTGGCCTGAGGTGTTTAACTGGTTACAAGCAGCCGGTAACGTAGAGACTACAGAAATGTATCGCACCTTTAACTGTGGTGTGGGCATGGTGATTGCGCTACCTGCCGATCAAGCTGAAGCGGCCGTCAGCTTTATGCAAGACGCAGGCGAACACTGCTGGCTAATTGGTCACATTGATAAGGCAACCGATGGCGAAGAGCAGGTTGAAATTAAATGATTGAGCAGTCAAGCCCCCGCATTGTGGTACTGATTTCGGGTAATGGCAGTAACTTACAAACCATGCTCGATCAAGGCGATGCTAATCTGCTGGGCGGTAAAATAGTCGCGGTAATCAGTAATAAAGCCGAGGCTTATGGCCTTGAACGCGCTCGCGCCGCAGGCATTGCCACCGCTGTGGTATCAAACCAAGATCATGCCAGTCGTGAACACTTTGATGGCGCATTAAGTGAGGTTATTGACGGTTATCAACCTAACTTGGTGGTATTAGCGGGCTTTATGCGGATTTTAACGCCGAGCTTTGTGCATCATTATCAAGGCCGCTTGTTAAATATTCATCCTTCTTTGTTACCTCGTTATCAAGGCTTGAATACCCACCAAAAGGCCATTGATGCCGGTGATCAAGAGCATGGTTGCAGTGTGCATTTTGTTACCGAAGAGCTAGATGGCGGCCCAGTTATCTTACAAGCTCGCGTCCCCATTTTTGCCGATGATGACGCCTGTGTCGTCGCCGAGCGAGTGCAAGTACAAGAGCATGCTATTTATCCGCTAACAATACGCTGGTTTTGCGAGGGCCGAGTGGTTATGCAGCAAGGCAAAGCCTATTTAGACGGTGCCCTCTTGCCCACCCACGGCTACGCCCAAGAATAGGGTTAAGCTAACAGCGCCCAGCGCCCAAAATAATAACCCCCAAGTCTTTGCAGACTTGGGGGTTATTTTTAAGCTTGGCGCTGCTTTAAAAAGTCCCCGCTAGGCGTTCGCCTAGGTGAAAGAGGTTAAATTCACCGGGCTGCATTTTGTGCCATTGCTCGTTATTGGTCAGCGGCTGAGTGGCAATCACGGTCACAATATCGTTGGGCGTGGTTTCTTTTTGAAAATCAATTTCCACTTCTTCATCAATCAGTCGGGCTGGGCCAAAGGGCGCGCGGCGGGTGATCCAATGTAGATTATTGGTGCAATAGGTCATTAGGTATTCGCCATCGCTTAGCAGCATATTAAAAACACCAAGCTCGCGCAGTTGATCACAAAGGCTGGCCACATACCGAAACATCTCAGACATATCTTCGGGCTGGGTCGGGTATTCTCGCTCCATGGCGTCCAGTATCCAGCAAAATGCCAGTTCGCTGTCGGTTTCGCCCACCGGATTATGTCGGCCTGTGGCCAGTTTATCGTATCCGGTTAATTGGCCATTATGAGCAAAAGTCCAATAGCGCCCCCATAACTCTCGGGTAAAGGGATGAGTATTTTCTAGCGCAATACCGCCACGGTTCGCTTGGCGAATATGGCTGATCACCGAGCAGCTTTTAATGGGGTATTCTTGTACCAGCTTGGCCACGCGTGACTGACTAGAGGGCTTAGGATCTTTAAAGGTTCTTAGCCCTTTGCCCTCATAAAATACAATTCCCCAGCCGTCTTTATGGGGGCCGGTTCGGCCACCGCGCTGCATTAAGCCGGTAAAGCTAAAACAAATGTCCGTGGGTACGTTGGCGCTCATCCCTAGCAATTCACACATGATGCTTACGCTTGCTCCATTTCTTTTTCAACTAATTGGATCAGTATATGAATGATCTTGATGTGTATTTCTTGGATGCGATCGGCATAACCAAAATGAGGAACGCGAATTTCTATATCTGCCAAACCGGCCATTTGTCCGCCGTCTTTACCAGTAAGCGCAATCACTTTAATGCCTTTTTCTTTAGCCGCAGTAATGGCATTAATAATATTTTTTGAGTTACCACTGGTCGACAGTCCGAATAAGACATCACCCTTTTTCCCCACCGCTTCTAGATAGCGAGAAAACACAAACTCGAAGCCAAAGTCGTTGGCCACGCAAGATAAATGGCTAGGATCAGAGATAGCAATCGCCGGATAACCCGGGCGATTTTCACGATAGCGCCCTGTTAGTTCTTCGGCAAAGTGCATGGCATCGCAGTGAGAGCCACCATTACCACAAGACAAAACCTTGCCGCCGTCTTTAAAGCGCTCGGCCAATAATTTAGCCGCTTGTTCAATGGCTTGAATATTGGTGTCGTCAGACAAGAAGCGGTTAAGCACGTCAGCGGCTTCGCTTAGTTCGCTACGGATCAAATCCTGATACATGGTGTGGCCTCTCACTCAGCGGAAAAAGCCTATTTTGTCATAGATTGTATCAAGCGCCTAGCGCTCGCCACCAAGCACTCAGCTTAAGACAAACACAGTTTATTATTTCGCAGGGCGCCAGCTCTGCGGGAACTATAGCATTTAACTTACTGTTCACTTGCTTTAAACATTTATATCCATTACAACTAGACTTATTAAGAGGTCTGACCTCAGAATTAAGTAACCGCGCTTCGCTTGCTATCACTTTACTCTACTCAATAGGGAGTTAATGAATGACGACCTTACTGCTACTAATTGTTGCTTGGGGAATATTGGCTTATCGCCGAGCCTCGCTGTTCACTGTGACTTACGTAAGTGCCAGTGTGTTATTACTGGGCACTGCCCTTGGGCAAGTGAGCCCGGTTGGCTGGTTAGTATTTGCGGTAATAGCTGCAATATTTAACCTAAAGCCGATGCGCTCGCAGATATTAAGTTCGCCCATGTTCAACCTTTACAAAGGCATCATGCCTGAAATGTCTGCCACCGAGCGCGAAGCCATAGAGGCTGGCACCACTTGGTGGGAAGCCGAGCTATTTGCTGGTAAGCCAAACTGGAATACCTTACATCAGTACCCTAAACCACAATTAAGCGACGAAGAACAAGCCTTTATGGACGGCCCTGTGGCTGAAGTCTGTCGCATGACCAGAGATTGGGAAGTCACTCATGAGCTGGCCGACTTATCGCCCGAGGTATGGGACTATTTAAAGCAGCATAAGTTTTTTGCCATGATAATTAAAAAGCAATATGGCGGCTTAGAATTTTCGGCTTATGCTCAGTCTCGGGTATTACAAAAACTGTGCAGCACCAGTGCCGTATTAGCCTCAACCGTGGGGGTGCCTAACTCATTAGGGCCTGGGGAGTTACTGCAACATTACGGCACCACAGCACAAAAAGACTATTATTTGCCACGCTTAGCCGCGGGCGATGAAGTGCCCTGTTTCGCGCTTACCGGCCCCGAGGCAGGCTCCGATGCCGGTGCCATTCCCGATCTGGGCATTGTTTGTAAAGGCGAATGGCAAGGCGAGCAAGTACTGGGTATGCGTCTAACGTGGAATAAGCGCTATATTACCCTAGCCCCCGTTGCCACCGTGCTTGGTTTAGCTTTTAAGTTACAAGATCCCGAAGGCTTACTGGGCGATAAGGTCAATCTAGGCATTACCTGCGCGTTAATTCCTACCGATATGAAAGGCATTACCATTGGCCGCCGTCATTTTCCACTAAATGTGCCATTTCAAAATGGCCCAACCCAAGGTAAAAACGTCTTTGTGCCCTTAAACTTTATTATTGGTGGCCCCGATATGGCCGGCCAAGGATGGCGTATGCTTACCGAATGCTTGTCGGTGGGGCGTGGTATTACCCTGCCCTCGACAGGAACCGCAGGTGCACGAGTGTCGGCTATTGCTTCAGGCGCTTACAGCCGTATTCGCCGACAGTTTCGCCTGCCCATTGGCAAAATGGAAGGCATTGAAGAGCCCTTGGCGAGGCTTGGCGGCAACGCCTATTTATCTGATGCCGCCAGCATGTTAACGGTTACCGGTATCGATTTAGGTGAAAAGCCTTCGGTGATCTCGGCCATTGTTAAGTATCACCTCACCCATATCAGCCAACGTAGTTTAATTGACGCCATGGATATTCACGGCGGCAAGGGTATTTGTATGGGGCCCAATAACTATTTAGCACGGGGTTATCAAGGTGCGCCCATTGCCATTACCGTTGAAGGGGCCAATATTTTAACGCGCTCTATGATTATTTATGGCCAAGGGGCCATTCGTTGCCACCCTTATGTGCTTAAAGAAATGTTATCGGTACAAGAGCCAGATGCGCACCAGGCTCTTAGCCAATTTGATGAAGCAGTGTTTGGTCATATTGGTTTTGCTATCAGCAATACAGTGCGCAGTTTTTGGTTAGGTTTAAGCAATGCGCGCTTTAGCCCCACGCCAGTGCAAGATGCTACCGCCCCCTACTATCGCCAAATGAACCGTTTAAGTGCCAACTTAAGCTTATTGTCTGATGTAGCCATGGCCACCCTTGGTGGCGAGCTAAAACGTAAAGAGCGATTATCGGCGCGCTTAGGCGATGAGTTAAGTCAGTTGTATTTAGTGTCGGCAACTTTAAAGCGCTTTAATGATGATGGTCGCCCCGACGCCCTCTTACCCTTGGTGCATTGGGCTTGTCAAAATGGCTTATATCAGGCAGAAGTGGCAGTCATTGAGCTATTAGAAAACTTCCCGTCCCCCATATTAGGCAAGGTATTAAGCGCTTTAGTACAGCCTTGGGGCCCCGTATTAGCTCGTCCCTCTGACCGATTAGATCACAAGGTTGCACAGACGCTGCAAACACCGGGTATTGCCCGCGATGCCTTGGCGAAAGATTTGTACTTAACCGCTGAAGAGGGCAACCCACTGGGTTTATTAGAGCAAGCGTTTGCCGACATTATTCAGGCCGAGCCTATTTTTAATAAGGTAGTGGACGTATTAGGCCGTCGCCCTTTTACCGGGTTAGATCTGCTGGGGGCAGAAGCATTAAGCGCCGGAATTATCACCCAAGCAGAGGCCAAGGTATTGGAACAAGCCGAAGTGAGCCGTTTGCAAACCATTAATGTGGATGACTTTGACCCTAGGGAGTTAGAAAGCGCCATTAAAAGCAGCGCCAAGTGCCCAGCTTAACGTAACAAAGTAAAACAGAATAAAAAAAGGGGCCGCTTGGCCCCTTTATTATTTAATAGCTCATTAATGCACGATGCGGGCGCGAATGGTGCCTTCTATGCTTTTCAGCTTGGCTAGCGCTTGCTCACTTTGCGCGCTTTCTACTTCAATGACCACATAGCCAATATGCGGCGTGGTTTGTAGATACTGAGAGGCAATATTAATACCTTCAGCTGAAAACGCTTGCACAATTTGACTCAAAATACCCGGTTTGTTGTGGTGAACGTGTAACAAACGACTGGTATCTGGGTGCTCTGGCAAAGACACTTCAGGGAAGTTAACCGCAGACAGTGTTGAGCCATTATCTGAATATTTGATCAACTTGCCGGCCACTTCATAACCAATATTTTCTTGCGCTTCTTGGGTGGAGCCACCAATGTGCGGAGTTAAGATCACGTTGTCGAAGTTGCGAAGCGGTGATACAAACTCTTCATCATTAGACTTAGGCTCTACTGGGAACACATCAATAGCCGCCCCTGCAATGTGCTTGCTAGATAACGCCTCAGCCAGTGCATCAATGTCTACTACTGTACCGCGTGACGCGTTAATCAAAATAGAACCAGGCTTCATGTTAGCGATTTCTTTAGCACCAAACATATTCTGTGTTTGCGGGGTTTCTGGCACATGCAAAGACACCACATCTGACTGGGCAAGTAACTCTTCTAAGTTATATACCTGAGTGGCATTACCCAAAGACAATTTAGCTTCAATGTCGTAGTAAGACACTTGCATACCAATACCTTCGGCAATAATGCTTAACTGAGTACCGATATGACCGTAACCAATAATGCCTAAGCGCTTACCACGGGCTTCAAATGCATGGCTGGCACTTTTTTGCCATTCGCCACGGTGTGCTTTGGCATTGCGTTCAGGAATACCGCGCAGCAACAATAAAAGCTCACCCAGTACCAGCTCGGCAACACTGCGAGTGTTAGAGAAAGGCGCGTTAAATACCGGAATACCCCGCATGGCGGCGGCATCTAAATTAACCTGATTAGTACCAATACAGAAACAACCAATAGCGACCAGCTTTTCTGCCGCATCCAGTACTGATTCAGTCAGTTGAGTGCGTGAGCGTAAACCAACAAAGTGCACATCTTTAATGCGCTCTTTTAAATCGCTATCAGACAGCGAAGTCTTCAAGTAGTCAATGTTGGTATAACCGGCGTTTTTGAACATCTCAACTGAGCCTGGATGTACACCTTCCAGTAGTAAAATTTTAATTTTGTCTTTATCTAAAGAGTGATGCGCCATTACCTGGTCCTTTTAAGTACTGCGTGGGGTTTTTACTATAAAGTATCAAAAACACGCGCCTTAGGGAATGTATAAAGGCGCGGCGTCTCTTTGAATGGGGCTAAACCGAAGGGTTCTTTTACTTTAAAACAAAAACGACGTCGACTTGATCGCTAAACTTAATGTCGTTTTGTACATAGCTGGCGTCTCGCGTTTCCTCTGACGCCACTTTACTGTTTAGTGCTCCATAGTGTCGCGGTGGGATGCTGATGCGGGGAGCCTGATATTCAATTGCATACACATCACCTAATTCACGCCCTGCAGCTTGGCTTAGCTCTTTAGCAAGTTCAGTTGCCTTCGCCATTGCCGCCAATCGCGCTTTCTGGCGCAGCTCATCGCTATTACGCCGTCCATAACTCACTTGCTGAATTTCTTGTATCCCCTGCTCTAAGACTTTATTTAAGACTTGGCTAAGTTGGTCCAGATCATAGAGACGTACGCTAATGTTACGCTCGGCTCGATAACCCAACAGCTTGGGCTTATCCTCTTTTTTTGAGTATTGATAGTCAGGCCGAGTAATCACATTACCGCTATCAATGTCTTTTTTAGTCACGCCCAAGCCAGCAAGGCGACTAAATAAGGCGGCTACTTTGGTATCAACGTCTTCTTTAGCAGCTCGACTATCAGATTTAAGTGCTGTTACCTTTACCGACAGCGTCGCCATATCAGGAGCCACTTTTATTTCGGAGTGTCCTTGCGTGACAAGATGCGGTTTGTCGGGCACGGCAATGGCGACGGCATGGGAGCTAACTAATAAAGGCAGTAAGGTCAGTGTACCTAAAACTGTATTACGTACCGAAAGTGCAGTGTTGCGCATAAATAAAACCTCATCATTAACCGGTGCTTAATATCCACTTAATTTTGTTAATCATGATGATGGTACACCGCAAACCAGTTAAGCACATCATCAATTGACTCTCTGTTTAGACTGGTTGTGTCGGCTAAGGGCGTAACGGTTCCCTCTAATAATTGGTCAGCATCTTGTAAAATGTCGGTCACTCTCGGCATGCTCTGAACCTCCACTTCTGAAGCGCCCAACAAAGCCCCAGAATCAGAAGATAGCAAGGCGATTAATTGTTCGTCTTCGCTTATATTATCTTGCGAATACAGAGGAAACTGACTGCCGCTATCATCAATTAATATAATGTGTTGTTGCGAGCTATCACCTGTCACTAACCATTGCTGCGCCAAAAAATCGATAGAAAAGGTAGCCACAGGTTCGCCTTCGGCATCTAACAGCTCAATCTGATCCAATAAGCTGCCTATTAATGGCCAAGGTACTCCCACGCCATCATCAACCAAAATATCTTGCCCATTCCAGTGATACTGAATGCCTTGCAGCTGCACACCTAAAATTTTAGTCATTGTGGCCTCTGCTTGTTAAAACAGGGGCTCAAACTCAGTGCACAGAGACCAATTGAAATATTGCTCATGATGTCGCCCCACTTGTTGTCTGTTAATACTTATAAGACTAGAAGCGAACACCATTTTAATCCTGCTCAATATTTAGACAGTAAGTTCCGTAAAAGCCAAGCTTTCTACCTAAAAAATAGAACAGTTATACCCATTTTTGTGGTGGACTTACAAACCCTTGGTAAGCATCCACATATAAGGTTTTTAATACCTCTAGTTGTGGCTCAGTTTCTACCCGAGTCGCAATAGTAACAGCCCCCATACTATGAGCTGAGCGACATACAGCAGCTAAAAACGCATCATCATAATCGGCTTTGGCTACATTACTGGTAAAACTATGATCTAACTTAACGTAGTGGGGACTTAAATCGCTTAACTGCGTTAATAAGTCAAAGTGACGACCAAAGTGATCAATACCCCAAGCTACATTTAAAGAAGCGAGTGGCACCATTAACGCATTTTTATGAAACACAAAAACCTTCTCTGGCAACTCTAATAGCAACCTAGAACACACGTTAGGGTATTGGGCTAACAGCAAATCAAGTTGATGCCAAAACCCCGCTTGTTCACAACTATGTTGAGTCAGGTTAACAGCCAAATATACACTGGGTGATGCAACTAACTTATTGAGTGTGCGCTCAATAATATGTAAGTCGAGTCGTTCACCTAACTTAAACTGCTCCACCATGGGTAAAAAGCTACCTGCACCATATACAGTGTTGCCGTTACGAATTGCCATATAAACTTCTTCGTGCAGTAAGGTGCCATGAATATCACACACCGCCTGACTGCTTAACTCAAACAAATCATTGGTTAAGGCCGTTTCTATGAGCTTTTTCCACGCCAACCGTCCTAACTGGTGCTCACGCTTACTGTGCTCAATAACCACAGCCCCCGCTTCTTCCATTCGGGCTTTATTTAACGCATGATCTGCTCGTGTAAGCAGTTGAGAGCTTTCATCTTTATCTTGTATAACAGCTATACCTATCACAGAGATATTAGGCACATTAACCGGATCAATCACTTGCTCAGCAATTTGACGGTTAATTTCTTCGCCCAACAGCGACAACCGCTCTATATCAGACTCAGGCACTAACAAAGCAAACTCTCGGGCAGACAATCGCGACAAGGCAAAGTCACTAAAGCGCTGGCACAATTTTTGTAAGTCATTAGCAATCGCTTTAATCATCTGATCTCGAGCGGTAAAACCTTCCTCTTGATCTAACTTTTCGAGTATATCAACCGCTATCAGCAATACGGCACCACCAGTACCATCGCTTATCCAAGACTGGCTTTGCGAAACAAAAAAGGCTCGGTTTCCTAAACCAGAAGTAGGGTCTGAAAAAGCTCGGTGACGTAGCCGCTCTGCCTCATCAGCTTGTTCTTTAAATTGCACTTCAAGCTGACCCGACATGCTATTAATCGCCTTAACAACCTCTCTTAATTCTCGAGTGTTAGGTAACGAAATGACATGACCAAAACGCTGTCGCTCTATTTCGTGTGCTTGTAGCTCAATGTCGTGCAATGGTTTTAAAAAATAACGCAGTGCCAATACGAGTAAGCCCCAAGCCACCACAAAACATAGTACAAACCAAGTAGCTAACTGGCTCATGCCCTGCCACAGTTGATAATAGGCCTGCCCTGGGTGTCCCTCTATAGTTAGCTTACCTAGCTGTAACCAACCCGAGGTAAGCACAGCATCGTAGCTAACACTGTCGAAGAGACCTAAATTAATAAACCAGTCAGGAACGTTCTGAGGAGGGATCACATTCTCACGAGTAATGTCTTTGTTGGCTGCCAATAGCTCAAGCTGAATTTTACGATAAAAACCACCGTCAAATACGGCATTAATCACTGATTCAGCGCCCAGATTATCACTGGTTTCTAAGTATGGCGTTAATGCTAACCCAAGCGAAGTGGCCGTGTTAATGACTGTGGTTTCTTGCTGTTGAGCAAGGTAGTTCCTTGTTGAGCTAAATTGTACCGAGTAAGCCGTCACAAAAAGCATAATAAACAGCAACAGCATGGTCACTAACAGTTGACGGTAGAGTGTCATAATTAATTATCCAAGTTAATACGGGGCTTTTGTAGCCGTCTAACATCCACCCGGCCACGCAGTTCATTCCAAAGAGATAACCGAGATGCCTCCCCAGCTAGCTCACCTTGTCCTCGCTCACGCATCAACCATAGATGCTGACCGTTAAAACTGTAAATAGGGGCAAGGTCGCTTCGTTCTGTTGCCAAGCGAATGGTACCCTCTAAGTTATCTAAAATATAAGGAACGGCGGCGGGCGTTGGATAATAAGCAACAACCATGTGAAATTGGTTAAGTTCTAGCGCCTTAACATAAACCATGCGTAGCTTGTCATCCGCAATGCCGAGCTCTCGTAATGTAAAGTATTTAGCCAAACTAAAGTCTTCACAGTCTCCGCCACCTGCACCTAAAAACTCGAGAGGAGTAGCCCAATAATCTTTTTTACCCCAAAGCTTAATATCATCAATAAAATGTAAACGATTAAAAAATATATTTACCCGAGATAATACTGCACGTTCGCTTATATTTTGTGATTGTACTTGTTGCACAAGCTCTCGCCATCTCTGGGTACGCTGTGCAGCGTTTTTTCCATAAAAATGCTGCACAACAGTGATCATTTTTGCGTCTTCTTCTCTTTGTGATTGTGCTGCAGTGCCAAGCACTAAGCTTAGCAATAGCAGCCCAATCAAATAAGATAGCGAGTTGCGCATTACTCGTCGTTTTTCTCAACGCTATATACATTCCAACGCAAGCGTACATCTTCTTTAATTGAAGTTAATGCGCCCACTACACGACGATTTTCAGCAGCTGTCTGATCATCATCCCCCATCAAGAGTGGCTTAGTTTCACCATAACCAATAATTTCTAGCTGACTATTCTTAACTCCATCCTTAATTAAGGCACCACGCACAGACTCTGCTCGACGCTTAGATAAGGCTAAATTATATTGTTCTGAACCTACTTTGCTGGCATGCCCTTCTAATAATAATTTTAAATTAGGATTTTTTGTTATAAAAGCAGCCATCTTATTAATGTCGCTGTTATATTTAGGCTTAACAATAGACTTATCATGATCAAAGAAAATAATAATATCTTGCTGTAGGGCGTTATAGGTTTTGTCGCCGCAACCATCATTATCAACTTTAGAGTTACTGACAGAATCTAAACAGTTATCGCGAGCCGCAATAACACCATCGGTATCAATATCAGTGAGATCATACTCCGCTACCGTATCTTGCTCAGGTTCAGCAGTAAGAGTACAAGCCGACAACGGCAATACCAGAGCTAACATCATCCATTTTTTCATTATATTTCTCCTTAAATTAAGCTCTAAACTTACCACTGCTCAGGACGAGTGAAGCGCAAAGCATCCAGTAACTGGCCAGATGCATTCATAATGCGATACTCGGCTGCTAGCTGATCATATTCAGCATTAATATAAGAACGACGTGCTTCAAATAGCTCATTTTCAGTATTCAACACATCTAACAGGGTACGACTGCCTAAAGAGAATTGCTTTTTATAAGCATCAACCGTATTAAAGCTGGCTTCTACGTGTTGACGTAAAAAGTCTTTTTGGCGACCTAATGATTCATACGCAGCCCATGCTAAACGCATGCCTTCATCTACTTGGCGATGCGCATTCATTTGAATATCTTTTGCTTGCATCTCTAACGCAGACGTTGAACGGCTACGGGCTACGTCTGCTCCACCATTAAACAAGTTATAACGCATACGCACCATGGCCCTATAATCGTTGTTATGCCCTTCAGCACCATCAATATCATCATCCCAATTACTGCCTAACTCTAGGTGCACCTTAGGATAAAATTCAGCTTTAGCATCTTTATGTTGATAGCGAGCAGCATCAACATCAAATGAGGCCGAGGTTAATGTAGGATGCTGTTTTTGTGCAATAGATAAAGCATCATCAAGTGTCGCAGGCACAAAATTGGCATCAGCTTTAGGTTGGCGCAAGTCGTTAGGTGTCTCATTCACCAGCGCAATAAACTGACTTTGTGCATCACGCAGATTATTCTCTGCCGCCGTCATATTAGAATACGCTCGAGCGACGCGACCTTGAATTTGAGTAAAGTCGGCACTCGACCCCACACCTGAGTCGGTACGGCGTTGAATATCGGAATAAATTTGCTCATGCGTTTCTAGATTACGACGTGATAATTCTACAATTTCATCTTGGCGCAATACATCTAGGTAAACTTCAGCCACTCGCAAAGCAATATTTTCAGCATTAGATAACAGGGTATAACGCTGTGCATCTGCTTCTGCCTGAGTACGGCCGACATTACTCGAGGTCTTAAAACCATCAAATAAAAGTTGGCGTAATGATAAGCCCAGCTCTTTACGCGTCAGCTCTTCGGTATTATGTGTCGCTCCACGTAAACCTGGGCTGTCGGTATATTCATAACCAATACCGGCATTGGCATCTAGAGTAGGCAAATAACCAGCCGTTGCTTCATCTTGCTCATATTGACGAGCTTGATACAAATGAAACGCTTCTTTAACTTTAGGGTGCGTCATTAAGCTTTGCGTTACTGCTTCTTCCAACGTTTGTGCATGCACAGGTATAACAAACACCGCACCAACCAGCATAGAAATTGCACTTTTTTTCATTTTTATTCTCCCTGTCAACATTAGCGCTCTCGTAACGCGCCTTGCTTGGCTCTTAATAAAGGTTTAAGTAGGTAATCCAGCACCGTTTTTTTACCCGTGATTACATCGACTCCTGCTTGCATACCAGGAATAATCATAAGTGGCGCAGTTTCTAATCCTAAAAAGCTATCTTGTGTGCGTATTGTAGCGAGAAAAAAGGTATTACCTTCATCATCTTGTATTGAGTCTGCACTAATTTTTTCAACTTTGCCGGTTAAGCCGCCATAAATGGTAAAATCATAAGCAGTAAACTTGACCATGGCCTCTAACCCAGGTCTTAAAAAACCAATATCTTTGGGTTCAATACGCGCTTCTATCAATAAAGTATCTTCAAGTGGTACAATTTCGACTAAGTTCATCCCCGGCTGCACTATGCCGCCTACCGTATTAACATGCAGTGTTTTAATGGTTCCCTTAACAGGAGAAATAACCGAGGTGCGCCGTACCCTATCTTGTAATCCCACTTCGCCTTGCTGTAATAGCATTAGACGATTACGCTTTTCATTGAGCTTAAGTTGAGATTCAGAACGAAAAGTTAGCGCCACCTCTTTACGTTTAAATATGTTCTCTCGTAACGATGCATCTAACTTAGGTAGCATGAGTCGCGTAGATTCTAACTCCCCTTGCATTTGGTTAAGCTGACGCTCAAGCCGCAATATTTCCACCTGAGGAACTATGCCCTCTTTAGCTAATGGGCGGCTCATGTTCACTTCTCTGGCTGCCAGATTAACGCCTCGGCGCAAAGTGCGAATTTTGGCATTAGTTTCTATAATTTCTTGTTCTCGCTGTTCTATTTGATTACCTAAAATAGCGAGCTGATTCTTTACAAATCCTAAACGTTCGTTAAATAAAGAACGCTGAAAATCAGGTTGTCCGGGATACTTTTCACGAAAATCATCTTTAAAGGTTAACTCTATCTTTTTTATAGCCACTTGATCACGCCATGCTAAAGACGCATCATCTTGAATAACAATAGAATCTACTTCCGTTTTTAGCCGTATTACATCACCTTGTAACGCCGCAATTTCTTGCTCTCGCTCACGTAAATCAGACATAAATCGTGTGTCATCGATTAGCAATAAGGCTTGCCCCTTTTCAACCTGTTGCCCTTCTTTAACGTATAAGTTACGGACAATACCGCCTTCAAGATTAGACACCATTTGAATTTGACTTGAGGGGATCACTTTTCCCATGCCTGAAGTAACTTCTTCAAGCTCAGCAAAACGCGCCCACACCAAAGCAACAATCACAAACACCAGCATAGCCCATAACAAGGCTTTACCCGCTTTGGGGGTATTTAATAATACTGCGGCGGCGGTATCGTTAGTGTAATCCAGTAACTCTGGCGGCAATGAAGTTTTTTTAGCCATTGCTAGCCTCCTTGTTGCGCATGTGGCCAGATTGTAATTGCGCTAACACCTTATGCTTAGGCCCATCAGCCATAATGCGCCCCTGCTCAAGCACTATCACCCTATCTACCACTTCTAGCATAGAGGTTCTGTGAGTGACCAGTAACAAGGTTTGCTTAGACTTAAGCTTGAGTAATTCTTGACGAATATATAGCTCAGAGCGGTTATCCATATTGGATGTAGGCTCATCAAGCATCAACATAATAGGATCGTTGAGCAAAGCGCGGGCAATAGCAATCGCTTGGCGCTGCCCACCCGATAACTGGCGCCCTCCCTCTCCTACTTGTTTGTCTAAGCCATCGGGATCTTGGTTAGTGAATAAGGTAACCCCTGCGCGCTGTGCCGCACGTAATACTTGATTTTCATCAGCAAGCGGATTAGCAATAACTATATTATCGCGAATAGTGCCATAAAAGAGTGTTACATCTTGTGGCACGCACCCCACATTGTGTCGCAACGCTGCTGGCTGTAGTTGGCCTATATCAATACCATCAATACGCAAAGCACCGCCAGTAGGCTTATACAAACCGGCAACCAAGCGCTCTAAGGTAGTTTTTCCTGAACCAATACGACCAATAATAGCGACTTTCTCGCCGGCTTTAATATGCAGGTTAATATTGTTTAATACATCATGTTCGGTGCCCGGATAACGAAAACTCACATCATTAAATGTAATATCGCCTTTAAATTCGGGGTGATGTACAAAGCGACGACCAGCTACATTTTCATCTGGCGAGTCCATTATTTGCTCTAAGATAGTCATAGCTGAGCGCGCTTGATTATAACGCGTCGACAACATAGCAATTTGTATCATGGGGCCTACCGCCCTACCACTTAACATTACTGCGGCAATCAATCCCCCCATTGATAACTCACCTGCAGCAATTAAATATACCCCCAATACAATTAAGCTAACCGTAGTAAATTGTTGTACTACAGCGGCTAATGTAGACACCGAATTAGTGATACGCCGGGTTTTCATGCCCCAGTTAGCAATATGACTCACCGCCTGTTCCCAACGGTGCTGAAAGGTGCCCTGAGCACCAAATAGTTTGATTGTTTCTAGCCCTGAAATACCTTCTACTAAGTTGGCATTTTTTTGTGATGCAAGCCGTGATCCTTCTTCTATACTGCGTTTAAGTGAGCCTTGTACTAACAAGCTGACTGCCATCAGTAGTAAAATAGCGATAATAGGTACCCACACCATGTGACCGGCAAATATCCAGATAATAAATAAAAACAGTAAAGAGAAAGGAATATCGACTAATGCAGTAACGGTGGCAGAGGTTAAAAAATCTCTAACTGACTCAAATTCTTGTAAGTGTTTAGCGAAGGCTCCCGTAGAGGTAGGCCTAGCTTCCATTCGCATGCCCATTACTTTAGAAAATATTTGCGCAGATAATAGTACGTCTGATTTTTTACCTGCCACATCTATAAAATGGCTACGTAACATGCGCAATATAAAATCAAAGATAAAAACAATGCCCGCACCAATGGCTAATACCCATAAAGAATCAAAAGATAAATTAGGTACAATTTTGTCGTACACATTCATGGTAAATAAAGGAGTGACAATGGCAAATAAATTGATCAATAAAGAGCCAATCAACACATCCCGATAAATAAAGGTTGAACGACGTAGCGTTCCCCAAAACCAATGTCCGTCTTGAGAATCCAACGTTTTAGGAGACCGAGCATCATAACGAAACTTAGGTTTAGTAAAAATAACCTGGCCTGTGTAGCCATTAGATAGTGCCTCTATTGCTAACCACTGCTCTCCCTCACCTGAGCTTGGCAGCATCACTCGACAACGATCTTGGTCATGATCTATTTCTAATAAAACACCTGCGTCACCATTATTAAGTAATAGAATACAAGGCAATAGTAATTCAGAAATATCTGCTAGCGCATAAGCACTGTGGTGTGCAGCAAGCTCTGCTCGCTCTGCCGCTCGTGAAAATAACAAGGGAGTGAGCTTACCATCCACCAGCGGTAAGCCATTTATTAGCGCTTCACCTTGGTAAGGGTGACCATAGATTTTAGTTAAAAATACCAAGCTTTGTAGCAAGGGATCTTGTACCGAATGAGGATCCTGCATAGGTAGGCATACTCTTGTTAATATCACTTAGCACTAATAATAGAGTTTTATTATTGATAATGAAAATGAATTAAAAAATGGCACCTTTAACATGTTAAAGGTACCATTTATATGATTAAAAATTAACCGTTATTTAAGTTGTTGAGCAACTCCGTTGTGAGTACACTATTTAACAAATCAGCATCACTACTTCCGTCATAAGCAATACCATCCAAAGTAATATTTAACTCAGCATTAGAGTCAGTTGTTACTGTGATCACGGCTTCGCCATCAACTTCGTTGACGCTTAAGTGTTCATCAAGGTTATCTTTCTCATCATCAGTAAGAAAATCACTAAAGTCCAGCTTATCAACACCCAACTCAAATGATTCTATAACATCATTTTGAACCTGCCCCGATTGAGCTTCTTCTGCGGTCCAGTAAACAATATCAATAGCACCGTCGTTAAGACCTAAGTCGATGATGTCGTCACCTAGCCCGCCGGTTATATGGTCCTCGCCAGTACCACCACTTATGATGTCGTTACCAGCGCCCCCATAAATAATATCGTTACCAGCACCGCCATCGATGATGTCATTACCACCACCACCATAAATAATATCGTTACCAGCACCGCCAGTGATATTGTCATCACTATCTAAGTCAGTAGAACGATCAAACTCACTATGATTTTCCGTAATATATTGATGAATGTCTTGATTGGTGGTTTCACTTACAGGTTTTCCAAGCTGTCCTGCCACATAACTTTGCAAAGCACCTCGAGTAGAAATACCCGTATCCGCGCCGTCTAAAATAAAAGAGTCGCCAAACAGAATGTCGTTACCATCACCACCTGTAATTGAATCCTCTCCCATTGGTACATCAACCGTAGTACCTAAGATGGCATCAGCAAGATCACTCGGGTCAATACCAGTTTGTACTTGACCATCAGAATCGTAAGGCTCTAAATCGCTGTTAGATACGTTAGAACCTAAACCAATAGCCTCAACCGTAGATTGTTCTTTCAACAGCTCAAAAGCAGCTTTGGAGTGATATTCTACAGTATTAGTTGTATCCCGACCATTACCACCAGTAACTGACCACTCATTACCACCTTTACCATCAGCTCGAACGGTATAAGTGGTGGTACCACTCCACCAAGAGCCAACCGTTTTAGTTGTACCTATATTCTGAGTGTCAGCATCCACATTATTTAATACTTTTACTTCCTTGCTCTCATAGTAAGTTGGTTTACCATCGGTAATGAAATAAGTTAAATCCTTTGCATCGACATTACTGGTAGCTGTACCAGACTGGAACCAGTTGGCTGCGTCTTTAAATGCCGCTTCATAGTTAGTCCCACCACCATTGGTCATCGAATTTAAGAAGTTTGCTAATTTACTATCAAGGTCACCATCAGTTAAGTCAAAAGTAACAGTACTACGAACGCTACTGTCAAAATCAGAAATATAAATGTTGACTGTTCCACTGCCATCTTCCAGCGCGCTAGCTTTTAAACTCTCAATTACGGTATTGATCGAGCTCTTAGCATCTGCAACACCCTGATTTCCCATACTACCGGAGCTGTCTACTATAAAGGCAAGATTATAATTTTGTCCTGTTTCAGTAATAGGTGTAGTAGGAGTGTCGCCGATAATGATCGAGTGTGTGTTTTCTGTTGACCTCAAATCATCATCACCTTTGGTGCCTATTTGAATCTCATAATTTAAGTCAGTGATGCCAACATTCAAAGTGGTTTCAGCAACGTCACCATCACCATCTGTGACTTCAAATTTAAATGCATCTCCTTTACCACCGGTATAAGCATTCGCCGTGTAGGTGTACTCGCCCGCGCTGTCCACCACCAGCTGACCGTGAGTACCGGTAATGGTGACGGTGTCACCACTCGCCGGTAACGCAAAGTCAGTGCCATTGACGGTGATGCTGCCGGTCGCCGCCGCGCCGTCGGCACCAAAATCAATGGCCAACTGGCCAGTCGTAGAAAGATTACCTGATTCCACTTCTAACGCACCACTAACTTCAATGGTGGGGGAGTCATCTTCAATATTAATGACGACAGTAGATTGAGTAACATTACCACTCATGTCACTCACCTCTACACCAATAACAAGACTTAAAATATCTTCTTTAGTCATGTCAGGGTGGTCAACAGCGGCCTTTAGTACTACATCAACCTTACCTGCATCATTTACAGTGACGATTATTATTGCTTTAGAAACACCACCAATAGTCGTGCTACCAGTCAGCGTTTTACCATCAGTTGATAAATTCCATGCTACAGTATCCCCATTTGACTTGAGCGTAGTTACAGGTTCAACGAGTTTGATGGTAACTGTTTCTGATGGCGCAAGGTTTCCTGATGCAAAAGCATTATCAGTTGTGTCAGAAGGCTCCCCATCGTTATCAGGAATACCACCTGCTAACCCTTCTTCAGAAACTGATATTAGAGCCGCTTCAACAGTCGGCGCCACAGTGTCCACGCCATACGGACGCTCGTCATTGGCGGTCACGGTGTTGCCCGCCGCATCGCTGGCCGCCACCGTGGCTTCAATTTTTTGATCGGCGTCGGCCAGCAGTTCGCTGCCCGCCACGTCGACGTTCCAGCTCACGCCATCGGCGTTCACCACTGTGGTGTATTCGGTGCCATTCACGGTCACGGTCACCACGTCGCCGGCTTTGGCATCCCCGCCCACGCTGCCACTCAGGGTGACATCCGCTGCCGCTTCCGCCGCATTCACCACGTCATCACCGGCAATCACATTAATGCTGATGTTGGCTTCGATCTCGGTGTCTACGCCATACGGACGCTCGGCACTGGCGGTCACGGTGTTGCCCGCCGCATCGCTGGCGGTGACTGTGGCTTCAATTTTTTGATCGGCGTCGGCCAGCAGTTCGCTGCCCGCCACGTCGACGTTCCAGCTCACGCCATCGGCGTTCACCACTGTGGTGTATTCGGTGCCATTCACGGTCACGGTCACCACGTCGCCGGCTTTGGCATCCCCGCCCACGCTGCCACTCAGGGTGACATCCGCTGCCGCTTCCGCCGCATTCACCACGTCATCACCGGCAATCACATTAATGCTGATGTTGGCTTCGATCTCGGTGTCCACGCCATACGGACGCTCGTCATTGGCGGTCACGGTATTGCCCGCCGCATCGCTGGCCGCCACCGTGGCTTCAATTTTTTGATCGGCGTCGGCCAGCAGTTCGCTGCCCGCCACGTCGACGTTCCAGCTCACGCCATCGGCGTTCACCACTGTGGTGTATTCGGTGCCATTCACGGTCACGGTCACCACGTCGCCGGCTTTGGCATCCCCGCCCACGCTGCCACTCAGGGTGACATCCGCTGCCGCTTCCGCCGCATTCACCACGTCATCACCGGCAATCACATTAATGCTGATGTTGGCTTCAGGAGGAAGCGTATCAAAGAATTTCTCGTCACTTCCTTCATTACCTGGGTTACCGACCGTATCGGTATAGCTACCCTCAGGCACAGTCACCGTCACATCACCTTCAAGGCCATCATCTGGCTTAAGTTCAGCGATCCACTTGTTCGGGTCATTGGGATCTTGAGTTAAGGTGCCTTCAACAATGGTACCGTTTTCAACTACGATATCGGTTTCATCAAAACCGATAATTTCTTTATCAAACTCAAAGCTAACGGTGCCATCATCATTAATGGTAACAATGACCTCTGGTCCCTGCGTATCAATAATATCTGTAAGCGTATTATTAGGCCCGTCATCTAATACCGTAGAAGCCACGGCTGTATCAAACCCAGCTTCGGCAATGAGGCTGTCGCCACTGCGTGACACTACGACGAACCCACCATTACCACTGCCATCTGCGGCTGCCACGCCTGGGCCTGGTGCTGCTGGGCCTGCGGCCGCGGCTTCAAATGCTTGGGTAGGATCCATGCCGTCTAGAATGGCGGCTTGCAAATCACTCACTTCATCACTGTTGTTCGATAAAATGGTAGGCGCTTCGGCGGTCTCTAATAACTCTGCGGGTATTTCCGTTAAGCTATTTTCGCCTAACGCTAAATTAAAATCTGGCCCTGTCACCACAACCTCAGCCCCGGCTTCAGTCATGATAATAGTACCAGGAGAAAGTATATCACCTTGCTTCAACGCTACTTTTTCACCATTGGCTCGTAAAACGAATGCGTTACCAATTAAGGCTGTAACAGTTGCGGTTTCTTGTATTTGTTCCATTACTTTCTCCCGTTACTATTTTGTTATTGGTGGTAATTAATTCATTTAAGCATAGCAGAGACAATTGAACCCATCTATTAGCATAAATCGAATCAATGATGTCGCTCTACACAGCAACCCTCCTATTTTTTAGAAGCATTATATTATCTATAAGCAAAAAAATACCGGCTGGCAGCCGGTATTCAATAAGATAATGATAGTTAAGACTTAGTTACAACACATCGTTGGCGTTTAGCTCGCTAAATGCCTGCTCTAAACGAGCGATCATGCTGTTTTGGCCTTCGCGCAACCAAGCGCGGGGGTCGTAGTATTTTTTGTTCGGCTTGTCGTCACCCTCTGGGTTACCAATTTGGCCTTGCAGGTAATCTTGTTTGGTTTTGTAGTAATCCATCACCCCAGCCCAGGTTGCCCACTGGGTATCTGTGTCTATGTTCATTTTGATCACGCCATAACCAATGGACTCTTCAATTTCTGCCGCCGATGAGCCAGAGCCACCGTGAAATACAAAGTCTAATGATTTAGCAGGCAGACCAAATTTTTCGGATACGTACTTTTGCGAATTATCCAAAATTTTCGGAGTGAGTTTAACGTTACCTGGCTTATATACGCCGTGCACGTTGCCAAAAGAGGCGGCAATGGTAAACATGTCACTAATGGCAATCAGCTTTTCATAGGCATAAGCCACGTCTTCTGGCTGGGTATACAGCAATGAGCTGTCCATGCCGGTATTGTCTACGCCATCTTCTTCACCGCCGGTGCAACCCAGCTCGATTTCTAGCGTCATGCCAATTTTGCTCATGCGTGCTAGGTACTGGCCACAAATTTCGATGTTTTCTTCTAATGACTCTTCAGACAAATCAATCATGTGCGAGCTGAATAGCGGTTTACCGGTTTCGGCAAAATGTTTTTCGCCGGCATCTAACAAACCATCAATCCAAGGCAGTAGTTTTTTAGCAGCATGGTCGGTATGCAAGATAACCGGCACCCCGTAGGCGGCAGCCATGGCATGCACATGCTGTGCGCCAGAAATCGCGCCTAAAATGGCCGCTTGGTGACCTTCTAGCTTTAAGCCTTTGCCAGCAAAAAACGCTGCACCACCGTTAGAGAACTGGACTACGACTGGTGCTTTAACTTTGGCGGCCGCTTCAAGTACCGCGTTCACTGAATCACTGCCCACTACGTTAACGGCTGGCAGTGCAAAGGCGTTTTCTTTGGCGATAGCAAAGATTTTTTGCATATCGTGGCCACACACCACACCGGGTTTTACGACATCTAAAATTTTCTGAGACATTTTTTGCTCCTCGCTAAAACGTATTCGGCAGGCCTAGGCCCACCGAGATAAATCAAACAGGTTAACCTTTGGCTCTTTGCTCAAGCATGGCCACGGCAGGCAAGGTTTTACCTTCTACAAACTCTAAAAAGGCACCGCCACCGGTTGAAATATAAGAAATTTGCTCTTTAATGCCAAACAGATCAATGGCCGCTAGGGTATCACCGCCACCGGCAATAGAGAATGCTTCGCTCTCGGCAATGGCGTTGGCAATAATCTGGGTGCCATGACGAAAGTTCTCAAATTCAAATACACCCACGGGACCATTCCAGATAATGGTTTTGGCTTTTTTCAAGATGTCGGCTAGCTCATGGGCAGACGCATCGCCTAGGTCAAGAATTTGCTCATTATCTTGTACCTCGGCCACATTTTTCATGGTGGCGGGGGCAGTATCTGAAAATTCAGTGGCGGTGCGCACATCACTGGGTAATGGAATGGCACACTTGTCCATTAGGCGCTTGGCTTCGGGAATAAGATCAGCTTCGTGCAGTGATTTACCCACGTTATGGCCAGCGGCCGCCACAAAGGTATTAGAAATACCGCCCCCCACCACTAGCTGATCGGCTATAGTCGATAACGACTCTAATACGGTTAACTTGGTAGACACTTTAGAGCCCCCCACTACCGCTACTAAAGGACGAGCAGGGTTATCTAACGCCTTGGCTAACGCCGTGAGCTCAGCGGATAACAGTGGGCCTGCACAAGCGACAGGGGCAAATTTAGCCACGCCATGGGTGGAGGCTTGTGCACGATGTGCGGTACCAAACGCATCCATCACAAACACATCGCATAGCGCGGCATATTGGCGTGATAGCGCTTCGTCGTCTTTTTTCTCGCCCAGGTTAAAGCGCACATTTTCTAGCACGACTAACTCATTGTCAGCAAGCTCAACGCCCGCTAAATAATCTTTGGCTAAACGCACCGGTACTGTGAGTGCTTGTTGCAAGTAATCAACCACGGGCTGTAACGAAAACTCTGCGGCATATTCGCCTTCAGTTGGGCGACCTAAATGCGAGGTCACCATGACTTTAGCACCTTGCTCGAGTGCGGCTTTTATGGTGGGTAATGACGCTAAAATGCGAGCATCTGAACTCACCACACCATCTTTAATGGGCACATTCAAATCGGCACGAATCAATACGCGTTTCGCAGATAAATCCAGTTGGTTCATCGTCATAACAGACATTGGGGCGTCCTTTATATAGCAGTTAAATGTTTAAACGGATAAAGATGCATTAATCCAAGCAAGGCTGGTGTCGAGCATGCGGTTAGCAAAGCCCCACTCGTTATCGCACCACATCAGCATTTTAATCAGGTTAGCATCACTGACTCGCGTTTGGGTGCCATCTATAATGGAGGAGTGCGAGTCGTGGTTGAAATCAACCGACACTAACGGCGCTTCGGTATAATCTAAAATGCCTTTTAACGGGCCAAGTGCGGCTTCACGCAGTATCTGATTCACTGCCTCTACCGTGGCTTTTTGCTCTACCAAAATACTTAAGTCCATGGCGGTCACGTTAATAGTGGGCACACGCACTGAAATAGCTTCAAATTTACCGGCAAAATGCGGCAATATGCGCTCCACGCCTTTCGCCAACTTGGTATCTACTGGAATAATAGACTGACTGGCAGCTCGTGTGCGGCGTAAATCACTATGATAGGCATCAATCACTTGCTGATCGTTCATGGCTGAATGAATGGTGGTGATGTTACCACATTTGATATTAAAGGCTTGGTGTAGGGTTTCTATCACCGGCACTACGCAGTTGGTGGTGCACGAGGCATTAGAGACTATGGTCTCGTGCCCAGTTAATTGCTGGTGGTTAACGCCATAGACAATGGTGGCGTCTAAGTCGCTGTCACCGGGGTGAGAAAACAGCACTTTTTTGGCCCCAGCTTCAATATGTAGATTGGCATCATGGCGACTGGAATGTACACCGGTACATTCGAGTACTAGATCAACGTCGAGCTCTGCCCAAGGGAGCTTAGCCGGATCAGACTCGTGACATAAACGAATGATGTCGCCCTGAATATCAAACGAATTGGGAAGCAGGGTAACGTCATGACCAAAGCGGCCATGGCTCGAGTCGTAGCGAGTTAAGTGGGCCATGGCTTCGGGCTCTGCGAGCTCGTTAATGGCAACAATTTTCATCTGGCTGTGTAAATTACGCTCATAAAAAGCCCGTAGTACACTGCGCCCTATACGGCCATAGCCGTTAATGGCGATTCGGATCATTGATTGTTATTCCCTGAAGGCTTGAGGCTGCGCTTTTTTGTTCATCGCGCTTAATCTAAGCACAAGTCTAACGGGGATCGACAGCAAGGGGAATGGTTGGAACTATGATGATGGCTTAAAAAGAGAACTCAGCCACGTCTGTGGCTGAGTTTTTGTGCATTATTGACGTTAATCAGACAACAGTAAATAACACCGCACCCAGTTAGTACTCATGTGGAACCAGTATAGGGGCTTCGTCCGTGTCATCAACGTCTGGCTCAGGTAGTTCAAGATCCATCTGACATGCCTGTGCCTCAGCAATTTCTTCGGCTTCCATATCTAAAAAGACTTCTTCTAGCGGAATATCCACAAACTCTTCGTTACGCGGGTCAAGTGTGGCTAATACCCCAACAGTTTCCGCTGAGCTTGGAATGTATTGTGCTTGATCGGCCACTTCAACCATTTTCACATCTAAGCGCCAATACCAAGTGTAGGCTCCTAGCAGTAGAGCTATGCCCATATTACCATAATATAAACCTTGTGCTCCAAGCCAGCTCATCATGCTGGAGCTAAATAAGGGGCCTAAGGCGCTACCTAACCCATAGCTCAATAGCAAGGTGGTACTTGCCGCCACTATATACTGGGCATCCATACGGTCGTTGGTAATGGCCACGGCAACCGGATAAATTGAAGCCACCATGCCCATATAGAGCGCCGAAAAGCCTATCAAAAAGCCCAGGTGGTAAGTACCCGCAAAAACGACACCTGCCGCACTTAACATGACTAGTATATTTATCCAGATCATGATCTTACTACGGTCAAGCTGATCACAGAGTCGGCCTAATGGCCAGGCAAATAAAATAAAGGTAAATACAGATGCTGCCATAAAATAAGAAAGCTGCTCTACTTCTAGCCCTACTTGAATGGCGTATACCGGTGCCATGGCATAAAAACTGGTGATTAACATACCACTGCATAAGGCAGCCAATAAGCCCAGCGGCGCTTTATTAATAATCACCTTAACACTCACTCGCTCGCTATTTTCTATGGTGGGGGCATCCATGCGGCTTAAGGATAAAGGTATCAGTGCCACCGTAAGCACAATGGCACCTAAGGTAAAGGGCACAAAGGCGGAGGGGTCAGTAAAGCCGATTAACAGTTGACCCGCTGTTGCCGCTAAGTAAGTACAAATTTGATAAGAGAAAAATAAGGTGGCGCGGTTATCGTTATTGGCCACGGCACTAAACCAGCTTTCTATCACAATAAAACAGCCCGCCACCGCCACCCCACCCAAGGCGCGAAGTAGCGACCAAATAATAATGCTTTCGGTTAGGGGGTAGATCAGGGTTGAGCAGCCTAAAAACGCACTAAATACGGCAAAAGCACGAATGTGTCCCACTCGTTTAATAATTCTTTTGCCATACAAAGAGCCCACTACAAAGCCTATTGAGTAGCAGACCATAATAGCGCCAATTAAGGTTGGCTCCACCGCTTTTAAACCTAAGTTGACGCCAAGTAACGTCATCACAAAGGTGTTGCCTCCCATTAGGAGAAACACGCTAAAGATTAATGCTGAGAGTGAGATGACCAAACGTTTTATCATGCAAGGCCTTATTTATTGTGGGAGTCAAAAGATCGAGGCTGAAGCTCGACGTTAACAAAACCTAAAATATAAACCAATTTTTACCGCAGTATAACCAGAAAAACACGGGCTAAGTCCACAACCTAAAAGCGGTCCAATAAATGGGAACCTTGGCTCAACCGTATTTTCTGTAAGCTTTGTAACAGATAAGTCTTGAAGACAAAAAAAAAGTCCTCGGACTGGCCGAGGACTTTTATTGTGCAAGCGATTAATTCAGGTAATAAGAATTAAGCTTGTGCTTTTAGCTTACGGCGATAAGCGTGAAGCAAGGGTTCTGTGTAACCGCTAGGCTGAGTTGTGCCTTCAAACACTAAGTCACAAGCCGCTTTAAAGGCAATGCCATCAAAGTTAGGTGCCATATTGTTATACAGAGGATCACCGGTGTTTTGGCCATCAACAATAGCGGCCATGCGCTTCATTGATTCCATTACTTGATCTTCGGTCAAAATACCGTGACGCATCCAGTTAGCAATATGCTGTGCAGAGATACGCAAGGTTGCACGGTCTTCCATTAAGCCAACATCATTGATATCTGGCACTTTAGAACAACCCACACCTTGGTCAATCCAGCGCACCACATAACCTAAAATGCCTTGAGCGTTGTTATCTAGCTCATTTTTAATTTCTTCTGCCGTTAACGCATTTTTTGCTTCTTCGCTAAGCAATGGAATGGTTAACAGCGCATTTAGGCTTGCTGCTTCACGAGATTTCAGCTCGTCTTGGCGCGCTTTTACATTAACTTGGTGATAATGCGTTGCGTGCAAGGTAGCTGCAGTAGGTGAAGGTACCCAAGCGGTGTTAGCACCGGCTAGTGGGTGGGCAATTTTAGTTTCAAGCATATCAGACATATTATCTGGAATAGCCCACATGCCTTTACCAATTTGCGCTTTACCTTGCAGACCCGCCGCTAGGCCAACATCGACGTTGTTATTTTCGTAAGCGCCAATCCACTCTTGTTGCTTCATGTCGCCTTTACGTACCACAGGGCCGGCTTCCATACTGGTGTGAATTTCATCACCGGTACGGTCTAAGAAACCTGTGTTAATAAACACAGTACGCTCACGCGCTTCATAGATACAAGCTTTCAAGTTAGCACTGGTACGGCGCTCTTCGTCCATAATACCCACTTTAAGGGTATTTTTGGCCAAGCCCAATACTTGCTCGGTACGCTCAAATAGCTCACAAGCAAAGGCCACTTCTTCTGGGCCGTGCATTTTTGGCTTAACGATATATGCACTACCGGTACGGGAGTTTTTAAACTTACCGTTACCTTTTAGGTCGTGAACAGAGATTAAGCTCGTCACCATGGCATCAAGGATACCTTCTGGCACTTCGTTGCCATCCTTGTCTAGTACGGCTTCGTTAGTCATTAAATGACCCACGTTACGCACAAACAATAAGCTACGACCATGCAAGCTGAACGATTCGCCGTTCGGGCTTAAATATTGGCGATCTGGGTTTAGGCTGCGGATGATTTCTTTATCACCTTTCTGGACTTTCTCAGTTAAGGTGCCTTTCATCAGGCCTAACCAGTTGCGATATACAGCCACTTTATCTTCTGCATCAACCGCAGCAACAGAGTCTTCACAGTCCATAATAGTGGACAGCGCTGATTCTAATACCAAGTCTTTGATGCCGGCTTTATCGCTGGCGCCAACCTGATTATTACGGTCAAACTGTAGCTCGATATGGCTACCGTTGTTGCGTAGTAATACAGCTGAAGGATCAGCGGCTTCACCGTTATAACCGACAAATTTACTCGGTTCGGCAAGCGTGCTTGTTTCGCCATTTTCGAGTGTTACTTGTAATTGACCATCAACCACTTTGTAAGCAGTCGCATCTTTGTGCTGGCCATTAGCAAGCGGCGCCGCCTTTTCTAGTAGGTCACGGCCCCAAGCAACCACTTTAGCTGCGCGGGTAGGATTAAAGGCTTTGGTTTTTTCTGCACCGTCGGTATCTGAAATAACATCGCTGCCATAAAGTGCATCATATAAACTGCCCCAACGCGCATTAGCCGCATTAAGTGCGTAACGTGCGTTGTTAACCGGTACCACCAATTGAGAGCCAGCAAGGGTTGCCAACTCTGCATCAACATTAGTGGTGGTTATTGAGAAGTCTTCTACTGTCGGCAACAAGTAGCCGATGTCAGTAAGAAACTGCTTATAGGCTGCTGCGTCAAAGACTTGACCGGCGTGAGTCTGATGCCACTCGTCAATTTGGCGCTGCAGTTGTTCCCGTTTTTCCAGTAAGGCACGGTTTTTAGGAGCCAAATCATTAACGATTTGTTCCATGCCAGACCAAAATGCGGCTGGCTCAACACCAGTGCCGGGGATAATTTCGTTTACTACCAGATCATGAAGAACGGTAGCGACTTGTAATGTGCCGAGATGAGTACGTTCCGTCATATGTATTTCTTCTTCTATTCTAGTTGTCAGTAGTTATGTTTAAGACCGATCACTAACCCTAATCGTTGGTTGTATAGTTTACCCCTTGATGGGAGCTAGAGGCAAAAGTGAATTGCGCCAAGCCGCCGCTTAATCTGTAAAAATTGCGTTAAAAAACACAACAAACTTATAAAACACTAAACAATTCAAATAGATACAACAAATAAAAGTATAATAACAAATTAACCATTTACTCTGCTTTATAAGCAGATTGAGGCTAATAAATCAAAAAAACGCCACATTTTCACCTACAAAACGTAGGGTCTTAACATAAAATAAGACTATAGCAGAGCCGTTTGGCATCATGAGTAAAGGCTGAGCTTGCTATCAATAAATGGTATAATTTACCGCCTCATTACCCCACTACAGTAACCGTCAGTAATAATAAGGAAATAAAGCCATGGCGCTATTAATTGAAGACAGCTGTATAAATTGCGACATGTGCGAACCTGAATGCCCTAATGGTGCCATTAGCTACGGCCTAGAAATTTATGAGATAGAAACGGATTTATGTACTGAGTGTGTGGGCCATTACGATAAGCCAACTTGCATTAGTGTATGCCCTATCGACTGTATTATTGTTGACCCAGCTAACACCGAAAGCCAAGAGCAGCTATGGGATAAATTTGTGATACTGCATCATCAAGAAGAGTAACATACAACACTGATTGCTTACGGCGGCCTGCGGAATACATTTATCCCTTGCCTGAAATCTCGCCACAGGTATAATACGTCGCTCAAATTTCGTTCTTTAACATCAAGTGGGTTCACTCATATGCATCCGATGCTGAATATTGCGGTACGCGCTGCGCGTAACGCGGGTCACGTTATCGCCAAAGGTTTTGCCAATCCTGATAACACAGAAACGCGCCAAAAAGGTCTGAACGATTTTGTTACCAATGTCGATCTTGACGCGGAAAACGCTATCGTTAATACCATTCGTAAGTCTTATCCGGAGCACACCATTATTGGTGAAGAATGTGGTGAACTTACCGGCAGCAACCCAGACTATCAGTGGGTTGTTGACGCACTTGATGGTACCACTAACTTTGTTAATGGTATTCCTCACTTTGCGGTTTCTATTGCGTTGCGCGTAAAAGGTCGCACCGAACAAGCCGTTATTTATGATCCCATTCGCGATGAGCTATTCAGTGCCAGCCGTGGTGCCGGCGCTCAGTTAAATGGCTATCGTATTCGTACTGGCAAAGCAAAGGATTTAAGCGGAACCGTACTGGCTACTGGCTTTCCATTTAAACAAAAGCACCATGCAGACGCCTACCTAGGCATGTTTAAAGACATGTTTATTCAGTGTGCCGATATTCGCCGTGCCGGTGCCGCTAGCCTTGATTTAGCTTATGTGGCTGCAGGCCGAGTAGACGGTTATTGGGAACTGGGCCTTAAGCCGTGGGATTTTGCAGCCGGCAGCTTGATTGCTCGTGAAGCCGGTGCCATTGTGACTGACTTTGTAGGGGGCCATCACTTTGAGCGCAGCGGTAACTTAGTATGTGCCAACCCTAAGGTACTAAAAACCATGCTCTCGACCATTCGCGAACACTTGCCTGAGTCGCTAGCACAAGCCTAAGCACAGCGCACAGCGCACAGCGCACAGCGAAATAATAAGCACCGCACTTTATTAAAGTGCGGTGCTTTTTTTCGTCTGTTGCACGCTCTAATACCGATCGAATATTATTTACCTAAATAAAGTGCCCCTACAAAAAGCCGGAGCCACCCTTTCATTACGAGGAGTACAACGACGCGGTAATCCATTTAACAGGGGATTAGGGATTAGGGATTAGAGATTAGGGAGTCACTGAAAGACAAGCGCGGTGTTCTAATCACTATCCCCTAATCACCAATCACTGTTTGTCTTTAGCTCGGTGCTAGAAAGCGGTACACTGCAAAAGATAGCTCAGTGTGCTTCTTTAGCTCCACACTTGAACTAATACTACAACAAAAAGGCCTGCCGATTGCTCGACAGGCCTTTAGTCATTCTTTATACGATTAAGCGGTAATTAGCCGTTTAAACGTTTGTCGTTGTTACGACGTGGTGAACGTGGCTTGCGATCATCCTGCGGACGGAAGCTGCTACGACGTGGTAATGGACCACCTTCGTATTTGGCCAGGTTTAATGGACGCTGACAAACACGCACATTTTTCAGAACTTTTTGTACGTCAGACGTCATGCCTTTAGGCAAGTCAACGGTAGAAAAGTCATCATGGATCTGAATTTGACCAATATAACGCGACTCAAGGTCGGCTTCATTAGCAATCGCACCCACTAAGTGACCCGGCTTCACGCCGTGTACTCGACCGACTTCAACCCGGAAGGTTTCCATTGCCACGCTGTCACGGCCACGAGGCCCGCGTGAATTACGGTCATTGCGATCGTTACGCTCACGAACGTCGGGGCGACGAGAAGCTTGTGGACGGTCTTCCATAAACAATGGACGGTCGCCTTGTACTAAACGTGCCAAACCTGCTGCTAGTTCTGCGCTGTCTAGGCCTTCTTCTAGCAATGATTCAACCATTTCTACAAAAGGTGCCAATGCTTTTTCATCAGCTTTTACGCTGCTACGAATGCGAGCTTTAAAGCGCTCTGCACGAATTTTGTTGATCGCATCGGCAGACGGCATTTGCATTTCTTCAATGGGCTGGCGAGTGTGGCGCTCAAGATTGTATAAACCGCGCTTTTCACGACCGGTTACAAACAAGATGGCATCACCTTCACGACCCGCACGACCGGTACGGCCAATACGGTGTACGTAAGACTCGTTGTCGTGTGGCATATCAAAGTTAACCACATGGCTAATGCGCTCAACGTCTAAGCCACGGGCAACAACGTCTGTAGCCACTAGAATGTTTAAGCGACCGTTTTTAAGACGATCAATGACTTTTTCACGTAATTTCTGTGGAATATCACCGTGTAACGCTTCGCAAGCATGGCCTTCGCGGCTCATCATATCGGCCAAATCTTCGGCATCTTTACGGGTACGCACAAACACTAACATGGCATCCATGTTTTCGGTTTCAACCAAACGGCATAAACCTTCGTGCTTGTTCATTCCACGCACAAACCAGTAGCGTTGACGAATGCTAGAGTTAGTACGGGTTTTGTTCTCAATGCGAATTTCTTTTGGCTTGTTCAGGTACTTTTGAGCAACACGCTGAATAACCGGTGGCATAGTCGCAGAGAATAGGGCAATTTGGCGCGTTTCTGGCGTTTGTTGCAAGATCCACTCAACATCGTCGATAAAGCCCATGCGTAGCATTTCATCAGCTTCATCCAATACTAAAGCTTTTAGGTTATCTAGCTTTAACGTACCACGGCGCATGTGATCCATAACGCGACCCGGCGTACCCACAACCACATCTACACCGCGCTTTAATGCACGAATTTGTGTGTCGTATGCTTGGCCACCATAAATAGAGGTAATGCGAATGTCTTTACGATACTTAGCGTAACCTTCAAAAGATTCAGCAACCTGAATCGCCAGTTCACGCGTTGGGGCTAATACTAACACCTGTGGTGTAGCGTTGCCGCCAGTAATAGTACTTAACAGCGGCAGTGCGAACGCAGCTGTTTTACCAGTACCGGTTTGTGCCAAGCCCAAAACATCGCGGCCTTCAAGCAAAGTAGGAATAGCAGCAGCCTGAATAGCAGAAGGAGTCACGTAGCCGGCATCGGCCAGTGCTTTTAAAACTTCAGGCGCTAACCCTAATTCAGTGAAGGCAGGGGCGTTTTCAGCAAGTACAAGAGTAGAATTTGTCATTTACAGTTCCGAATAAATAAAATGTCGGCGGACTGATACAGTAAAGGGCCAGGGACAGCCCATGCTCACTATTATAATAGTGAGGGCTTCCCTTTAAAGAATGTATTACACATTCAGATTCACAAGGCTAAACTGGCCATTTTTGTTTCAACACCGCCATGGTAACGCACCGGTAAAATACCAGAAGCGTCTTTCTCATCATGGATGTCGATCTGCCAGACTTGGTGTCGTCGCGCCCAAGTGGAGGGGACGTACTTATTCTTATAGAAATAAGGTAAGCATCGTTTGGCGCGGACGTGATTTGCGTTACTTTCCTAACAAACGCAATAATAACCCGCTTCAACGCACGTATTTTGGCAGCTACATATAAACCCAGGGTTTTGGTGAGTAAACTAAATATAGTTCATCACCCTGTAGCATGCCGAATAGGCGGGTTATAACGACATAAAGCGTATTTTGCTTTATTTATCGAGACCCACATCACAAAAGGTCATGCCCATCTGGGCTGAGGGCATATTGTCTGCTAAAGGGCCTGTAATGTCCAGCGTTATTTTAACAAACCGAAAAGACTTGTAGGTGCTTAAAGGGTGAAGCACACGGCTTTAACTCACCTCACAGCACCTGAGTAAAACTTCAGCCGACAAAGCACCAAGCTTCTGCTGGCTCAGTGACTTGTCTGCGCTCCTCTTCACAGCAATCCTAGCTTTTAATCTTTCTAACTATATATATGAGTAATACCGCCCCTAATGTCGACATAATAAGCGAGCCAATAATACCGGTAGCCGCAAGCCCCACTAGGCGAAATACAATTCCCCCTAAAAAGCCCCCTACTAAGCCCAATAGCACATTACCTAATACGCCAAAGCCGTGGCCTTTCATCAGTTGCCCTGCCAACCAACCGGCAAGGCCACCAATAATTAAACCTAATATTAATCCCATGTTTTCTCCTTAAAATACTTATCAAACTGGACGCTCAAAACTAAGTGTTTGTTATTAGCTTCAAGCTTCCGCTTTTTAGCTTTAAGCCTTGTCTAGTAAGGCGAGTAGCGCTTGCACTGGATGCTTAATATTCTGCCCTTCTATACGCTTTACTTGGCTGCGGCACGAAAAGCCGGTTGCCATGCGCCGCTCTGCGGGTAACTCACTCATGGGAGTGGCCCAACTCATGGCATAGAGCTGCTTTGAACCCTCAGCATGGTGACGTTCATGCCCATAAGTACCAGCCATACCACAACACCCCACCGCAATGGCTTCAAGATTGGCGCCTAAATGACGAAAGATACGTCCCCAGTCTTGATGCGTAGTTGGCAGTGCGGTTTTTTCGGTGCAATGAGCAAATAAATACCAAGGCTCCCCTGTTGGAGCTTGCTCCGGTAATTGCTCTAATTGCTGCAATAGCCACTCTTGGGGCAGTAATACATTAAAGTCGCCTCTGGCCTCCCCTAACACCTTGCGGTATTCGTCGCGATAACACAGCACTAAGGAGGGGTCGACCCCCACCAAGGGAATATTCAACCGCGCCAGCTTATTTAAAAACTGGGCGCTGTCTGCCGCCATGCCAGCAAATCGACGTAAAAAGCCTTTAACATGGGCCGGTTTACCATTGGGCTTAAAGGGTAACACTACCGGGTTAAAGCCCAGTTTAGTGGCAACTTGCACCAAGTCGAATACCACATTGGCATCATAAAATGAGGTAAAAGGATCTTGCACTATTAACAGTGTTTTGGCTTTTTGCTGATCCGTTAACGACTCCAGCATGGCCATATTAAAAGAAGTGGCCGCACTGTTTGCTAATAGTGTGTTTAAGCTTGGGTTACTCACTTGGGGCATATCGACCATGCCGAGCAAAGAGCGGGTTGTGGCTTTTACCCATTTATTGTTCATTATCGGGTTAACCAGCCCGGGAGCTTTGGCCATCCAGGGGGTATATGACTCGACCCAAGACACCAAATAATCTTGTGGTGGGCGCTGATAACGCTGATGGTAGAGCTGTAAAAAGCGCGCCCTAAAGGTAGGCACATCCACTTTAATGGGGCACTGGCTTGAACAAGCTTTACAGGCCAAGCAGCCGTCCATGGCTTCTTTCACTTCATGGGAGAAGTCGTATTCGCCGCGCTGTTTCTGCCAGCTGTATTTTACGCGCTCTACCAAGCCTTTTACGCTGGCACTGCGGCTCATAATGGCCGCTTCTTCTGCCATAGGGTCGAAGCCTTGAGCCGATAATTGACGTAACCACTCGCGCACTAAACCTGCTCGACCTTTTGGCGAGTGACGACGATCAGCTGTTAACTTCATTGATGGGCACATGGGGGAGTTAACATCAAAGTCGAAGCATAAGCCATTGCCGTTACAATCCATGGGCTGGGTGTAGCTTTCGCGCACATTCACCGGAATTTGGCGATCGAAAAACCCACGTTTAGTGGCGTCTACAGACACTAACTGATCGAGACTATCGAGTGGCGTACAAATTTTACCGGGGTTGAGTCGGTTAAAAGGATCAAAGGATGATTTAATGCGGCGCAGCTCGGTAAATAAGCGCTCGCCAAAAAACGCCGGACTGTATTCTGAGCGATAGCCTTTACCGTGCTCGCCCCACATTAAACCGCCGTATTTCAGGGTAAGGGCGTTCACTTGATCGGATATTTTACGCAGCATTACCTCTTGCTCTGGATCCGTCATATCCAGCGCAGGTCGCACATGCAACACCCCCGCGTCCACATGACCAAACATGCCATATTGCAGCCGATGTTGATCAAGCAGTGCCCGAAACTCCACTATGTAATCGGCTAAATTTTCTGGGGGTACGGCGGTATCTTCAACGAAGGCAATCGGTTTTTTGCGACCTTTGGTATTGCCTAGTAAGCCCACGGCTTTTTTTCGCATACCATAAATTTTATTTAACGACGCCAAATCATCACACACTTGATAACCAATGACACCGGCTTCACCTTTGGCAATCAGTTGATCAAGTTGGCTGCACAAGGCCGCGACTTTTTCTTGTTGCGCCTCGGCATCTTGATCGGCATATTCGACCATATTAAGGCCGTCCATCACTTTGCCGGGCACATCTTCAATAAGGTGACTGACCGAGTGCCAAACAATGTCCTCACGCGCCAGCCCCAACACTTTAGAGTCAACGGTTTCTACCGATAACGCTTTTGCTTCCACCATTAACGGAGCATTACGCAATGCCGACTGAAAGCTGTCGTATTTAACGTTCACTAAAGTGCGATAGGTAGGAATAGGCGTTAAATCGAGCAAGGCCTCGGTAATAAAGGCAAGGGATCCCTCAGAGCCACACAAGATACGAGTGAGATCGAGGGTATGGCTGGCTTTGTCATACACATGCTTTAAATCGTAGCCGGTTAAAAAGCGGTTTAGCTTAGGAAAGCGCTTGGCTATTTCCTCTTGGTTATCATTGACGCTGTGATACACGCAGCGATACAGCTCGGCCTCGCGACTGTCTTCTGCTAACTTGGCATCCAGTGCTTCACCCCTTAGCGGGCCCGTTTTAATAATGGTGCCATCAACCAATACCGCTGTCATCCCCAACACATGATCTGAGGTTTTACCGTATACCAAGGAACCCTGCCCCGAGGCATCGGTATTGATCATGCCGCCAAGGGTGGCGCGATTACTGGTGGATAAATCTGGTGAGAAAAAGAGCTGATGAGGGGCAACCAGCTGATTCAGTCGATCTTTCACCATGCCGGTTTGCACCCGCACTTGGCGCTGTTCGGCATTAATATCTAGCAGCTGATTTAGATGGCGAGATAAGTCGACCACTATGTTGTCGTTTAGTGACTGCCCATTCGTGCCGGTGCCGCCGCCTCTGGGCGCAAACTTAATGCTGTGATAATCATCAGCGCAGGCCAAGGTCAGCATGGTGCTTAGATCTTGGGTTGTTCGCGGAAAGACCACCGCTTGGGGTAGTGATTGATACACGCTATTGTCGGTGGCAACGGCCAACCGGCTGGCATAGGTGTGCTCGATATCGCCACTAAAGCCGCTATCGGCTAATGCGTTGATAAATGCAAAATAGGTAGGATTTATCTGCGCTTGCAGATCTATCTTGGGGATCATAACGGCCTGTTCCCTGTCATTATATGTAAAGTGCGCCCAGAATGGTTAACAGTATACAGAAAAACGGCAGCCAACGCCTAGCAAGGAAAGCAGGAAGAACAACACCTGATCTCATGTTTCATTTTGATTTTTTGCTTCCAGCTTCAAGCTTCAAGCTTTCTCTTGCGTTATTAAATGATTTAAAAAGTGGGCGAATAGCGCTGATTGGCTGTCGATATGTAGCTTACTGTAAAGGTGCTTACGGTGGTTTTTAACCGTGCCCACGCCAATGCCTAATTGCTCGGCAATGGCGTGATTAGCTTGGCCTTGAATTAATAATGCCGCCACTTGCTGCTCACGAGGGGTTAAACGCGGCAAGCCAAAACTGGCTAATGCCTGTTCTAGCTGTGATCGCATTTTATTCGCCCCATCTAAGGTTGGCGAAACAGAGACAGGTGAGTTGGGCTGTGGCGATAAGGCCATCGCCTCATGCTCAAGTGGCCAATGTTGGCGACATAAGGCACTCAGCAGTGGCAGCAATGAGTGCAGCCGAGCTTGTTCACTACGAGTAAACGGCTTAGCACTGAGTCGGCCTAAAAATAAAGTTAACCACTGCCCCTTATGCAGCGATAACACTATACCTAACTCATCTTGCCAACCGGTAGCCTGATAAAAGCTGCTCATATAATCAGGCCCTCTGCCCTGCTGGGCAACCAGCGCACCTAATGAGTAAACACCGTCGGTTAAGCCTTGGCTTAATGCCCGGTAAAAGGGGTCGTCGGCATACACACCGTTTAAGTATTGTTGAAACAATAAATCTCGTCTGTGCTGTAGGTTATCGTATAAATACACCGCCGCCCCATTGCTGCGATAACTCAAGACTAAGGTGCAATCACACCTAATCTGCGTGGCTACCAGCTCTGCCAAGCGGCGAACGAAGGCGGCGGTGCCCAAGGCTTGGATGGCCTGAGTTAAGGCCGCTTGATAGTCAGTGTGATTAGGTATCGACATGGTTAAATTCCGACAACAAAGAGTCCAAGGTGAGGGAAAAAAGGGCAAGAAAAAGAATGTTAGGGTTTTAGTATTTTTACGTTGTGCGCTAATAGATATTACCCCAAACTGTCCCTAAAAGGACATAGGCATAATAAAGAGGCTCGGTCAGGATTAGCTTTTAGCGTTATCACACACAAGCGAGCCCTGTATGCCCCATATCACACCACTATCCACTCCCGCTAACGCCTTATTGCAAGAGCTGAATAAGCGCGGACTGATCGCCCAGCAATCGGATGCCAACGCCCTTGGTGCGCATTTAGCAGAGCAGCCAAGAGTGATTTATTGTGGTTTTGATCCCACGGCGGGCAGTTTACATATTGGTCATTTAGTGCCACTACTGATGCTGCGCCGCTTTCAAGCGGCCGGCCATAGCGTGGTGGCCTTGGTAGGGGGCGCCACGGGTATGATTGGTGATCCCAGCTTTAAAGCCAGTGAACGTAGTTTGAATGATACCGCCACCGTTAATGGCTGGGTCAGCGATTTACAACAACAAATTCGCCCCTTAATGGCAGAGCCAGGCGCCGCCAACGGCCAGCAGGTACATTTATTAAATAATGCTGACTGGATGAGCAAACTGGACTTATTTTCGTTTTTACGCGATATTGGTAAGCACTTTTCTATTAACGCCATGATCGCCAAAGACTCCGTTAAACAACGCCTAGCCCGCCCCGAGCAAGGGCTCTCTTTTACTGAGTTTGCCTATTCACTTTTACAGTCTTACGACTTTGCCCACCTTAATAAAATGCACGCCTGTACGGTACAAATTGGCGGCAACGATCAATGGGGCAATATCACCAGCGGCATTGATTTGACGCGTCGTTTAAACCAGCAACAGGTATTTGGCCTAACCTTGCCGCTGATTACCAAAGCCGATGGCACCAAATTTGGCAAAACCGAAACCGGTACTGTTTGGCTGGACCCAGCTCAAACCTCACCTTATGCTTTTTATCAGTTTTGGCTTAATACCGCCGATGCTGATGTCTATCGTTTTTTACGACTTTACAGTTTTCGCTCGCTCACCGAGATTGCGGCTATAGAAGAGGCGGATAGTGAACGCCAAGGAAAACCCCAAGCCCAAGCGTTATTAGCCGAAGAAATAACAGAGTTGGTGCATGGCCCCGCTGCATTAGCAGGGGTAAAGCGGATAAGCCAAGCATTATTCAGTGGTGATTTTAGTCAGTTAAGCGTGGCGGAGTTTGCCCAGTTAGAGCAAGACGGCATTCCGCTAACTAAAGTTGCAGCCGCCGAGCGCCCAGCGCTGAGTCAATTATTAGTGGAGGCGGGCTTGGCCAGCTCGCGGCGCATTGCCCGAGAGTTAATGGCTAATGGCGCCATTGCTGTAAATGGCGTTAAGGTGGTGGCAGATACCGACACCTTAACGCCACTGCAAGAGCAATATATGGTAGTGCGCCGGGGTAAAAAGCACTTTCATCTTGTTAAGCTGAATTAACAAGATAGCGCTTTACCTCGTTTTGCGTTGGCTTTTAGGCAGTGAGCCTTGGCTTGATTGGGGGCCTTTTTTACTACGGGCGTTTTGACTGGTCCCTTTTCCCTTACCTACGCGGCTGCGCTCGCCGGGCTTGGCTGCTTTACGCGCGCCTGCTCCTTGTTTGCGATTAGCCCTAGATGGCGGCTGTTTTGCTGCAGCTTTAGGGGCGGCATTTCTAACCAAGGGGCCTCGGCGGGCGGCTTTAGGTTGCTCAAGTATTGATGCTTCCTCTGTGCTACTTGAGTCCCCTATCATACTATTAATCAGTGCAAGCTCTGTGCGTGATACATAGCGCCATTGACCCGGCTTTAACTCTCCCAGCTCAATATTCATGATCCGTACTCGCTTTAAACTGGTCACACTAAAGCCTAAATATTCAGCCATACGCCGAATTTGGCGGTTTAGCCCTTGGGTTAAAATAATATTAATAGTTTTGGGGCCAATTTTTTTAACCTTACAAGGCTTAGTGACCGTATCTAGAATAGGCACCCCTGCCGCCATGCGCGCGACAAAATCAGCGGTAATGGGTTTGTCCATCGACACTATATATTCTTTTTCGTGGGCATTACCGGCCCTCAGAATTTTATTCACTATGTCGCCGTCATTGGTCAATAAGATCAAACCGCTAGAGGGTTTATCTAAGCGACCAATCGGAAAAATACGGGCTTTATAATTTACCGCATCCACTATATTTTCCGGCACGGCACTGTCGGTGGTACAGGTAATGCCTATCGGCTTGTTATAGACTAAGTACACAGCTTTTGGCTTAGCACGCAGCGGCTTACCATTTACCAGCACGGTATCAGCTTGGCTGACTTTCACCCCCATACCAGCCACCTCACCATTCACTTTCACCCGACCTTGCTCAATCAGCCGGTCGGCTTCACGACGAGAACAAATCCCCGTTTCACTAATAAATTTGTTCAGTCGAGTGGTGGCGCTGTCTGGGTTCATCTGCTTATCTCTCCGTTTTACCATTTACCAAGGGTAATGAAAGCGCAAGTGTAGAGAGCCAAACCCTTAGCCGCAAGCGCAAAGTGCGCAAGATAGAATGTGTGAGAAGAAAGAAAGTCTGGACAGATAAGGCGCTGTAGCTAGTTAGCCAAAGCTAAAGCCAAGGGCGCACTCGCTGGCAGTAGTGGTGATAAGTCGCGCCAAATTTACCCATTAACGCCCGCTCTTCTAACGCAATTTGCACCTTATTCATATATATCACAAACAGCACCAACCCAATGAGGTGTGCCCAATGACCCAGCCACAACCCCCATGCTAAAACAATGCACGCATCGCCTACATAAATAGGGTTACGTGAATAACGAAATATCCCCTTGGTCACCAATTGTTGAGTTTGCTCAGGTGCAAAAGGGAGCAGCGTGGTATTGGCTTGACGAAACTGCCATGCCGCCACCACCATTATTGCGATCGCGAATGCGACTAGGCCTAATACCAAGGGCAATAGGGCGCCATTCAAAAAATGCTTGATAGGCTGGTTATTTAGTAATAAATAGGTTTGGCTTAGCCACATTCCCCCCATAATAAACGCCACCATAACAGGAGGTGGGCACCAGCGGACCCATTGATTGATATTCATCTTTTAACTCCTCTACTATAAGTGGCAGTGACGTGATCGGTTTCCATACTGCTTGCTGTCGAGTCAGCTGAGTGCTCTTGATAACTATGTGTCATGCGCAGTGCTTGATATAAGTCAGGATAGACAAAAATGCCTTCTTCCCCTACCCGAATGCCCGCCTGCTTTAACCATTGGGTCATTTGGCCACGCCGACCCGCCATTACCATGTGCACGCCTTTTCGTTTTAGCTCTTTGTGTAACTCGCCCACCATGGTCATCACACTAATATCTTGATGGGTAAAACAAGCCACCGCATCAATAATGACACTCTTTGCCGGCTCGGGCTCACTCGCTAACAACAATAATACTCGCCGTTTAAAATAGGCGGCATTAAAATAGGTAAGCGGTGAATTAAAACGATAAATAAGTACTCCGGTAATGGCTTTAACTTCTTCATTGCGCCCCATGGTATGCACTATGCCGTCATCATTCATTCCCATTAAATGATCGGTTGGGCGCATCACATTGCGTAAAAACTGAAATAGCCCCAATAATACCGCCAAGGCAATGCCTGGGATCACCCCCATCAGTAGTACGCTAATAAAGGTCACCCAAGCTAACCAAAAGGCCGAACGATCAGACTTATGTAGCGCCCATAAGCCGCGAAAGTCGGTAAGAGAAAAAGATGCCAGTATTAACACTATACCTAGGGCCGCTGTCGGTATGTATTGCAAAGGGGTCGTCAGAAAAAAAGTCACCATAGCGATGGCCAATGCCGCCACTATGGAGACTAGCTGGCTTTTACCACCATTGGCATCATTCACCGCCGTGCGTGAGTCGGCACCACTAATAGCAAACCCCTGAGAGAATGCCGAGGCAATATTCGCCATTCCAAGCGCGCGAAACTCAGTATCTGCGTCTATGTCATAGCCATTTTTAGCCGCAAAACTACGGGCGGTCAGCATCATAGAAACGAAACTAACCATGGCAAGGTTAAGGGCCGGCAATACCAGCTCACGAATAAGGCCAGGAGGGAACTCAGGGATCTGAAAGTCCGGTAAACCGCTGTTTAAGCTACCAACGACTGCTACATTAAGCCGTTCAGGGCCACCAAGCCATAACAACAGTGCAGCTATCGCCAGCGCCAGCAAAGAGCTGGGCCACTGCGGGCGAAAGTAACGGCTAAGCAACATGACCACTAGGGTTAAAACACTAATGCCTAAGGTGGTCAAATGCACTTGTGCAGCATAGCTTGGCACCGCCAATAAGCGTTCAATTAAGCCTGATTGTGTAAAAGTAAAACCCAATACACTGGATAGTTGGCCAACAATAATGGTAATGGCCACCCCGTTAAGTAACCCCATTAAGATGGGCCGAGATAAAAAGTCCGCTAAAATACCCAGTTTTAGTCGACTGGCTATCAAACACCAAAAACCTGTCATGGCGGTCATAGTCATCACTAACTGCCAGTGGCGAGCAGCATCTCCTGCTGCAAGAGGGGTGACAACGGCAGCTATTACCGCACAGGTAGCGGCATCTGGCCCCATTATAAGCTGGCGAGACGAGCCAAAAAGCGCATACACTATCATGGGTAAAATACACGAATACAAACCCACAATAGCCCCCACCCCCGTTAACTCTGCATACGCAATGGCTACTGGTAAGGCAACTGCAGCCACTGAAATACCTGCACGCACATCAGGTAACAACCAAGCACGCCGATAGCTTAATAAGCTAACCAAGCCTGGCATCCATCGAGCTAAAGAGAAAAAACTATCCAATTTGCTATCACTTGTTGTTATATCACTGTTTATTATAGGCCAATATATTTTGCCCCCGCCAAGCCAGCACTAAAATGGCTGCTTTCGCTGTTATTATTACATTGTTTTTAATGTGGTAATAAAAAATAAAGCGATACACAATAACTAAAAATAGTCTGATGAGTTTGCTGTTAACTGGACACAAGTTGTGGTTGAATTGTAAAAGTTAGCAATATCGCATTCACCACCATCCACTCAGCCTGCAAACTCTGATATAGGCGCTTTATGGCATGACACTCCAAATTTTAATTTGTGACGACTCAGCGTTTGCACGCAAACAAGTAGCAGGGGCTTTACCTCAGCACTGGGAAGTCCAAATCCAGTTTGCTTGTAATGGAATTGAAGCTTTAGAGCACCTGCGTAATGTGGGGGCTGATTTGCTATTTCTAGATCTCAACATGCCTGGACTAGGGGGCTATGAGGTACTTAAAGCGATTCAAAATGAAGATTTACAGACCATTACAGTGGTAATTTCCGGTGATATTCAAAAAAGAGCACAACAACAAGTCACGGCATTAGGCGCCATTGGCTTTATCAAAAAGCCCATAGCAGCCGCAAAGCTCGCTGACTTACTCAACGAATATGGCTTGTACCAGCCCAACGAAGCAACACCACTCACCGACTCTGATCACGATACTAATACGGCTATTTCCTTGTCTGAATATTTACAAGAAATGGCTAATATCGCCATGGGGCAAGCATCAAATTTACTTGCGCAGTTACTCGGGGTGTTTATTCACCAACCGATTCCTAAAGTCGCATGGATTGAACGCTGTGATCTGCATATGGCCATGAGTGCTATTGATAGTAATACCCATTACTCTATTGTAGGGCAAGGGTTTGTAGGTGCTGGTGTCTCGGGTGAAGCACTACTGTTGTTTTCTGATAGCAGCAGTGAAGAGATGGCTAAGCTCCTAAATTATGACGACACCAATAGCTTAGCTCCCGAAATTGAAGTGTTATTGGATATGGCTAATATCTTGTTTGGTGCTTTTATCAAAGGTTTGGGTGAGCAACTTGATATTAAGTTTGGCCTTAGTCAACCCAATATCTTAGGTCAGCATAAGCAGATAGAAGAACTACTAATACAGCATAAACAATCAGCAGAACAATTGCTGTGTATTGAAATCCCTTATGAGCTAGAGCAACAGCATATTAGTTGTCATTTACTCGTATTACTCACCGCAGACTCAGTAACGCGGCTAGAGCAACAACTAATGTATCTAACGGAGTAAATAAATGTCTCTTTCTCAGCAGGATGCTCATGCCTTTCATTTTTTAATCGACATGTTAGAGTCGGTAGAAATAGGCCTAGTGGTACTAGACTTACACTGTAACGTACAGTTGTGGAATGGCTTTATGGAAAACCACAGCGGTATGACCTCTACTGCAGTACGAAATAAAAACCTTTTTGAGCTATTTCCTGAACTGCCAAAAACCTGGTTACAACGTAAAATAGACACGGCTGTTACCTTAAATACCCGTGCATTTACCTCTTGGGAGTTACGCCCCCATCTATTTCGCTTTGGTAATAGTCGCCCCATTACCGGCACTTCACCTTATATGTATCAAAATATGACCATTAGTCCACTGGCCGAGCCTAATGGCGAAGTTCAGCAGGTGTGCCTAATGCTATACGACGTGAGCGATGTAGCTTGTGGCCGCCTTGCACTTGAGCAAGCCAATAAACAACTGGCCCACTTAAGCCAGACAGATAATTTAACCGGATTATTAAATCGTGGAGCATGGGAAAAACAGCTTAACAAGGAGTTTGATAGATTTGCCCGCTACGGCCACCCTCAAAGCCTTATTATGCTTGATATTGATAACTTTAAAACGGTGAATGACCAGTACGGTCATCCAGTAGGCGACGATGTGATCCGCCATCTCGCACAATGTATGAAAAATTGCCTACGTCACACCGATTACCCTGGCCGTTACGGGGGAGAAGAGTTTGCAATTATTTTGCCAGAAACCGAGCTTGAGGGAGCCAAAGTCATTGCAGAAAGACTGCGCCAATGTATTGAGAATGCAGCAGTGCACAGCCACAATTTCACTCTAAACTATACCATCAGTTTAGGTGTGGCCACCCTAACATCGGATACCTTGGATGTGGACGCCTGGTTACGTAGTGCAGATAGCGCCTTATACGCCGCTAAGCATGCAGGAAAGAATCAAGTGATGGGAATGGAACATAACAGCACAACTTTTACCTGTTAATTCTTATAAGCCATAAGAGCTAACACCTTCAGTAAAGTATCCAACAAAAAACCCGGCTGTTCCATTCAACCGGGCTTTCTTATTTATTCGCTCAATTACGCTAAGGTAATCACCTCAAAATCGACCACAGGATCCACATCAGCATCGTAATCAACGCCATCAATACCAAAACCAAACAGACGCAAAAACTCATCTTTATAGCCTTGGTAATCTGTTAGTTGATAGATATTGTCATCTTTTACTTGAGACCAAATTTCACGACAAGCATCTTGTACCGCATCACGTAGCTCCCAATCATCTAAACGTAGGCGATTTTGCTCATCCACAGGGGCGGCTGCTTCGCTATATAAACGATCAGTAAATAAGCGCTGAATTTGCTCAATACAGCCCTCGTGAATGCCCTGCTCTTTCATGACTTTAAAGGCCATAGAAATATATAAAGGCATCACCGGAATTGCTGCAGAGGCTTGAGTAACCACTGATTTTAATACCGCAACATGGGCGTTACCGCCTTTAGCTTTTAACTGGGCATCAATGGCGTGGGCGGCACGGTCTAAATCTTCTTTGGCTTTACCCAAGGTGCCGTGCCAATAAATAGGCCAGGTTAAGCTGGTGCCAATGTAAGAATAAGCAACCGACTTGGCGCCGTCCGCTAGCACGCCCGCTTCCGCCAGCGCATTCATCCACAACTCCCAATCTTGCCCGCCCATCACATCAATGGTGTCTGCAATTTCTTGCTCATTAGCAGGCTCAACTTCAGCTTCAATTAACACGTCTTTATTGGTGTCTAGTGCGGTCGATTTATACACTTCACCAATGGGCTTGAGTGCCGAGCGTACCACTTCGCCGCTATCGGGCATTTTGCGTACCGGCGAAGCCAGCGAGTACACCACTAAATCAATTTGACCTAAATCTTGCTTAATCAACTCAATCACTTGTTCACGACAAGCATGAGAAAAGGCGTCACCGTTGATGCTTTTCGCATACAAGCCTTGTTCTTTGGCGACTTTTTCAAAAGCGGCCGAGTTATACCAACCCGCAGAGCCGGGTTTACGCTCAGTAGCAGGCTTTTCAAAGAACACCCCAATGGTGGCAGCATCGCTACCAAAGGCGGCATTAATGCGTGACGCTAGGCCATAACCGGTAGAAGCACCGATCACCAAGACTTTTTTGGGTCCCTCCTTAAGCTGGCCTTTGGCTTTAACATAAGCAATTTGCTCACGCACATTTGCCTCACAGCCAACAGGATGGGTCGTTGTACAAATAAAGCCTCGAACCTTGGGTTTGATGATCATATTGTTGTTTGCCTCGGTTATGTTAGAAAGGTCATTAAGATACCTTATTCTAAAGCAAAAGTGCGCAGGAAACACCATAGCCCCAAGCGTCTGGCGCCAATCCTGTCACTTCATCACATCTTTTGCTTGCATTATAAATAAAAATGAGAAATGTGATTTAGTTGGTTCGGTCTGCATAACTGCCGAACAAAGGGTCTTCTTCGCCGACACGCTGCAAGTACCTCCCTGTAACGCTCAAACACATGACATCCATGTCATGTGATGGTCGGTGAAGAAGATCCCTTTATCCGGCCACATACCACTGTATCGCTTGTTAGCGTCGATTATCGACATCCTTGAGCTGATGTTTTAAATCGAACCATTACCTAAAACTGATTTTCGCCTGCGGCGCAATGCGAGAGTCGGCATTCGCCTACACATTTAGACAACTCGGTGCCAATGGGAAGGCAGAGGGTGTCTGCTCCGTCGACCTTTTCGCGCCAGGGCAGAAAAATGCTCCTGCCATCTCTGCATTTCCACCGCCCTTGGCGGTCAGATGGCGCGGCGGAGCCCGTATGGGGCAGCTTGCTGCCACCTGAACTGCCTGTCACTACAAACAATCGGCACCAAAATATGAAGAAGAGACGGGAGGCATTGCCGTAGCCAACCGTCAAATGCCAGGGACGGCATTTGCCGAGCGCCGCATGGATGCGGGTTAAGCGAGTTGGCGTAGGCAAGCCTGCTGGCTCTTCTTGCGTCATGACACTTTACAGACTTGTGATGAAGTGACAGGTTTCTAGCTTCAAGCTAAAGGTAACCATAAAACTCACAAAAACGGTGTTTTTCTTTTCCCTCAGAGCTGGACGTTACTTTCAGCTTTGATTTTTTATTCGTTTGTTAGCACACTGCGCACTGTTATCTCATTATGCTCCAAGGATCGCATGTTCACCCTTCGCCCTTATCAACAAGAAGCCGTTGATCGCACGCTTAACTATTTTCGCCGCCATAATGATCCTGCTGTATTGGTGCTGCCTACAGGGGCGGGAAAAAGTTTGGTAATTGCAGAGCTGGCGCGCCTGGCACGCGGGCGCGTTTTGGTATTGGCGCATGTTAAAGAGCTGGTGGAGCAAAACCATGATAAATATCAAAGCTATGGACAGACTGCGGCAATTTTTTCCGCCGGCCTTGGCAAAAAGCAAGCCAATACCCAAGTGGTGTTTGGCTCGGTGCAGTCGGTGGCACGTAACCTAGCGGCGTTTGCCAATTTTAGCCTAGTGGTGATTGATGAATGCCACCGTGTCTCAGATGATGAAAACAGCCAATATTTACAAGTTATTCAGCATTTGCGCCAATCTAATGCGCGATTAAAAATATTAGGTCTCACTGCCACCCCTTATCGATTGGGGTTGGGCTGGATTTATCAGCAGCATTATCACGGCATGGTACGCAGCCGTGGGCCGCGTTTTTTTAAACAATGTATTTTTGAACTACCACTGCGGTTAATGATTAAAAAAGGCTACTTAACGCCGCCCAATATCGTGGATGCCCCCATAGTGAACTATGATTTTTCACGCCTTTATGAACAGGGGCTGTTTAGCGAACGTGACCTTGAACAAGAGCTGGCGCGCCAGCCCAGAGTCACCCCACATATAGTGCAGCAAATTCAAGATTATGCCCAACAGAGAGTCGGCGTGATGGTGTTTGCCAGCACAGTGCGCCACGCCAAAGAAGTAGCCGGCCTTTTGCCGGCAGCACAAACGGCGGTGATCACAAGCAGTACCCCCAGCACAGAGCGTGCAGATATTATTGCCCGCTTTAAAGCTAGAGACATTAAATTTTTGGTGAATGTGTCGGTTCTAACTACCGGTTTTGATGCCCCTCACGTGGATGTTATCGCCCTACTGAGACCCACTCAATCGGTGGCCTTATATCAGCAAATAATTGGCCGTGGCCTACGGTTAAGCCCAAATAAAACAGACTGCTTAGTGCTGGATTATGCTGGTAACAATATGGATCTCTTTGCCCCCGATGTGGGCGAGCCCCGCCCTCACCCCGATACCACTCAAGTACAGGTGTTGTGTCCAGCCTGTGGCTTTGCCAATATCTTTTGGGGTAAAACCGATGAGCAAGGCCACATATTGGAGCACTTTGGTCGTCGCTGCCAAGGGCTATTTGAATCAGACGAGGATGAGACCTTGGGCGAGCCTTGTGATTATCGTTTTCGCTTTAAGGCCTGCCCGCAGTGTTTAGCAGAAAATGATATTGCCGCCCGCCAATGCCATGATTGCGGGCAAGTGCTCGTAGACCCAGACAAAAAGCTCAAAGAGGCGCTGGCGCTGAAAGATGCGCTGGTACTGCGCTGTGCCGGACTTAGTTTAGTGGAAAGTAGCAATAAGTTTGGCCCAGCATTACAGGTGACCTATTACGATGAAGATGGCACTGAGTTGCAGCAATGGTATGCTTTCGATACTAAAGGCAAACAAGGGCGGTTTTTTCTGGAGTTTGTACGGCCACATTGGCCCGCCCCAGGGCTTGAGCCTCAGTTTAACTCGCTAGCAGAGGTGGTCGCCTGTGCAGAGCAGTTTCGCCATCCCGACTTTGTGATTGCCCGCCAACACAAACGGCGCTGGCAAGTAAAAGAAACCTTATTTGATTACCAAGGCCGGTTTCGTACCGCCCATTCATTATAAAAGAGTCTCTTGATGATGAAATCCTATGTTCTGGGGGTGATTACCCTTATTGCTCACCTTAGCGTTAGCGCAACCATATCTGCGGCTACGCCCCCCGCCAACAGTCAAACAGCTTGGATGCTGGCCGATGCAACAACGGGGGAAGTCGAGTCGAGCCACAATGCACAGTTATTGTTAAAGCCTGCATCTACGCAAAAACTGCTGACCACTTTAGCGGGTGCCTTGGCGCTTGGGCCTGACTGGCGTTATAAAACGCAGGTTCGCTATAACGGTCAATTACAAGGTGATCAACTGGTGGGCGACCTATTAATTGATTTTGTTGGTGATCCCTCATTTACCCGCGAACAGTTACAAGCACTATTAAAACGCACTGGCATTCGCCGTATTAGCGGGAATATTTTACTCAATCAGCAACGCTTTAGTGGCTATGCTCGCGGTAATGGCTGGTCATGGAATGATTTAAGTGTGTGCTATACCTCACCAGTATCGGCGTTAATACTGGACCGAAACTGTGTGCAAGGCGCATTATATGCACGCCCCAATCAAGCGGCTCGCGCCACAGTACCGGCCCACCAACCGATCAGCATAAGCGCTCATGTTGATGTCTTGAGCCGAACTGAACAAAAGCAGCAATTTTGTTCACTTGAAGTGGAAATGAGTCCACCTAATCAATATCGACTAACGGGGTGTATTGGCCCACGCAAAGATCCATGGCCATTACGCTTTGCTATTCAAGATGTTGATGACTGGGGCACAGAGCTGACTGGCTGGGCTCTCAAACAAAACGGTATTCGGGTTTCGGGGGGCATTAAAGCCAGTCATATTACAGCCAGTGATTGGCCAGTGCTGGCACAGCATCATTCTCCGCGGTTAAAGGTATTAAGCCGGCGCATTTTAGAAAACTCCGATAATTTATACGCCGACAGCCTGCTACGTACTTTAGGTGCCGAGCACTTTAATCAGCCCGGTAGCTTTCGCAATGGCACCCAAGCAGTGCGCGAGATATTACAACAAGAAGCCAATATTGACCTTGGCCCATCGTGGCTTGCCGATGGTTCAGGATTATCGGCACATAACATTATACGCGCCCAAGACTTATTGGCCGTCTTACTCACCATCACCCAAGATCCTCGCGCCAACTGGCTGATGGGCTTATTACCAGTGAGTGGCGAGAGTGGTACCTTGCGCTACAGACGCAGCGTACAAGGTGCCACCCTTAAAGGAAAAATCATCGCCAAAACCGGCACAATTTCTCATGTACAAAACTTGGCAGGCTTTATTGATACCCACACCGGACAGCGTAAAGCCTTTGTATTACTACAAAATGGCCTATCTATTAGCCCACAACATGAAAAAGATATAGCGGCGGGCAAAGGCGAATGGCCCGCCAGACGTTTTGAGCGTGAGTGGTTAGAAACACAGGTGTTGGGTCAGCGTTCATCCACACCTGAATAAGTTATCTTTAACAAACAGGCTGCATGCTTACGGCTGACAGCTATCCCCTAGACCTGTTAAACTGGGGACATAAATACATTGAGGAGCAAGATATGTTTACCGTTATTTTTGGCCGCCCTGGTTGCCCATTTTGTGTTCGTGCGAAAGAGTTGGCAGAAAAATTAACCGAAGAGCGTGATGATTTTAATTTTCGCTATATTGATATTCATGCCGAAGGTATTTCTAAAGAAGATCTAGAAAAAACCGTGGGCAAGCCCGTAGAAACCGTGCCACAAATTTTTGTAGATCAAGAACACGTAGGCGGTTATACCGAGTTTGAAGCTTATGCCAAAGCCAATTTAGGCCTGTTTCAAGAATAAAACACCTTTATTAGGTACAACTTTATCACTCACCCCATACAATGAGACAGAAACACGAGCAGATGCCATACCCGTTAGGTATCATCATTCATGCCTGTTCTATCAACCCGACTGTATAGACGAGGTTGTGTGTTCGATTCTGGCTTAAAGCCAAGGTGAGTGTTGTCCTTCATTTTTAGTTAAAGCCTAGCGCTAACTCTTTTTATTCCGAGGCCGTTTGTATTCATGTACACCCTAGATAAATCACATAAATTAGCTAACGTCTGTTACGACATTCGTGGTCCGGTTCATAAAGAAGCACGACGCTTAGAAGATGAAGGGCACCGCATCCTTAAACTCAATATCGGTAACCCTGCTACCTTTGGCTTTGATGCGCCCGAAGAGCTACTTAAAGATGCCATCGTCAACATGCCAACCAGCCAAGGATATTGCGAGTCTAAAGGCTTATTTTCAGCCCGTAAGGCCATTATGCAGTATTACCAGCAAAAGGGATTGCGCACCATTGATGTAGAAGATATCTACATTGGTAATGGCGTATCTGAGCTGATTGTGATGGCGATGCAGGCCTTGCTGAATAACGGTGACGAAATCTTAGTCCCCTCACCGGATTATCCGCTGTGGACAGCAGCCGTGACGTTATCGGGCGGTAATGCCGTACATTATCAGTGCGATGAGCAAGCAGACTGGTACCCTGATTTAGATGATATTCGCGCTAAAATCACGCCTCGTACCAAAGGCATAGTACTGATTAACCCCAACAACCCAACGGGGGCTGTATATGGCAGTGAGTTTTTACTTGAGGTCATTGAGGTTGCACGTCAACATAATCTGATTATTTTTGCTGACGAAATTTACGATAAAATTTTATATGACGATGTCGCTCACCATTCAGTATGTACCTTGTGTGATGATGTACTTGTTGCCACTTTTAACGGCTTATCTAAAAGCTACCGAGCGGCAGGCTTTCGCCAAGGGTGGATGATGATAAGTGGCCCTAAGCATCAAGCAAAAGGCTACATTGAAGGCCTAGAAATGCTGTCGTCTATGCGGTTGTGCGCCAACGTACCCATGCAGCATAGTATTCAAGCCGCACTGGGTGGCTACCAAAGCATTAATGAACTGGTGTTACCCAATGGCCGGTTACGCCAACAGCGCGATGTGGCGTGGCAACTACTCAACGATATTCCCGGTGTCTCTTGTGTTAAGCCCAAAGGCGCTATTTATTTATTTCCGCGACTAGATCCTAAAGTCTACAATATTAAAGACGATCAAAAGATGGTCTACGACTTACTGCTACAAGAGAAATTACTCATCGTACAAGGTACCGGCTTTAACTGGCACACGCCAGATCACTTTCGCTTAGTGACTTTGCCTAGAGTTGAGGTGTTAGAGGATGCCATCGGTCGCCTCGCCCGTTTTCTTAAGCACTATCAACAATAGCAAAGTGTGATAGCAGGAGCTGAATAATGAAAGTAATACTGTTATTCATGATGTTGAGCGTGAGCGCATGGGCGGGGGCGCAAACCCTCACCCTCACCGAACGCCAACTTAATACCGAGCTCAATCAACAGCTCGGTAAATCCTTTCCTGTTAATTTAGGCCCTTGGCTATCGGCTGCAATAAAAATGCAAGATATGCAGATAATGCTTGGGCGCCAAAGCCCAGACAAAGCGAGCGTGATGGGCGATGCCTTTATTGAGTTTAACCAAGGCCAGCAGCAATACCATTGGCATATTAGCGGAAACTTTAGCGCTCGACCTCGCTATGACAATGAAGCTGGTGCGCTATTTTTAGATGAGTTTGACCTCATCAGTTATCGCCTTAATCAAGATGAAAGCGCCCCGCAAGCACGCTTTATACTGCCTATTTTATTGCAGGGGTTAACAGGGTATTTATCAAAATACCCTGTGTATACCTTAGATGAGCAAGTGCCCTTGCAACGTCAAATAAAAGAAAGTGTGGTGAGCCTCGCTATTAGCCCAGGTAAAATATCACTACACGGCATTAATTAAGCATTAGTAGTAAGGGCTTACAGCTTACTTATTTATTGAGATAGCTTACTAACTCATGAGCATGCATAGGTGGCGCTAACAATCGACCTTGAACCCCATGGCAACCATGCTCATGCAAAAACTGCCATTGAGCAGGTGTCTCTACACCACAAGCAACCACCTTAATCCCTAATGCCTCTGATAATAACAATAATGAGCGTATCACCGACTGCGAAAAGGGACGCTCAAATTCGCTAAACAAGCAGCGATCAAGCTTTATACCATCAATAGGTAGCTGGTTAAGCGTCTCAAAATTAAAACGCCCCTCCCCCACTTTATTTAAGTAAATGCTCATGCCCGCCGCTCTCAGCTGGGCAAGCGTATCGCTTAATGGCTCACTACGGCGCATAAGGTAGTCACTGCCCAGCTCCAACGTAAAGTCTGCTGGGTTTACATCTTGTTGCTGCAATAAAGCCACTAAGGGCGCAACGCGTAATTGCTCTAACTCTAAACCACTTAAATTAACACTAATACCACCCTGCCAATGTAGATGCTGACGCCAATAACGTAATTGTTGCGCAGCTTCAATAAACACCCACTCAGCCAAGCGGTATAAAGAGCCAGCGGCAGCAGCAGCCGATAAAAACTGCCTTGGGTATAGCACGCCTAATTGAGGATGCTGCCAGCGTAGCAAGACTTCTAGACTAAGCAGTTGCTTATTTTTTGTGGCTAGCACCGGCTGATATTGTAAAAAAAACTGGCTATCTGTAATCGCCTGATGAAAATCTGCACTTAAGCGTTGCTGATCTTGTAACTGAGCATATTGGCTGTGGCCGAAAAAACAGATTTTATTACTGCTATAACGCTTCGCCTGATACATGGCAATATCTGCGTAGCGTAATAAGCTCTCAATATCTTTACCCTGTTCGGGATAAAAGCTCACTCCCATACTGGCTCCTACACTCAGCTCATAGTCCCCCACTTTAACGGGTATTTTAAGCTGGGTAAGTAATTGCTCGGCTTTATGTTGTAATTGTGCAATCGTGTGCGTGTCAGGCAACACAACCACAAATTCATCACCACCAATGCGGGCAAGCAGTCCTGTCTCATCAATTTGCGTTTGCAACCGACGAGCTAACTCTTTAAGTACTTGATCTCCAACACCATGGCCAAAGTTATCGTTCACCGGCTTAAAACGATCAAGATCAATAAACAACAGCGCCAGCGACTCGTGCTCAGTCAGTTTGGAAGTGAGTTGGCTAAACCAGCTTAATAAAAAAGTACGATTGGCAGCACCGGTCAGAGCATCATGGTGGGCTAAAAAGCTAAGCTGCTTTTCTGATGCTTTAAGCTGACTTACATCATCAATAATACCCAAAATATGCTCAACTTGACCTTGGCTATCTTTGACCAAGTGCAACATTAATTGATGGGTAACCCGTACTCCTTGTCGGTTATAGTGTTCGACCTCACCCTGCCAATGCTCATGCTGCTGAAGCTGCTGCCAAATTTCGCGATAATAGCGCCGTCTATGTAAGCTACCACTGATATTAGTAATATGAACGCCGCACAGCTGTGCGTTATCCAACTCGCTTAGCGTACAAAAAGCGGGGTTAACTTCTAACACTCGCCCACGAGCATCCATCACCACTACACCCTCTTGTATGTGGTTCATAATTTGCCGCGTCAGGTTAAATGGATTAGCAGCAAGGCTTTTAAGACGGTCACTCTTGTTTTGGCACAAAGCAGTAGGGGCTGCCCATAACACTTTACTGTTATCCATAATGATGTTGACTCGTTGAGTGAATAGGTGTGTTTTATTCGTTATTTATCACCAAACTGGCCATGCTAAGTAAACAGCACAGCGTTAAGCCATCTATCATATAGACTCAAGTGGAAAATAAAAAGCCCACATTGCGTGGGCTTTTTTATAGTGAGAAGCAAAATGCGATTTTAACCGATATTTTTCCGTGCATTACGGAAAATACGCATCCAACCACCATCTTCGCCCCAAGCATCAGGGTACCAAGAGTTAGCAACAGTACGGAACACCCGCTCGGGGTGCGGCATCATAATGGTCACACGTCCGTCTTGGCTACTCAGCCCAGTAATACCATTCACTGAACCATTCGGGTTAGCCGGATACTGCTCTGTAGCTTGCCCTTGATTATTAACAAAGCGCAGTGCCACAGTGCCGCTGGCTTCAATGGTCTGAATATCGGCATTCACGGTTTGAATGCGACCTTCACCGTGGGATACCGCAATCGGCAAACGAGAACCGGCCATGCCCGATAAAAACAAGCTCGGCGACTCTTGTACTTCCACTAAACTAAAGCGAGCTTCAAAACGCTCAGACTGGTTGCGAACAAAGTCAGGCCAATGGGCAGCGCCCGGGATTAAATCCCGCAAGCGAGAGAGCATTTGGCAACCGTTACACACCCCTAGGGCAAAGCTGTCTTCACGCGCAAAGAAAGCACCAAACTGAGCACGTAGCGCGTCGTTAAACAATATCGATTTAGCCCAGCCGCCACCGGCTCCCAACACATCACCGTAAGAGAAACCACCACAAGCGACCATGCCAGAAAACTCATCTAACCGGTAACGACCGCTTTGTAAGTCACTCATGTGTACATCGACCGCTGCAAAGCCGGCACGATCAAAGGCTGCTGCCATTTCTACGTGTGAGTTAACGCCTTGCTCACGTAAAATGGCCATACGAGGCTGCATTCCCTTCGCAATATAAGGAGCGGCAATGTCTTCTTTCGGATCAAAGCTTAGTTTAACCGACAAACCAGGATTGTCGGTGGCCAGTTTAGCGTCATACTCGGCTTGTGCCGTTTCGGGGTTATCACGCAGCGCTTGCATCTGGTAGCTGGTTTCTGACCATAAACGACGCAGCTCGGTACGGGTCTCGCTGTATACTTCTTTGCCAGCATAGAAAAAGCGTAGTAAGTCGTCTTGGTTAGGCACACCAATCACATGACTGCAACTGGCCAAGCCATGGCCGGCCAAGCAGGTTAATACCGCTTCTTTATCGGCCTGGCGCACTTGTATCACCGCCCCTAGCTCTTCATTAAATAATGCGGCTAGATTATCGCTACCCAGCAAATCGAGCTCAATGTCTAAGCCGGTATTACCGGCAAAGCCCATTTCAGCTAGGGTAACAAATAAACCGCCATCGCCTTTATCGTGATAGGCCAATAGTTGTTTATCGGCCACTAGGGTTTGCATGGCATTAAAGAAATTCTTCAATAATACAGGGCTGTCTAAGTCGGCAGGGGTATCACCTAATTGGCGATACACTTGTGCTAATGCCGAGGCGCCTAAACGATTTTGTCCCTTGCCTAAGTCCACCAAAATCAGGCTAGTATCGCCCTGATCGGTGCGCAACCAAGGCGTTACGGTATTGCGAATGTCTGTCACCCGAGCAAAGGCGGTGATCACCAATGATAATGGCGAAGTGACCGATTTTTCTTCACCGCCATCGTTCCAACTGGTTTTCATCGACATGGAGTCTTTGCCAACAGGGATAGTTAACTCTAACTCTGGGCACAGCTCTTCACCAACCGCTTTCACCGCTTCATATAAACCGGCATCTTCCCCAGGGTGGCCCGCCGCCGCCATCCAGTTAGCTGACAGTTTAATATGTTTTAGCTCACCAATGTCTGTAGCAGCAATATTGGTAATGGACTCAGCTACGGCTAACCGCGCTGATGCTGCGTAATCGAGCAAGGCCACAGGGGTGCGCTCACCCAGTGACATGGCTTCGCCCACGTAGCTGTCGTAAGAGGCCGCAGTAACGGCACAGTCTGCCACTGGCACCTGCCAAGGCCCGACCATTTGGTCTCGTGCCACCAATCCAGTCACACTGCGATCACCAATGGTGATTAAAAAGCCTTTGTCCGCCACCGCAGGCAGAGTCATTACTCGCGCAGCCGCGCCTTTTAGGGTAATACCGCTCAGGTCGAGCGCCGGGCTTTGATGCTGTTGAGTTTGGCCGTCCCGCTGCATTTTAGGCGCTTTACCCAACAACACATCTAATGGCATATCAATGGGCTGATTATCAAAGTGGCTGTCTGTTAAGCTTAAGTGTGGCTCAACCGTGGCTTCACCCACTACCGCAAACGGCGCGCGCTCGCGGTGACAAATTGCTTCAAATTCAGCTAAGCGATCATTAGCCACCGACATCACATAGCGCTCTTGTGACTCATTACACCAAATTTGCAACGGGCTCATGCCCGGCTCATCGTTGGGAATATCGCGCAGATTAAAACGCCCACCACGCCCGCCATCACTCACCAGCTCTGGCATAGCATTAGATAAGCCGCCCGCGCCTACGTCGTGAATAAACTGTATCGGGTTGTTATTGCCCATGGCCCAGCAGCGGTCGATCACTTCTTGGCAACGACGCTCCATTTCGGGGTTATCGCGCTGTACGGAGGCAAAGTCTAGGTCTTCACTCGACTGACCCGATGTCATACTCGATGCAGCCCCGCCGCCCAAGCCAATGTTCATGGCCGGACCACCCAGCACAATCAGCTTAGCGCCTGGAGTAATGTCCCCTTTTTGGACATGCTCGTCACGGATATTACCCAAGCCACCGGCCAACATGATTGGCTTATGATAACCACGTACTTCTTCACCGTTAAAGCTGGATACTTTTTCTTCAAAGGTACGAAAGTAACCCAGCAAGGCTGGACGACCAAATTCGTTATTAAAAGCCGCGCCACCTAAAGGCCCATCTAACATGATGTTAAGCGCACTCACAATACGATTTGGCTTACCAAAATCTTGTTCCCACGGACGTGGGTAGGTAGGAATTTTTAGGTTAGAGACACTAAAGCCCACCAGCCCCGCTTTTGGCTTAGAGCCACGACCGGTTGCACCTTCATCACGAATTTCACCACCTGAGCCGGTAGCCGCGCCTGCATAAGGTGAAATAGCGGTCGGATGGTTATGGGTTTCCACCTTCATTAAGATATGAATATCTTCTTGATGGTAACGATATTCCCCAGACTCAGGGCTCGCAAAAAAGCGTCCAGCGAACGAGCCGCTCATCACAGCAGCGTTATCTTTATAGGCAGACAACACATGCTCAGGCACTTGCTCGTGGGTATTTTTAATCATTTTAAACAGCGACTTTGGCTGCTCGACACCGTCTATGGTCCAGTCGGCGTTAAAAATTTTATGGCGGCAATGCTCGGAGTTAGCCTGAGCGAACATATAAAGTTCAATATCATTGGGGTTACGCCCCAACTCGGTAAAGCCGGCAAATAAGTAATCGATTTCATCTTCTGCGAGCGCCAAGCCTAAGCTTACATTTGCTTCAACTAGCGCCTCTCGGCCACCGCTTTGTATATCAACCACGCTAACAGGAGCGGGCTCGGCTTGGGCAAAAAGACAACGGGCATCTTCGAGCTGAGTCAGCACTACCTCCGTCATGGGGTCAAATAACAAGCCGGTAATAGCCGTTAATTCAGCCTCGCTGGGGGTGCGCTCAAAACTTAAATAATAGCTAATGCCGCGCTCAATGCGTTTAACTTGGCTTAAGCCACAGTTATGCGCAATATCGGTGGCTTTAGTAGACCAAGGCGACAAGGTGCCGGGCCTTGGAGTAACTAACGCCATCTGGCTATTAGCGGCAGGCGTAACGCCTTGGGCCGGACTATCAAGTAGCTGGGCCAATGTGTGTCGCTCTTTCGCTTCGAGGTTAGCGTTAAGGGCAACAAAGTGGACGTATTCGGTGGTGATATCAACCAGTGGCAAGTTTTGCTGCTGGGCTTGGCGAACCAAGGCTTGAATTCTGAAACCAGATAAGGCGGGTAAGCCTCTCAGTATTTCCATAGTGGCGATTCTCAAAGCGTGAATGAATGGGGGGTTGAGAAGTTGGCTGCCATTATAGGATCCCCCCTGTGCTCTGTCGACGCCCATTTTTTTACCCGCACGCTCAGAACTGTATTCTTCGGCTGTTATAGCGAACCGGCTTGGCTACCTAAGCTCTTAGCCCCCACAAATTTAGCATACTCTTTACGTTGCCCTTCATTCTTACCCGGCCCTCTTTACCTTTCCAGCAGACGTTTATCTTTCTCTGCCAGCTGACGAAGTGAGCGACTTCTGTTATAAAATAGCCATTATTTATCGTTAGGAGCTGCTTTGCGTCGAGTTATCTTGCTACTAAAGCCCTTATTACTGCTAGGTATACTGGCAGCTAGCGGCTGTGATCGCCAGACACAGCAAGCCAATAGCGTTGAACAGATACAACAAAGGGGCAGCCTGCGTGTGGGAACCCTGTATCACCCGCTGTATTATTTTTTGCGTGATGGGCAAGAAGAAGGTCTAGATTTTGAACTCGCCTACCAGTTTTCTGCATCTTTAGGCGACAATATTGCACTACAAATGGTACCTGCATATAGCATAGATGAGTTATTTGCTTTGTTAGATAACGGTCACGTCGATATGCTCGCCGCCGGCTTAGTCAACACTAAACAGCGACGCCAGCTTTATCGTTTTGGACCCAGTTATTATCATATCGAACACACGTTAGCTTATCGCAAGGGGACAGCTCGCCCTAAACGTATTCAAGATCTTACCAACGGTATCACTGTACTGGCCGGCTCCAGCCAAGCCGAATGGTTATATGAGCAACAACAAATTCATCCTGAATTATTCTGGCAAGCCCAACGCGATAGCGATGCCGAAGATTTATTACGCCAAGTAGCAGAAAAAAAGACAGAGTATGCCTTAGTAAACGATATTTTATTGGCCAGAACTCAGCGTTACTACCCCAGTATTGAAGCGGCTTTTACTGTCGGTAAGCCACAAGCCATTGCCTGGATGTTACCTAAAAATAGAGACGACAGCCTCTTAGGGCCCATGCTCAGTTTTTTTGAACAACAATCGAGTAATGGTACGTTAGCGCGATTACATGAGAAATATTTTGGTCATGTACAAAGCTTTGACTATGTTGATACTCGCACCTTTTTACAGCGTATCGATAACCGCTTACCACAATATCAGCCGTTATTTGAGCGTTATGCTGGGGAGTTAGACTGGCGCTTACTGGCAGCAATGAGTTACCAAGAATCACACTGGGATCCTAAAGCCACCTCTTATACTGGGGTGCGCGGCATGATGATGCTTACCGAAGACACAGCCGCGCAAGTGGGCGTGACAAACCGGCTCGATCCCGAACAAAGTATCCGCGGTGGCGCCCAATATTTAACCTCTATTTTAGCGCGTTTGCCCGCCTCTATTCCTGATGGAGAACGCATTTGGTTTGCCTTGGCCGCTTATAACATTGGCTTAGGGCATGTGTTAGATGTGCGCAGACTCACGCAGTCTCGCCAGCAAGATCCCAATTCTTGGGCACAAGTAAAAGAGAATCTGCCGCTTTTGCATCAGCCTAAATGGTATCGCCAAACTCGCTATGGTTATGCCCGGGGGCGTGAGACGAAACAGTTTGTGAATAATATTCGTCAGTATTATCAAAGCTTACTGTGGCAAGATTATGCTCAAGCAGATACAAACTTACGTATTCAACATGAAGCGCCCACAGTCGAAACCGACATTTAATGAAAATGTCACTTTACCTAACACAAAAGCTGATATGTAATGCATCACAGCAGCAGGCCAGCGCCTGCTGCGTTAACATTATACTAAGATTACTACAGGAGCCCCCATGCTAAGACGAAGACGTTTATTACTAAAACAGCGTACCAATAAAACCTGCTCTCCGCGCCGAAAAATACTAATGAAAGACGTACGACGCAATATTTTGCGCCGTAATAATGCGTATTTTTTAGAGGCGCAAGCAGATTGAAGTACATTCGCGTCCAGTACCCAGCGCCGAACTAAACAAAGAGGGGGGTCGCTCTTTAATTTGGACGCTGGGCGCCAAACATTCGGCACTGATACATTAGCGAATAGTAATAACGCCACATTGGGCACTGTGGCTGACTTTATGTGAAACACTGCCCATGACTAAGCCCGATAGGTTACCCAAGCCTCGACAGCCCATCACAATCACATCCACACCTAAATTATCGGCCTGCTTAATAATAGCGAGTGTTGGCTCACCATAAATCACATGACCCTCAACTTGGTTAATGCCCTGCTCTTTAGCAACAGACACAGCATGCTCGACCAATTTACTACTCATGGCCGCTAGCTCTTCACGACTGCTCTCTAACGATACGGCACCCAGCCCCCAAGTCATGATTGCCGGATGCTGTAATACTTCAGGCGCATGCACAATATGTATTTTTGCCTGATTACTTTGCGCTAAATAACAGGCTAAAGTCAGCGCTTTTTCACTTTGTTTAGAACCATCAACCGCAACCAGTAACGATGTATACATATATTCCTCCGAGTACAGACAATCTATCTCGCTATTCATCATAGACCATAATGGTGAGCAATGAGTGACGTTGCGGCTTATAGCCACTATTATTATTAACTTCTCCTTTTAGAGACTATTACTATTTTTTTGTGGATGTAGTAGGTGTTGGTACAAGAGGCGCTTAGATTATATTTAGCTCTTTTCTCTGTTCTAAAATAAAACGCCGGCTGAGCGCCGGCGTTTGGAAATTACTTTTTCTTATTAAAACGCATCAAGCGTTTGCGTTTGCGCATCTGGTTTTGAGTCAATTTATTCTTCTTGCCTTGATAAGGGTTGATGCCCTCATTAAACTCCACACGAATAGGCGTGCCCATTATCTGTAATGAACGACGAAAGTAATTGATCAAATAACGTTTATAAGAATCTGGCAAGGTATTAACTTGATTACCGTGCACAATAATGCGCGGTGGGTTGTAGCCACCAGCGTGAGCATATTTCAACTTAACACGGCGCCCCCCTACGAGTGGCGGCTGATGATCGTCTTGCGCCATCATCATGATCCGCGTCAGCATAGAGGTATTCACCCGTTTAGTGGCCGATTGGTAAGCTTCTTGAATAGACTCAAATAAGTTACCCACACCACTACCGTGCAGTGCAGAAATAAAGTGCAAACGTGCAAAATCAATAAAGCCTAACCGACGGTCTAGCTCGCGTTTGATATCTTCGCGCACCGTATCTTCAAGACCATCCCACTTATTGACTGCCAGCACTATACTGCGACCCGCATTGAGCACAAAACCAAGCAAGCTTAGATCTTGATCAGAAATACCTTCTCGAGCATCCACAACTAACAAGACGACGTTGGCATCTTCAATGGCTTTTAGGGTTTTAATCACCGAGAATTTTTCAACCGCTTCATGCACACGGCCACGACGACGTACACCCGCAGTATCAATCAAGATATATTCTTGCTCGTCACGCTGCATCGGAATATACACAGAATCACGAGTGGTACCAGGCTGGTCATACACCACCACACGCTCTTCACCTAAGATACGGTTAGTGAGCGTCGACTTACCCACGTTAGGGCGACCTACAATCGCTAACTTAATGGGTAAATCTGCAAATTGCTGAGCATCTTCTTCGTTTGCCTGATCCATGGCAGTCAGCAGTTCTTGCACCTGATCCTCGTCTAACTCACCAAAATCAAGCTCTTCTTCTGACTCAGAAACCTGCTCTGACTCTGGCTCGGCTAATAAGGTAGCAGCTTGTTGTTGCTCCTCTGCCAGCTCAGCTAACTGTGGTGCCAATGCGGTTTCAATTAAGCTAAGTACGCCACGGCCTTGGCTGGCAGCAATAGGATAAACACCGCCCAGCCCTAATTGATAAAATTCGCTTACGGCTGAGTCAGCGTCAATACCATCGGTTTTATTCACCACTAATAAGGTCTTTTTTTGGCAACGACGCAGGTGAGCCGCAATGCCTTCGTCTGCCGAGCTAAGCCCGGCCCTTGCGTCCACCATAAATAATACAACATCGGCTTCATCTACAGCGGCCAATGATTGTGCAGCCATTTCAAGCTCTATACCCTGCTCGGTGCCATCGATACCGCCGGTATCTACCACGATAAATTCCAACTCACCAATTTTTGCTTGGCCATATTGGCGATCTCGAGTGAGGCCAGGAAAGTTGGCCACTAAGGCGTCTCGGGTACGGGTTAAACGGTTGAATAGAGTGGATTTGCCCACGTTAGGGCGCCCCACCAGAGCCACTACTGGCATCATAAGATCAGTCTCCAAAAAACAATAACGGCTCCTGATCGTAGATCAGGAGCCGGTGGTGTACTTGTGTAACGCTTACGGTTGACCTATAGCCACCAAATCGCCACTACGGCTCTGCACATAAAGGAGGTCATCAACCACTAAAGGCGCAATATAAAGCCCTTTACTGTCGAGACGCTGCAGTGATTCAAGCACGCCTGTTTGGCGATTAAACCAGTACAAATATCCCTGTGCATCACCTGCCACCAGATAATCACCGAACACCGCTGACGCGGTTAGCTGACGATTTTCCAGCTCGGTATTCGACCATACTTCCATACCGCTACGCGCATCCACTGCAAATAGGTGGCTGCGGCTATCACTGATATAAAGTAGGCGTCCGTCGGTGCTTAGATCCTGAGAGCCCTGATACTGGCGCTTCCACAATTCTTGCCCCGAAATCAACTGATGAGCAGTCAGTTGACCATTATAAGCGATTGTAAACAGGATATCGCCTAAAATTACCGGTTTGGCAGCCACATCAACCATGCGCTCTAATTCAGTAGCTCCACGGGGGCTGGCAATACGGGTATCACGCACCGGCTGACCATTCGCCAATAAAGCGACACCTAAACGACCATCGGCACGACCGTATAATACCGCTCCGCCCACACTGACCGGCGTTGCCATGCTACGCAAGGTTAAGCTTGGCTGCTCATTACGCAGTTGCCATTGCTGCTCGCCAGTGCTTGAGTCTAGAGCAACTAAATTACCCGCACTGGTATGCACCACCACCTTGCCTTCATCTACGGCAGGGGCGGCTAGCACTTCGCCGGGTACAACTTGGGTCCAGAGTATTTCACCGTCCGATTGAGCAACCGCATAGACGATGCCATTTTCAGAGCCAAAATACAGATTGCCGTAGGCGGCTGTTAAGCCGCCGGAAATGCGTGGGCTGCGTTGATTGTCGTTAATGGCTAATTTATCGAGTCGCTGCTGCCACTGGCGCTTGCCGTTGTGGCGATCAAACGCGGCTAGCTTGCCATCTCGTGAGGCGGCAAAAATACGCTCGCCGTCCACTGCTGGTGCCAGCTGAGAATAAAAATCTCCAACGCCATTGCCCACTGAGGTTGACCACGTCGCTTTCGTGTTTAGCGTATTGTTAATATCGGGCAGCGGGCTAACTTGGATCACATCCGTATTGCTCGAGCAGGCACTTAGCCCCATGGCGAGCAATAAAGACAATACCGAGACCTGTTTGCGCATCATTATGCATCCTCACTCGGTTTATCAGATACACCTAAATTATCTAATTTAAGGCGTAAGCTAGGATTATCAGTCAGGCCACCAGCATCTCTGGCAGCGCGATAAGCGTCACTGGCATCAGCAGGCTTATCTTGCGCCATATACAGATCACCCTGAACTTCACTGCGCTGTGCGGCGAAGGCATCTGCCGTTACATTATTTAATGCAGCTTGTGCATCAGCTATATTATTTTGCGCTAACAAGACACGAGCCAGACGCAAACCAATAGTATTACTCAGTGCCTCATCTTGAGTGCCAGCTAGCGCTAACGCTAATTGCTGCTGAGCCAACGGTAATTGATTAGCTTTTATCGCTTCACTGGCCAACAACAATGCGGCCAGCTCACCGTAGTTGTTCCCTTGGTTTTGTTCCACAAACTCTGCTGCTGCATCAAATGCATCTGGGCCTTTACTGGCCAATTCACCGCTGACATACGCAAAGCTATCGGCACCGGCGGCACGGGTTTCTATTTGATCAGCTTGGTAATAACGCCAGCCAAATAAGCCCCCTAACCCGACAACAGCCCCTAATATGATCGATTTGCCATACTCTGACCACCAGCGTTTGAGGGTTTCTATTTGCTGCTCTTCCGTGCTATTAAAGTCCACTTAGATCACCTTTCAGCTGTTCAATGATATCGTTAACGGTCAAGGTTTGCTGTTCACCTTGGCCACGTAAATATTTAATGGTGACTTCACCTCGTGCCACTTCATCTTCCCCTAAAATAAGGGCCATGCTAGCACCGCTTTTATCGGCGCGTTTTAGTTGTTTCTTGAAGTTACCACCACCGCAGTGGCTCATCACGCTCAAGCTTGGAATATGGTCTCGCAACTGTTCTGCTAAGGCAAAACCGGCCACTTGTGTCGACTCGCCCATCATGGCGATATACACATCTGCAAGAGCAGGCTGCGTGTTCACTTTTTCTAGAGTTTCTAGCAGTAACACCAAGCGCTCCATGCCCATGGCAAAACCCACAGCAGGGGTAGCTTGTCCCCCTAACTGCTCCACTAAGCCGTCGTAACGCCCACCACCACATACTGTGCCTTGCGCGCCTAGGCTTTCAGTCACCCACTCAAACACGGTGAGGTTGTAATAATCAAGCCCTCGAACCAAGCGCGGATTGATTTCAAAGGCAATGCCTGCGGCGGTCAGTAAGGCCGTTAAGTTAGCAAAGTGAGCTTGCGTCGCTTCACCAAAGTAATCACTTAAAATAGGGGCGTCTTGTAATAACGCCTGTACTTGAGGATTTTTACTATCGAGTACCCGTAATGGGTTAGTGTGCAAGCGACGCTGACTGTCAGCATCAAGTTGCTCGTAATATTGCTCTAAATACGTTACCAGCGCTTGGCGATATTCTGCACGCTCTTCGGGCTGGCCTAAGCTATTTAGTTGCAACACTAAATGCTCACTTACCCCGAGCTGCTTCCATAACCGAGCCGTCAGCATAATTAACTCGGCGTCGATATCGGGGCCTTGCAGGCCAAACACTTCGACACCAAATTGATGAAACTGACGATAGCGACCTTTTTGAGGGCGTTCATAACGAAACATCGGCCCCATGTACCACATGCGACGTTCTTGATTATATAAAAGACCGTGTTGAATACCAGCGCGTACACAACCGGCCGTCCCCTCTGGTCGCAAGGTCATGCTATCGCCATTACGGTCGTCAAAACTGTACATTTCTTTTTCAACGACATCGGTCACTTCACCAATGGCGCGGCGAAATAAGCCAGTATTTTCCATCACAGGCATGCGTACTTCGCTATAGCCGTAGCTGGCCATTAATTGACGTAATACGGTTTCTGCTTGTTGCCAGGCGGGAGTTTGCTCCGGCAGGCAGTCGTTCATTCCACGAATTGCTTGAATTTGTTTGGCCACAAAAATATCTCTGTCTTTGACGGTGTAATAAATGCGTTTAAATCGGTTTAATGCCTAAGGTCAATCAAGGAATTCGACTTAGTCTTTGCCTTGTACCGGAATACGGGCATTGGGATCCATCATGGCCACTTTGGCTCGAATTCGACTTTCTAAGCTATCGACTAAGCTGCGGTTATCTAATCGACCAATGCGCTCGCCATCGTCGTATAAAGCGCTTTTGCGTTGGGCTCCTGCTAAGCCTAAGTCCGAAATAAGTGCCTCGCCTGGGCCATTGACCACGCAGCCAATAATAGATACATCCATAGGGGTTATAATATCTTCAAGGCGATTTTCTAACTCATTCACTGTGCTAATCACATCAAATTCTTGACGTGAGCACGACGGACAAGCAATAAAGTTAATACCTCTAGAGCGAATACGCAGTGACTTTAATATATCAAAGCCCACTTTAATCTCTTCAACCGGGTCTGCCGCCAATGAAATACGCAGCGTATCGCCTATGCCTTCGGCCAGTAACATGCCTAATCCCACAGAAGATTTCACCGCCCCAGAACGAAAACCACCGGCCTCGGTGATCCCTAGGTGTAAAGGCTGCTCAATTTGACGTGCCAGCTCTCGATAAGCGCCCACCGCTAAAAAGACATCGGAGGCTTTAACGCTAACCTTAAACTGATCAAAGTTAAGGCGGTCGAGTATATCAACATGGCGCAGGGCTGATTCAACCAAAGCATTGGGGGTGGGTTCACCGTATTTTTCTTGAATTTCTTTTTCAAGCGATCCGCCATTCACACCAATACGAATGGGAATGCCTTTGTCTCGCGCACAATCCACAACAGCACGTACTCTGTCTTCACGGCCAATGTTGCCTGGGTTAATACGTAGACAATCAGCACCGTACTCTGCTACTTGTAAGGCAATACGATAGTCAAAGTGAATATCAGCAATCAAGGGTATTGTGGTGTTAGCACGGATCACTTTAAAGGCTTCTGCCGCCTCCATAGTAGGGACAGATACCCGCACCATATCGGCGCCCACTTTTTCAACCGCCCGAATTTGGGCCAGCGTCGCCTCAACATCTGTGGTGAGCGTATTGGTCATGGTTTGCACACTAATAGGGGCATTACCACCGACTAACACTGAGCCTACACGAATTTGTTTAGATTGACGTCGCACAATAGGAGAGTCATGTAAGGACATTAGTTACTCTTGCTTTAATCAAGGGGAATCGTCAGTCGGGCTGCCCGACCGGCACTAAAAGAGGATAAGTCGACGGTTTGGTTCATATATTCAATATGAGCCGCACCGGGTACGCCTAACACCACCTTAAAAGGAGGCTTTCCTTCTAACGCTAAGGTCTGCTGCGCTGTTTTAATCCCTTCACTCAGTGTTACCCCGCTACTGTCGGTAATTCTAATCCAGCAGTCATCACTAAAGCGTAAACTGAGTAGTCTAGGGTTGGCGTCTGGCATTGAATCTGCTTGAGAGGGTTCACTTGTGGCTACAGTGGACTCAGCATCGGCCTCGGGGTTATTCGCCTGAACGCCACCACTCGCTTGTGCATTTGTGGTGGGGGTATTCCCGTCAGCATTAGGGATTACTTGCGTGTTAGCATTAGGTTCGACGTTCGTTAATGGGGTCTCGGATGTATTAATTGCGTCCAGTGGCGAGTTAGACGAAGCTGATACCTTAGGCTCAGAGAGATTTGTAGCGCTCTGATCATGAACCACAGGAGAGCCCCGTCCCATTTGTTCAGCACCGCCCTCTTGCCACCACCAGTAAACTAATGATACGAGTAAACCTAAAAAAACGAACCAGCTAATGCGCTTTAGCCATTTATCACTGGCTTGTTGACGCGTTTTTTTAGAAAAGCTTTTCATTGATGCTTCAAACGCTGGCTCTTCAGTATTCACGACATCAAATGCCGCTAATGCCTGACGCTCATCCACCCCTACCACTTTGGCATAAGCTTTGACATAACCGCGTAAAAAAGTGGTTGCCACTCCGGCTTTATGTTGATCGCTATCAATCGACTCGATCACTGCCAGTCGTAAGTTAAGTCGGCGAGCCACCTCTGCTTGCGTCCACCCTTTAGCCTCGCGAGCATGACGCAATAAGGAGCCAGGCCCAGAGGTTATTGGAGTGTCAGCCTGTGGCTGTGTATCTGCTTCATTTATCGTCATTTAATAACAATCGCCTAGCCTGTTATGAGTCTGGAAATAAGCGTCTTGATGGGCAGCGGTTATCTGCTCTTCATTGCGACTTTGCTGCCAATTCAATACGTGCTGTTAACCATAAACGTGTTGGACTGGGTTAATTATAGTAGGAAACACCACAGCCTAGTTACACATGACCACGGCCTGCTAGAAATGTTCCCATTAACACTAAAAACCCTAAGTGAACTCACCTCATCCGCCACACAATAGCACTAAACGACAGACTATAACGCTTTCTTAAACTATTGTGACGGATATAGGTTGCTCCTGCATCCGTTTTTTCATGGTGCGCTTGGTACGGTCAATAACATCACCCACCAGCTGACCACAGGCGGCATCGATATCATCGCCGCGGGTTTTACGAATCGTGACCGTGTTGCCATACTTCATCAAAACTTTATTGAAGCGATCAATACGGCTGTTGCTCGGCTTGCCATAGTCATTGCCTGGGAAGGGGTTAAAGGGGATCAGGTTGATCTTACAAGGTAAGTCTTTTAAGAGTTCCGCCAATTCTTCCGCATGTTCGGTGCCGTCATTCACATGATCAAGCAGCACATATTCGATGGTCACTTTGCCATGATTCGCATTGGATTTACTAATATAGTTACGCACACTCTCAAGCAAAGTCGCAATGTTGTACTTATCGTTGATGGGCATAATTTGTGAGCGTAATTCATCGTTGGCCGCATGCAAGGACACTGCTAGTGCCACATCTATCATGTCACCCATTTTATCCAGTGCTGGCACAACACCTGAGGTAGATAATGTCACTCGACGTTTAGACAAACCAAAGCCAAAGTCTTCCAGCATTAAGCTCATCGCTGGCACCACATTATTTAGGTTAAGCAGCGGCTCACCCATGCCCATCATTACCACATTAGTAATGGGTTTACGTTCATTGTCACGCACAAAACCAACACGACTGGCGGCACGCCAAACTTGGCCAATAATTTCTGACACTTTTAAGTTGCGGTTAAAGCCCTGCTGTGCGGTCGAGCAAAACTTACAATCGAGGGCACAACCTACCTGAGAAGACACACATAAAGTCGCTCTGTCGCCATCGGGAATATAAACGGTTTCTACTTCTTGGGAACCGACCTGCATCGCCCACTTAATGGTGCCGTCATCAGAAATTTTTTCGACGCTGATTTCGGGAGCCTGAATTTCCGCTTTTTGTTGTAACTTGGCACGCAATACCTTGTTGATATTGGTCATTTGCTCAAAGTCGTCACAACCGTAGTGATAAATCCATTTCATCACTTGATCGGCTCGAAACGGTTTTTCGCCCATCTCTTCAAAGAAGGCGCGCATCCCCTTACGATCCAAATCTAGTAGGTTTACTTTTTTATCACTCATTTCGGTTGCCTCATCGCTTACTGACCAGTGCCCACAGGGGCGCGAAATTGTACAGAATTTAGCAAAGACTTACCAGAGCTACACCATAACCCCATAAAAGCGCACCAGATACTTGGTGCTTGCCCTTTATTCATATTTAGATGCCGACAGTTTGTAATGACTGGCAGCTCAGATGCTAATGGGCAGGCAGAGGGTGTCTGCTCCGTCGACCCTCCGCGCCAGGGAGGGCGCGGCGGAGCCCGTATGGGGCAGCTTGCTGCCGTGTACCTCTGCTGGGTGATGGACCAAATATCCTGTGAATATTTGCAGCCGTTACCCAGCAAAGGTGGCTAGCCCAGCGGCGAGTCGAGCGGAGTAGCGCGCTCTGCCTGATTACCACTCAAATATCAAAAAAATATGTGATGAGATGACAGGCTCGGCGCCACTCTTACAACCCCATTGCATATTTCATTACTCGTTTTTTCAGCGGCCCACTGTGCTCGGCGGCTTTTAACCCTAAATTACGCAACACTTTTATTGGCAAAAAATTATTACTAAAGGTGTGATAACACACATCCATCGCCGACTGCATCAACAAATTATCGGGCCGGCGCCCACGCTGATAACGCGCTAACCGCTCAGCAGCGGCAAAGTCTAATTTAGCCACAAGCCCTTGATGAATCAGCTTATTAAGTAGGGCCACATCTTTAAAGCCTAAATTCACCCCCTGGCCTGCCAGCGGATTAATGGTATGAGCGGCATCGCCTAACAACACCACAGCCCCTTTTACATATTGATTAGCATGACGCCGACGCAAGGCAAAGCTGCCTTTATCTAACACCTTTATATTGCGCATTCTGGCCGGGAAATGTGCCCGAGCTTGCTCGGCTAATACCGAATTATCCAGCGCAGTCAGCGCCTGAATGCGCGCTTTGTGATCATACCAAACCAATGAACCGCGCTTTTCTCCCATGGGTAAAAATGCCCGAGGGCCGCTGGCACTAAATTGCTGCCAAGTGGTATCGGATTCTAACTCGTCCGCTTCAATACTGATCAACATGCAATGCTGACTGTAATCCCAAGCTGTTACGCCAATACCCGCCAGCTGACGAGTCACAGATTCAGCCCCATCGCAGGCCAGCACCAACTTAGCCTGCAACTGCTGGCCTTCGGTCAAGCTTAACTGCGCCCCGGCCTCATTTTGTTGTAAGGCGCGCACACCATTAGGGCAATCAAGATGTACATTGGGGTGCTTGGCTAACTCCTGCCACAAGCCTAGCTGAATAATGCGATTCTCGACCATATATCCAAGATAATCACATTTAAGTTCCGCTGCACTAAAGCGGGTATAAAAGCCGTCAAGCTCAGCGGCTTCTAAGCACTGATAAGGCCAAGCGCGCATGGCTATAATATGTTGCCAAGCACCAGCTTGCTCTAATAAGCGTACCGAGGTGGCACTAATGGCGGACACGCGCAAATCTGCGGGCTGTTCGGCGCTAAACGCCTTGGCCGTTCGCGCTTCTATAACACGAATATGCAAGCCGGTTGGTGCCAACAATGCCGCTGTTAATGCGCCCACCATGCCGCCGCCCACAATGGCAATATCGCAGTGTTCTTGTTTGTCCATGTGCTCACCTCATTATTTTTAGGCTATTCTAACGTAACTCTATTGTTTAATTGACAGCAAAGCGATCAATTATCTGTTTGAGTTAATCCCTGAACTGTCAGTGTTTTTTATGAAGCGAACCCTGTACTTACCCCAAACTGTTGCTTTTTTTCCGATCACTCTTCACACGCTTGCTGGTCACTCGCACTCTAAGAGAGTAGAATTATCGCTCTATACCCATGTCCTTTAGCGTTATTAACGCGGTCGTAATTCAAAGAGTGCCATGAGCAAAAAACTACATATTAAAACTTGGGGCTGTCAGATGAACGAATACGATTCATCTAAGATGGCCGTTCTGCTAGACGCCGCCCACGGTTACGAGCTAACTGATGATCCTGCACAAGCGGATGTATTGCTGCTAAATACCTGCTCTATTCGTGAAAAAGCACAAGAGAAAGTATTCCATCAGCTAGGCCGTTGGCGCCCACTAAAAGCCGCTAATCCTAAATTAGTGATAGGTGTGGGGGGCTGTGTTGCCTCTCAAGAAGGGGAAGCGATTCGTGCCCGAGCACACTATGTAGACTTGGTATTTGGTCCTCAAACCCTGCATCGTTTACCCGCCATGATCAAATCGGTAATGGAAGGTAACGGGGCTCAAGTGGACGTGACTTTTCCTGAAATAGAAAAGTTTGACAACTTACCCGAGCCAAAAGCCGAAGGCGCCAGTGCTTATGTCTCCATTATGGAGGGCTGCTCTAAGTATTGCTCGTTTTGTGTTGTGCCTTATACCCGCGGTGAAGAAGTCAGCCGTCCGCTCGATGATGTCTTGTATGAAATCGCTCAATTAGCGGATCAAGGGGTACGCGAAGTTAACCTTTTGGGGCAAAACGTTAACGGTTATCGCGGTGATACCCACGAAGGTGACATTTGCAGTTTTGCGGAATTACTACGCTTAGTGGCCTCAATTGATGGTATCGACCGTATCCGTTATACCACCAGTCACCCTATTGAGTTTACTGACGACATTATTGAGGTGTACAAAGACACACCTGAGTTAGTCAGCTTTTTGCACTTACCGGTACAAAGTGGTTCAGATCGTATTTTAACGCTAATGAAACGAGCTCATACCGCATTAGAGTACAAATCTAAAATTCGTAAATTACGGGCAGCTCGCCCCGATCTCACCTTAAGCTCAGATTTTATTATCGGCTTTCCCGGTGAGTCGAACGATGACTTTGAACAAACAATAAAGTTAATCGAAGATATAGGGTTTGATTTAAGTTATAGCTTTATATTTAGTGCTCGCCCAGGCACACCGGCTGCCGATTTGCCAGATGATGTGCCTTTGGATGAGAAAAAAGCACGTCTTGCTAAATTACAAACACTGATTAATAACCAAGCACAACAAATCAGTCGCCAGATGATGGGCTCTACTCAGCGTATTTTGGTGGAAGGCCCGTCCAAGTTAAACCCAATGGAGCTGCGTGGCCGTACTGAAAATAACCGCGTGGTTAACTTTGAAGGGCCGCACTCACTGATTGGTGGCTTTGCCGATGTAGAAATCATTGAGGCTCGCCCCAATAGTTTACGTGGCCAATTTGTACGGGGCGAAGATGAAATGGGGTTACGTGTACAAACCTCACCACAAAGTATTCTCACCCGACGCCCCGATGGCGTAGCCGATGAAGTGGGTGTGGCGACGTTTACCCCTTAAATAAAGCGTTAAGCGATCAGCTGTAAGTATAAGTTAAGGAAAAACACTAGCCTACAGGAGCTGTGTTTAAGATTTGGCTTATAGCTGAAAGCTTACGGCTGATAGCTTTTTTAGAACAGGAGTTAATTTGACCTCTGCTGTCACTACCTTAGAATTTGAATTGCAGCCCGCTGACGGCCAACGTCTGGCGAGCTTATGTGGTCCTTTTGATGATAATATTAAACAATTAGAGCGCCGTCTTGGGGTAGAAATCAATTATCATAATGAAGATTTCACCCTCATTGGCGCCCAGCGGTTAATTAACGCTGCGGCACAGATCCTCACCGATCTTTATGTAGACACCCAGCCCGTACGTGGCCAAGGTCTGGCTGATATTACGCCTGAGATGGTTCACTTAGCGATTGAAGGCAGCCAAGTGCTTGATCAAGCCTCTCAATCAGATGAGCATTATCAGTACCGCAACGAGGTCAGTATCAAGACTAAGCGGGGTCTTATTAAACCGCGCTCACCCAGTCAAGCGAATTACGTTACAGATATTATTAACCACGACATTACCTTTGGCATAGGCCCAGCGGGAACAGGCAAAACCTATCTGGCGGTAGCAGCTGCCGTTGATGCCCTAGAGCGCCAGCAAGTGCGTCGTATTTTGCTTACTCGCCCCGCGGTAGAAGCCGGTGAAAAACTGGGCTTTTTGCCCGGTGATTTAAGCCAAAAAGTAGACCCTTATTTGCGTCCCTTGTATGACGCTTTGTTTGAAATGCTGGGGTTTGAAGAAGTAGAAAAGCTGATTGAGCGTAATGTTATTGAGGTGGCTCCACTGGCCTATATGCGCGGGCGTACTTTAAATGATGCTTTTATTATTCTTGATGAAAGCCAAAATACCACGGTTGAACAGATGAAAATGTTTTTAACCCGCATTGGCTTTAACTCACGCGCGGTGATCACTGGAGATATCACCCAGATAGACTTGCCTCGTAATGCCAAATCAGGCTTACGCCACGCCATTGAAGTGTTACACGGCGTAGAGGGCTTATCGTTTGATTTCTTTCATGCTGAAGACGTGGTGCGCCATCCCGTGGTGGCACGTATTGTACGTGCCTACGAGGCATTTGACTCTCAGCAGCAACCACAAACAACCAGCGCGCAAAAAGCCCCCTTACTACAGCAAGATGTAAGTACTCCAACGAATAATGAGACACCATCATGACTTTATGGTTAGATGTACAAATTGCCTGTGATGATGCGCCATGCTTACCTAGCGAACAACAGCTAGAAAGCTGGCTACGAGCTACCCTTTCTTCTGAGCGCGAAGAAACCGAGTTAACAGTACGCTTAGTGGACGAAAATGAAAGTCGTGAGCTTAATCGTGACTATCGCGGTAAAGATAAGCCGACCAATGTATTATCATTTCCATTTGAAGCTCCGCCAGGTATCGATTTACCCCTATTAGGTGACTTAGTGATTTGTCGCCAAGTAGTTGAACACGAAGCACAGCAGCAACAAAAACCACTTGAAGCCCATTGGGCCCATATGGTGGTGCATGGTTGCTTGCATTTGCTCGGCTTCGACCATATTAAGGATGATGAAGCCGATATAATGGAAGCCAAGGAAATTGCCATTTTGGCAACACTTGGCATTGCCAATCCCTATCTTGATGATGAAGGTTAAATTAGGTCAATGAGCGACGATAACTCGAACTCAGATTACGGTTCGTCCACTAAGAAAAATTGGTTAGAAAAACTAGGCCAAATGTTTCAGGGCGAACCGAAGAACCGTGAAGAATTAGTAGAAGTAATCATGGACGCCAGCCAGCGTGAGCTGATCGATCAAGATACTAAAGATATGATTGAAGGCGTACTAGATGTAAGCGAGCTTAGAGTTCGCGACATTATGATCCCTCGTTCACAAATGGTGACCGTAGAAAAATCTCAGCCAGTTTCTCATTTTCTACCGATGATAATCGAGTCAACGCATTCGCGCTTTCCGGTGGTTAATGAAGATAAAGATCATATAGAGGGCATATTGCTAGCCAAGGACTTGCTGCAATATGGTCTGGCTCTCACTGATGAAAAATTTTCTATCGATGATATTTTACGCCCCGCTGTGGTCGTTCCCGAGAGTAAGCGGCTCGATAAGCTGCTAAAAGAATTTCGCCAAGAGCGTTATCACATGGCCATAGTGGTGGATGAGTTTGGTGGGGTTTCGGGCTTAGTGACCATTGAAGATATTCTTGAGCTGATTGTTGGCGATATAGAAGATGAGTTTGATGCTGAAGAAAGTGCCGAGATCCGCCAAGTTACGTCGCGGGTTTATACGGTGGCAGCATTAACCGATATCGATGATTTTAACGACTTTTTTCAAACGGACTTTAGTGACGAAGAAGCAGATACCGTAGGGGGCTTGGTAATGCATGCTTTCGGGCATTTACCCGCTAAAGGCGAGCAGTTAGAAATTAATGGCTTTATTTTTAAAGTCGCCCATGCCGATCGTCGACGTCTGTTACAGTTGCAAGTTAAGATACCTGATAATCAGGAAACCTCTACTTCGGAAGACATATAAACGTGCGTCATTACTTGCTTTACATAGGGGCCCTGCTTAGCGGGGCTCTTGGCGTTTTGGCTTTTAGCCCATTTGGTTATTGGCCACTCGCTCTTGTCTCTTTACTGAGCCTGTATGCATTCACCCAGCCTCAGCCCCCTAAGCAGGCAGCTAAACATGCTTTTATCTGGGCAATTGGCTTTTATTTTGTGGGTTTATGGTGGATCCATAACAGCATGACTCTGTTTGGTGGTCTGCCTTTATGGGCTGCTTTTTTATTAGTCGCCCTACTGGCGGCGTATTTAAGTCTGTATACCGCCGCCGCCGTTTGGCTGGCTCAGCGACTAGTGCCTACCCCTCGCTGGCGTGCCTTATTAGTGTTACCCGCATTATTAATGCTGGCCGACTGGCTGCGCGGTTGGGTATTAACGGGCTTTCCTTGGTTATGGTTTGGCTATAGCCAGCTGGATGGGCCGCTGGCAGGTCTTGCCCCTATTCTTGGAGTACAAGGCATTAGTTGGCTGTTGACATTCTCAGCCGGTGCACTTTGGCTGGGCATTCGCCGCCACTCACACTGGCGTTGGTGGCCAAGTCTTGGCGCACTAGTCCTGTGGGCAGTTGCAATAAGCACTCAATATATCCAATGGGTTACGCCTACTCAAAGCAGCCGCTTTGCGCTCATTCAAGGCAATATTGAACAATCACTAAAATGGGTATCTGGCCAGCTTGAATATAGCATTGATCGCTATATGAACCTTACTTTACCCGAACGCCAAGCCGATGTGGTAATTTGGCCCGAATCTGCACTGCCAGAAACCGAGCAGCGCTTGGCTCCTTGGTTAGCACAAGTCGACCGATTAATGCGAGAACGCGGTCAAAGCCTGATCACCGGCTTAGTCTCACAAGCTGACTCTGGCGCTATGTATAACTCAGTGATTACTTTGGGCCGTAATGCTATTCCCTATCAACTTGAACATACGAATCGCTATTATAAGCAGCACTTAGTGCCCATTGGTGAGTTCGTCCCGTTTGGCGACTTACTGCGCCCTTTAGCTCCCTTTTTTAACTTACCCATGTCATCCTTTGCACAAGGTAAGGCAAACCAGCCCGACTTAAACGCCGCAGGACAACAGCTTAGCGTGGCCATTTGCTATGAGGTCGCTTTCCCAAGCTTGGTGCGCAATAACATGAAACCCGACACTGATTACCTGCTCACCTTGTCAAACGATACTTGGTTTGGGCGCTCAATTGGTCCGTGGCAGCATCAACAAATTGCCCGCATGCGTTCTTTAGAGCTAGGGCGTCCGCTCATTCGTGCCACTAACAATGGCGTCACCTTAGTGACAGATGAAAAAGGCAAGCTAATCGCAAGTTTGCCGCAATTTGAGCATGGTGTATTGAATGCCAATGTGACAGGTATGACGGGCCTCACACCTTATGCTCGCTTTGGTGGCACACCTTTGTTTGCCTGGCTATTAATTAGCGGCCTATTCGGTGCCAGCCAAGGCCGCCGCCAATATCGCGGCCAACAACAGCGACTGGCCGCCCAAGAAAACCTAAGAGCAAAAGCAAGAAGTTAACGTTTAACGCCGTAAGCTGTACGACATACGCGGCACAGAAAACAAAAACGCCGCATCAACAGACGCGGCGTTTTTTATTGCCCTAACACGCAGAGTAAATCGTACGGCATAACACTGTTCTTTAGTACTTATACGTATAGCGTACGGCGTATCACGTACGGCGTATCACGTACGGCTGTCACTTACACCGCTAATGGACGGCGAATAAAAGCAGTATGATTACACTCTAAACAGCTGGTGAGCACTTCGGGGTGAGTCACTTCGTGAGAATGTGCGCACAGGGTGCAGTCGTAACGGCCAGGCCCCACCACTTCACCCGCTTGATATTCACCATTATTGGTCAACTCTGTGGCTAACTCCTGCCACTCTAACTGACTTTTATCGGTAATTTCCGATACCCATCCCCAAACGGTTTCTTTAATGCGTCGATAAAATAAGCTGTCTCTAAACTCATCGCCACTGTCTTCAAGCTCCACCAAGTCTCGCTTTACATACTCAGCAATCAACGCCAGCTCGTCTTTGGTTAAGTCACTGGCCGCCTCCATATAAGCTTGTGTGGTTTCAACCAACTCTTTTATGCTGGTATTTTCACTTTCTTGCCAACGCTTATGCAAATCGTCAACAAAGGCATCATAGCCACTTTTCTTTTTCTTATGTTGGTTATCCATGCTCAATCTCCTTTATCATAGTGAGCACCCAGGGCACGGCTATTGTTGCCTTTCCTCCCCTAAGGTATTCTATGGCTATTTAGAGCCTTGGTTTATTACCTAATTCACAAATCCGGATATCATTCATGCAAGAGCAATACATTCCCCAAGATATTGAGCCCAAAGTGCAACGCTTGTGGGCAGAACAGCAGACTTTTAAGGCCACAGAGCAGCCAGGTAAAGACAAATTTTATTGTTTATCTATGTTTCCTTACCCGTCAGGCCGACTGCACATGGGGCATGTACGTAACTACACCATAGGTGACGTTATCTCTCGCTACCAACGCTTGCAAGGTAAAAATGTACTGCAGCCCATAGGTTGGGACGCCTTTGGCTTGCCTGCCGAGAATGCCGCCATTAATAACAAGACGGCGCCCGCACCTTGGACCTACGAAAATATCGATTACATGAAAAACCAGCTGAAGCGCTTGGGCTTTGGTTATGACTGGGATCGTGAGTTTGCGACCTGTACCCCTGAATATTATCGTTGGGAACAATGGTTTTTCACAAAGCTGTACGAAAAAGGCTTGGTTTATAAAAAAACCTCGTCGGTTAACTGGTGCCCTCACGATGAAACCGTACTGGCCAATGAGCAAGTCAACGAAGGCTGTTGCTGGCGTTGTGACACTCCGGTTGAGCGTAAAGAAATTCCGCAGTGGTTTATTAAAATCACCGAGTACGCTGATGAGCTATTAGCTGATCTTGACACCTTAGATGAGTGGCCCGAGCAAGTTAAAGCCATGCAGCGTAACTGGATTGGCCGCAGCGAAGGTGTGACCTTAACCTTTGGCGTGGCCGACCAAGCACCAGAGCAAACTCAAGCATTGGATGTGTACACCACGCGTCCCGATACGCTAATGGGCGTAACCTATGTGGGCATTGCTGCCGGTCACCCTTTGGCAGAGCAAGCTGCTAAAAACAACCCCAAGCTTGCAGCTTTTATCGAAGACTGTAAACACAACAGCAATGTTGCCGAAGCAGACATGGCCACCATGGATAAAAAAGGCGTGGCCACTGGCTTATATGCCGTACACCCATTAACTGGCAAACAAGTCCCCATTTGGGCCGCCAACTTTGTGTTAATGGATTATGGCTCTGGGGCGGTGATGTCGGTACCGGCACACGATCAACGTGATTACGAGTTTGCCACTCAATATGGCCTTGAGATTACTCCTGTGATCAAGCCTGCCGATGGTAGTGAGCTAGATATCAGCACAGAGGCGTACACCGAACAAGGGATACTATTTAACTCCGGCGAATTTGATGGCTTAGATTTTCAAGCCGCCTTTGATGCCATTGCCGATACCTTAATCGAGAAAAAGCTCGGTGAACGTACCGTTAACTTTCGCCTGCGTGATTGGGGCGTGAGCCGCCAGCGTTACTGGGGTGCCCCTATTCCGATGCTGAACCTAGAAGACGGCTCAGTGGTCGGCGTACCTGAAGCAGACTTGCCCGTTATCTTGCCAGAAGATGTGGTGATGGATGGCATTCAAAGCCCCATTAAAGCCGATGCCGAGTGGGCCAAAACCACTTATAACGGCCAGCCTGCACTGCGTGAAACCGACACCTTTGACACCTTTATGGAGTCATCTTGGTATTATGCCCGCTATTGCAGCCCAGAATACGACCAAGGCATGTTGGATCCTGAAAAAGCCAACTACTGGCTACCCGTGGATCAATATATTGGCGGCATAGAGCACGCTTGCATGCACTTATTGTACTCGCGCTTTTTCCACAAGTTATTGCGTGACACCGGCTTAGTAGAATCTGACGAGCCCTTTAAGCGCTTATTGTGCCAAGGCATGGTACTGGCTGACGCCTTTTATCATACCGATGAAAAAGGGGCTCGTACTTGGGTTAGCCCTCTAGATGTCACCCTTGAGCGCGACGAAAAAGGCCGCGTTAAAACGGCAAAAGACCAAGCAGGTAACGAACTGGTGCATACCGGCATGACCAAGATGTCGAAATCAAAAAATAACGGTATCGATCCGCAGGTGATGATCGATAAGTACGGTGCTGATACCGTGCGTTTATTTATGATGTTTGCCTCCCCTGCTGATATGACGCTGGAATGGTCAGATTCAGGGGTAGAAGGTGCACAGCGCTTTATTAAACGCTTATGGCGTTTGGTGTTTGAGCATCAATCTCACGGCCCTGTTGACGCGCTTAATGTCGCCAGCTTAAGCCGTGAGCAAAAAGCCCTGCGCCGTGCTGTACATAAAACCATTAACAAAGTCAGTGACGATATTGGCCGCCGTCAAACCTTTAATACCGCCATTGCCGCCGTAATGGAGCTGATGAATCAGCTGACTAAAGTAGACATGAGTGATGCCCAAAACCGCGCGTTACTACAAGAAGCACTGGAAGCCATCACGGTAATGCTACACCCTATTATTCCCCACACTGGTGTTGAGCTGTGGCAGGGATTAGGCAATACAGACATCGACCATGCCCCTTGGCCAGAGGCTGATCAAAGTGCACTTATTGAAGATGAAAAGCTTATTGTGGTGCAGGTTAATGGCAAGGTACGCAGTAAGATTACCGTCGCCGCAGATGCCGCAAAAGAGGACGTTGAGCAAACGGCACAAGCCGATGAGAACGTGGCGCGTCACCTTGAAGGCAAAACCCTACGCAAAGTGATTTACGTACCCGGTAAACTGCTTAATATAGTGGCGAATTAATAGCTGTCAGCTATCAGAACAACAAGTACCCTATTCAAGCAGGGTACTTGTTTAATTTAGGGTCGAATTTACTCTACCTTTTTGAACGGGCTATAAATGTGAGTCGAGTATTACCACATAAAATAAGGCGCTCTTAGAGAGCCGTCAATCCAAAGGAGTTCTTATGCTTTATCGCATTAAAGCTAGCGGCTTAGTCCTATTAACCCTACTGCTCGTCGGCTGTGGTTTTCAGTTGCGCGGTGGCGATAATTTAGCGCCAGAGTTGCAGCGCATTGCCTTGGTCGGGGACGATAAAAGTCAATTTTATCGTCTAGTGTCTGCACGCTTGCAACGCGCTGGTGCTCAACTTGTTGCTCCCGATGCCTTAACCCCCGTACTGAGCATCTCAGGCTTAGGTCAAGGTAATACAGTGGCGTCGGTTAACAACCGTGCCGATGCCTTAGAATATGCAACACGCTTTGGTACTCGCTTTACCCTAGATATGCCAGACCAAGCGCGCCAAGTATTTAACGTAACCTTTAATCGCAGTTTTCTCGACAAGTCAGCACAAGCATTGGCCTCTAGCCGAGAGCAGTTTCAGCTACGTGAACAAATGGAGCACGAAGCCGCAGAGCAAATTGTACGCCAGCTTAATCGTTTATCTTTCTAATGCGCCTATATCCTGAACAACTCGCACAACACTTACAAGCAGGGCTCGCCCCCTGCTACTTTATTTATGGCGACGAGCCACTGTTAAAGCAAGAAGCGCTCGATGCCCTGCGCCACACCGCACGCACCTTAGGCTTTGATGAACGCAGCCGATTTGATGCTGATCCCAATTTAGACTGGGATGCCATTTTCTCTGAAAGCCAAAGCATGAGTTTATTTAGCCAGCGGCAAATTATTGAATTGCACTTACCCGATAAACTCGATAAAACGGCCTCAGAGCGATTGCGTGAGCTACTTAAGCAATGCCATGCCGACTTATTACTGTTAGTCACAGGTCCTAAGCTTAATCAGCAACAGCAAAAGGGAGCTTGGTTTAAGGCGCTGGCCGCAACCGGCCCCGTTATTCCGGTATTTACTCCCGATGCACGCCACTTTGGCCGCTGGTTAACCCAGCGCCTACAACAACATGATATGAGTGCTGAGCCAGAAGCCATTCAATGGCTCGCTTATGCATTTGAAGGCAACTTACTCGGCGTTAATGGAGAAATAGAAAAGCTGACATTGCAAGCATTACCGCAGCCGTTAACACTCTCGGCATTACAACACAGAGTACAGCCACAACACCAGTTTAACCCCTTTCAGCTGTTCGACCCTCTGTTACAAGGCAAGATTAAGCGTGCCTGCCGTATTTTGTTACAGCTGCGCATTGAAGGCGTAGAGGCCGGCATGTTGTGCCACTTGTTAGCCAGAGAGCTAAGCACCTTACAGCAGTTGCAGTTAGGGCTGCTTAGTGGCCAGTCATTTAGCCAATTAGCCAGCCATTTTCACGTATGGTCGAGCCGCCAAGGTTTGATGCAATCGGCTTTGGCTCGCTTGCCATTGGCAAAAATACAACAGCTACAAGCTATGCTCGCCGCCACCGACCGTGCCGTCGCCAACTTTGACGATGACCAAGCCTGGCGCTGGTTACACAGCATTTGCGTCGGCTTTCTCGATGAGCGCCTGATGGTGATTACCCCATAGCACCAAACTTAAAATAAAGATTAAATACTTTTTCGCAACGGAATCCACGAACTCACAGAAAAATAGAGATCAAATCTGAAAAAACGGATCTGATTGTTAAGGCCTTACAAAAAATATGCCTTAATCACTTTCGCGCTTATCACATTTTAATTTTTTCGCGGGTTTCGTGGATTTCGTTGCAGCTCTAGGTCTAGTGTTGGTGTTTCTCTTAACTTGGCGCTGGGTGCTAGGCGCTTTTTACGCCTCACCCTTTACCCATCACTCTTAACATAGGTTGTTTACAATGAAAAAAGCGATTGGTTTGTTGGGTGGCACCTTTGACCCCATTCATAACGGGCATTTACGCCCAGCGATTGAACTACAAGAACGGCTAAATTTAGCCGAGGTACGCTTGTTGCCTAATTATATTCCGCCCCATAAAGCCACACCCGACAGTGCCCCTAAGCATAGGCTGGCAATGGCGCGATTAGCGGCCGAACAGACGCCAAGGCTCGTTATTGACGATCGAGAATTAATGCGCGACCGCCCTTCTTACACTCTAGAAACCCTGATAGAGCTACGCGCTGAACTCCCCGATACGCCCTTGTGTTTTTTAATGGGCATGGACGCATTTTGTGGGCTCAATCGCTGGCATCGCTGGCAAGAGTTATTGGAATATACCCATCTAATAGTGAGTTACAGACCCGGATATCAACCTCATTTTAACAGCACAATCAAGGCGTTATATCAGGCCCATGGCACCACAGAATCCAGTACATTACAGCAGCATTTAGCAGGCTATATTTATCTGTTTAATAACGCTCAGTTGGATATTTCATCCACCCAAATTCGCAGCATTCTTCACCAAGGGAACAATCCGCAATATTTGTTGCCTGAGGCTGTTGCTAACTACATTAGAGAACAGCGACTCTATCAATCTAGCGTGTTATAATCTGCCGTCATTTTTATTTTTGGAGTAAGCCCCCTTGCAAGGTCAAGAATTATACGATTTTATCGCCGATAAGCTCGACGATAGCAAAGCCAACGATATACAAGTATTAGACGTTACCGGTAAATCCAGCATTACCGACTGCATGATTGTCTGCTCAGGCAACTCTAGCCGCCATGTAAACGCCATTGCCGAAAATATGGTGATGGAAGCAAAACAAGCCGGCCTCACTTATTTAAGCATGCAAGGTAAAGATGCCGGTGAGTGGGTATTGGTAGATTTAGGCGATGTTATCGTGCACGTGATGCAAGAAGAAACACGCGATTTTTATCAACTAGAAAAACTCTGGGGTAGCAATACCACAGGAGCCTCGGCCTAATGAAGTTGCAACTGGTGGCAGTAGGCACAAAAATGCCAAGCTGGGTCACAACTGGCTTTCAGGAATATCAACGCCGCTTTCCCAGAGACTTGTCATTAGAGCTAATAGAAATATCAGCGGGTAAGCGGGGAAAAAACGCTGACATCGAACGCATATTACAGCGTGAAGGTGAACAAATGCTGGCAGCAGTGGCTAAATCGGCACGCATTGTTACGCTCGATATTCCTGGTCGCCCTTGGACCACGCCCCAGTTAGCAACTGAACTGACACGTTGGCAATTAGACGGCCGTGATGTGGCTATTTTAATTGGTGGTCCAGAAGGGTTAGCGCCCGCTTGTAAAAGCGCAGCGGAACAGTCTTGGTCATTATCTCCGCTCACCCTGCCCCATCCCTTGGTGCGAGTGGTGGCCGCTGAAAGTCTGTATCGCGCGTGGAGCATTAATAATAACCACCCTTACCACCGGGAATAATCATGGCTTCGTCTCGGATAAAGATGCGCGACCATGGCGCAGAATCTTCTTTGTACTGGCGGCGTGCCGTGATCGCCTTTATCGGCATTATTGCCCTAATGGGCGGCCTACTTGCCAATCTGTACCATTTGCAGATAACCGAGCACCAAAGCTATCAAACCCGTTCTAACGATAACCGTATTAAGGTGGTTCCCATTGCACCCACTCGGGGGCTTATTTATGATCGCAATGGCATCTTGCTGGCTGAAAATCGTCCTATTTATAGTCTAGAGATCACTCCCGAGCAAGCTCAAGACTTAGATAAGACGGTGGATCAGCTCATCACTTTGCTTGAGCTCGAACCAAAGGTGAAAGAACGTTTCTTAAACGAAGCCCGACGCCAACGTCGCTTTAACCCTGTAGTACTGGTCAATCGACTCACCGAACAACAAGTCGCCCGCTTTAGTATTAACCAGCACAAATTTCCCGGAGCGGCCATTGAAGCCTACCTAAAGCGTTTCTATCCGTATCGCGATACCTTTACCCACGCCGTCGGCTATGTAGCGCGTATTAATGACAAAGACGTCGCTCGATTAAAAAAAGATAATAAACTCGCCAACTATGCCGCTACGCGCGACATCGGCAAGCTTGGGGTGGAGCGGTATTACGAAGACACCTTACATGGTCAAACTGGGTACCAAGAAGTAGAGGTGAATAATCGCGGCCGCATTATTCGTACCCTTAAATATCAACCTCCGATACCGGGCAGTGATATTTACTTAAACCTTGATGTGGCTTTGCAACAACAAGCACAAGAACTTATGGCTAACCGCCGTGGGGCTGCGGTGATCATGACCCCCAAAGACGGTAAAGTACTCAGTATTATCTCCAGCCCCAGCTATGATCCTAACTTATTTGTACACGGTATTAGTGGGCCCGAATACCGTCATTTACTAAATAACCCCGATCGGCCACTGATTAATCGTGCCAGCCAAGGTATTTATGCCCCCGCTTCTACCGTTAAGCCCATGCTGGCCATCATGGGGCTAAATGAAGGTGCATTTACGCCCAATACTCGCTTTTTTGGTGGCCCTTACTTTCAAATCCCCAATACTAAACGTAAGTTTCGCGATTGGCGACGCTGGGGGCACGGCTGGATGGACGTATATAGAGCCATTGAAATTTCTGCCGATACCTTTTTTTATGACTTGGCATATAAAGTCGGCATAGATGGTATTAATGACTATATGAGTCGCTTTGGTTTTGGTGAATATTCCGGCATAGATTTGCATGAAGAAGCCAACGGTAATCTCCCTTCGCGAGAATGGAAAAAAGCACGCCATAAGCAACCTTGGTATCAAGGTGACACTATTTCTGTGGGTATTGGCCAAGGTTACTGGACCGCAACGCCTTTACAATTGGCTCGTGCCACCAGTATTTTAGTCGACAAAGGTGACACCGTTCACCCCAGATTATTGCATGGTATAGGCGCCCCCGATGGCATGATTACGATGCCAATAAGTAAAGGCCAGCCCATTAATCTTAAACAAGAAAGTTTTTGGGATGTCTCCCTCACCGGCATGCACCGCGTAATTAATGGCAGAGAAGGCACCGCCAGACGCGCTTTTGCTAATACGCCTTATACTGCGGCGGGTAAATCCGGCACGGCACAGGTATTTAGCTTGGCTGAAAACCAACAGTATGATCATGCCAAAACAAAAGAACACCTGCGAGATAATGCTTTATTTGTTGCTTTCGCCCCTTATGAAAACCCCGAAGTGGTCGTCTCAGTGGTGTTAGAAAATGCCGGGGGCGGCAGCTCTCAAGCTGCTCCCGTTGCCCGTGCTTTACTCGATCTATATATGATCCCTGAAATACTTGATCCCCCCAATACCCAGGAGCTAACCGATGAGTAGCCATCAACACCGTCGTTCGCTATGGGAGGTATTACACCTAGATTGGCCTTTATTACTGGCACTCATTGCTTTATTAAGCGCAAGCTTGGCTATTTTATATTCAGCTTCAGGCGAAGATATGGACTCGCTAATACGCCAAGCGGTGCGTATTGGTGTGTCCATCGTCGTGATGATTGCTCTTGCGCAATTATCACCAAGCTTTTATGCGCGCTGGGGACCACCTATTTTTATGTTAGGCTGCATATTACTCGTACTAGTACTCTTGGTCGGCGATATAGGTAAAGGGGCACAGCGCTGGCTTGAGTTTGGAGCAATACGCTTTCAGCCTTCCGAAATTATGAAGTTGGTGATGCCCATGATGATCGCCACTTACATTAGCCGCTATCCCTTACCTCCCAGCTTATTAAGGGTTTTTATCGCGTTAGCTATGGTGATTGCTCCAACACTACTCATTGCCAGCCAGCCGGATTTAGGCACTTCTTTATTAGTGGCGGCATCAGGTATTTTTGTTATTTTTTTAGCGGGTATGTCATGGCGACTAATTCTAGCAGCAGTGATAAGCATGGCTGCCTTTTTACCGGCATTGTGGTTTTTTCTGATGCACGATTATCAAAAGCGACGAGTCTTGACTCTGCTTAACCCCGAAAGCGATCCTCTGGGAGCCGGTTATCATATTATTCAATCAAAGATTGCCATTGGCTCTGGTGGTTTATGGGGCAAAGGTTGGCTGCAAGGCACACAGTCACAATTAGAGTTTTTACCCGAGCGCCATACCGATTTTATTTTTGCAGTATTAAGTGAAGAGTTTGGTTTAGTTGGCGTCTGCCTATTAATGGCACTCTACTTGTTTATTATTTGGCGAGGCTTGTATATTTCGATGCAAGCACACGGAGCCTTCCCTCGCTTGCTAGGGGGCGCGCTCACTCTTACGTTTTTTGTATATGTCTTTGTTAATATTGGCATGGTCAGTGGTTTGCTTCCTGTGGTGGGTGTCCCCCTGCCCCTCATCAGTTACGGCGGTACTTCCATGGTGACACTGATGGCCGGATTTGGCATTCTTATGTCAGTGCATACTCACAAACGCCTGTTGGCTAAATAAAAGGATAATTGAATGCGTCTTGCTCTTCTTTCTGCCAGCTTTTTGGTGAGCTCTTCTGTATTAGCCATTGCTCCTCCTCCCGAACAAGCCGTTTGGCTAGACGAACTTGCAGGTCAGTTCGAGGTTCCGGTCAACGAGTTCAGCGACGCACTCACTCAGGCCCATTATCAGCAATCTATTATTGATGCCATGACGCGCCCCGCCGAAGGGAAACCTTGGCATCAGTATCGACCTATCTTTTTAACGGAAAAGCGCCTTACCAAAGGCGTGGAGTTCTGGCAGCAGCACCAAGATTTATTAACCAGTGCCGAGCAACAATTACAGATACCCGCCGAAATCATTACCGCCATTATTGGCGTAGAAACCTTTTATGGTGCCCACATGGGCAACTATAAAGTATTAGATGCGCTTTATACCTTAGGCTTTCACTACCCTCCTCGCGGTGAATTTTTTCGCTCTGAGCTGGGGCATTACTTAGCGCTTGCAAAAGAGCAAGGTTGGTCGCTCGACACTCAAAAAGGCTCTTATGCGGGAGCCATGGGCATGGGACAATTTATTTCATCGAGCTATCGTCATTATGCGGTCGATTTCGACTCCGATGGTGAACGTAACCTATTTTTAGCAGACGATGCCATTGGTAGTGTTGCCAACTATTTTTATGAACATAAGTGGCACCCTAACGAAGGAGTAGCCCACCCAGCCAAGATCACCAATACTGATGCGATCGCCTCTTTATTAACTGAAGACTTAACGTTAAATCATACTTGGGCTGAATTAGAAGCTGCCGGCGTTACCCTGCCGCAAGCGTTAGATGCAGACACCCCAGTTAAGTTATTGCGCTTAGATGGCGAAAAAGGCCCAGAATACTGGGTGGTTCAGCATAACTTTTATGTCATAACCCGTTATAATCACAGTCCGCTTTATGCCATGGCCGTTTTTCAACTTAGTGAGCAGCTGAAACAGCAATATGATGAAACATCTCTTTAAATCTTTTTTTCCGCTAACCGCCTTAGCTATTATGGCATGCAGCAGTCAGCCTAGCATAGAGCAAGCGGAGCCATCACCTAAAGGCGCTCAAGAAGAAGTGAGAGATGCGCAGTGGGAAAAAGAAACCGCCGGTGGCCGCTATCGTTTGCGCCAAGATAAACCCCCTGTCACAGCGCCTAACCTCGATCATATACAAGATGCCGTTCCGCGTTACGAGCCCTATACTCGCGGTGGTAATAAAAACTATACCGTATGGGGAAAAGACTACGAGGTGTGGCAAGAGGTAGAAAACTACCGAGATGAAGGTATGGCCTCTTGGTATGGTGCCAAGTTTCATGGCTATCACACTTCTAACGGCGAGGTGTATGATATGTACACCATGACGGCGGCTCATAAACACCTGCCCTTGCCTTCTTTTTTACGAGTAACCAATAAAGAAAATGGTAAACAGGTAGTGGTTCGCGTTAATGATCGTGGCCCTTTTCATGAAGGGCGAGTGGTAGATTTATCTTATGCCGCCGCCTATAAGCTCGGCATGCTAGACACCGGCACCACAGCCGTTAAAGTCGAACTGATAAAGGTAGCGCCAACTAAGACGTCCCAAAAGCCACAAGATGGGCATAAGCCATCAGCAGTATCGCAACAGACAGCTCACTCTTTGGAAAAAAACGAAGCTGTAGCGCCCAACAAACATATACAATTATTGGCTACTCGCTCTAGCGATAAAGCCAAACAACTGGCGGCTCAATTAAGTAAAAAATACGGCTTTCCAGCTCGAGTTGAGCGCCAGTCTGAATGGTATCGCCTGCAAATGGGACCCATTCCAAATAGCAAAACACAGGCCACCTTAAAGCAGCTGATCGCCGAAGGGTATGCTCAGGCCTATTTTATTAATTAATTCGTTTTTATTTATCACCGGCACATTTGCCTATATTGACAGGGTTATAACAGACATTATGCGCATGCTTACCACTCTTCCAACCTTCTTTCTTGCCGCCGCGGTGTCTTTTTCTAGCCAGGCGCAAGTATTAACTTCTATGATCCCACAAGCGCCATCCATTGCGGCCAAATCTTATATATTAATGGATTATAATAGCGGCCAAGTTTTGGTATCAGAGGCGGCAGACGAAAAGTTGCCCCCCGCCAGTTTAACCAAAATGATGACCTCCTATATTTTGGCCCAAGCGTTAAAAGAAGGTAAGGTTCAAAAAGACGACATGGTGACCATTAGCGAAGCGGCTTGGGCACAAAACTTTCCAGGCTCTTCGGTGATGTTTCTAGAGGTCGGCAAAGAAGTCAGTATCGATCAGCTTAATCGCGGTATTATTATTCAATCGGGCAATGACGCCACCGTCGCTATTGCCGAACATCTAGCAGGTAGCATTAACTCCTTTGCTGACCTAATGAACGGCTGGTCAGCACGTCTGGGCATGAAAAATAGTCACTTTGTCACACCTCACGGTTTACACAGTGATCAAATGTATACCACAGCCCATGATATGGCATTGTTGGGACAGGCGTTGATCCGCGATGTGCCAGAAGAATATAAAATTTATTCTGAAAAATCTTTTACCTTTAATGGCATTACCCAGCATAACCGCAACTCATTGCTGTGGGATAAATCGTTAAATGTAGACGGCATTAAAACCGGCCATGTAGACGCAGTCGGCTACAACTTAGTCTCTTCTGCCACTCAAGATGATATGCGTTTAATTGCTGTGGTAATGGGCGCCAGCAGCGAGCGCGCTCGCGCAACCGAAAGTAAAAAGTTGCTCACTTACGGCTTTCGTTTTTACCAAACCCTCACCCCTTATGAAGCCAATACTAAGCTGATGGATCAACAGATCTGGATGGGGACTCAAGACACCATAGCGCTGGGTGTAGATAAAGCGGTATCTGTGACTATTCCCCGTGGTCAGGCTAAAAATTTAGAAGCTGATTTCACTCTAGACTCGGCGCTAAGAGCCCCAATTGCCAAAGGTGAGCAAGTGGGCACATTGCACTTAAAATTAGATGATAAAGATGTTGCAAGTATGCCTTTAGTCGCGCTGGAAGAAGTGGAGCAAGGGGGCATTTTCAGCCGTATGATCGATTATATTAAGCTGTTGGTAAAAGACTTATTTAGCTAATTGATACAGCGCCGACGTTCGGCGCTTAGCTCAACAAAAAAACAGCGCACTTTGTTGTAGCTTTAGCTGAAAGCTTACCGCTGACAGCTAATAGCTGCCTTAAGGACTGGCTTACCCCCACAAGTTGTCGGTTTAAGCGGCGTCTGTTTTATGGTAAAAATGTGATCTGGGTTGGATATTTATCACCCGTATTAATAACTGCAGTAGGTAAAGCTTGCTATGACTAGCCAATTGAACACCAAATTTGATGAGTATCTTGATTTTCCTTGTCAGTTCCCTTTTAAAATTTTAGGGCTGGCTGATGATCGCCTACCCGATATGATAGTTGAAGTGCTGCAACAACACGCCCCGGGTGATTACAGCCCCAAAGTGCGTCCTAGCAGTAAAGGAAATTATCATTCAGTGTCAGTGGCCGTCACCGTGACCAGTAAAGAACATGTTGAACAACTCTACCTAAAATTGGGTGAGATAGAACTGGTTAAATACGTACTCTAGGGCTGTTGTCCCTCTACCACTTAGGACACACAATGGCACAGCATCAACTCACAATTAGACACTGGGGCAAGGTTGCTTATGAAGAGGTATGGCATGCCATGCAAGACTTCACTAATCAGCGAACCCCGGAGACCCAAGATGAGCTTTGGCTAGTTGAACACCCACCGGTGTTTACCCAAGGCCAAGCGGGCAAGCCTGAGCATATTTTAAACTTAGGTGATATCCCCTTGGTTAAAAGTGACCGTGGAGGACAAGTGACTTACCATGGCCCAGGGCAATTAATTGTCTATTTGATGCTGGATGTACGTCGTAAGAAGCTCGGAGTTCGTCACTTAGTGACCAGCATGGAAAACGCCATTGTTGGACTACTGGCCGACTATCACATTGACGCCTACGCTAAGCCCGATGCCCCTGGCGTGTATGTTGCCAATAGCGATGGTATAGAAAATAAAATTGCCTCGCTAGGGTTACGAGTGCGCCGCGGCTGCTCGTTTCATGGCTTAGCGCTAAATGTAAATATGGACTTGGCTCCCTTTCTGCGGATAAACCCTTGCGGCTATGCCGGCATGGCCATGACTCAGAGTTGTGCATGGGGTGGCCCTCAGACATTGGATGAGGCTCGGTCTCAGCTGATACCCAAGCTTGCAGAGCTGTTGGGCTATCAACACCTCGACTACACCACAGAGAAGCTAACATTATGAATAAACCTGTACGCGTCGAGCCTGGCGTAAAATTACGCGACGCCGATAAAATGGCTCTCATTCCCGTTAAGTTTATGCCAGAAGCCGACGAAGAAGTGTTGCGTAAGCCAGATTGGATGAAGATCAAACTTCCTCCAAGCAGTAAGCGCATACAGGAACTCAAAGGCATTATGCGCGAGAACAATTTGCACTCTGTGTGTGAAGAGGCCTCTTGCCCTAACTTGTCTGAATGCTTTACCCACGGTACCGCTACCTTTATGATTTTGGGTGCCATTTGTACCCGCCGTTGCCCTTTCTGTGACGTGGCCCACGGTCGCCCGTTAGCGGTCGATCCTGAAGAGCCGGCAAAATTGGCTAAAACCATTAAAGAGTTGGCTCTTAAATATGTAGTGATCACCTCGGTTGACCGAGACGACCTGCGTGACGGCGGTGCTCAACATTTTGTGGATTGCATTAAAGCCATACGCGAACAAAGCCCTAATACTAAAATCGAGATCTTAACGCCCGATTTTCGTGGTCGTATGGATAAAGCATTAGAAATATTTAAAGACACACCACCAGATGTGTTTAACCACAACCTAGAAACCGCACCGCGCCTATATCGCGTTGCCCGCCCAGGTGCAGATTATAAGTGGTCATTAGAATTGTTGCGTCGCTTTAAAGAAATGCACCCGCAGGTAACCACCAAGTCTGGTTTGATGATGGGCTTGGGCGAAACCAACGACGAAATCGTTGAGGTGCTCAAAGACTTGCGCGAGCACGATGTGCAAATGCTGACCTTAGGCCAATACTTGCAACCTAGTCGCCATCACTTACCGGTGAAGCGCTATGTGCCGCCCGCTGAGTTTGCCGAGCTAAAAGACATTGCAGATAGCTTGGGCTTTACTCACGCCGCATCCGGCCCACTGGTACGCTCGTCTTATCACGCCGATCTGCAAGTACAGGGTATGGAAGTGAAGTAAGCCTTAAGAGCCGCTTTACGTCTAACGCTGTACGCCGTACGTATAGATCCGAATAAACAAAAAGGAGCCGCAAGGCTCCTTTTTATTTTTAGTCTTGTTCTTCCAGCTTACAGCTTAAAACTGCCCGAAGGGCACCGGTTAACCACGTCGTGCCGTTACGGCGCCGGCGAGTTGCGCCAGCATAGTTTCGGTGTCGTCCCAGCCGATGCAGGCATCGGTAATACTTTGCCCGTAGGTAAGTTCGGTTAAGTCATCGGTTAAATCTTGACGACCCGCCACCAAGTGGCTTTCGACCATCACCCCCATAATCGCTTTTTGGCCACCGGCAATTTGTGCACTCACATCTTCAGACACCACCATTTGGCGCTGATATTGCTTACTGCTGTTGGCGTGACTAAAATCGACCATAATATTTTTCGGCAAATTCGCTTTATCTAATGCGTTGCATACCTCAGCCACATCTTGTGCGCTGTAGTTAGGGGCACGGCCGCCGCGTAAAATAATATGGCAATCAGGATTACCTGCGGTTTGTACAATGGCAGAATGCCCAAGCTTAGTGACCGACAAAAAGTGGTGTGACGCACTCGCCGCGCCTATGGCATCGGCGGCCACTTTAATGGTGCCATCTGTGCCATTTTTAAAGCCCACCGGACAAGACAGGCCAGAGGCCAACTCGCGGTGTACTTGTGACTCAGTAGTACGAGCACCAATGGCACCCCAGCTCATCAGATCCGCCATATACTGGGGCGTGATCATATCGAGGAACTCGCTGGCCGTGGGCAGCCCCATGTCATTAAGATCAAGCAATAACTTACGACCCACACGTAAACCGTCATTGATCTGGCAGCTGTTATCAAGGTGCGGATCGTTGATCAACCCTTTCCAACCTACGGTAGTACGCGGCTTTTCAAAATAGACTCGCATTACTATCTCTAAGGTGTCGGCGTACTTTTCGCGTAGCACTTTAAGCTTTTTACCATATTCAATAGCCGCATCCACATCATGAATAGAGCAAGGGCCAATCACAACCAACAGACGATCGTCTTCACCTGCCAATATGCGGTGAATGGCTTGGCGCGATTCAAAAACCGTCGCTGAAGCCTGAGCCGTGGCAGGATATTTTTCTAGTACGGCAATAGGAGGTAAGAGTTCTTTAATTTGGTTTATACGAATATCGTCGGTTTGAAAGTACATGAGCAACCCTGCTAAGAAGTAAGTTGGAGCCCTTGGCCCACTTGATATAAAAGAATGAGTTTTAATCTATCTCGCACAAGCGCGACTGTAAACGCTCAAATGGTGCTATTAGGCAATTGTTTGCGTTTAAATGACAAATAGTGAAGAAAAGCCGCACTTTCACCGATATCACTTGCTAAATGATAATGACTTAAACACTTTTGCAACGGAACCCGCTGAACCTACGGAAAATAGTAACTGGATCTGAAAAATAGATTGAATGAAAAAATCAATGCATCAGATCCTACTAGGCATAATTGAGTCACGATAGCCGAGCCTTCACTCTGACTCTTTGTCAGCTCCAGTCGTGTTTTGGCTGAATGCTGACTGCTTAAAGCTGACAGCTGCCCTGTCCCCTAGGCTCGGCAAAACTGGACAAGCACGGCCTTGCAGTGGGATTATGCCAACAGAGATTCATCACCAGATAATAGAGAGAAAATATGAGCTATAGCTTAACCGACACCGATCAAGCGGCAGTAGAAAAAATGCAAGATAACGAACGTTATAACCACTTCGTTAACAAGGTCGTGGAACATCAAGAAATGTGGATTTTAACCGATGAGCACGGTTGTATGATGCTAACGACAGAGGAAGACGAAGACTGTATTCCTATGTGGCCTCATGCTGACTATGCAAAAACATGGGCCGTAGAGGATTGGGCCGAGTGTCAGCCAGAAGCCATTAGCATGAAAACCTGGCAGTCTCGCTGGCTTCCGGGTATGGAAGAAGACGAATTACTGGTCGCCGTGTTTCCTGTGACTGATGCCGCGGGCGCATTAGTTGAGCCCGGTGAGCTGCAAGATGCCTTTAAACGCAAACAAAGTGGGCGATAAAACAGATGCAGATTTGGGTTGATGCCGACGCTTGTCCTAAAGTGGTGCGCGATATTTTATTTCGCGCCGCCACCCGCACACAAACACCACTCACCATGGTCGCGAATCATCCACTGCCTTTGCCAGGCTCGCCCTTGATCAAACAAGTACAGGTGTCCAAAGGCTTTGATGTGGCAGACGATGAAATAGTGTCACGTATAGCATCCGGTGATATTTTGATTACCGCCGATATTCCCTTAGCTGCTGACGCGTTAGAGAAAGGGGCGCACGTTATTACGCCTCGCGGTGAAAAGTTTGATAAGGGCACCATTCGCGCCAAGCTGACCATGCGCGATTTTATGGATACCTTACGCTCGAGCGGTGTACATACCGGAGGTCCGCCCGCTTTAAGTGCCGCCGACCGCCAAGCTTTTGCTAATCAGCTCGATCAATTGCTGAGATAAACCTAGCTCAAGGCTATAGCTATAACTTAAAGGTATAAAATATGTTTAAACTCGTAACTATGACTCTTGGCGTTTTATTATTAAGTGCTTGTGCCACTGTTAGCCAATATAACGTATCTGAAAGCGAGATTGAAAAGTCGCTGTACACTTTGCTAGAGCAACAAATGCCCAACCTGACTCAAGGGCTTGTTGAGACCCAAATTGATAAGCTCGACTTGCGCATTGGTCCCGATAACCGAGATATAGTGCAACTTGATTTAAGCGGTGAAACCGCCATTAATGCCCTGATTGCACGTTTTCCGGCAAAACTCGACTTAGTGGTAGAAGGCCGCCCTGTTTATGATCGCCAACAAAATGCCATCTTTTTGCGCGATTTAAATCTGTTGCAAAGTAAAGTCGATGCTTTTGGCTACAAAGGAGACATGACTGCTGCCTCTACGGGAATGATGCAAGTGCTGCGCTCTATCCTAGAAAATCAACCCGTGTATCGCCTCAACGACACCAAGTATGCCTGGATCAGCAAAGCTCCGGTTGCCATGAGCATAGCCCCAGGGCGCTTCGTCTTCAGTCCACGGTTTGGGGATTAAACGCTAAAAGCAGCCTTAAGCTGTCAGCTGTCAGCCATAAGTTAAAGTCCAATCTGATAGCTGATAGCTTACGGCTATCACTCTTTGTGTCACTGAGGAGTTAGCGTACAATAAGCGGCGTATCGATAGCCGTTAACAGCAACAGAGGTAGGTGTACTATTAGCTTGGCAGTATTAATGGTGTTTGTTCCCACCTTTTTCTTTGTATCAGTGACGCCCGGCATGTGTATGACCTTGGCCTTGTCGCTGGGCATGACAGTGGGCGTGCGCCGCACGCTGTGGATGATGCTGGGCGAGTTAGTGGGTGTTGGACTGGTGGCCTGCTTAGCCGTGGTGGGAGTCGCCGCTATTATGCTGCAATACCCGCTACTATTTTTGCTACTAAAATATGCCGGCGGTGCGTATCTGGCCTGGTTGGGCATTCAGTTATGGCGCTCTAAAGGTAAATTGGCACTTAGCCCCGTGGGTGCTGGCCCACGCCATATTCCCGCTCGCACCTTAATCAGCCAAGGTTTTATTACCGCCATTGCTAACCCCAAAGGCTGGGCGTTTTTTATTGCCCTACTGCCGCCTTTTATTAATAACCAAGCCCCACTGCCTGGCCAATTATTGCTATTAGTGTCTATTATTTTATCCCTCGAATTAACCTGCATGCTGCTGTATGCCAGTGGTGGGCGCACTTTAAGCCGTGTATTACAACAAAAAGGCAAGGTGCAGCTCATGAATCGCATTGCCGGCAGCTTAATGCTAGGAGTCGCCTTATGGCTGGCGCTCGGTTAATGGCAACCGCTTCTCGACAGCAATCGCGTCAACCTGCCTGGTTGGCATTATTACTGGTCGTCATTGTTATTAGCCTATGTTTAGGCCAGCGCATGGGGCTGGCTACTGCCTGTGCTTATGCACCCTCTGAACATATTACCCAAACCACTGAACACCCTCATTTAAGTGATCATACTCAATCTGAGGATAACGAGCGCTGTAGCTTATCTGAGCAATTATTAAGCAAAGTATGGGGTCAATTAGATCCCTCGCTTATCGCGCTATTACTGCCCTTTTTTTTGTGGGTACTGCAGCCGCAACTGAGCCATTATTGCCGCCGTTACCCTCCTCCGCTGCTCTTTTCTGGTCGACGACGACACTTAGTGTTGTGCGTATTTAGAGAATGACATTCACACAGATACTCACTTGTTATTTTGTGTTTATTGATTGGAGATTGTATTTGTGATCAGAATATTGACCCTACTTATGGTGCTACTGTGTACGCCGCTTACCTTGTTGGCCCAAAGTGCGCCAGCGCAAAGCACCGGCTGGCAACAAGCACCCGAGCATCCTCCGGTGCAAGTACGTTTAGTACAAACCGGCCCCTATAATGCCACTGAAAATTATTATCCTACCCTGCTACAAGTTCGCTTGGCGGATGATTGGAAAACCTACTGGCGCTCTCCGGGTGAGGGCGGCATTGCTCCTCGCTTAAATTGGCAGTCGTCAGATAACTTAGCAAAGGTAAATTGGCAGTGGCCAGTGCCCCAGCGCTTTATGTTGCTCGGCGTCGAAACTCAGGGTTATCAGCATGACGTAGACTTTCCGCTACAGTTAACGCCTGCTGATGGTGCCAAGAGCGCCACCTTTCATGCCAAACTAACGCTGCCCAGTTGCACCACTATTTGTGTGCTCACCGACTACGACTTGCAGTTGCCACTGGACCCCAGCTTAGGCCTTGATGAGCAGTTAAACCATGATTATCAACAAGCCGTTTCTCGTGTGCCACGCCCGGCCAATCTGGTTAGTAGCCAAGCAGTAACTTGGGATGCCAACAGCAAGCAGTTAGCAGTCAACTTGCATAATGAACGGGGTTGGCAAGCGCCGGCGATTTATGTCGATGAACTGGAAGAGGCTATTTTTAGTCAGCCTAAGGTGTCGATAAGCGACGACCTATTGCAGGTGCGTTTTAACGTTAATAGCTGGAATGATGATCTCAACCTTGACCAACAAGCCGTGGTGATCACCGCCATTGATAATGGCTTAGCCGAAGAGCTGACTGCCACCATTAGTGCGGGGACCTTAGCTCCCACAGCCGAAGCCATGCCTTCGCTGGCGTGGGTAATGCTATATGCAGTTTTGGGTGGCTTGGTGCTGAACATTATGCCCTGCGTGCTTCCGGTGTTAGGCCTTAAGCTCAATAGCTTAATACTGGGCCAGCGCACTAATGCTCAGGGACATACGTTAAGTGTACGCCCTCCTTTATTGTGGTCGGCCTTTGGCATTATGTTGTCGTTTTGGTTGCTTGCCGCCTTTATGTTAATACTCACTTGGTCGGGAGCTCAATTAGGCTGGGGAATTCAGTTTCAACAACCGGGCTTTATCGGCTTTATGTTGTTAGTGACGGCTCTGTTCTCACTTAACCTATTTGGCTTATTTGAGTTACGCCTACCAGCACGCCTTAATACTTGGTTGGCCACCCGCCCGGGCAATGGCAATGGCGGCCATGTACTACAAGGCATGTTTGCCACCTTGCTGGCCACCCCTTGCAGCGCGCCTTTTTTAGGCACAGCTGTGGCCGTGGCTCTGGCCTCATCACCTGTGATATTAATCGCCATCTTTACTGGTTTAGGGTTAGGCATGGCGCTACCTTGGTTATTGTTGGCGTTATTCCCCAATGTGATCCGTGCACTGCCCAAGCCCGGCATCTGGATGGAAAAAGTTAAATGGCTGTTTGGCTTAATGCTACTGGCAACCAGTTTGTGGCTGCTGTCTCTGCTCAGCTATACCTTAGGCTCTGGCATCACATGGGCCTTAGCCGCTCTGCTGATTGTGCTCCCCCTCTGGTCTTTAGTTCGCCAAAATGGCGCCCGTGGTCTTATATTTGGGATAGCCGGCATGTTATTGCTGGGTGCAGTGGCAGGCGTGGTCGCCTTAACCACTCAATCTCATTGGGTAAGCCCGGTTAAAGACGAACTCGACTGGCAACCACTGGATGCCGATCGCATTGCCACCGAGGTTGCAGCGGGTAATCGGGTATTTATCGACGTGACCGCTGATTGGTGCATCACTTGCCAAGCCAATAAGGTAGGGGTGACTTTGCGCGACCCTGTGTATTCGGCACTGCAAGACGATGATATTGTGCTGATGCGTGGCGATTGGACGCGTCCCGATCCTGCCATTACCGATTATTTACGCGCCAACCAACGCGCTGGCATTCCGTTTAACCAAGTGTTTGGCCCAGGCCTACCACAAGGTAAAGCGCTAGAAGTGCTGCTCACTACCAATAAGGTGATTAGTGCTTTAGATGAGGCAAAATAATGGCAACGCGTTTTGATAAAAGTACCCAACAAGACAAGTCACACGCTAAAGGCGCAAAACTTGGCAAAGGCTTAGTCTATTTGTTACTGCTGATTGTGGTCGTTACCGCCGTGGATTTATGGCGCAGTAAAGACTTACCCAGTGATGTAGCAGCACTTGGCCCGCTCACCACACTCAAAGGAGAAACGCTAGATTTGCCAGCCATCAGCGATGAACAACCGGTGTTGGTCTATGTGTGGGCGACCTGGTGTGGCGTGTGTCGCCTTGTGTCGCCCATGGTCGATATGGTGAGCGGCCCGGTAGTTAGCATAGCGCTCGCCTCGGGGGTGGATCCTAAGGTGGCGGGGTATGTACGTGATAAAGGCTACAACTTTGATGTGGTTAATGATGCTGATAATCGGCTAGGACAAACCCTAGGCATTAGCGTAACGCCCACTTTAATGGTGGCTTATAAAGGCGAGTTGCGTTTTGCCACCACCGGCATCACCACCCTACCCGGCATGTACGCCAGGCTATGGCTGGCACTGTTTTGGAACCCTGCTTCTGGCTAAGAGCCCGCTAATATTGATTACCCAACATTAAAACACGAGCCGTCTCTTATGAGTGCGGCTTTTTTTATATCTAGCCTACTCGTTCCTGAAGGGAAACAGAAAAAAGAGTGACACAGATCACACCATTAGCGATTGTTAACAATAACGTCAATCCTGATAACAAATTACCGCTGTATTTGTTTACATGAATAGGTTATTTTGTTTAAACGATGTTTCATGACAAACCTGTAAATCAACCCGAGTGGTTGGCAACGGTTGTCGTAGAGTACTAACAGGAAGATGTAACTCATGACTACACATAAAATGAATAACCCCGAGCTAATGCCGTCAACGGATGAGGAACGGGATATTAATATCTGGGATTTTACGATGCTATGGGCGGGGATGACTATCAACATGGGCGCCTTCACTATGGGGGCTCAGTTGTATCCAGAGCTATCTCCTTGGACTATTATAGGCGCAATCTTGGCCGCTTATGCAATTGTAACTACCATACTTATATTAGCTGGTGACATTGGTCTTCGTTACGGTATTCCCTTCACCGTTTATATCCGTGGCTGCTTCGGTTATCAGGGGGCCAAGATCCCTGCGGCCTTTCGTGCCATTCCAGCCTGTTTCTGGTTCGGCTTTCAGACCTGGGTGGCGGCCGTTGCCATTGGCAAGGTACTCGAATTGTGGATTGGCTATAGTAACACTACCATCCTTATCTTGATCTTCGGGGCATTACAAATCATCAATGCCATCTATGGCATGAAAGCCATGGCTAAGTTCGACTGGGTGGCTATTCCTGCGTTAACCATATTGATAGGTTTAGTTACCTTCTGGTTGTTAGATAACAATAATGCCACTATAGGTGATGTACTAGCTGCACCCTCGTTAAACGAAGGATCATTCTGGTTCGCTGTCATGGCTATTGCTGGCATTTGGATTACTATGGGTTTAAATAGCCCAGATATGACCCGCAAGCTAGAGCGTTCTCGCGATCATAGTAGTAGTAATTTCTTTATCCGTAACCGCAAGCCCTTTTTCGCTCAGATCTCCGGCCTTATCGTGATAGGCTCCGGCATTTTGATGGTAGGCATGATTGGCGGTATTCTTACCGGTACTTGGGATCCTATCGAAATCGTACTCAACTCAATGAGTTCGCCAATAGTGTTAATTTTGAGCATGCTCACTATCGCCTTTGCCCAATGGTCCACCAATACTGTCGCAAACCTAATGCCGTCTGCTCTTATTCTGATGAACGTCTTTCCTCGGTTAACTTTTGGCCAAGGGGTGTCGATATCTGGTGGCATAGGACTGCTGATGATGCCTTGGGTGTTTGCTGATAACCTACTGTGGTTCAGTGTTATAACCTCCGGCTTGCTGGGTCCTGTTGCAGGCATCATGCTGACTGACTTCTATTTATTACGCCGTGGTCAGTTGAACGTGGACGATTTTTATAACCCTAAGGGCCCCTTCGTTTACCAAAATAATTACAACCTACGTGCTTTCTTAGTTTATGGTTTGTCTTTTGTAAGCAGCCTAGTATTCATCGACTTTGCGTTTTTTGTCGGATTAGTCGTGAGTGTGATTGGCTATTACGTCATAATGAAGCCTCTTGCCAGCCCTGCTGGTGTGAATTTAGCTCCCACAAAGTTCTGATTATTAAGCTTTAGCTCTATCTATCTTGGCCCCTTTAGGGGCCTTTTTTATGAGGGGCACTCCGTGTCACTCCTTAAGTCATACCAATTCCGTAACATAAGGACGAATGAAAGCTCTTCTCCACTGACCATCACATTGCTGAGCAACACATGATAGATGTGTTTGCAGCTTGTTGGTATAGGAAGCCCATTATTGGCCTGTGCAGTAAAGCGAAATAGATCAGCTAATAGTTCAAACTAGTATGAATTATGATCACTATTTTTCTTTAAGCGCCGTTTCGAATAAGTCTAATGCTCATCTTAACTAATTTAAAACAAGGCAAGTAAGTGGCTATCCTTTATAATAGAGTGCGGTACTGATGGCAGTGCCACATATTAATTAAGGGTGGTCACATCAGTTTACATAACCAAGCGGCAAGTTGGGCGCCCTGCTCAAAGTGCCAAGGGCGCGGCAGAAACAGTCAAAAAATCCGCAAGAAAGTCAAGCTAAGTTATCAGGTCGCACTCGCTTTATTTGAAAAGTCTGGCGGTGAAGGCGAGCCACCTGCTCTCCCTAAAGCGCACTTATCTTCTTGCCCCGCCTGTGGCGGCTCTGGGTTGATCGCCGCTAATCGCCCACCTCTGCCAGATACAGAAAACTATCCAAAGGTGGCCATTATTGGTGGCGGCATAGGTGGCGTTGCCTTGGCGGTGGCCTGTTTGCACCGTGGCATTCCCTTTACCCTATATGAACGTGATAGCAACTTTGCCGCCCGCGCACAGGGCTATGGCCTGACTTTGCAACAAGCGAGCAAAGCCATTGAAGGCTTAGGTCTGTTTGAACTCAAGCACGGCCTCGTCTCTACTCGTCATGTGGTACATACCCCTGAGGGGCTGGTTGTTGGCGAATGGGGCATGAGAAAATGGCTGCACTCCACCGCCCAAGGCGCGCCTAAGCGCACGAATGTGCATATTGCGCGTCAGTCTTTACGTCTAGCACTATTAGAGCAGCTACAGGGACATCAAGACATCTGCTGGGGTCATCAATTGACTGATATAACACCCAGTACCACTCAGGATATTGAGCTCAGCTTTCGGGTAGGCGGTAAGCTTAATAGCGCCCATGCAGATCTGGTGGTGGGGGCCGATGGGATTCGTAGTCGTACTCGGGCTTTATTGCTGGGGCAAAATACTCATTCGTTGCAATATTTGGGCTGCATGGTGATCTTAGGCATTTGTCCATTAAGTGCGCTAACAGCAGTGCACAGTGAGTTATTAGACTCGGCAACCGTGTTTCAAACCGCCAATGGCCACGAGCGCATTTATATTATGCCCTATGATGCTGATTCGGTAATGTGGCAACTTAGCTTTCCAATGCCCGAAGAGGAGGCAAAAAGCTTGAGTGCACAAGGTGTGAGTGCTCTCAAAACAGAGGCCTGCAAACGCACTCAATGGCACTCTCCTATTCCACAGATTTTAGCGGCCACTGAGCAAGGGAAAATATCCGGTTACCCTGTCTATGATCGTGCTTTACTTGAGTCCGAGCAGTTTAAAAAAGCCGGCCCTGCAACCTTAATTGGCGATGCCGCCCACCCCATGAGTCCTTTTAAAGGCCAAGGGGCGAATCAGGCATTATTAGATGCCTTGGCTTTGGCTCGCGCCATAGTACAAGGCTGTCACCCTAAGTCACAATGGCGAGAAGTAGGAATACGAGACGCTGTATTACAGGATTTTGAGGAAAAAATGCTGGCCCGCACAGCAATTAAAGTGCAAGAATCCGCCGCTGCCGCCCAGTTTTTACACTCAGACATAGTGCTGCATAAAAGTGACGAGCCCAGAGGGCGCTGTTTAAAATAAACAAACTTAATCGTGACGAACAACATCGGCAAGACTTAGCTTAACACCTTGTATTAGGCTGTCGCCGACCGGGCACTTAGTGCCTATAAAATCAATAAACTCGTTAATACTTGGCTCTGGTGACGATGACCTAATGTGGTAGGTATAGCGAATATCGGTGAAGCCACAGCGCACATCGGCTTTATTCATAAAGCCATCGGGATCTAAGTCTCCTGCCAGCTCAACCCAAAACGCATCCAGTTCAACGTTAAACTTGGGGGCATTACGAGCGAAATAGCTGGCAAGCGCCTAGTGTACCCAATAATGCTTCTACAGGGTTCATGGCGGTGTCTGTGCCACCTAACTCTGGTGGCTCATCTAGCGTAAATTCAAATCCGCGCGCTTGTACTTTAACAACGGTGTCCTGTTGCAAATCTGCGGTGGCATTAAATTGTTCAACAGCCATGGGATCCTTCCTAATAAATAGTGTTCTGTTTAACGGTTAGCGTACGTCATTCACTTAAAACAGTACTCGGCGGCCTTTGATGCAGTTACGGCACACAGGTTCGCCTTGCAGTGAGCCCAGCACTTCAGGGGCACAACGTTTACCACAACAGCTACACTCATGAAATGATTTTAAGCGCAGTGCTATGGTGCTCTCTACCAGCGCCAGCAACTGTTCTAGCGTGCCGTCGTGAGCGGTTACTACCCCTTGAGAGGTTGGTTTAGCGGTATGAATATCGTGATGTCGCCACTGAATAGCCGGCAGTAATACGTCAACCTTATCATGCTGAAAGGCGACGATAACTAACGTTGGGTCGCCGATAAACAAGGTTTGTGCCCCTTGTATCGGATACGGTAACTGACTTTTTAAGTGCAGCCGCCATGTTTCTAAAGCGGGCGGTAGGGGCATGGCCAATAACAAGGCGTCCAACAACTTGGATGGCATAACTTCCTCTCTTCACCAAGTACTATCCCACTTCACTGGGCACTGTTTTATCTATTTGACTCATAGCTGGCAGCTTAACTGCCAGCTATTTGTCGGCTTACGAACGGATCAGATAATCTGCTTGGCCAATCCATTTATAGCTGGTGAGCTCTTCTAGCCCCATAGGGCCACGGGCATGCAGCTTTTGCGTGGATACCGCAACTTCGGCACCTAAGCCAAATTGCGCACCATCGGTAAAGCGTGTTGACGCATTCACATACACAGCAGCAGAAGGAGCGCCATTAATAAAGCGCTCAGCACTGGTCATGCTGTTGGTTAAAATTGCGTCTGAGTGGCTGGCATTATGCTTGCGCAAGTGCGCCAAGGCACTGTCTACATCAGGCACCAGTTTTACGCCCAAGGTGAGACCTAACCACTCAGTATCAAAATCATCAGCACCGGCTGCTCGCACTTTGGCTGGGCCATTGGTTAATAGCGTTAAGGCAGTCGCATCTGCCACCAAGTCTACGCCTTTTTCTGCCATACGCTGACTCAAGACTGGCAATAATTCAGCCGCTGCCGCTTCATGCACTAATAGCGTATCTATGGTGTTACACACGCTGGGGCGCTGCGTTTTCGCATTATCAATCACTTCAATGGCACGCACTAGATCGGCACTGGCATCAACAAACATATGGCCAATACCAAAGCCGCCAATGATCACCGGAATGGTAGCTTGCTCTTTACATAATTTGTGTAGGTTGGCGCCACCACGAGGAATAATCATGTCCACGTATTGGTCAAGCTTTAATAAACCACTCACCCACTCTCGGCCGGGTTCACTGATATATTGCACGGCGGCTTCAGGCAACTGACTGGCGCTAAGCGCCTGTTGGATAACTTTTACTAACTCTTGGTTTGTGTGAAAGGTTTCGCGGCCACCACGCAAAATACTGGCGTTACCGGTTTTTAAACACAAGGCGGCAATGTCGATGGTCACATTAGGGCGCGCTTCATAAATCACCCCCACCACACCGAGGGGGACGCGGCGGCGAGATAAACGCATGCCGTTTTCTAATACCCGGCTGTCTAATTCTCCACCAACCGGATCGGGCAAAGACACCACATTGCGTACATCATTGGCCATGGCGGTTAAACGCTCGGGGTTTAGCATTAATCTATCTAACATAGATTCGCTAATCCCCGCATCGCGAGCGGCATTTAAGTCTTGCTGGTTAGCTACTAAAATTTGCTCAGCAGCAGCTTCTAAGGCATCAGCCATCACTAATAAGGCTTTGTTTTTGGTTTGTGTTGAGCTGTCTGCTAACACATAAGCCGCATCACGCGCGGCTTGTCCCATTTGTTCCAAATTCATGCTATCTCCTAGTGCTACAGCAGCACCAAATCATCACGGTGAATAGCCACACTGCCGTGGCCATGCCCTAATAAGGATTCAATTTGTTCTGAGTGCTGTCCTTTAATCAAATTCAGATCAAGGGCGTCGTAGCGGCAAATACCACGAGCCAATTCTCGCCCTTCAGGGTTGACAATGCGTACCGCCTCGCCTCGGCGAAAGCGTCCTTCAATGCGCACTATCCCTTTGGGTAGTAAGCTTGAGCCTTTTTCACGAACCGCAGAGACTGCGCCTGCATCAATATGAATTTCGCCATGGGGTGGTGGTCCTGCTAATATCCAGCGTTTGCGGCTTTCTAACGGTGTCGCCAATGCCGGAAAACGAGTACCAATACGCTCACCCTCGGCTAAGCGGCCAATCACCTCTGGCACTTGGCCGGTAGCAATCACTACATCAATGCCCGCACGGCGTGCCACGTCGGCGGCTTGCAACTTAGTGGCCATACCGCCCGTCCCTAAGCCACCAATACTTCCCCCCGCCAACTTGCGCAGGGTATCGTCTATGGTTTTTACTTCTTCAATCAGTTGTGCTTTAGGGTTGTTACGCGGATCGGCAGTAAACAAGCCTTTTTGATCAGTCAATAATACCAATAAGTCGGCTTCGGCTAAAATAGCAGCCCGAGCAGATAAGTTATCATTATCACCGACTTTTATCTCGTTGGTAGCCACCGCATCATTTTCATTGATCACCGGAATAATGCGTTGATCTAATAGGGCTTGCAGCGTATCACGAGCATTAAGGTAGCGCTCGCGATCTTCAAGATCGGCTCGAGTCAGTAATATTTGCCCGACATGTAAGTTATAAAGGTTAAATAACGACTGCCAAGTTTGAATAAGTTGAGTTTGCCCAACGGCTGCCAGCATTTGCTTATTAGCCATAGTATTGGCGAGCTCAGGAAAACCCAAATGCTCTCGCCCTGCGGCAATAGCCGCTGAAGTAACCACAATAATTTGATGGCCGGCTCTATGGAGGCTCGCGCACTGGCGCACTAACTCAACCATGTGGGCGCGGTCTAGGTAACAAGTGCCCCCCGTGAGCACACTGGTACCCAATTTTACAACAATGGTTTTGCCTTTCATGGAACGCCCTGCAGATCTTAACTAACAACAGTGCCGACAAAGTCGACAAGAGAATAAAATGAAACCCTTCGCTCTAACACCCCAGATGGCAACTCAATGTGGCAATAACCGCTTAAGCGATGCTGAGCACATGATCTTTTTCTAGTGCAGCAGAGGGGTTCATCGTTAGGGATTGATTCTCTAAACAGGCCTCTAGTTTAACGTAAAAATCACGTAAAGTACGTGTAACTTCTGCTTGGTGTTTTTTAGGCAAAGTACGTGCTTGCCATTCACCTTCAACATCAAAAAAACCAAACTGGTAATAGAATTCAAAATGTTGGCCGTCTTGGTTATCAAGTGTTAACCACCAGCCCCAAAATTCACGTTCACTTGGCTCCGCTTTGGCGCTAACGCATACCGCTAAACAATCAAAAAAGTACTGTGACTCGCTCGATTTCAACTCTCGTAAATAGGGACCAATTGCCGTTAATATCCGTATAAGTTTACGGTGCGTAATGGTATCTGTAGACATGCAACCTCCTTGTTAACTTGTCTATATGTAACGTGTTTTAGTGCAGGGGTAAAGGCCGCTAGTCCTGCTTGCTATAAATATCGTCTATAATCTAGCAAGCCTTAGCCTTTGGTAACTGGGGAGGGCTATCGCTTTATCTATCTATAAATAAAAAAAGGCTCCTAAGGAGCCTTTTTTTATTTTAATTTCAATTACTGCTCACACAATGGAGTAGCAAAGACGACGCCCATGTCCCACGGTTGCTCAATCCAAGTGTCTTGGCCAACGCGAGTTTCAAAGTCATCCACTAATGGCTCGCCTTTAGGCTTAGCAAATACAGTCACAAACTTAGCTTTAGGGTACATTTCACGGATCACACGTGCGGTATTGCCTGTATCCACTAAATCATCCACAATTAAAAAGCCTTCGCCATCACCATTGGCTTGTTTAATCACTTGCATATCAGAACGCTGCTGATTGTGGTCATAGCTGGCAATACACAAGGTATCAACGTGACGAATGCCTAGCTCGCGAGCCATGATAGCGGCAGGCACTAATCCACCTCGACTCACAGCAATAATACCTTTCCATTGGCTGGCAGGGAGTTGACGTTCAGCCAGCTTACGAGTTTCGCGCTGAAATGAGTCCCAAGTGACGACGAATTTATTAGACATAAGAAGAACCTTGCGTGTTAGCTTCAGACAATTTAGGCACCGCTGCCGTTTTTGTACTTAAACAAAGCCTCAATGAGCTTGTTCTAGCCAAACAGCGAGCAAACAATGGGCGCATTATAGAGATCCCTCTCATTCTTGACCAGAGTTACAGCTTTTTTATTAACGTAATGGTGAAAAATAGTGTGTTTTTTTCCACTTCTCCACGCCTCACAAAACACTAAGACTAAAGGCTAAGCTACACAGCTCGCATTTATTAAACAAACCTCCTAGTTTGCAAGGCAAATTACATTAGGCTAAACAGCTACTCACTCCTCTGAGTCAGGCCCTTATTAAGAAGGAACATGGATGTGTCTTTACTGCGCTCACTGTCTATTGCTAAACGATTGTATTTAAACTTAACTTTGCTATCTGCTGGCGTAATCATGATTACGCTATTAACACTGTGGTTGTTTTATCACAGTTTAATTGACGAAAGGCGCGATCAAGTTAGGCGCCAAGTTGAATCTACCGTCAGCCTTGTCAGTTTTTTTCATCATCAGCAACAACAAGGGCTTTTAAGTGAGCAAAAGGCACAACAACAAGCCTTGTCAGCCATTAATACCTTGCGCTATGGCAATGATGACTACTTTTGGGTGCAAGATAATCAGCCAAGTATGATACTGCACCCCATGAATCCTAAGCTAAACGGTCAAGATCTACGCCCTTTTACTGATCCTGATGGCAAGGCCTTGTTTGTAGAGATGGCCAACCAAGTGAGCAACTCAGGACAAGGGTTTGTTGATTATTTATGGCCAAAACCAGGCCTGGCAAACCCCGTGGATAAAATTTCTTATGTGCAAGGCTTTACCCCTTGGGGATGGATCATTGGTACTGGCTTATATGTTGATGACGTGCAAGACCAATTATTGTCTATTGCCAGTAAAATTTTTTTAGTGGTGATAGGGTTAGGAGTCATAGCCATAGCGGTTGCCTTTGCTTTAATACGCAGCATTTTACACCCCGTTAATGCCACCGTTCTTGCTTTACAAGAAATCTCGGGGGGCGAAGCTGATTTACGTCAACGCTTAAATGAAAAGGGCAAAGATGAAGTTAGCCAGTTAAGTAAAAGCTTTAATGAGTTTTGTTCACGATTAGCACAAACCGTACTCAAACTCTCGCCCATCAGCCAAGAGGTCAATAGTGCATCAGAACGCTTAGGTGAAATCGTGCGTCATAATCGCAGCGTGTCGGAACAACAGTCCCAAGAGACCGAACAGGTCGCCGCAGCCATGAATGAAATGATGGCTTCTAGCCAAGAGGTCGCCAACGCCGCTGAACAAGCAGCCACAGCGAGCCAAGCGTCTGCCAGCGCCGCACAAGATGGCACATTAAAAGTAGAACAGACACAAACTGAGTCAGCTAAGCTGGTAAGTGAACTCACGGATACCCAACAACAATTAAGCTCGCTGGCGGCACGCGCACAAGAAATAGGCACTGTATTAGAAGTGATCCGTGCTATTGCCGAACAAACCAACTTGTTGGCATTAAATGCCGCCATAGAAGCCGCTCGCGCCGGCGAGCAAGGGCGCGGTTTTGCCGTTGTCGCCGATGAAGTACGTAACTTAGCCATTCGCACCCAAAATTCAACCGATGAGATTGAAGATATTATTCAGCGCTTACAACAAGAAGCCAGTGCCACTGTCACCCAGATGAACGGCCTGATGCAACGGGCAACAGACACTCAGCATACTGCCGATCAAGCCGGTGATGCCTTACAGGCAATCAACCAGAGCATGGCGCTTATTAATGATATGAACAGTCACATTGCCACCGCCGCCGCACAACAGCGACAAACCACTGGTGAAATAAGTGAAAACTTAAACCGCTTAAGTGAGTTAGCCGAAGAGGGCCGCATAAAAACTCAAGAAACCGATGATGCTGGTGAAACCTTATCCGGCCTTGGCCGTCGCTTAGCTACAGAAATGAGTGCTTTTAAGGCATAAAGCAGTGTATTAAAGATCAAACTTGTTTGGTTTTACGTACCGCGGTCGACGTAGGGCGCATGGCTAACAAAGCGGTGCTTTGTTAGCTTGGCTATTTTAAAGAACTTAGCTATCTTGTATGGCTTGGCGATTTGCCTGTCTGTTTGTTTTAAAAAAGGTGTATGTTCATGACCGCAATTACTCAGCTTTCTCCCCGCCTATTGTGGCAATTTTTTGACACCTTATGCAGTATTCCTCATCCTTCAGGGCATGAAGCTGCGGTTCGCCAGTGGATAACCGACTGGGCACAAGAGCGTGGCTTAGTCACCATACAAGACACCATTGGCAACCTTATTATCCGTAAAGCGCCAACACCAGGCATGGAGCAACGCACTGGCGTTATTTTGCAAGCTCACATGGATATGGTGCCCCAAGCAAATGCCGACGTTGATCATGATTTTACTAAAGATCCCATACAGCCCTATATAGAAGATGGCTGGGTGCGTGCTCGCGGCACCACATTAGGCGCCGATAACGGCATTGGTTTAGCAGCCTGCTTAGCGGTATTAGCCGATGACAAAGTACAACACGGCCCCCTAGAAGTGTTACTCACCGTTGATGAAGAGAGCGGCATGACAGGGGCCTTTGGTTTAGCGCCTGGCATGTTACAGGGCAAGATATTACTGAACACAGATTCAGAGCAAGACGGCGATGTGTATATGGGCTGCGCCGGTGGGGTTGATGCAAACATTACCCTGCCCTATCAAGCCGAGTCTGTACCGAGTGATCATCAGGCTCTGCGCTTAAACATCAGTGGTCTGCGCGGAGGACATTCAGGGATTAACATTAATGAGGGCCGTGCCAGTGCCAATAAATTACTGGCAGAGTTACTCAATGAAATAAACAAGTTGCAGGCAGGAATTCGTCTGTCTGAAGTGAGTGGCGGCACATTGCGCAATGCTATTGCTCGTGAAGCCAGCGCGCTACTGACCTTACCCAAGAGTGCTAACCCTGCTCTCGCCGAGCTTATCACCGCCCGCCAGCAGCAATATCAGCAAGAATTTAACGGAGTCGATGACTTTATTGATCTTGAGCTCGTATCCGCAGATCTGCCACAGCGCGTGATGACGAGTGATTTACAACAAAAATTAACTCAGGCACTGCTGGCCTGCCCTCATGGCATGATGGCCGCGAGCCGTGACATAGCTGATGTTGTAGAAAGCTCAAGTAACTTAGGCGTGATCAACACAGAAACTGAGCATATTTATGTACAGTGCTTAATTCGCTCACTCAATGATACTGGGCGCGATCGGGTGGCTAATGCCACTGCCGCTGTATTTAACCTAGCAGGAGCAGATTGTGAATTTGATGGCGCATACCCAGGCTGGCAGCCCGACCCACAATCGGCGATTATGCAGCTGGTGCTCAATACCCACAAAGAACTGTTTGATCTAGTGCCTAATGTAAAAGTGATCCATGCCGGCTTAGAGTGTGGCTTATTTAAGGCCATTTATCCTGAGTGGGATATGGTGTCGTTTGGACCAACGATTCAAGGCGCGCATTCACCAGACGAACGGGTGCACATTGAAGCCGTATCTCGCTTCTGGCAATTATTAGTGCGGGTATTACGACAAATTCCTGAAGATAAAGCAGCCAGCTTTAAGTAAAGCAACGCCAAGCTAACCCCTTCTGTTGTTTAGCTCAGCTAACCCGGCGCCCATATTCATACTGTCTATGAATATAGACGCCGCTTTTTTCATTCAACATTTTCACGCAGCGGGTGCGTCAACCCTAGACCTGAGTCGTGTTATTCGAGTATTAAAGCGACCTTGCTTGATTTAAGCTCTCACTCTATTCTCTATTTAAGAGGCGCTTTTGAATATTTTTACTGCAAAATCAACAGCCGCTTGGCTGTTATTATCGTTACTGGCGACACCAGCGATGGCAAATAGCTTCTTTTCTGATATCGCGACTTTTGGCCAAGAGCTGTGGGATGAAACCAAAAAGCTGGCCCCTGGTATTCAGTATGATAAACGCAATGAAGCGGCTCCTGTGGTGCAAGCCAGCCCAAATGATGGTCGTGATCTGCCTGCCCTAGAGCCTGAAAATGCCAATATTGCCGTCAGCCAAGTAGGCAAACCCAGTAACACAAGTGTCGCTGAAGCTCCCGCTAGACAACTGGCACCGGTCGCGGCTAACCACGGCTGGCAGTTTGAAGAACAAGATCATTTGAAATAAAGATATGACGTCGAGCACCAAGCGCTAAACTAAAAGTCGACCGCTTTTTTAGCTGGGTGCTTCCCAATTAAAGCTGAGTTGATCGCAGGGCTCGTCTGATTCATGGTCAAGCTCAACACTTACCCCGACTAACCGAACACCTCGGCCATTAGCGCGCTGCCAAGCCTCTGTGCATAATTGCACGGCCATCTCAAGATTAAGTGAATGAGAGCGCCGTGATAATGTGGTTTGGGTAAAGTCTGAAAACTTTAACTTAATACAAAGCCCTTTAATGGCTCTTTTATTCAGCCGCTTAATAAGCTCTGGCCACAGCTCATGCAATATAGCTATGCCCTGCTCAGCCTGTTGAATATCTTTATCTAGGGTGGTTTCCACTCCTACTGATTTTCGAATACGATCGGTTTGTACTGGGCGCTCATCAATCCCCTGGCCACGTTGCCACAATAAAGCCCCAAACTTACCAAAGCGCTGGATAAGCGCGGCTTCTCCGACTTTTGCTAATTGATAACAGTGAGTTAACCCCATGGCACTGAGCTTTTCTGCGGTTTTGCGACCCACGCCGGGTATTTTGGCCAGTGGTAATTCACGCACAAAATCGGCCACGGCTGCGGGGGGCAGCACAAATAAGCCATCAGGCTTATTTTCATCCGAGGCAATTTTGGCTAGAAACTTGTTAGGGGCAGCACCTGCGGACGCAGTTAATTGCAGTTCTTGTTGTATGGTATAACGAATATGTTCGGCAATGCGGGTAGCGCTGCCAGCAAACCAAGGGCTATCAGTGACATCTAGATAGGCTTCATCAAGGGATAGAGGTTCAACCAGCTCGGTATAGCGAGCAAAAATGTCTTGCAGCTGTCCTGATACCGCTTTGTATTTAGGCATATCCCCCCGCACTAGCAATAAGTGCGGGCAACGTTGTAAGGCTTGATGACTCGACATGGCCGAGTGAATACCAAATTTACGGGCAGGATAATTACAAGTAGCAATCACGCCTCGGCGCTCGGCACTGCCGCCAATAGCCAAAGGAATATCACGCCACTCGGGGTGTTCACGCATTTCGACTGCAGCATAAAAGCAGTCCATATCAACATGAATAATTTTACGCATCAGTTAAGAAACAGCGATCAGCGATCAGCGATCAGCGATCAGCTTTAAGCTGTCAGTAACACAGCGTCGTTGAAATAATTGAGCCATTCTTAGGAAACAAGGATTTACTCCTAACTCGTAATAGCACCATAAATAAAAGCCGTAAACTAAAACCTCAGCCCACGCGGGCAGCTGATGGCTGATAGCTTACGGCTTATCGCTGCTCTTTTGGCGTTAAATAATACGGTTTTCTTCGAGCATTTGGCGTTTGGCTTCTGCTTTGGCCATGCGCTTTTGACGGCTTTCACAGGGGTCGTCACAGTCGCAGGCTTTATCTATGCCCACACTGCCTAAGCCACCACAAGAGCCGGCAATGGTTTTTCGCTGCACAATATAACCAATAGCCATAGCAAAAAAGACCAAGGCAAACGCTGCGAAGGTTATCAGAAAATACATCATATCAACCTCTTATGTACTTTTTAAAAGCGTGGGTCATATCTACTTTAAAGCCATCGTCCGTTTTGGTTAGCAGATACACTGCAAGCTCATGTTGTTTAGCAAAGGCAAGTGCCTGCTCTGGGCCCATTACAGTCAGTGCCGTAGCAAGCCCATCCGCTATCATACAGGAGGGATGAATGACTGTCACCGATGCCAAATTATGAGTGATCGGCTGGCCGGTTTTAGGATCAATAGTATGAGAAAGACGCTGGCCGTCAACTTCATAGTAATTACGATAATCCCCTGAGGTCGCCACACTATTATTGCCGGCCACCAGCACTTGCTGTACTAATTCATCACTGCGATTATCACTGTTATGGGGCTTTTCTACTGCCACAGTCCAGAGTTTATTATGACCATTATGACCACTCAAACGCAGTTCACCGCCAATTTCAACCAGGTGATTGGTTAAGCCCTGCTCAGATAAATACTCTGAGACAACATCAACCCCAAAGCCTTTAGCAATAGAGGATAAATCCACATACAGCTCAGGAATCGCCTTATATAAATATTGGCCATCAACATCATATTCTACTCGCAAATGCTCAAGGCCGGTATGCATTTGCGCATAAGATAATTGCTTATCACTGGGTACTTGCACTGGCCTTTCATCTGGACCAAACCCCCATAAATTAACTAAGGGGCCAACCGTTACATCCAAGGTCTGCTCTGTTTGTCGACCCAACTGTAACGCCGCTGTTACCACTTTTGCGGTATCAGCAGACACGGCAAAAGGACCTGAGTCAGTGGATTGGTTAAATTGACTGAGTTCAGAATCGGTCAGATAAGTCGACATTTGTTGATTAACGGTGGCTAGGCGTTGATCGATATTTTCTTGTATCGCTTCAACCCGTGCCGCCTCAAGACCAACAATCTTAATAGAGTAATAGGTGCCCATGGTATTACCGGTAAGGTGTTGCTCACCGCCATTCAAGGGCGCATTAATATTGGAGGGCTTACAGCCGACCAATAAAAAGGCCAGCCCCACTGGGGCCAGCCATTTCGTTATGTAAGAACTCATTAGCGTTCAATCACCTGTTGTTACTTAGGGTGTTTAAGCTGCTGTTAACTTAAGTGGTTAGCCACCAAAGTCATCAAGCATAATGTTGTCTTCTTCTACGCCCAAATCTTTGAGCAGTGTGATCACAGCGGCGTTCATTACCGGTGGTCCACACATGTAATACTCACAGTCTTCTGGCGCTTCGTGGTCTTTCAAGTAGTTCTCATACAAGACATTATGAATAAAGCCAGTATAACCGGTCCACTCATCTTCAGGTGTTGAGTCACTTAAGGCCACATGCCACTGAAAGTTATCATGCTCTTCTTGCAGCGTATCAAAATCTTCTACATAGAACATTTCGCGACGTGAACGCGCACCGTACCAGAAGCTGATCTTACGCTTAGAGTCTAAACGCTTCAGCTGATCAAAGATGTGTGAACGCATCGGCGCCATACCGGCACCCCCGCCAACAAATACCATTTCAGCATCAGTATCTTTGGCAAAGAATTCACCAAATGGACCCGAGATGGTGGCTTTATCGCCTTCTTTCAGAGACCAGATGTAAGATGACATTTTGCCTGGAGGCGCGCTCCAGTTACGTGGTGGTGGCGTTGCTACACGCACGTTTAACAAAATAATGCCTTCTTCTTCCGGATAGTTGGCCATAGAGTAAGCACGAATGGTTTCTTCGTCTACTTTAGACTCTAACTCGAAGATGTTGAACTTGTCCCAATCTTCACGGAATTTCTCTGGTACATCAAAATCTTTGTACTTAACGTGATGCGGTGGCGCTTCAATTTGAATATAACCACCGGCACGGAAAGGCACGCTTTCGCCGTTCGGAATTTTTAGCTTCAATTCTTTAATGAAGGTGGCTTTGCTATCGTTAGAGATAACTTCACACTCCCACTTCTTGATGCCAAAGACTTCTTCCGGCAATTCAATTTTCATGTCTTGCTTAACGTTAACCTGACAAGACAAACGCTCACCTTGACGGGCTTCACCTTTAGAGATGTGGTCAAGCTCAGTGGGTAAAATTTCACCACCGCCTTCTAACACTCGTACTCGACACTGGCCACAAGTACCGCCGCCGCCACAAGCAGACGACACAAAGATACCGCTATTGGCCAAGGCACCAAGCAACTTACCGCCTGCACCTGATTTGATCGCCTTCTCGGGATCATCATTGATGCTAATAGTCACATCCCCTTCCGCAACCAGCTTGGACTTAGCAAACAGGATAATGCTTACTAGGACCAGCACAATCACGGTGAACATGACTACGCCTAGAATGATTTCCATCGTTTATTCCTTTTCTATCACCGGGTTATAGGGATATGCCAGAGAAAGACATGAAGCCTAACGCCATTAAGCCGGCAGAGATAAAGGTAATCCCTAAGCCGCGTAAACCATCAGGCACATCTGAGTACTTCATCTTCTCGCGTAAACCCGCTAGCAATACAATGGCCAGCATCCAACCCACACCAGAGCCAAAGCCGTAAACGATAGACTCAGCAAAGTTATAGTCACGTTGTACCATGAAAGAGACACCACCAAAGATGGCGCAGTTTACGGCAATCAGCGGCAAGAAAATGCCCAGCGCGTTATAGAGTGCTGGAAAGAACTTATCTAACAACATTTCCAAAATTTGTACCAGTGCAGCAATAACACCGATAAAGGTAATGAAGTTCAAAAAGCTCAAATCCACACCTTCAACTAAGGCGCCGTCTTTTAGTACAAAGTTGTAAACTAGGTTGTTAACCGGTACTGCTAACGTCAGTACCACTATTACCGCAACCCCTAAGCCAAAAGACGTTTTTACCTTCTTAGATACAGCCAAAAAGGTACACATACCGAGGAAGAAGGCCAATGCCATGTTTTCGATGAAAATGGCACGGACAAACAAACTAATATAATGTTCCATGCTTACTCCTTCGCCTCAACCTGGTCTGGGCGCATGGTACGCAACACCCAGATAATGCCACCAATAATAAAAAAGGCGCTTGGTGGTAACAGCAATAAACCGTTTGCCTGATACCAACCACCATTTTTGACCAATGGCAAAATCTCGATGCCAAACCAAGTACCTGAGCCAAATAGCTCACGAATAGTGGCAACAATCAGTAAGATCAAGCCATAACCAAAGCCGTTACCGATACCATCAAAAAACGACATTAACGGTGGACTCTTCATGGCATACGCTTCAGCACGCCCCATTACGATACAGTTAGTAATAATCAAACCAACGAAGACCGACAGCTGTTTAGAAATCTCATAGGCATAGGCTTTTAAGATCTGATCCACCACTATTACCAAAGAGGCAATAATGGCCATCTGCGCGATAATACGCACCGAGTTTGGGATCTGATTACGCACTAATGAAATAAACAGATTCGAGAATGCGGTTACCGCAACTACCGCCAGCGTCATCACAAACGCAGTTTGCATTTGTGAAGTCACCGCTAATGCGGAGCAAATGCCCAACACTTGTAGCGTGATGGGGTTATTGCCGATAATAGGCCCAAAAAGAACCTTTTTAACTTCTGCTTTATCAGCCATTGTTTAGCTCTCCTTCACGTACCTTAGCTAGGAAAGGACCAAAACCTTTATCACCTAACCAGAATTCAAAGGTCTGCTGTACACCCTTAGAGGTTAAGGTTGCGCCAGACAAACCATCAACACTAGAAGGAGCATCAGCAGGAGCACCGCCTTTTACGACTTTGATTGCAGGCTGACCGTTCTCGTCATACAGCTTCTTACCTACAAACTGTGCACGCCAGCTTGGGTTTTCTACTTCGCCCCCAAGGCCCGGTGTTTCACCTTGCTCGTAATAAGTAATACCTTTAATGGTATTACCATCGGGTGCCACAGCCACAAATGCGTACATGGTCGACCATAGACCCTGACCGTGCATGGGCAGAATGATACTGTCCAAATTACCGTCTTCATCATGAGCCATATACACAGGTGCTAAGTTAGCACGACGACGAATACTGGCCGGGTCTTCGCTTGCATCAAGCTTAATGCTCGAGTCCGGTTCTTTCGCTGCCACACGTTGCTCATAACCGACAACAGGCTTGTCTGAGAAGTCACCTGTTTCAAGGTTTAATAGCTTAGCATCAATAAATTGCTCATAGTTTTCGGCTACATTTTGACGCCCAAAGCCGGCCACAGAAACAATATTGGTTTGTACATCCAGCGCTTTATTACGTTCTTGAGTCGGTTTTAGCAATACTGCCGCACCCGATACCACAATCGAACATACTAAACATAAAGCACCGATGACGGTAAAGGTTCTACCGATAGATTCTTTTTTAGCCACGAGCCAGTCTCCGTTTGATGTTAGCTTGCACTACAAAGTAGTCAAACAAGGGAGCGAACAAGTTGGCGAACAAAATAGCCAGCATCATGCCTTCAGGGAAGGCGGGGTTGACCACTCGGATGAGCACCACCATGACGCCGATCAGTGCGCCATACCACCATTTACCTTTATTGGTAAAAGAAGCAGACACAGGATCTGTTGCCATAAACACCATACCAAAGGCAAAACCACCCACTACTAAGTGCCAATACCACGGCATGCTGAACATGGCGTTAGTGTCGGAGCCTATTAGGTTAAATAACGCAGACATGGCGATCATACCGATCATGACACCGGCCACAATGCGCCAAGAAGCAATGCCTAAATAGATGATAATAAAGCCACCGATCAAGAGCGCTAAGGTAGAGACTTCACCAATAGAGCCTTGCATATTACCAATAAAAGCATCCATCCAGCTGATAACGCTGCCAGTGTTGGCATCCATCAGTGCTGATTGTCCGCCCGCAGCCCACTGACCCAGTGCGGTAGCACCAGAAAAGCCATCCACTGCCGTCCAAACTGTGTCACCTGAAATTTCTGCCGGATAAGCAAAAAACAGGAATGCACGGCCGGCTAAGGCTGGGTTAAGGAAGTTTTTACCGGTGCCGCCAAAAATTTCTTTGGCCATCACTACACCAAAAGTAATCCCTAACGCAGCTTGCCATAATGGCAAAGTCGCAGGAACAATTAAGGCAAACAGTACCGATGTCACGAAGAAACCTTCGTTTACTTCGTGCTTACGAACACTGGCAAACAAGACTTCCCAAAAACCACCCACAATAAATACCGTGGCATAAATGGGTAAGAAGTAAGTGGCGCCCAACAGCATTTTACTGCCCCAACCTGCCCCTTCGCCTAAGGTTGCCCCTAGTGCCTGAGCCAGACTGTAACGCCAGTTGCCATCAATAATACCCGCTAATTCACCTGGGCTATACATACTAATGAGGGCCGAAATAGTCTGGCCACCCGAGTTGTACATGCCAAAAAACATGGCAGGGAATGTTGCCATCCACACCATAATCATGATGCGCTTCAAATCAATGCTGTCGCGCACATGAGAGGCGTTGCGTGTCACCATACCTGGGGTATAGAGCACAGTCGCGACCGCTTCATATAAGGCGTAGAATTTTTCGTACTTCCCGCCTGGTTCGAAGTGGTGTTCCATCTTCTCCAGAGTGTGTTTTAAGCTCATTACTTAGCCCTCTAGCTCAATTGTGGTCAGACACTTGCGCAGTGCTAAGCCATAATCGTATTTACCTGGGCACACATAAGTACATAGCGCCAAATCTTCTTCATCTAGCTCTAAGCAACCTAAGGTTTGCGCACCATCAGTGTCATCAGACAATAAGTCACGTAGCAGCACAGTTGGTAAAATATCCAGCGGCATAATGCGCTCATAGTTACCAATAGGCACCATGGCTCGTGCCGAACCATTTGTGGTGGTCGTTAGGTCAAATAACTTGCCTTTAGTTAGGTGACTCAAATAGGCACGCGTCACCGAGAACTTATTAGCCCCCGGCGCAATCCAACCAAACAGCTCTTTTTCACGACCTTCAGCCATCACTGATACTTGCAGATGGTAGCGCCCTAAATAGGCATGAGGGCCGGCAGCTGCTGTACCATAAAGTACAGAACCGGAAATAACGCGGTTTTCGCCTTCTTGCAACTCACCCGAGGTTAATGTATCTAATGAGGCACCAAGACGAGTGCGTAACAAGCGAGGCTTTTGCACTACAGGGCCACCTAGCGCCACAACGCGATCGGTAAACAATTCACCGGTAGTGAAAAGCTTGCCAAAAGCGATAACATCTTGGTAGTTGATCTGCCATACCACTTTGCCTGGCACTATAGGGTCAATAAAGTGAATATGGGTACCAGGTAAACCTGCTGGATGCACGCCGGTAAAGACATGCTCTTTAATATTGGCAGCAGATGCCTGAGGTAGATTACCCTCACCTTTACATACGTTGACCTGGCCTTCTGTTAGGCGACTTAGCACTTGCAGACCATCGGTAAATGCCTGGGCATGTTCCTTAATGATCAGCTCAGCGTTAGCACTCAGTGGATTAGTATCCATGGCGGTCACAAAGATGGAGTTGGGTGTAGAGTCGATAGCTGGCACCTTACTAAAAGGTCGGGTGCGCAATGCCGTCCACATGCCGGATTCAACCAGCTGTTCACGAACAGTATCGGACTCTAATTGAGAGAGTTCAGCAGAGGTATACTTTGAAAAAGTAATCTGATCTTCACTGTCATCAACCGCAATTACTACAGACTGCAAAACACGCTTAGCACCACGGTTGATTTCAACCACGGTACCGGCGGCGGGAGCTGTGAACTTAACGCCAGGGTTCTTTTTATCTACAAAGATAACCTGACCTTTTTTAACATGATCCTCTACCTTGACGTGCATGGTAGGGCGCATGCCCACAAACTCTTCGCCCAGCGTAGCAACGCGCTTGATGGCAGGACCATCGTAGATTACTTGCTCTGGTGCCCCGGATATCGGGAGGTCCAGCCCTTTTTTAATTGTAATCATACTCACTTGCACTACTTGTTAGAGGAAGACAGGTACTTGCCATGACAGACATGACAACATGCTGATGAGTCGCTACCGGTCTGCCCACTATCTTGTCGACAACAGCCTGACCACAGTCCGGTAACATCCAGCCTAAAACCAAAGGCGCATAATGTTAGCACTTTTAACGTGGTGGCTGCCATGGCAATTACCAAAATTTACGCTTCATTAGCATAAAGGATGAGAATGCAACAATAACCCCACACAAACCATGTCTTTACATTCACTTTTTGGTTGATTTTCAAACAACTCAGTTGGCACTTTGCTAATTATGTGATTCAATGTGCAAATATCCCCTTCAGACAGAGATGATTAGCGGCTAACTCCCCCTTGCCCACGACAAGCAGGGCTATCTTGTACTTTTGCTCGCGACGCCCACTGGGCTGGCGTAAAAGTATGCAATGCCAAAGCGTGAACACCGCTAGCTAACTCATCACCAAGCAGTGTATTTAGTTTGCGATGACGTGCCAGTAGCCGCATGCCGTCAAACTGATCGCTCACCACCACTAATTTAAAGTGTGTTTCAGAGCCAGGTAACACTCTATGCATATAACTTTCGTTAATCACCTCTAGGTGTATTGGCTGCAGTGCTGCTTGCACTTTTTGCTCTATTTGCGCTTGTATTGACATAAGGGGCTCCTAGTTTTAATACTGTCTGCTTTGCTTTAAGCGGTATCTAGATGGGCTATGGCGATCATTCGCATAGCGTCATACTGCTTTTTCTCTATTTACTGTTAACATAGTTTTTTAATCTTTGAGTAAGCCGTCATGAATCACCTTTTTCCTCTGCCTCACGGCGGTGAACTATCGCTACGCCGCTATCCTCGCTCAGCCCAACACGGCTTGCAAGCATGGGAGGCGGCCGATGAATATCTACTGAGTGAGATCGCAACACGCAGTTGGGACATTGATGCTCCCTTGCTGATTTTAAATGATGCCTTTGGTGCTCTGACGCTAGCTTTACAAGCCTATGCTCCCATTAGCATCAGTGACTCCCGCATCAGTCAGCTCGCATTAATCGCGAACGCACAAGACAATCAGCTCACCCTTAACGGGCAATCACTAACCAGCTTAGATGCGTGGCCAGAACAAACCCCGGGAGCCGTACTGATGAAGCTCCCCAGAACCAATGCTTTATTGGAATATCAACTGGCCTACCTTAGCCAAATTATGGGCCCGAAAACCTGCTTTATTGCCGCAGCCAAAGCCAAAGACATCCACAAATCAACATTGCAGCTTTTTGAACGCTATATTGGTGAAACTAAAACCAGCTTGGCGAAGAAAAAAGCGCGGCTTATTTTCTGTCAACGTGATAATAAGATACCAGCCAGCCCACTGCCCTCGCCTTTGGCTTGGTCGTTGGATAACACTGAGCTAACTATTTATAACTACGCTAACGTCTTTTCTCGCGCTAAGCTCGATATAGGTGCACGTTTTCTGCTAGAGCATCTACCTTGCCAACGCACAGGTCATATTATTGATTTGGGTTGTGGTAATGGCGTATTAGGGCTAATGGCCATGGTCAATAACCCAGACACAACTTTAACCTTTGTCGATGAATCTTACATGGCAATAGCCAGTGCTCAACATACGGTACAAAAAAATCTGCCCTCAGAGGCGGAACGGGCACACTTTATGGTCAATAACTGTCTTGATGAAATGCCGACAAATACAGCAGATTTGATCTTATGTAACCCACCTTTTCACCAGCAACAAGCCGTTACCGACCATATTGCTTGGCAGATGTTTGTTGACGCCAAACGAGTGCTCAACCCCTCTGGAGAACTCTGGGTAGTAGCCAACCGTCATCTTGATTACCATATCAAGTTAAAGCGCCTATTTGGCAATCAAACGGTAGTGGCAGCTAATCATAAATTCGTTATTCTCAAAGCCATTAAAACTTCTTAAGGACGTAATAGATGAAGATTTCTAAAGGATGTATTACCGCCCTATTGGCTCTTAGCCTTAGTGCCTGCGCCAGTTACTACCCAGTGGCTGTAGATGTAGCGCCCACCGTTGATGCCAGAGCTGGTGTGTACCGCAGCCTGCCCATCACACTAAGCAGTCAAGATACGCGCCAAAACGACTATATTATTCAAGTTGAGCAAAACAACAAAAAAACCGTCGTGATCGGTGCCAGCAACAATATCAAAGTACAAATGCAACAAGCACTGGCTGAGGGGTTCAGTACCCAAGGTGCGCTAATTGAAAATGATGCACCTGTGCAAATAGAGCTAGAACTACAAGACGTGCTAGCGCGCGTTATTCGTGGCCATATTAGCTACGACGTGGTGCAGCAATTACGTATGCAGCTCACACTAAAGCGCGATGGTAGCACTATTACTAAACAGTTTCGTCGCAGCGCACAGGCAGAATTTCCGGGCCGTTTACACCCTGAGTTAGACAAGGTAACAGCGGCATTAAACGAACAGTTAAGCTTAATGGTTAAAGACATGCTGGCCGATACAGATGTACAGCAATTTGTAGGGAGCCAATCATGAAGCGCTTTTTAGGTTTAACCTCCGGTTTTATTATGGCAATCAGCCTTATGGCACCTCATGCTATAGCTGGGACCAAGGTGGAGTTGATCACTAATATGGGAACCTTAAAAGTAGAGCTTAATGATCAAGCCGCCCCCGCCACCGTGGCTAACTTTTTACGCTATGTGGATGACGGTAGTTATAATGGCAGTATTTTCCACCGTCTGATCCCTGAGTTTGTCGTACAAGGGGGAGGCTTTGATACTGAGTATAAAAAGCTGCCAACCTACAGCTCTGTGGTTAATGAGTCTAATAATGGGCTGAAAAACCAAAGGGGTACATTGGCGATGGCGCGCACTCAAGATCCCAACAGCGCCACGCGACAATTTTATATTAACCTCAATAATAACCAGTCGCTTAATGCTGGCCGTAATGCCGGCTATACGGTGTTTGGTAAGGTCACTTTGGGCGACGATATTCTAACAAAAATGGCGCAAGTCCCAACCGGGATGAATATGTCATTACGCGCACGCGATGTCCCAAAGCAGAATATTGTTTTGCAACAGGTGCGCCGTTTAAACGACGAACAGGCAAGCCAATAAGTGTACCAACATCCCCCAAAAGATAAGCTTAACTGGGTTCAGCAAGTGGCTTTGTATGCTGAGCGGAGAGTATTAACACTCTTTGCATTAGGCTTCTCGTCTGGTTTGCCTATTTTATTAGTGTTTGGCACCTTGTCGTTTTGGTTACGCGAAGCCGGTGTTAGTCGCACTAGCATCGGCTTTTTCAGCTGGGTAGCCCTGGCCTATGGCGTAAAATGGCTTTGGTCGCCCTTGGTTGACCGCTTGCCCTTGCCTATTTTGTCACGGCTAATGGGTCGCAGACGCAGCTGGATGCTATTTTCGCAATTGCTGATTATGGGGGCCTTAACAGGCATGGCCTTTGCAGAGCCCACGCAGCATATTATGGCCTTTGCCTTGTTCGCCTTAGCCGTGGCCTTTGCCTCTGCTACCCAAGATATTGTGATTGATGCTTATCGTATTGAAGCCGCCCCTGAACATTTGCAAGGAGCCTTGGCCGCGGCCTATATGACCGGCTATCGACTGGCCATGATTATGGCCGGTGCCGGAGCCTTAGCCATTGCTGCTTGGGCGGGATCCGATCTAGGTTATGATCCCATCGGCTGGCAAACCGCGTACCTTTCTATGGCAGGCTTTATGCTGGTAGGGGTGATCACCTGTTTATTAATTCACGAGCCTAACATTGACTTACGACAGCAAGCATCAGCACAGGCGGAGCATAAGCAGCAGTTAATTAGTCAAGGTTATCCGAGATTACTGGCCGGCTTTATTGCCTTTATGCGCAGTGCTGTTGTAGCGCCCTTTGCCGAGTTTTTTCAACGTTTTGGTAAACAAGCACTGATTATTTTGGCGCTCATTGCCTGTTATCGCATTTCAGATGTGGTAATGGGGGTGATGGCCAACCCTTTTTATGTCGATATGGGGTTTAGCAAGTCACAAATTGCCACCGTAACTAAGGTGTATGGCGTGATTATGACGCTGGTGGGCGCCGCACTGGGGGGAATTTTAGTCAGCCGCTTTGGTACCTTGCGCATTTTAATGTTGGGCGCTGTATTATCAGCCGGCACCAATATTATGTTTGCTGCTATGGCGCAGCTAGGCCCAGATGTACGTTTATTAACCCTGATTATCTCACTCGATAACTTAAGTGCCGGTATTGCAACCGCGGCGTTTATTACCTATTTGTCTAGCTTAACAAACGTGGCTTTTTCAGCTACTCAGTATGCGCTATTTAGCTCGGTGATGATGCTATTACCCAAGTTTTTAGCCGGCTTTTCCGGCATTGTGGTTGATGGCTACGGTTACACGCCCTTTTTTATCGGCACCGCCGCCATCGGTCTACCGGTACTTGGGTTGATCAAGCAAGTGGGGAGAGCAGCGTCTAGCGCCCAGCGGTAAAAACAATGTTGAATTGTGAATGTTAAATGCTGAATGAAACTAAAAACACCAGCCAATTTATGGGCTAGTGTTTTTGTTTCTCTTGTATTCAACATTCAACATTAAGCATTTAACATTGCCTTTCAACGCTCGGCGCTGCTCTTAAATCAATCTCTAAAGTTATTAAACTGTAGCGGTTGTTCTTGATCGCCGCTGCGCAACAATGCCATCACTTGTTGTAAGTCGTCGCGCTTTTTGCCAGTAATACGCAATTGCTCACCTTGAATAGAGGCTTGCACCTTAATTTTACTGTCTTTAATTTGCTTCACTAACGTTTTAGCAAGCGGCTGGGCTATACCCTGCTTAAAAGAAATATCTTGAAGGTGACGTTTACCTGAGCGAACAATGCTACTCGGATCCAACACTTTCACGTCTATTCCACGCTTGATCAAGGCACCGCGCAAAATATCACGCATTTGCTGTAGCTGAAATTCAGCATCTGCACTGAGCTTAACTTGCTCATCTTTTAGCTCAAAACTGGCCTCAACCCCACGAAAATCAAATCGAGTTGATAATTCGCGGTTAGCATTTTCTACCGCATTACGCACTTCATTCATTTCTACTTCAGACACCACATCAAAAGATGGCATAGTAAGCTCCTTATCAGAGAGATAATGTTTTAAGTACCAGGGCGCACAATGCTACTTAAAAAGATAGCTCCCCCACAACAATAAAAAATACATTGGCATCAGCCAGACTTCACGGCTAACGTATAGCTCGATAAGAAAAACATAATAGCAAAATTTAGGGAGAGAAGCTGATGGAGTGGACCATACTTGGCGCTGGCGCTTTAGGTTGTGTAATGACAGGTCTATTACGCCAACAAGGTGAAAGCGTCGCTGTAATGTTATCTGAGCGCCACAGAGGTCACTTTCATCCTCATATTGAAGTGCTTGATATTACCGGCCAGCGCCAGCTGTTTTACAGCCGCCCTTTGTTCGCTGAACATGCCTATAAAGTAGAGTGTTTACTCGTGCTCACCAAAGCTTACCAAGTTGTTGATGCACTCAAGAGGCTGACAACCCTACCCAATAGTACTCCCGTTATTTTACTGCACAATGGTATGGGAGTGGCTGAGCAAGTGCTGTCGCTGTTTCCTAACAACCCTGTATTAGCAGGCATTAGTAGTCATGGTGCAATGAAAGAAGGAAATTGGCAGGTGCGCCATACGGGTAAAGGAGAGACTTGGCTTGGGCCGTTAAATGAAGCAGGCAAAGCCTATCAGTCTTTAGTGCCTGCGCTAGCAGCTGCACTCGGTCATTGTGAGTGGAGCGACGATATCGCGCAACAACAACTAAGAAAGCTGGCGATTAATGCGGTGATAAATCCGCTGACTGCATGTAACGATATCAATAACGGCCAGTTATTAGAGCCACGCTTTGCTGATGTACTCGCACAACTAAGCGAAGAAGTGCATGACGTGATCTCAAGGTTGCAAGGCGATAAAGCTGAAACACTGTCTGAGTTTCGCCGCCGCTTACACAAAGTGATTGAGCTCACCGCCTGTAACTATTCTTCTATGCAGCAAGATATTGCCCAGGGTCGCCCTAGCGAAAATGGCTATATCAGCGGCTATATTCTTCAACACGCCCATCCACACCCAGTGCCGGTATGCCAACAACTGTACCAAGAAATGAAAAAGCGAGAAGGATTTAGGACTTAGCGCCAAGCGCCCAGCAAAACAAAAACACCGAGCTTTTAGGCTCGGTGTTTTTTATAATTTGCTTAGTGCTGGGCAGTCACTTTATAGCTTGGTGCTTGGTGCTCGGCGCTATATGTTAAGGCTTATATACCTTCACATTATCAAAACCTTGCTCTTTTAAATGAATCGCTTGTAAGCGACTCATCACCCCACGATCACAATATAACAAATAGGTTTTATCAGCGGCTAAGCTACTAAACTGATTCGCGAGTTTAAAAAATGGCATCACCACAACTGGGCGTCCAGCAACCTTAAGCGGCGCGGCTTCTTGCTCTTCGGGTGGGCGAATATCTAAAATCACTTCAGTGCTATTCGCATCACTGGTATTCCCCTGACTAAACTCCACGCTCGGCGCTTGCCACTTTTCTTCTAATTGGCGAACATCATTAATGACCGCCGCTTCCACCGCGGCATCTAACACACTAAAGTCAAAATGACTCTCTTCTTCTGCCACTCGACCAAGCTTGGCTTTAATAGTAGGGCTTTGCGAAATAACGCCACAGTACTCTGGCATTTTTTCTGCATAAGATGCCGTGCCAATGTGACGGGCAACATCAATAATATCTTGTTTATCAGAGGCGACCAGAGGGCGCATTATCAACATATCCGTTGCCCGGTCAATCACATTTAAGTTAGTCACGGTTTGGCTAGAAACCTGTCCCATGGCTTCACCGGTAACCAGAGCATTAATCGCTAAATTTTCAGCGACCACGGCGGCGGCACGCACCATCATGCGCTTTAAAATAACCCCCATATAACCATTGTCGACTTTCTCAAGAATTTCATTAACCACCCCTTCAAAAGGGACAGAGACAAATTTAACGCGATGCGAAGACCCATACTTTTTCCACAAGTAGTACACCACCTCACGCACCCCAGCTTCATGCTCTGGGCCGCCTAGGTTAAAGAAGCAATAATGCACTCGGCTACCGCGCTTAATAAACTGATAAGAGGACACGCCAGAGTCGTAACCGCCCGACATTAAGCTCAGTATACTCTCTTGCGTTGCAATGGGATAACCACCTAAGCCTTTATAGATTTGATTAATTAAATACAAACGCTCGCCGTCTAACTCAAGGTTAACCTGTATATCCGGATTTTTGAGTTTAACGCCCACGGGATTACAGCGCTGATTTAACCCGCCCCCTACATAGCGCTCTACATCCAGCGATTTAAAGCTTTGCTGGCCTCGGCGTTTAGCACGCACACAAAAGGTTTTACCTTCTAGCAAATGACCAAAGGCCGCTTCAGCATGCTGTAAAATATCATCAAGCGTACTTACTTGATGCTCTTGTACTTCTAAAAACGACTGTATACCCGGCACACAGGCTAATGCATCCACTATGGCTTGGCGGTGCTCATCGCACTGACTACGTAGCACTAACTTGTCCCATTCTGTACGAATTTTGACATTTTCATCTAAGTGTCTTACCACATTACGAATATTACCTTGCAACAGCTTGCACATGCGTTGGCGTACCGAACGGCTCTTAATGGTAATTTCTGGATGCAGCTTAATAATAAATTTCATAAGTTCAGTACGCCTAGGCAACAAAAGAGTAAAAACACAAAAATAAAGCGAAATATTATACACAAAACAGCACCGAGCGCCCAGCGTAAAACCTCGCCGTAAGCTATACGCTGTACGTTAAAGATAAACATCGTCTTTTGTTTAACTTGAACGTAGGGCATACGGCTTATAACGTAAGGCTTGGTAGCACTGTATTTTTTAGCTAGCGCGGCGCGTTTAAGTCCATGGGCGCGGTAAACTTAGGCTTACCTTGAGAAATAGTAATTTCAACCCGACGATTGCGACGGCGACTTTCTGATGTCTCATTACTCGCTAGGGGCCGAGTGCCAGCCATGCCCATTACCACCATGCGTTCTTCATTAAAGCCATCTACTTTTAATAACTGGTCGGCCACCGCCAATGCTCGCTGGGACGATAACTCCCAATTAGAGCGAAATAACTCATTACTATTTTGTACATCATCCGTATGGCCAGATACGAGTATTTCCCCAGGTATATCCTTAAGTAAGGCACCAATTTTTCGCACCACAGGCCAGAATTGTGGCTGTAAAAAAGCCGAACCCGATGAAAAAGAAGCGTTTTCTTTAATGCGAATAATCACTTGTTGCCCCAGTGCTTCTATTTCTACTGCGTCCACTTCAATAGACTCACTTAACTCCTCAGCTAACTCTTGTGCCAAAGTCATGGTTTGGGGATCTACTTGGGGAATATCGGCTTCTTCTCCGCCACTTTGATTACCGTTTTCACGACTTTGCCCGGCAGATCGGTCTGCCTCGCCGGGCTGAAAATCCAGCTCGGCTTGAGTAGAGTCAGTGGTGTGCTGCATGATCACATCAATCGGCGTGGGTTGCGGCTGACCGGGGCGAAACTCAAGCGCAATCACAGAGGTGCCTTTAGGGATTTCGGTTACTTCTAACTGATTTTGTACCCCAAAAGCGTACTTCATGCTGCCGGCAACTTGCTTAAACTTCACCACGTCCATTTCGGCAAACGCCAACAGCAAAACGAAAAAGCTCATTAATATAGTGGCGAGATCGGCAAAGGTCGCCATCCAAGCTGGGGCACCTGCCGGGGCTTGTTTGCACTTTTTAGCCACTATTCCTCCTTCGGCCGCTTAGACTCAGCCAAGTAGTTTTCTAGCAACCCTTGCAACACTCGCGGATTTTGCCCGTCTTGAATACCCAATATGGCATCAAGGATAAGGGTACGATTAAGCCGCTCTTCTTCTGAACGTAGCTCTAGCTTATCGGCAATGGGCAGCGCTATCATATTGGCTAACATGGCGCCGTATAAGGTGGTTAACAAAGCAATCGCCATGGCCGGACCAATGGCTTTAGGGTCATCCATGTTCGCCAACATGGCCACCAGACCAATCAGTGTACCTATCATCCCCATAGCAGGAGCAACGTCACCCAAAGCACGAAATATTTTCGCGCCTTGCTCTTGACGCTCAGCCGTTAAGTCGATGTCTTTTTCTAGGGCTTGCTTCACCACCCCCTGCTCATGGCCATCCACCAGCATATCGACTGCTTTTTGTAAAAACGGATTAGTAATTTCCGCCTCTTCTAACGCTAGAAAGCCACCTTTACGAGCCGAGTCGGCCAGTACAACTACACGCTCAATTAAAGCTTCAGGCTTTTCTAACTTAAAGAAAAACGCACCGGCAGCAATTTTAGCGGCCCCTAAAAACTGTCCTAAATTGAACTTCATCATCACTACGAAGAGTGAGCCGACGAATACAATAAAAAAAGAAGGGACATCGGCATACATACCTAGGCTGCCCCCTAGCACCATGGCCATAGCCACAAAAGCTACACCACCGACTAATCCGATAATCGTTGCCAGATCCAAAGCTAGATCCTCATTGGTTGTTACATGCTTTTAAACATGGTTTTTATAGAGATAATTGTCAGTAATCTTACCTTGTTACGCCCTGCGTTGTCGCCCCTAGGTTATATCGGCTAACGCATTAAATTCTTAACCTGTTGCGTTCTATTGCTTACTATCTATAAGTTTCGCCAAAAGCCCAGCGGCAATGGTACTATTGCTTATTATTATTTTTGCTGACAGACAGAGGATACCTGTGGCTACCAAAAAACCAGAAAATATGGATTTTGAAAGTGCCCTCGCTGAACTAGAGAGCTTGGTGAACCAGCTAGAAGAGGGTGATCTCAGTTTAGAACAGTCACTCAAGTCTTTTGAGCGCGGCGTGCAGCTAGTACGCGCAGGCCAGCACCGACTGTCTAACGCAGAACAACAAGTGCAAATATTACTGCAACAAGATGAAGAGCAACTCGCCCCCTTCGCGACGAGCCAAGAGGAACGCTAACGTGCCCTTCATTCAACAACAGCAGCACTACCATGAGCGCATTACTAAGGTGTTAGCTGGGGCGATGGATAACCTCACGACATTGGCCCCTCATCTTAAAGCTGCAATGGAGTATGGCTTGCTGCAAGGAGGAAAGCGTGTCCGCCCTATGTTGGTCTACGCCAGTGGTGACGTTTTAGGTCATCCCAATAACGCCGCCTTGGATGCCGCCGCCGCCGCACTTGAATGTATTCATGCCTATTCATTAATCCACGACGATTTACCCGCCATGGATAATGATGATTTGCGCCGTGGTCAACCAACGGTACACAAAGCATTTGATGAAGCGACTGCTATTCTGGCCGGAGATGCTTTACAAGCATTAGCTTTCGAATTATTAAGCCAACCCACTTTAGGCTTACCAGCCAAGCAACAATTGCGTATGGTACAAGAACTAGCCAAAGCCAGTGGCTATCAGGGTATGTGCGGCGGACAAGCGCTCGATATACAATCGGAAGGTAAAACCATTGATGCTGCCACCCTAGAAAGTCTACACAGTCACAAAACCGGTGCATTAATTCGTGCCGCCGTGCGCTTAGGGGCGCTTTGTGCTAACAATATGCAAGAAACACATTTTACTGCATTAAGTCGTTATGCCGATGCCATTGGCTTAGCATTTCAAGTGCAGGACGATATTTTGGATATTACCGCCGACACCCAAACCTTAGGTAAAACTCAAGGTAAAGATCAGGCACAGCAAAAGAGTACTTACCCAGCACTGCTTGGTCTTGACGGTGCTCGTGCGCTTGCCGATAGCTTACAGCAACAAGCATTGTCGGCTTTGGCTGATATCCCCTATCCAACTCAAACACTGGAAGCATTTGCTCATTATATCGTTAAGCGCGATTTTTAGAGCAGCATAATAATAAGCTTATGAGTCTGAATATTGCCGATTATCCAACCCTAGCACTGGCGAACGTTCCCGAAGAGTTACGCAGTTTGCCACAAGATAGATTAGCGCTCTTGTGTTCAGAGTTGCGCTCTTATCTGTTGCACTCAGTGAGCCAGAGTAGTGGACATCTCGCCTCTGGGCTAGGTGTTGTTGAGTTAACTGTCGCCTTACACTACGTGTATAACACGCCTTTTGATCGCTTAGTGTGGGATGTGGGTCATCAAGCCTATCCCCATAAAATTTTAACGGGACGGCGTGAACAACTTGCCAGTATTCGCCAGTTTGAAGGCTTACACCCTTTTCCTTGGCGCAAAGAAAGTGAGTACGATACCTTAAGTGTCGGTCACTCTAGCACCAGCATTAGTGCTGCCTTAGGCATGGCCATTGCCGCTGAACAAGAACAAAAAAACCGCAAAGTAGCGGCTATTATCGGTGATGGTGCCATTACCGCAGGCATGGCCTTTGAAGCCCTTAATCATGCCGGGGATGTGCATAACGACATGCTGGTTATTTTAAACGATAACGAAATGTCGATTTCAGAAAACGTGGGCGCGCTTAATAATCACCTAGCACGCATTATGTCTGGCTCTGTGTATAGCACGCTACGTGAAGGCGGCAAAAAGGCATTAGAAATATTACCGCCGCTTAAAGAGCTGGCTAAGCGTACCGAAGAACATATTAAAGGCATGGTGGTACCAGGGACTTTGTTTGAAGAGTTCGGCTTTAACTATGTGGGCCCCATTGATGGCCATGACATTGATACCTTAGTGGAAACCTTGCGTAATATGCGCAAACTCAAAGGGCCGCAATTTCTGCATATTATGACTCGCAAAGGCAAAGGCTATTTACCCGCCGAGCAAGACCCGATTGGTTATCATGGTGTGCCTAAATTTAACCCAGCTGATAACGTTTTACCAAAAAGTGCTCCCTCAAGCCCCAGTTACTCAGCCGTGTTTGGTGACTGGCTATGTGATATGGCTAAGGTGTGTCCGCAGTTAATGGCGATCACTCCCGCCATGCGCGAAGGCTCAGGGTTAGTACGATACTCAAAAGAATACCCCGACCGCTACTTTGATGTCGCTATTGCTGAACAACATGCCGTCACCTTAGCGGCAGGTATGGCGATAGAAGATAAAAAGCCCGTGGTGGCTATTTACTCCACCTTTTTACAGCGCGGTTATGACCAACTGATCCACGATGTGGCGTTACAAGAACTCGATGTACTGTTTGCCATCGACCGGGCGGGCATTGTCGGTGCCGATGGTCCGACTCACCAAGGTGCTTACGATTTAAGCTTTATGCGCACTGTGCCTAATATGGTGATCATGACGCCGGCGGATGAAAATGAGTGTCGCCAAATGCTCTATACCGGTTACCAATATCAAGGGCCAGCAGCTGTACGTTACCCACGCGGCACCGGCCCTAATGCCCAGATACAAGCACAAATGCAGGCGCTAGACATAGGTAAAGGGCGTATTGTTCGTCAATCAGATAAGGCGAACAATAAAATTGCCTTACTTAACTTTGGCACCTTGTTGAGCCAAGCTCAGGTTGCGGCAGAAGAGTTAAACGCCACCTTAGTCGATATGCGCTTTGTTAAGCCATTAGATGAGACCTTGTTATTATCGTTAGTGGCTGATCATACATTGCTGGTAACCATTGAAGAAAACGCCATTATGGGCGGAGCAGGATCTGCGGTAAATGAGTGCCTAATGCGCCATAAAAAGCCGCTTCCTGTGCTGAACTTAGGTCTACCTGATATTTTTGTTGAGCAAGGCTCCCAGCAACAAGTGTTGGCTAAGCTTGGCTTAGACGCGAACGGCATGGTGCGCTCAATTAACGAATATCAAGCCACTTAACCTAGGCTGAACAGCCATATTGCACGCTGATATGGCTGTTCTCGCTCACTGCAAAAAAACTTCTCTCACGTTACATCACCTAAATATCCCATAAAAAATAGCGCTATCCCCTGTGCCCACCTCCCCTACAGCATAATGCACCAAAGCCGTTAAATTTCAGCAACATTCATTAAAATGCACTATAATGTCCTTAAATTTCTTGATCTTGTTTTTTGTTGTTGAGTTACAAGCCTAAGCGCTTGTCTCAACTTAGCCTCCTACCTAGGACTTATTATGACTTCGCCCGTGCGCGTACGTTATCAAACGATTGAGATTGGCCATAAAGATATTCACTTGTGCACTTTACGTGATAATCAACAATTTAGTGACCCCGAGGGCGTTGCTGCAGGTTTAGGCATTTGTGATAGTGCTTGGCCATTGTTTGGCGTGTTATGGCCGTCCAGCCAAGTGCTGGCACACCATATGTTAGAGTATAATATTAAAGGAAAACGCATTCTTGAAGTTGGCTGTGGTATTGGCTTAGCCAGCATTGTATTGAATAAACGCGGTGCTGATATTACCGCCACCGACTATCATCCCACCGTTGAATCTTTTCTTGATCGAAATACTCAACTCAATAACAGTAAAAATATAGCCTTTGAACGGGTTGATTGGGCTGACGATCACAGCCAATTAGGTTTGTTTGATCTCATTATTGGCAGCGACTTATTGTATGAAGATCAACAGATCATAATGCTGGCCAATTTCATTCAACGCCATGCTAACCCTGAATGCGAGGTTATCTTAGTGGACCCAGGTCGGGGAAGAAAAAATAAGATCAGCCAAAAAATGATTGAGTTTGGTTTTACCAGCACCCATAGCAAACCCACTCATACCGATTACTTAGAAAAACCATTTAAAGGCCATATTTTAACCTTCTCCCGCCATTTGATTGCAGCAGATTAAAGTCATCCCCACCTTCAATTTCCGTTAAATACGTATAAAAAAACCGCTGTCTTGACAGCGGTTTTTACTATTAGCTCAAAGCCTTAAACGAATTTACTTCTTCGCTTCAGCTTCTTTACGCTCTGCAACTTGTGCTACAACTTTTTCTGCTACGTTAGCAGGACAAGGGGAGTAGTGAGAGAACTCCATAGAGAACTGACCACGACCAGAGGTTAAAGTACGTAAAGAACCAATGTAGCCAAACATTTCAGACAAAGGAACGTCTGCTTTGATACGCACACCGGTTACGCCAGCGTTTTGATCTTTGATCATACCGCGACGACGGTTCAAGTCACCAATTACATCACCTACGTGATCCTCAGGAGTGAACACGTCTACCTTCATTGTAGGCTCAAGCAACTGCGGCTTAGCTTTAGCAATAGACTGACGGAACGCGCCTTTAGCAGCAATTTCAAATGCAATGGCTGAAGAGTCAACCGCGTGGAAAGCACCATCAGTTAGCTCAAACTCAACGTCCAACACAGGGAAACCAGCAATGGTACCTGTGTTCATCATGCTAGCAAAACCTTTCTCGATTGCTGGCCAGTACTCTTTAGGTACGTTACCACCCACCACTGACGAGCTAAATACGAAGTCAGAGTTAGGCTCACCAGGGCGAATGATGTAGTCAATTTTACCAAACTGACCAGAACCACCAGACTGCTTCTTGTGGGTGTAGCTGTCTTCAACTTCTGCGGTAATGGTTTCACGGTAAGCAACTTGTGGCTCACCCACAATTAATTCAATACCGTAAGTACGCTTCAAGATGTCAACTTTAACATCTAAGTGCAGCTCACCCATACCTTTCAGGATGGTTTCGCCTGAATCTGGATCAGTCTCTACTTGGAAAGAAGGATCTTCGGCCAACAGTTTACCCAAAGCCACGCCCATTTTTTCTGAGCCGCCTTTGTCTTTTGGCGCCACTGCAATAGAGATTACAGGATCAGGGAATACCATGGCTTCTAGCGTACAAGGGTGCTTGGTATCACACAAAGTGTGGCCAGTTTGTACGTTCTTCATGCCTACAACAGCGATGATGTCACCGGCTTCTGCGTGGCTAATTTCAGAACGTTGATCTGCCATCATTTCAACCATACGGCCAATACGTTCAGTCTTACCTGTTGCACTGTTCAGTACAGTATCACCTTTGTTGATCACACCTGAGTAGATACGAATAAAGGTAAGGGCACCAAAACGGTCATCCATTACTTTAAAGGCTAACGCGCGCAGTGGCTCTTTAGTGTCAACTATCGCGAACTCACCGGTTTCTTTACCTTCTTCATCGGTCAGTGGCTGAGGATCAACTTCTACAGGGCTTGGCAGGTAATCAACAACCGCATCGAGTACTAGCTGCATACCTTTGTTTTTAAAGGCTGAACCACAGAAAGCAGGGAAGATTTCCATGGTGCGAGTACCTTTACGGATACAGCGCTTAATTTCTTCAATAGAAGGCTCAGTCCCTTCCATGTAGGCTTCCATCAAGTCATCGTCTTGCTCAACAGCAGACTCAACCAGCATCTCACGATACTCTTCAACTTGATCAACCATGTCTGCAGGCACATCTTCAACAACGAAGTTTTCTGCATCACCTGATTCATCCCAGATGTAAGCTTTGCGAGTTAACAGGTCAACCACGCCTTTAAACTCGTCTTCACGACCAATAGGCAAGGTCATTACCACTGGGTTTGCGGCTAATACGTCGCGAGTTTGCTGTACTACGCGCAAGAAGTCAGCGCCTAAACGGTCTAGTTTGTTAACGAAAATCAAACGTGCAACGCCTGATTCGTTAGCATAACGCCAGTTGGTTTCTGACTGAGGCTCAACACCGCTAGAACCACAGAATACGCCTACACCACCATCAAGTACTTTCAATGAACGGTAAACTTCAACAGTGAAGTCAACGTGTCCGGGAGTATCAATAACGTTAAACTGATGGTCTTTCCAGAAACAGGTAACAGCAGCAGACTGGATAGTAATACCGCGCTCTGCTTCCTGATCCATAAAGTCGGTGGTAGATTCACCATCGTGAGTTTCACCGGATTTATGAATTTTACCGGTTAATTTTAGGATACGCTCAGTTGTTGTGGTTTTACCCGCATCAACGTGCGCGAAGATACCAATGTTTCTGTATTTGGATAATTCGGCCATGATTCAACTTTAATGATTAGTTTAAGAAATAGACGGAGCATCCAAAAATAGCTGATACACCGACACCTTTTTTAGGCCGCATATTATGGCTGAAAACCTAACGGGGCGCAAACAGGAAGAATGAAAATGGACGGTTTTTTAAGCAATAGTCCGTTTAAAAAAAGAGAGTCACGACTTATCAAGCTAAACACCCCCTACTTCACCCCCTACTTCAGCGCTTTTAACTACCCTTTCACAACAAATGCCAACAAACAACTCTTTATCCTGAGTATACGTTGAGTCTAAATACACGCCCACTCAAAGCGTTCCACTCGCAACTTTGTAGTAAACCCAAGCAAATAAGCCTGCAAAAATAACTATCGTTATCAAAATCTTAAGCCAAATGTATTTCATAGTACTCCTTATGCCATCGCTCTTGTTTACTCAGATCTGCGCTCTTTAAGTCGTTAAGATCCATTAAACTTCCAATAAATGGGCTAACAAGCCAATGCCTATCAGTACGCATACCGACATTAGGGTTAAGTAGCTTAAGTTCCAGCGCATCATCTTAAAAGAATCCACACCATAGCGGCCCTGAAACGCCAAATTAATGCCCGATAAAGGCCCAGTCGAGGTGCCCACCGCCCAAGAGGATAAAAACACCAGCGCCAGCAAGGTGTGATCGGGGGCTAGCGGCGAGAGCAGGCTTGCTGCTAATGCAATACAAACAATAGGATGTATGCCAAGCAGTGCTAACAACACAATCGCAAGATAGGTGATGCTGGCCGCCAGCGCGCCAAAATGTTGCACAGGTAAACTAAGGTTAGCATTGAGTAATAGGCTTTCTAATCCATAAGCCAAAACACCGGCGGCTAAAAATAGCGCTAATTCATTGCCCATTTGCGGCAAACGCCCAGCGGTTAGCTGCCGAATGCCAGCCAGTACAGAGCGCTGAGTCACCACTAAAACCACTAAGCTAAACAGCGGCGCTAATAAGGTAATGACAGCTAAAATAGACAACACAGGCCACAACTGATGAAAGAGCAACACTGCTATGGCAAGCATGCAAGGTAATAACAAAGCCCCAAGGTGCAGCGGATAGCCAATAAAGTCCGCCACTTCGGTCTGAGAGCCATGCTTGGCCACAAGGCTTGATGTTTGCCGAGCCAGCTGCCAATAGGTTAGCCCCAACCCTAGTGCTGCCAGCGGTATACTCACCAGCCATAACTGAGTTAGTTTAGCCTCTGGCGCCACACTTAATGCCACCGCCATGGCAGCAAAAAACGGCGACCAAAATGCCGCAGCTGTAAAGCCTCGCACCAATACAATGGACTGCTCACGGCTTAAGTTGGCAAGCTGGGCTAACCTATCGCCAATAATAAACACCGAAGATAAATTAATCACAGAGCCAAACACATGCACCGCCGCCAAGGTCGATGCCAGCGCTGCGCGCCCACGAGGCAGGGGCTTATCTTGCTCGTTAGTCGGCCGACTCACCAAGCTTAAAAAGCTCACTGCCACCAGCATCGACAGCAAGTTAGCATTACTGCCCAGTAAACGCCTAAGCTCAAAGTCGCCTCCTAGCCAAACACTGATGCCTAAGCAAGCCAGCCCAATAATAAGCAGCACACTCGCTTGCAGTCGGTTACGTGACGACAGCCCAGGCCACAATAAGCCTGCCGCCAACCAATACGCCACCCCAGCCCCACCCTGCGGCACAGGCAAGCCTAACAATTGGGCACTAATCAGCAGCATGCCCAACAAAATAAGCCCACCCGCCACACGGCGACCAACCAACATAAAATATCCTTACAAAAACAGCGCTTAAAGAAAAGCTGTCAGCCATAAGCTGTCAGCCGTCAGTTAAAGAAAAACAGTGCACAAAACCAACGTCATACATCAACATTCACATAGCGCTCAAAATTCAACCAATTTTTTAGCTGATAGCTGACGGCTAAAAGCTTCCAGCTGCTTAACACCGTGCAGGAAGGCTGTCAGCCGTCAGTTAAGGAAAAACAGTGCACAAAACCAATGGCATACACCAACATTCACACAGCGCTCAAAATTCAACCTATTCTTTAGCTGATAGCTGACGGCTGAAAGCTCCCAGCTGCTTAACACCGTGCAGGAAGGCTGTCAGCCGTCAGTTAAGGAAAAACAGTGCACAAAACCAATGGCATACACCAACATTCACACAGCGCTCAAAATTCAACCTATTCTTTAGCTGATAGCTGACGGCTGAAAGCTCCCAGCTGCTTAACACCGTGCAGGAAGGCTGTCAGCCGTCAGTTAAGGAAAAACAGTGCACAAAACCAATGGCATACACCAACATTCACACAGCGCTCAAAATTCAACCTATTCTTTAGCTGATAGCTGACGGCTGAAAGCTCCCAGCTGCACTTATCCCTTATACAATTTAGGGTTAAACACATCGCGCAACCAGTCACCCAGTAGGTTTATCACTAACACCAATACCACTAAATACATGCCCGGAAATGCAGTAATCCACCAAGATCCCGAGAAAATATAACTAAAGCCCATGCTGATCAAGGAGCCCAGCGAAGGTTTGTCTACCGGCATACCTAAGCCTAAAAAAGACAAGGCGGCTTCACTCATAATGGCATTGGCCACTTGTACCGTAGAAATGACCAAAATCGGCGACAAGCAATTGGGCAAAATATGACGAAACATAATGCGCATCGACTTAAAGCCCATCACTTGCGCCGCTTCTACATATTCTTTTTTCTTTTCCGCCAACACAGTCGCGCGCACGGTGCGAGCATACTGCGGCCACTCGGCCAGACCAATAATCACCACCAACATTAATACCGCGTATTGCGCATAAAAGTCGGCTCCCAGTGTGGCCTGAAACACCGCCGAGACAATAATGGCTACCATCATGGTGGAAAATGATAATTGCACATCGGCAAAACGCATTAATAGATTATCGATTCGGCCACCAAAATAGCCTGCCGATAAACCTACCGTAATCCCAATCAGCAACTGCAAGGCCACCGCGCCCAAGCCAATAATCAAAGAGACTCGCGAGCCATATAAAATGGTGCTTAAAATATCGCGGCCTTGAATATCCGTGCCCAGTAAAAAGCGCTCATCCCCCATTTCTAACCAGCTCGGTGGTAACTCAGAGTCTAAAATATCAATGGTCGCCAAATCATAAGGGTCATGCGGTGCAATAATGGGCGAGAGCAAGGCGGCTGCCAATAACACCACAAACAAGGTAAAGCTGAACATTGCCACCTTGTCGCGGCCAAAATGATATAAAAAATCGGATTGTTTAAAACGAGCCCAGCGGCCAAGGTTTGCATTTGTTGTCATTGTATTATCCCTTTGCAGCCAAGTTCACCGTGGGGTTAACCACGCCATAGATCAAATCCACTAAGGTATTGGTTAGCACAAACACAAAGCCCACAAAAATCACATAAGTGGTAATAAGCGGCGTATCTACGCGATTAATCGCATCTAAAAACAATAAGCCAATCCCCGGCCACTGAAACACCGTCTCAGTTAAAATGGTGTATGCCACCATGGTACCAATTTGCACACCGCCTACGGTGATCAGTGGCAATAAGGTATTTTTTAGCGCATGTACAAACCAAATACGGTATTTAGACAAGCCTTTAGCATGACCAAACTTTACATATTCTGAGCTAAGCTGCTCCAGCATTTCTGAGCGCACTAACCGAATAAATAACGGCAGCATAATAGAAGACAGCGCAACACTTGGCAGGATCAAGTTACGAAACCCTTGCCAGTTAAATAAGCCCGACTCCCACCCCAAAGGGCTGGTTAGCTCGCCGCGGCCATAAGCGGGTAGCCATCCTAGTTCAATTGAAAACACATACATCAAAAGAATCGCGGTTAAAAAAACCGGTACCGAAATGCCCACTATACTGATGCCCATCACCAGCCGAGATAAAAAGGCCCGCGGCTTAATGGCCGAGTAGGTGCCCATGGGAATACTCAAGGCAATAATGAGCACACTGGCACAGAATACTAACTCTAAGGTGGCGGGTAACTTCTCAAAAATAACGTCAAGGGTTGGCTTCTTATAAAAATAAGAATCACCAAAGTCACCTTGTAGCGCATTGCCCACAAAGCGACTGTATTTAACCAAAAAGGGATCGTTTAGCCCCATTTCGGTGCGCATTTGTTGGCGCGCTTCTTCCGATACCGACTGGCCAACCAGCTCACGCAACGGATCGCCTAAATTATCCTGAATCGAAAACGCGATCAGACTGATGACGAACATCACCACCACCATCTGAAACAGCCGCTTCAGTAAAAACGTTAACATTGTCTATTCCAATACAGTAAAAAGTGAAGAGTAAAGCGTGAGGGGTAAAGTGGACGACATACCCCCAAAGCTTCCCCCAAAACCAAGGGCTATTTTTGCCACGGAATACACGGAAGAACACGGACCAAAACGGCAAGATAAGAGCGACAATTACTCTTTTAAGGTCTTACCACGCCAACATTCATTTTGGTCTTAATTTTTCCGTGGATTCCGTGTATTCCGTGGCCAAGAAAATCTTTAGTCTTTAAAGAAAGTTGGCCACGGAATCCATATCAACTACGTAGTGTTACTTAGCTGCACGGGTAATTATTGGTCGTTAACGACTAGGTCACCTAGGTAGGGGAAATCCATGGCGTTAACCACTGCCTCTGCGCCCACATTATTACGCGCCCCCCAAGCAAGATCTTGCCAGTGCAGTGGTACAAATGCCGCATCGTCATACAGAATTCGCTCTGCTTTTTGTAACATGAGGCCGCGCTTTTCACCGTCGGTTTCTAAGTTTGCCGATTCCACTAGCTCATCGAGCTCAGGGTTAGAATAATGCCCACAGTTGTACTGACCACGGCCGGTTTCTTCGCTGCGCGTCATGGTTAAAAACTCAGAGAAGTTAGCCGCATCTTCAGTGTCTGAGTGCCAGCCTATCATCAGCATATCTGCCGCACACTTATCAAACTCAGGCCAATATTGCGCCACCGGCATTGTCTTCAGATCGACATCAATATTAATGCGCGCCAGCATGGCTTTTACCGCTTCGGCAACTCTAAAGTCATTCACATAGCGGTTATTAGGCGCAATCATGCTGATTTTAAAGCCCTCTTCGTAGCCGGCTTCGGCCATCAAGGCTTTGGCTTTTTTCACATCATAACGGGGTTTAAGCTCAGCATTATGCCCCACATAGCCGGCAGGCGTTTGCTGAGAAGCCGTGGTACCAAAGCCGCGCATAATGCGTTTTACAATGCCGTCTTGATTAACCGCATAGTTGATGGCTTGGCGAACTCGTACATCTTTAAAGGGTTCAAAGCTATCTTGGTTTAACTGAAAGGTAATAATGCGCGTACCAGATTCGGTCACCAGCTTAACGCCATCGGCAGATTTAACGCGTCTTTGATCGTTAGGTGACACCGGCTTAATAAAATCAACATCCCCAGCTAACAAGGCCGCTACTCGAGTGGCATCTTCTTTAATGGGTACTAGGGTCATGTTTTGCACATTGCCCTTAGACTCAGTGTCCCAATAATCAGCGTTGCGCTCATATTCCACTTTTACGCCTTGCTGGCGAGATTTAAGGGTAAATGGCCCAGTACCAGAGGGGTTGGTAGAGGCAAAAGAACTACCGTGTTTTACCAATGCAGCTTTATCTTTCCCCTCGGCGGTTTGACCACTGTAATGTTGAGAGTCCATTGGGAATAAATAGGTAACGGTATTAAGCACTAATGGAAAAGGCCCTTTCGTTACTAAATCCACCGTGTATTTATCCACTTTAGTGGCGGCACTAAAGGGGTCAAAAATGGCCTTAAAGTCAGGCGAGGCTTTGAGGCGATTAAGGGTCCATACAACATCGTCGGCACTAAACTCATTACCGCTATGAAACTTAACCCCTTGGCGCAAATGAAAGCGCACTGTGTTTTCATCTCGGCGCTCCCAGCTTTCAGCCAAACGCGGCTCAATTTCAAAGTCTTTGGTCCAACGCACTAAGGGGTCGAACAACAAGTGAGACATTTCTAATGTAGCACCTGATATTTGCTCATGAGGATCCATAGACACAGGATCGGCATCATAAGCAATAGTGATATCTGCCGCTTGTGCACTAAATGCCATGCCTGCAGCCAGCAAGGCGGTGGTTATTTTGTTGAGTCCTTTTTTCATGTAACACTCCATTGATATGGTTAACGATCAACTAATTATGAAGATATTGCGCTTGCCTCGGCAATATCCAGACCTTCTCGTGACATCCCCTTAAACTCGGGCATTAACGAAATAAGCGAGCGACTGTAAGGATCGCTGGCATGGGTAAATAATTGTTCGGTTGCTGCCACTTCCACTAACTGCCCTTGCTTCATCACACCGATGCGATCACACATTTGACGGATCACTGGCAAGTCGTGACTAATAAACAGCATGGTCAGTTTTAATTCGTCTTGTAAGTCTTTTAATAAGTTAAGAATTTGCGCCTGCACCGACACATCTAACGCCGAGGTTGGCTCATCACAAATCAGTAATCGAGGGCGGGTAGCCAGTGCGCGAGCAATAGAAATTCGCTGGCGCTGTCCGCCAGAAAACTCATGAGGAAACTTCAAACCCGCCGCGCGCCCCAAGCCCACATAATCGAGCAGATCATGCACAATGCCGCTAATTTGCGCCTCGTTATTGGCTAATTGATGAAAGCGAATCGGCTCAGCAATAATATCTGCAACTCGCATTCGCGGATTAAGTGAAGAATAAGGGTTTTGAAACACCATTTGCATTTGTCGGCGTAAAGGACGACGCGCTTTTTCACTTTTAATGGCGGTGAGATCAACGCCCTCAAACCAAATCTTGCCGCTATCGGGTGGGTATAACCCAGTAATAGAGCGGGCTATGGTCGACTTGCCCGATCCTGACTCCCCCACTAAGCCAAAGGTTTCGCCTTCTTCAATGTTAAAGCTCACATCATTGGTCGCTTGTATATATTGACGGCGAGCGGCGAACATTGAATCTTTGGTAATAAAGCGCAAATTACAATGTTCAACGCGTAATAAGGGGCCGCTATATTCACGTTGATCTTGGCTTTGGCCTAGCCAGTGGCTTTTCAGATCTAGGGTGACTTTTTCTCTGGCGTCTTCAATATAAGACACCAGCGGAAAGCGATGTAACTTCACATCTGATCGAGGGACGGCAGAAATGAGACTCTTGGTATAATCATGACTAGGCGCGCCCAGCACTTGCTCTGTGGAGCCCATTTCCATTAACCGACCACGATACATAACGGCGACTCGGTCGGTCACATTCGATACCACGCCCATATCATGCGTCACTAGCATGCAACCCACGTTACGCTCTTTACATAAGTTTCTAATAAGCGTCAAAATTTGGTCTTGAATCGACACATCCAGTGCCGTGGTCGGCTCATCGGCAATAATCAGCTCAGGATCACAAGATAGCGCAATGGCAATCACCACCCGTTGGCGCATACCGCCGGAAAATTGATGGGGATATTGCTTAATGCGCAGCTCAGGCTCAGGAATACCTACCGCATCTAATAACGAAATGGATTTTTTACGGGCCGCCTCCCGACTCATGTCCGTATTGGCGAGCAGGGTTTCCACCATTTGGTATTCCACACTAAACAGTGGATTAAGCGAGGTCATGGGATCTTGAAAAATAAAGCCAATACGGCTGCCACGCAGGGTGCGCATTTGGCTTGGGCTTAAACCAGATATCTTCTGGCCATCTAAAAAAACATCACCACTGGCAATGCGCCCAGGCGGGCTTAATAAATCGATAACAGCGTTACCCACGGTAGACTTACCCGCCCCCGATTCCCCGACTACGCCTAAGATCTCACCTCTTTCGATATTTAATGAAAGATCATCAATCGCGGCCATCACACCATGGCGAGAAGGATATTCAATTCGTAGGTTTTTTACTTCTAACAGGGACATGCTGATCCTCAAAATCCGTTTACGCCATCATCCATTACACGGGACTGATAGCCTCAGCCACTCGCATCTTGCTGCTTTTGTTATTATGCGCGTCTCTTTATACCAAGATAATCCCCACTGATTCGGGATGAGTTCACAAAACCAGCAATAAATGTCAAAGACAATACAGTAGATAGGTTTTATGACTGAGCGCACGGCAAAGGTCAAGCATAAGCGCAACATTACTGGAGTTTTTATTCTAAAAGTGGTGTGAAAGGGAAAGCTGTCAGCTATAAGTTAAAGAAAAACAATGTGGTTTGTCCGTGATGGAGAATGCGCACTCTATCGGCGCTGGGCTGCTCTTTTTTGGTCGAATGAATTCGACCCTACAAAAAACCAGATCCCCCTTTCGTCATTGCGAGGAGCGTAGCGACGCGGCAATCCATCCAACAAACAGCCATACGCTTTACGCCAACCGCTGTACGAAAAAACGGTGTTTTCTTTAACGTAAGGCGGTCAGCGTAAAACGTACCGCGTTGTTTTCGCGGTGTTTAGATTTGACTAAAAATACTGGGCTAGTAACTGTAAGCAGGCTAAGGCGAATAAACCGGCAATCACATCGTCTAACATAATGCCAAAGCCACCGTGAATACGTCGATCAAACCAGCGAATGGGCCACGGCTTTAAAATATCGAAAATCCGAAACAGCACAAAGCCCACCACAATCCAGACGACACCGGCAGGGGCGGCAAACATGGTGATGCCAAAACCAATAATTTCATCCCACACTATGGCACCGTGATCGGGCTGACCTATGGCTTTTGTCGCCACATCACAAATCCACATACCAACAATAAAGCCCAGCACTAAAATGGCAATATACCAAGGTGCCGATAAGCCCTGTATCAACAAATATAAGGGAATGGCCGCCAGCGTTCCCATGGTGCCGGGCATAATGGGGCTTAACCCACTACCAAACCCGAGCGCTAATAAATGCACAGGGTTAGATAGCTTTAATGGCGCCAATTCAGGCTTTCTCATTATTCACACTCCTGAGTCAAAACAAGCGGTTAAACGCCGTACTACAACATTAAGTTTATGTTTAACGTTAGGCGTATCACGTTAAAAAACGACTTTCTTTAACGGCTACTAAGACTGGCGAAAGTGATCCCAGCTTTGATTTTGTAGCTGATAAGGCGCATTTTCTAAGGTGATCGCAACCTCAGGGTCTCCCTTTAACATGCGACCAATACGGGTAAACTTGACGCCACAATGTGCTAAGGCGGTTTCTAATTGACCACGGTATAGCTCAGGTACCGTAAAGCAGAGTTCATAGTCATCGCCGCCGGTAAGGGCTAATTCCCACGCTTGCTCTTGTGATACCGACGCTTGCATCGCATCACTTAACGGGATCTGCTCGAGTTCAATTTTAGCTCTCATACCGGATGCACGAGTAATATGCGCTAAATCTCCCAGTAGGCCATCGGACAAGTCCAAGGCGCTAGAGGCTATATCGCGCAGCGCCTGTCCCACTAAAATACGCGGATGAGGATGCTCAAACTTATGGTGCACAAACTCTTTATGCGCTTCAGGTACCACAATATTACCTAACGCCTGTTGCAAACCCAGCGCGGCATCGCCTAGCGTACCAGTGACATAAATACCATCGCCAACCTCCGCCCCACTGCGCTTGAGCCCTTTTCCTTCTGGTAAGGTGCCTTGCACTGTAACCGTAATGGATAGCGGCCCTTTGGTCATATCGCCGCCAATGAGCGCCACATTATAATATTCTGCCAACTCAAAAAAACCCGCACAAAACTGCTGAATCCAGTCTTGATCAACATCAGGTAAGGTTAGCGCCAACGAGACCCAACAAGGATCTGCGCCCATGGCGGCCAAATCAGACAAATTAACTGCCAGCGCTTTATGACCTAAGGCCTCGGGTGCCATATCAGCAAAAAAGTGTACACCGCTTACCAGAGTGTCAGTACTTACTGCTAGTAGAGTATTAGGCGGCATCTGTAACAGGGCGCAGTCATCACCAGGCCCCATCACTACGTCTGTACGATGGCTGGCCACCGTAAAATAGTTTTTTATTATATCGAATTCATTCATAAAAAATGAAAGCCAGCAATTGCTGGCTTTTTTCCCGTACTTATTGTTATTTTTTCAACTGCTTAGTGACTTTATCTAGCACACCGTTCACAAAACGATGACTTTCTTCAGCAGCAAATGCTTTAGCCAGTTCAATGGCTTCATTAATCACGACGCGATAAGGTACATCTTCCCGTCGCGTTAGCTCATAAGAGGCTAAGCGCAATACTGCCTTATCAACCAAGTCTAAATCGGCTAGTGGACGAGATAAATAAGGCGAGTACACCGCATCCAGCTCGTTAACATGCACAGAGACGCCAAATAATAGATCACGAAAGTAATCCAAATCGACACCTTTAGTATCTTGTTCTAGTGCAAACTGCTGGGCAATATCTGCCACGTTATCCTGAGTGACCTGCCACTGGTACAGGGCTTGGATAGCGAGACGGCGGGCCTTGCGGCGTTCGGACGGTTTCAATGCAATACTCCTCTTAGTCCAGCTGTTGCAGGACATTAATCATTTCAAGTGCGCTGAGGGCGGCTTCTGCGCCCTTATTACCCGCCTTGGTGCCAGCACGCTCAATGGCTTGTTCTATGTTTTCTGTGGTTAATACGCCAAAGGCAATGGGAACTTCTTGATCCATCATGACCTGCGCCATGCTGCCGCTGTTTTCATTCGCCACTAAATCAAAGTGATAGGTACCACCACGGATTACACAACCCAGCGCAATAATGGCGTCGTAATCACCGGTTTTAGCTAGCTTTTTACATACCAATGGCATTTCAATGGCGCCAGGCACTTTAACTAAGGTTATATTATCGTCTTTTACTTGTCCCTGACGTTTGATCACATCCAGTGCGCCAGCCACTAAGCTGTCGTTAATAAAGCTATTAAAGCGGGCGACAACGATCGCCACCTTGGCTTCGGGAGCGGCCATTAGCCCTTCGATTACCTTCATGGGAATCCCTGTGTAGACAAAAAGTGGTCGTATTCTAACACAACCTGAGAGTGACAAAAGTCATTAGATGACGAACTTAGCAATCATACTTTATCCCCTACATTATCAGGGAGGGAAATCACTCATGCCGCTATGTCAAAGCGGTGGGATCTTGCCCTTCGTTCTCATTTTCAGTGTCATCGGTTTTTTGTAGCCAACACACTAAACCCTCACTTGGCATATCAATGCCCGCCTCCTCTAAGGTCAACTTAATAGTACGAATCACTTGTGCATGCACACGCGTCACGTCAGCTCTATGGCTGTGCGTCCACCAGCGTACTCGAATCGTTACCCAGCTGGCTGCGAGATCCCAAGGTAACGCTTCTGCTTCGGGCGCCTGCTCTACCTCCGCCACTTTAGACACGGCCGCCGCTAATAATTGACATGCTTTATCTATATCGTCGTCATAACCTATGCCTACATCATATTGGCTACGCCGATAATCATGCGCCGTCATCACCCTAACTGCATGGGTATAAATATCACTATTGGGGATCACAATACGCTGGCCATCATAAGTTTTAATCAGGGTGGCTCGGGTCTCTATGCGCTGTACTGTCCCCTCGTGACCATTTACCGCTATTTGATCGTTAAGATTAAAGGGTTGGCGTAGCAAAATAAGTAAGCCCGCCAACCAGTTTTGTAAAATATCTTTAAATGCAAAACCAATGGCCACCGAGCTAACCCCTAAACCGGCAATAAGATCACCGGGCTTTAAACTGGGGATCACTATGGTCGCGGCCAATAAAAAGCCCAATAAAATAATAGCCCACTTAACAAAGCCCCCCAATACCTCCCCTAAGTTATCGCGGCCACGCTGGCTGGTTTGGCGTAAAATAAAGCGCCGTATCAACACACCCACAATATAAAACAGAACAAAAAATAACGTGGCAACAATCAGGTTAGGCAATAAGCGGATGCTGCCATCAATCCAACTATCTATACGCTCTATGGCAACCCCAAAGTCCATATCCACTTGTTGTGGCGTATCTTGAATAGCACTGGACTCAGCTGTCGATGCGCTTTCAATTTTCTCTGCCATTGGTACCTCCAAGAAGTCACGCCATAACGCCGACTCTGTAGCGTTACACCTACATTAGAAGTTTAGTAACAGAATGACGTTCTGCCATCTCGAGCGCACCACCGCCTCTCCTCTTTCTTTTGCAATCACACAATAACAAGGCATTATTGCAATATAAAATAAGGTAAAACTGATAACCAGTTAGTTCACTATGCGTTAAAATGTCCTAATTACGGCCAAATATAAGTCATACTAAGCTTTATATTTGGCCGAACCACACTGTTATAAATGAGAGCACCTAGTCTGCGCTCTGTCTTTGTTCTTTCATACAATACGAGGTATTTATGTTGCCAGAACGCCGAGGGGATTTATTCATATTACTGGCCACCCTACTCGCCTCTGCGGGCTGGCTTTTTTCAAAAGAAGCCATTGCAGGTCTTCCGCCCATTGGCTTTATTGGTTGGCGCTTTTTTCTGGCCGCACTCATTATGCTGCCCTTTTGTTATCGACAGCTGTTTGCACTGCCGTTGGCGCTATTGCTAAAAGCTGCCGCCATTGGCTTGGTCATGACCTTAAACTTAGTTTTTTGGATCCAAGGAATTTCGAATAGTCATGGTATAGGCGAAGGCGCTTTTATTATGAGCTTGGCCATGTTGCTGGTGCCACCTTTAGCCTGGTTAACCTTTAAAGAGCGACCAACGCGTTCGTTTTGGCTAGCCTTGCCTATTGCTGTGGTAGGGTTATTTTTGCTGACTATGGGCAATGGCTTAAGCTTTTCTAAAGGGCAAGCGTTTTTCTTAGCCGCCTCCTTATCACTGGCCATGTACTTTAATTTAAATAGTCGCTTCGCACGGCGCATCGACCCTGTGGCACTCACCTGCATTCAGCTAGCCGTGGTGGGTTTAATGCACTTGCTGTATTCGGTGTTATTTGAACAATGGCCGGCGTACATAGCGCCAGTTACTTGGGGATGGTTTGCCGCCAGTGTATTACTGGCTACTTCACTGCGTTTTGGCAGTCAAACAGTTGGCCAAAAGTACAGCAACGTGGGTAATGCGGCACTTATTATGATGTTAGAGCCCATTTGGACTGTCTTGATCAGTGTTTTTTGGTATCACGAGCCCATGCCCGCCCAAAAAGTAATGGGGTGTATCTTAATCCTCACCGCCCTGCTTAGCTATCGCAGCGCCAGCCTACTCACTTGGTATCGTCTAAGAAGCAAGCGCCACACACCTAGTGCCTAGTACCAAGCCAACATGCACACCTTGTGTCTGGCTTGGTGCTGGGAACTATCTTTTAGCGGTTAATGCCTGGCCTTGGTACTCAATGCCCGCCCAACCATGTTGCATAAAGTGGCGGATATTTTGGTGGCTGTCTCCTGCTAAATCCAATAGTACGCTTCGATAATGCTCACCAAAACAACCTAAGGTTTGATCTGGCGTAAGCTGGTGTAACTGGCCAAAGGCAAAAATTTTGCACGAACCCGTATTTTGCCCTGCTTCATTCGTTAAGCCGCCATTGGTAAAAGCCGTGGGCGTAAACTCGTAGTTGGCATCAATTACCGCGATTGCATCGGCAAAAGCCACTTGTTCTGGGCATTGCTGCAATGCCGTTATCAGCTCGTTTTCGGTCATGGATATTCCTGATAGGTTAGATTAAAGATAGCGCCGATCACTCGACGCTAATGGTATGAATTGCTTAGGCCTAGAGTTAACCTTCTAGGCCTAAGCGCGCGCATAAGAAGCGGCTGATATCGGCAATTTCTGCCGCACACACGCTGTGCTCCATCGAATAAGAGTGAAACTCAGGCGTGTAGCCCCACTGTTGCAGCTGCTGACAGGCTCGCTCACCGAGCGCTAACGGCACCACCGCGTCTCGGGTGCCGTGCATTACCTTGATCGGTAATGCACTATTAGCTTGATGGCGCTGCACTGTGTCCGCCGTGGCTAAATAAGTCGACATGGCAATTAGGCCTGCCAGCGGTTGCTCACAACTCAGCGCCGCTTCATAAGCCACGGCACCGCCTTGGGAGAACCCGGCTAACAAAATACGTCGACTGTCGATGCCGGCCGCTATTTGCTGGTAAATAATGGCCTGAATAGCTCGTGCCGATACCCGTAACTGGCGCTCGTCTACTTCTCGGTCTAAGGTCATGGCCATTATATCGTACCAAGCTGGCATGCGATGCCCGCCATTAATGGTCACTGGTATTTGCGGTGCATGAGGAAAAATAAAACGTACCGCGCTGTTCGCGGGCAGGCCTAACTCGGGCACTATGGGCTCAAAATCATGGCCATTGGCACCTAAGCCATGTAACCAAATCACACAAGCACTCGGATTAGCAGCCGTTTCTTTTATAATGGCATTAAGCGTCACTTGAAGTTCTCCATAGCAAAGGGATAGTAGCCTGTCTCTTAGTCACAAGTCTGTAAAGTGTCATTACGCAGGAAGAGCCGGCAGACTTGCCTGCGCCAACTCGCTTGGTTTGATGACACTCATCGTTTCTGCCTACTGCGAACATTCACTGGACGTTCGGTCAGGCAGAAACAATTCGTCACGGCGAGACAAGCTCGCCCCATCGGCGCTCGGCAAATGCCATCCCTGGCATTTGACGGTTGGCTACGACAATGCCTCCCGTCTCTTCTTCATGTTTCGATGCCGACTGTTTGTAATGACAGGCAACTCAGATGTTAATGGAAAGGCAGAGGGCATCAGCTTCGCCGACCCTCCGCGCCATGGCAGAAAAATGCTCCTGCCATTTCTGCATTCCCGCCATCCTTGGCGGTCAGATAGCGCGGCGGAACCCGTATGGGGCAGCTTGCTGCCGTGTACCTTTGCGGGGTAATGGACCAAATATTCTGTGAATATTTGCAGCCGTTACCCAGAAAAGGTGGCTAGCCCAGCGGCGAGTCGGTCGCAGTTGTGCGCTCTGCCTGACTCCTCCTCAAACATCAACGAAAACATATGATGAAGAGACAGGACAATGAGTTATTAATCAGTAATATATTCAACAACTTCAAGGCCAAACCCTGATAAGGCATGGTAGCGTTTAGGCGAGCTTAACAGCTTCATTTTGCCCACCCCCATGGCTTGCAAAATTTGTGAGCCTACCCCCACTCGACGAGACGTTCCTTGCCACTTAGCCGCAGCTGGACGCTCACCTTTATCAACCGCTTCAAACTGGCGCACTAGGGATAATAAATGATCAGGAGTTTCTTCACGGCCTAAAATCACTAACACGCCGCCTTCATTGGCAATGCGCTGCATCGACTTATTCAGCGGCCAAGTGCGCGCCGAGTGGCGGTCTGTCATTAACACATCAGTAAACATATCGTGAATATGCACCCGTACTAAAGCCGGCTCATCGGCGTTAACTTCGCCTTTTTTAAGAGCAAAATGTACTTGATTATCAATAGTGTCTCTAAAGGTCACTAACTCAAAATCACCAAACTCGGTGGGCAAGTTACAGCGCGAAACTTGCTCTATGGTGGTTTCATTTTGATTACGATATTCAATTAAATCAGCAATAGTACCAAGCTTAATGTCGTGCTCTTTAGCAAACACTTCTAGGTCGGGGCGGCGCGCCATGGTGCCGTCTTCGTTTAATATTTCAACAATCACTGAAGAGGGCTCAAATCCCGCTAAGCGGGCCAAATCACAACCGGCTTCGGTGTGGCCTGCGCGCGTTAATACACCGCCGTTTTGTGCTTTTAGCGGAAAAATATGCCCAGGCTGCACCAAATCGCTCGGTTTAGCGTCGGGTGCCACAGCCGCTTGTACGGTACGGGCACGATCGGCGGCAGAAATACCTGTGGTCACCCCTTCAGCTGCCTCAATAGACACGGTAAAAGCAGTAGAAAACTGTTCGGTATTATTACTCACCATTTGGGGGATATCTAACTGGCGACAGCGCGCCTCAGTCAGCGTTAAACAGATAAGGCCACGACCGTATTTCGCCATAAAGTTAATGTCTTCTGGGCGCACATGGTGTGAGGCCATAATTAAATCGCCTTCGTTCTCGCGATCTTCATCATCCATTAAAATAACCATCTTTCCCTGACGAATATCGTCGATGATGTCTTGGGGACTACTTAACGCCATTGGATTTTCCTTCAGCTTTATAACAGGTGAACATAGAGATGAAAGCGCCAACATTCGCAAGCGGCCAGGGTCGCATGCAATAAACCGGCGCCTTTACATGGTTCAAGATTCGTTTTTAACAAAAGTTGCCGTTAATTTAATATCATTACCGATATGGCGGCAATCTTGCCACTGCAATTGAGTGACCTCGCTCATAGCAATACGCTCTGGCACATCAAATAATCCACGGGCACTGCTGCCCATTAACTTAGGCGCTTGATATAACACCAGCTCATCAATTAGCTCTTCCTCTAATAGCGCCCCACCTAAGCGTGCCCCCGCTTCGACCCAAAGCGCATTAATTTGGCGACGGCCAAGCTCAGTTAATAAAGCGGTTAAATCAAGCTGATGGTTTGCCCTAAGAGGGAGTACACATTCTTCTACTTGGTCGGTAAAGCCCCCAGTCACTTGGCCGCGCACCAATAAGATGGGGCCTGGCACACTAAATAACTTAAGCGAGGGAGTCAGGCGGTTGCGCGTATCAATAATGACGCGCAGCGGTTGGCGCACCCTTGGGCATTTACTCTGGTCAGAGATTGCGTTGGCGTAATCAGCCTGTGCTTGGGTGGGCAGCTCCTGCCAGCGCACATTAAGGCTGGCGTTGTCCACTAACACCGTATCGGCCCCCGATAAAATGGCGCAGCTTAATGCTCTATGATGCTGTACATCGCGTCGTGCTGCGGGGCCGGTGATCCATTGACTTTGGCCATTGGCCAGTGCGGTTCTTCCATCTAGAGTAGCGGCAAGTTTTAGCGTCACAAAGGGCCTGCCGGTTTGCATGCGGTGCATAAAGCCTCGATTAATGGCCACTGACTCTGCGGTCATTAAACCGGCATTCGCATCTATGCCCGCCGCGTGCAACATGCGCAGGCCACTGCCTGACACCTGAGGGTTGGCATCTTCACTGGCCACCACCACACGCACCACACCCGCATCAATTAACGCCTGAGCACAAGGTGGGGTTCGGCCATAGTGAGAGCAGGGCTCTAAGGTAACGTAAGCGGTGGCGCCTTTAGTAGCCTCTGCGGCTTGGCGAAGGGCAAACACCTCGGCATGGGGGCCACCGGCTTGTTGGTGATACCCCTCCCCCACAATCTGGTTATCTTTGACCAGCACACAGCCCACTGCGGGGTTAGGGCTAACAGTAAAACGCCCGCGCGCGGCTAATGCCAAGGCGCGAGCCATATAAGTCGCATCTTGAGAGTTAAACACTTATTGCTCCAGCCGGGCGATTTCTTCACCAAATTGACGTAAATCTTCAAAACAACGATACACAGAAGCAAAGCGAATATAGGCCACTTTATCCAGCCCTTTAAGCTCTTCCATCACCAAGTTACCGATATATTCAGACTTAACTTCTCGCTCACCCGTGGCGCGTAATTGAGACATAATGCGACACACGGCCTGCTCTATTGCTTCGATACTTACAGGGCGCTTTTCTAATGCGCGTTGCATGCCAGCTTCTAACTTGGCTTCGTTAAAAGGCTCTCGTACATCGTTGGTTTTAATCACCCTTGGCATTACCAGCTCTGCGCTTTCAAAGGTAGTGAAACGCTCTTTACAAGCGCAGCACTCCCGCCGACGGCGCACCTGCAAGCCCTCGCCAACTAAACGCGAGTCAATCACTTTAGTATCGGTTGTTTGACAAAAAGGACAGTGCATGAGGCCTCCAAGGGCTAAAAATCGGCCTTTAGTGTAAATAAGCAGACATAAGAATGCTAGTAACGGCTATAGGAAAGCTGTCAGCTATCAGCCGTCAGCTATCAGTTAAACCAAACACCCAAACGACAATGGTTAATGATGAATGGTTAATTTTTAATATAAGACAAGGTCAACCCCGTGAGTAAAACCGGCCAGCTGAAACGGCCTCTACGGTGTGATTTTTAAGGTCCGGCATGGTTTGAACACCAAAACCAGCGCGGTACGTTTCACGCCGTACGTTAAAGAAACACACCGGTTTTGATTTTTTTCGTATAGCGCTCGGCGTCAGCTATCTGTTTGCGGACGGTGGCGCGTAGCGACACAAAAAACCATCAAACCACGCCACATTTAAAACCGGTGTTGTTTTGATCTTCTCGTATAGCGGTCAGCGTAAAGCGTATAGCTGTCTGTTTGAGATCCTGACTTTCGTCAGGATGACGGCAAAAAAAACGGGGCCCCGAGGCCCCGCTTTTCATCTTTTAGCTTAGGCCATTAGGCATAAACAGGCAGACGGCGACAAATTTCTTGCACCTGCTCTTTTACACCAGCAATCGCGGCATCATCGTTGATATTGTCTAGCACATCACAAATCCAACCCGCCAATTGGCGTACATCCGCTTCATTAAAGCCGCGGCGTGTTACTGCTGGGGTACCAATACGAATACCTGAAGTAACAAAAGGAGAACGAGGATCGTTAGGGACCGCGTTTTTATTCACCGTAATAAAGGCTTTGCCTAAGGCGGCATCAGCTTCTTTACCCGTGATCCCTTTATCGATTAAATCAACCAAAAATAAATGGTTATGAGTCCCACCAGACACCACTTTATAGCCACGCTCAATAAAAGCGGCGGCCATGGCTTGGGCGTTTTTTAGCACCTGACCTTGGTATTCTTTAAACTCAGGCTCCATGGCTTCTTTAAAGGCCACGGCTTTACCGGCAATCACATGCATGAGTGGGCCACCTTGGCCACCTGGGAACACAGCAGAGTTTAGCTTTTTCTCTAGCGCTTCATCATTAGCGGCAGACAAGACTAGACCACCACGAGGGCCGGCCAGTGTTTTATGGGTGGTGGTGGTGACCACATGCGCATGCTCAATCGGGCTTGGGTAGTGACCGGTGGCAATTAAGCCGGCAACGTGGGCCATATCAACCATAAACCAAGCGCCAATTTTATCGGCAATTTCACGCATACGCGCCCAATCGACAATGCCAGAGAAGGCCGAGAAGCCACCAATGATCATTTTTGGCTTATGCTCAAGCGCTAAGCGCTCCATTTCTTCGTAATCAATGACACCTTCATCATTAATGCCATAAGGAATAATGTTGTACATTTTTCCTGAGAAGTTAGCCGGCGAACCATGTGTTAAGTGGCCACCGTGGGCCAAGTTCATGCCCATTACCGTATCGCCAGGCTTCACTAATGCCATAAATACTGCCGAGTTTGCCTGAGAGCCCGAGTGCGGCTGCACGTTGGCATAAGTGGCACCAAATAACTGCTTAGCACGCTCAATGGCCAATTCTTCAGCAATATCCACATACTCACAACCGCCATAAAAGCGCTTGCCAGGATACCCTTCAGCATACTTATTGGTCAGCTGAGAGCCCTGCGCTTGCATCACTCGAGGGCTGGTGTAGTTCTCTGATGCAATCAGCTCAATGTGCTCTTCTTGGCGCTGGGTTTCATCACAAATAGCTTGCCACAACTGGGGATCATAATCGGCAATATTCATGTCACGCTTTAACATCCGTCTCTCCTGACTCATGGGGGGATAGGATCAATCGACCCTTATCTGTTAAGTTTACCCTTTAGGCTGCGCGCAGCCTAGCCCCGCTTGCACACTTAGCAGCACTTATTTATCTTTATGTAAAATATGATGGCCGTTATCGCTTCAAACTCGCCTTAAATAGAGATGAATTGTCAGGCATGCTGGGGTAGATCTGGCAGATAAAGCCGCTAGAATAGCGCAATTATATTAAGCAGTTGCTTAATATGCTCCTATTTTTGAATACGATAACAACCACACTTGTTGGGGAACCTATGCCACATTTTAACGTCACCTCGCAGCGCCGAGCCGAACTTTACGCTTGGTTTACTGCTTTATTTGCCGCTCCGTTAGTGGAGGATGAAGTAAAGCAATTTGGTGGCTATGATATGCACGCTTTTTTAGACAGTCTGGCAACCCTTGACCCCTTGCGTGAAGCAACAGAAGCCTTTCGTGCACAAACTGCCAAAGTATTAACACTCACCAGCCCCCAACATCAACTTAGCCAGCACTATCAGCAATTGTTTGTAGAGCAACAATTACTTGATGTTTCCACCTTAATTGAATGTGGTGAAGAATCGTTACTTTTTGTAAGCGTGCTCTTGCATGAGCACGGCACCCAATTGCCCGACGACGATCCGCTGAATATCTGCAACCATTTAGAGATGGTAGCTACACTGGCGATGAAAGCCGCAGCAGCCCCTGACGATGCTAGCCGCACGGCATTATTAGACCAACAGCGCGAGCTGGCTAATAACGTACTGCTTAATGAATTACCGGCATTTGTAAGCCAATGCGAGCAACAGGATAAACAAGGCTTTTATGGCAGTGCCGCCACCTTGTTACTTGCCATGTTTAGCATGGATATTCATTACTTAAATAATGTTGCACAATAAATGGCCGCTCCCAAAAAAAGCAAAGCTGGGGTGTCGGTACAAACCCAAGCCGAGGCCGAACGTATGGCCAAAGCCACCCAAAAGCCTGGGCAAACCAAAGAACAAACCAAACTGATTGCTCAAGGTATTCAAAAAGGCATAGACGAATATAAAAAGCAGCAAAAAGCACGCGCTCGGGCTGCAGATAAAGCAAAAAAACAGCGGCTGCGTGCTGAAAGCCAGCAAAGTGATGAACCAAACCAGGAGCAACCAGAGCCACCCCATGGCAAGACGGGCTTACCCTCTTGGATACCATGGCTATTACTTATCGCCAGTTGGCTCGGCTTTGCCGGTTATTGGTGGTTACAACAAGCAGCCTGATCCATATTAGGCATTTATCGCGTATTTCATAAGGAAGCAGCATGGCCCTTCGCTTACCGGCACATACACACACCGCTCAAGGGCATGAGCGCCGTGTTGGGGTAGAGCTGGAGTTAAATGGCCTGTCTCTATCACAACTTGCCCAAATATTAGCCACACAACTAAAGGGTGAATTAGAGCCAGTTTCAGACTATGAAATTAATATTGCCACCGCCATGGGCACCTTTAGGGCTGAGCTTGATTTTGACTACTTAAAGCGCCTTGCTCGAGCGCAACGCGAACAAGCCCCCAGCGAGTTAGAGCAAGCCGCTACCGAACTACTGGGCTCGTTAGCGTTTCAATTAGTGCCCCTTGAACTGGTCACTCCGCCCTTGGCACTGTCGCAACTAGACAGCTTAACGCCGTTATTTAGCCAGTTGGCACAAGCCGGCGCCAAAGGCACGCGCCATGCCCTACACTACGCCTTTGGTTTGCACTTAAATCCCGAGCTGCCTAACACCGACTGCTATACTTTGCTGCGCTATGTTAAAGCCTATTTATGCCTGCACGATTGGTTAGAAGCACACGAAGACATAGTTGCTGCGCGCAAAATGTCCCCTTATATTCGTGCCTTTAGTCAAGAATATAGCCGCATAGTGATTGATGCCCAATACTGGCCAAGCATCGCAGCTTTTAGTATCGATTATTTAGCCTTTAATCCAAGTCGTAATCGCGCTTTAGATTTATTGCCTCTATTGGCATGGCACGATGAAGCCTTAGTACAAAGCGCGGTACAAGACCCAAAAGTAAATAAAAGGCCCACCCTGCACTACCGACTGCCCAACTCAGATATTGATAACCCGCATTGGTCATTTGCTCATGCTTGGCAAGGTTGGCTGCAAGTAGAGGCGCTGGCCAATAATGAACAAAAACTGGCTCAGGTATGCCAGCATTATGCTGATCATCTCGATCAGCTAACGCCTGACTTTTTAGATCCTTGGAAATATAAGGTGGCACAATGGCTCAGTTAAAGGCGCACACTCATCCCCCTCTTATTGGCGTAACCGGCCCCGACAGCCGCTTACCTTGGGCTTGGTGGGCCACTCGTTTTGCCATTTTTTTAGCAGGGGGCAAAGCACTGCGTCTCACGCCATCACGTATTCAAACTTATAAAAGAGAAAAGTTACAAGGGCTAATTATTGGCGGTGGCGACGATATCGATGCCGCTTTATATGCGGAGGAGTCTGGGTTAGAACCTTATGTTGCAGAGCCTGGGCGCGCCCCAGCCGATGCCGAGCGCGACGCCTTTGAAATAGACCTTATCCAGCATGCATTACACACCCAATTACCCTTATTGGGTATTTGCCGTGGCGCACAGTTAATCAATGTGGTGTTAGGCGGCTCACTGCACCAAGATATTCGTCCGCTACGTCATTACACTTCTAACCGTCGCACCCTGCTGCCTCGGAAAACCGCGCTCAGCACCAAAAGCGGTCTCTTATATCAACTTATAGGCCAGCCCCAGTGGCGTATTAATAGCCTGCATCATCAAGCCATTAAGCGCATAGGCGAACAATGCAAAGTCACGGTGACAGATTTAGATGGCTTTGTTCAAGCCATTGAATACCAAGGGGAGCATGATATTTTAGGCGTGCAGTGGCACCCTGAGTATCTGCCCTACTTAGCCAATCAGCGGGCGATTTTTAAACACCTAGTAAGTAAAGCCAAAGCCGCACCAGCTGAGCGACTTTATCCCTAATGCTCGATTACCTGATTGTTTTTAGCGCCAGCTTATTGGCCGCCACCATAGCCCCTTTTTATTCTGAGGTGGTGTTAGCCGCTGTGCTCACCCGCCAGCCCGATGCCGCCTTATTGCTCTGGTTATTGGCCAGCATAGGTAATACCTTAGGCTCAATCATCAACTGGTGGATGGGCAAATACTTGCTGCATTATCGCCATAAACGCTGGTTTCCTATCAAAGAAAAAGCACTCACTCGCGCTCAGGCACGCTTTCAACGCTTTGGTATTTGGACCTTATTACTCTCTTGGGCTCCCATTGGCGGCGACGCCCTCACCTTAATTGCCGGCATTATGAAAGTGCGCCTTTTGCCCTTTACCCTATTAGTTTTTATCGGTAAAGCTACTCGCTATGGGGTGGTTATTTACTTTGCCGAGCGCTTTTTATTATAAGTAAGCCTGTTAACGGGTAAAAGTTGAACAAGGCGCACACAATTAGCATACAAAACCATAACAATGACAAAAATTTATGTTAGTAATGGAGGTATGGTTAGCTAAAAGTCTAATTGAGCGCAAAAATATTCTGCGCCACCTTAACTGCATTAGCCTTTAACTACATAATCCCTTTACTACATAAACTATTATGACATAAACCTTATACCCTTTACCGATAAGCTATCCCCTAGGGTTATTGGTTACTACACCAAGGAGCGGAATAATGAGTGAAGCTAAGGTTCATCCTGTTATGCCTCATATTGTTGAACATGCCTTAGTCGATGAGGCGGGCTATCAGCGCATGTATCAAGAGTCTATTGCCAACCCAGAGCAATTTTGGGGCGAGCAAGGTAAGCGCATAGACTGGATAAAACCCTACACCAAAGTTAAAAATACCTCTTACGATCCCGGCCATATCAGTATTAAATGGTTTGAAGACGGCACTCTCAATCTCTCCGCTAACTGTATTGACCGTCACTTAGCCACCAAAGCCGATGAAGTGGCCATTATTTGGGAAGGCGATAGCCCAGACGACGATAAAAAAGTCACTTATCGCCAATTACACGAACAAGTTTGCCGCTTTGCCAACGTACTCAAAGCCCAAGGGGTTAACAAAGGCGACGTGGTCAGCATTTATATGCCCATGGTTGTAGAAGCCGCCGTGGCCATGTTGGCCTGTGCCCGTATTGGTGCCGTGCATTCAGTGGTGTTTGGCGGCTTTTCGCCAGATGCACTAGCCAGCCGTATGATTGACTCAGACGCCAGAGTGGTAATTACCGCAGACGAAGGCCTGCGCGGTGGCAGAGCCGTGCCGCTAAAGGCAAACGTAGACAGTGCTTTGACAAAACCTGGCATTCATCCCGACTGCAAGGTGATTGTTTATCAGCGCACGGGTGGCGATATAAATTGGGATGCGTCTCGCGATATTTGGTGGCATGAAGCCATAACCACAGTTGATGCTCAGTGCGATCCCGAAGAGATGAGTGCAGAAGATCCGCTGTTTATTCTGTATACTTCAGGCTCTACCGGCACCCCTAAAGGGGTATTGCACACCACGGGCGGCTATTTAGTGTATGCCTCGTTAACGTTTGAATATATTTTTGATTATCATCAGGGTGATGTGCATTGGTGTACCGCCGATGTGGGCTGGATTACCGGTCACTCCTATATTCTGTATGGCCCCTTAGCCAACGGGGCCACCACCTTAATGTTTGAAGGTGTGCCAAATTACCCTAAAACTAATCGCATGAGCCAGATTGTTGATAAACATCAGGTGAATATTCTCTATACAGCCCCCACTGCCATTCGTGCATTTATGGCCAAAGGCGATGAAGCCGTTGAGGGCACAAGTCGCAGTAGCTTGCGAATTTTGGGTTCGGTAGGTGAGCCCATTAACCCAGAAGCCTGGGAATGGTATTTCCGCGTTATTGGTGAAGAGCGCTGCCCCATTGTTGATACTTGGTGGCAAACCGAAACCGGCGGCATTTTAATCTCGCCACTGCCCGGCGCCACCTTACTTAAAGCCGGCTCTGCCACTCGTCCTTTCTTTGGTGTGCAGCCAGCCTTGGTTGATGGTGAGGGGACGGTTTTGGAGGGGGCCACAGACGGTAACTTGGTTATTTTAGATTCTTGGCCAGGCCAAATGCGCACCATTTATGGCGACCATGACAGATTTGAACAAACCTACTTCTCTACTTTCCCTGGCACCTACTTTTGTGGGGATGGCGCAAGACGTGATGAAGATGGTTACTACTGGATAACCGGTCGGGTAGATGACGTGCTTAACGTATCTGGGCATCGCATGGGCACCGCCGAAATTGAGTCGGCCTTAGTGGCGCACTCCAAAATTGCCGAAGCGGCCATTGTGGGGGTCCCGCACGACATTAAAGGCCAAGGCATTTATGCCTATATCACCCTTAACGACGGTGAAGAGCCGAGCGCTGAGCTGCACAAAGAGATTAAGATGTGGGTACGACAAGAAATAGGCCCCATTGCCACCCCCGATATTATTCACTGGGCAGAAGGCTTACCTAAAACTCGCTCGGGTAAAATTATGCGCCGTATTTTGCGTAAAATTGCCACGGGTGAAACCGACAGCTTAGGGGATACGTCAACACTGGCAGATCCGGCTGTGGTAGATCGCCTTATTGAAGAGCGCGGCCAAGCGTCTTAAGTAGTCCGCTTATTCACACCGCAAACCAAACGCCGCCTGATGCGGCGTTTTTTTATAAAGCTTGCTCAAGGTTTAGGGCAATTATGGAGAAAAAGCGGAAAATTGTAATTAAGTGGCGAAAATATCGAATAGGTCACAGAAATATCGCCTATATGCGCTTTACTGGTCGGCATTCGTTTGGCTGATGCTGTCTTTATTCGTAATTAAGGCAACCTCTTAGAGAAATTGAAGCTTTATTTAGTGATTAGACCAGTATTTTGCTGCCAATTTCCACGAAATCACTATAATTAACCAATCTGAGCCCGGTCGAGTAATTTTATTTGCCAGCACTAGGTAAAAACGGCTAGTCTCTCTGTAATTAACTGCAAACACTGCAAGATAGACGAGGATTGCTGCACAATGGCCGACAAATTCCGAATTTTATTGCTCAACGGCCCCAATTTAAACTTATTGGGACAGCGCGAGCCCGGTATCTATGGCCAAGACAGCCTAAACGACATTGTTGATAGGCTAACGCAGCAAGCTCACAAGGCAGGGGTTACACTCAGCCATTTACAGTCTAATGCAGAGCACCAACTTATAGACGCCATTCACCAAGCTTACGGCCAGCAAGATTTTATTATTATTAATCCTGCTGCGTTTACACACACCAGTGTGGCCATTCGCGATGCGTTATTAGGAGTGAATATTCCTTTTATTGAAGTACATCTGTCGAATGTGCATGCCCGTGAGCCCTTTCGCCAGCACTCTTACCTTGCAGATAAAGCAGTAGGAGTGATCAGTGGCTTGGGTGCCCATGGTTACGAATTTGCCCTAGAAGCGGCGGCCAGACAACTGCGCCACCCTTCCTCACTTAATAATTAGTACAACCTAACAAGAGAATACTTATGGATATTCGCAAAATTAAAAAATTGATCGAACTGGTTGAAGAATCTGGCATTGCCGAGCTCGAAATTGCTGAAGGTGAAGAGTCGGTTCGCATCAGCCGTTACGGTAACCCAGGCCAGCAACAAGCAGTACAGCCGCAGTATCAACAAATTCAAGCCGCACCTGCAGCGCCAATGGCAGCCGCTTTAGCACCAGCAACTGCTGCTGAAGAAGCCGCGCCAGCCGCCGTAAGTGGCCATACCATGCGCTCACCTATGGTAGGTACCTTCTATCGTGCCTCTAGCCCAGGTGCGGCAAACTTTGTGGAAGTGGGTCAAACCGTTAATGTGGGTGACACTCTTTGCATTGTTGAAGCTATGAAGATGATGAACCAAATTGAAGCCGAAAAAAGTGGCGTAGTGAAAGCAATTTTGGTTGATAATGGCGAACCGGTTGAGTTTGACGAGCCGCTGTTCATCATCGAATAAAGGAAGTCTCATGCTGGATAAAGTAGTCATCGCTAACCGCGGTGAAATAGCCTTACGTATCCTACGCGCTTGTAAAGAGCTAGGAATTAAAACGGTGGCCGTGCACTCTACGGCTGACCGTGAGCTAAAACACGTATTACTGGCCGACGAATCCATCTGTATTGGTGGCAATCAGTCTGCTCAGTCGTACTTAAATATACCCTCTATTATTGCCGCCGCAGAAGTGACTAACGCGGTAGCCATTCACCCAGGGTATGGCTTTTTGGCTGAAAATGCCGACTTTGCTGATCAAGTAGAGCAGTCTGGTTTTGTATTTGTAGGCCCAACCGGCGATACCATTCGCTTAATGGGTGACAAAGTGTCAGCCATTGAAGCCATGAAAAAAACCGGCGTACCTTGTGTACCTGGTTCAGACGGCCCTATTAGTAACGATACCCAGAAAAACGCCGCCATTGCTAAGCGCATTGGTTATCCGGTGATCATCAAGGCTGCCGCTGGCGGTGGTGGTCGTGGTATGCGTGTGGTACGCAGCGAGAGCGAACTAGAAAGCTCCATCGCTATGACCAAAGCAGAGGCCGGTGCCGCCTTTGGTAGCGACGTGGTTTACATGGAAAAATTCCTAGAAAACCCACGCCACGTTGAAATTCAGATTTTAGCCGACGGCCAAGGTAAAGCTATTCACTTAGGTGAGCGCGACTGCTCTATGCAACGCCGCCACCAAAAAGTGGTAGAAGAAGCCCCCGCTCCTGGCATTACTGAAGCCATGCGTAAATTTATTGGTGAGCGCTGCTGTAAAGCCTGTGTTGATATTGGCTATCGCGGTGCCGGTACTTTTGAATTTTTATATGAAAACGGCGAGTTTTATTTCATTGAAATGAACACCCGTATTCAGGTAGAGCACCCAATTACCGAAATGATCACCGGTGTTGACTTGATAAAAGAACAACTGCGCATTGCTGCCGGCATGCCGCTGTCTATTACTCAAGAGCAAGTCACAGTACACGGCCACGCCATTGAATGTCGTATTAACGCCGAAGACCCACAAAGCTTTATTCCAAGCCCGGGTGAAATTACCTTATTTCACTCACCTGGTGGTTTAGGCGTACGTTGGGACTCGCATATTTATGCCGGCTATAAGGTACCTCCTTATTACGACTCCATGATTGGCAAGCTTATTTGCTACGGCGAAAACCGTGATATTGCTATCGCTCGCATGACCCACGCTTTAAACGAGCTGGTCATTGAAGGAATTAAAACCAATATTCCTTTGCATCAAGAAATTATGCGTGACGAAAATTTCCGCAACGGCGGTACCAACATTCACTACCTAGAGAAAAAACTCGGTTTGTAATGATGGTTTGCACTGGTGAAAGCCGGTAACAGCATAAAAACTCAACGACACCCTAGGGTGTCGTTTTTTTATAGCGGAAATACAGCGCTAAGCGTAAGGCGTATAGCTGTCTGTTAGGGCTTGGCGCTATTTTTTATGTTACTCTTTTCCCAATGCAAAGAGGATCCTGCTAAAAAATGAACAAGATTGTCACAATCGCTCGGCGCGAGGCACTATTAAGCGTGTTATTGGCCGTGCTTTATATGCTGGCTTGGTGGCTAAGCGCCTACGCAACGCCTTCCCATCTCACATTAGGTGGCTGGCCACTGTGGTTTTTATTAAGCTGCTTATTTAATCCCCTGCTTTTTGTTGGCTTATGTGTGGTTATGGTGCGCTATTGCTTTAACGCAGTCGCACTTAGCTCCAAATCTCTAAACACGCACAATTTAGCGCAACACCACTCAGCATCAAACCATAGCCGACAAAGAGACAAACTCTGTGGATCTTAAACTCACCCTTCCCCTTATTAGCTATCTCATACTGATGCTTGGTCTGGGCTTTTATTTAAATCGCAGGCCACAGCAAGGCAGCTTTATAGAAAATTACTTTTTGGGTAACCGCTCCATGGGTGGCTTTGTATTGGCCATGACAATGGTGGCCACCTATGCCTCGGCATCCTCTTTTATTGGGGGGCCGGGGGCTGCGTATCGCATGGGCTTGGGTTGGGTGTTGCTGGCGATGATCCAAGTGCCCACCGTATGGTTGACTTTGGGCGTGCTAGGCAAACAATTTGCGTATATTGCCAGACGCGTGAACGCCTTAACCATCAACGATATGCTTTATGCGCGTTATCGAAGCTCATTGGTAGTCATTTTGGCCGCCTTAGGCTTATTAGCGGCTTTTGTTGCCACCATGGTGGTGCAATTTATTGGCGGTGCTCGCCTACTTGAAACCGTGACCGGACTTCCCTATCAGGGTGGCTTAATTATTTTTGCCGGCACAGTCTTGCTTTATACCCTAATTGGCGGCTTTAGAGCCGTGGTGCTTACCGATGCAGTACAGGGTGTTTTAATGCTGATTGGCACGCTGGTGCTGTTAGTGGGTGTATTACACACCGGAGGCGGAGCCAGCGCCATGTTTAGTCAGCTGGCCGAGATAGACCCAGGGCTTATCACTCCTCAAGGGCCAGATGGCTTTTTAAGCACCAGTTTTATGTTGTCATTTTGGGTACTGGTATGCTTTGGCGTGATTGGCTTGCCTCATTCTGCCGTGCGCTGCTTGGCCTATAAAGACAGCAAAGCCATGCACAGGGGCATTATAATTGGCACCTTAGTTGGCGCGCTACTCATGTTTGGTATGCACTTTGCCGGTGCCCTTGGTCGAGTGTTAGTGCCAGAGCTAACGGTGCCCGATAAAGTACTGCCTACCCTAATGCTAACCGTGCTTCCTCCGGTAGTGGCAGGTTTATTTTTAGCCGGCCCCATGGCGGCAATTATGTCGACCATAGACTCTCAGTTAATCCAAGCGTCAGCCACACTGGTAAAAGATTTATACCTTAACTATTTGAGCCGCAAACCGCCTTCGCCACAATTGATTAAGCGAGCCAGCAGAGGGGTGACCTTAGTGATTGGCTTAATCGTACTATGGGCCGCCCTTAGCCCACCTGATATGATCATTTGGCTTAATTTACTGGCCTTTGGCGCCCTACAGGCCATTTTCTTTTGGCCATTAGTGCTCGGATTATACTGGTGGCGCGGCACGGCCGTAGGCGCATTAGCCTCCATGCTTACTGGCGCTATATGCTACGGACTTCTGGCGACCTTGGGCATAAAAGTATTAGGCTTACATGCCATCATCCCTAGCCTGTTTTTATCAGGGTTAGCCTATGTTATTGGCTCACTGCTTAGCCCAGCTCCTTGCGCACAAGTACAGGATTTATTTGGCAAAAACAGCGACCAGCACCAAGCTCTAGGCGCACAGCACAAGACAAATACCTAACAACCGACAGAGCGATAATGACTTTGTAAGGCCAAATTTCACCCTACAAGTTCTAGCGCTAGGCTTTTATGCTAGAATCATCGTTTTATTGTTTGATGAAGTCACGCCATGCCTTGGATACAAATTCGCATTAATGCCACTGAAAAGACCGCCGACAAAGTTAGCAACATGCTGATGGGTCGCGGGGCTCAAGCCGTTACCTATATGGATGCCGAAGACGTGCCCGTCTACGAGCCTCTACCTGGTGAGACCCTACTGTGGGACGATACTGTGGTGGTGGGTATGTTTGATGCAGCCACAGATCCTGATCCTATCATCGGCTTTCTCAAAAAGTTCTACCGCAAAGATCTTAACTACAAAATTGAGCAGCTAGAAGACAAAGACTGGGTACGTGAATGGATGGACAGCTTTCATCCCATGCGCTTTGGTGATCGTTTGTGGATTTGTCCGAGTTGGCGCGATGTGCCCGACCCCAGTGCCGTAAATGTGATGCTAGACCCAGGGTTAGCTTTTGGTACCGGTACCCACCCCACTACCGCCTTATGCCTAGAGTGGTTAGATGGCCAAGACTTAAGTGATAAAACAGTCATCGATTTTGGCTGTGGCTCAGGCATTTTAGCTTTGGCCGCATTAAAGCTTGGGGCAAAACAGGTTATTGGTATCGACATAGACCCCCAAGCGCTGCAAGCCAGCCGTGACAATGCCGAGCGTAATGGCGTGGCAGACAGGCTAAAAGTTTACCTACCTCACGAGCAACCTGAGCATTTAACCGCCGACATTGTGGTGGCTAATATTTTAGCTGGCCCGTTAAAAGAGCTTTCTACGCTAATAAGCAGCCTAGTTACCCCAGGCGGTCAGTTAGCCTTATCTGGCATTCTCGACAGCCAAGCCGAGGGGCTAAATGCACTTTATGAGCAATGGTTTACCATGGACTCCCCTGAACTGCGTGAAGAATGGGCGCGCCTAAGCGGTAAAAAGCGCTAGCCCTAGCACTAAATTCAATAAATTTGCAGCCCATTAGCGCCGTTTTTTTACACAAAAAGGCGCTTCATCATCTTGACTTATAAATATTTATCAATTGCTCAATTTATGACCTTTTCAGACTCATAAAAAATGCGTAATATACGCGACCCTGAGCAAAGATAGCTGTTACTTAATGGAAATTGGTCCTTACAAACTGTCTACCCCATTATTGGTGGCACCGATGGCTGGCATAACTGACAGACCATTTCGTACCTTATGCTTACGCATGGGCGCGGGCATGGCCGTATCAGAAATGATGTCGTCTAACCCCAAGGTATGGCAGTCCGAGAAGTCATTGCGGCGTATGGATCATGCAGGTGAAACAGGTATTCGATCCGTCCAGATTGCAGGGGCAGATCCCGAATTAATGGCCGATGCAGCCCGGTTCAACGTGGACCAAGGCGCGCAAATAATCGACATTAATATGGGTTGCCCTGCAAAGAAAGTGAATAAAAAAATGGCAGGGTCCGCCCTGTTGCAATACCCACAGCTGGTACAAGAAATTGTTAGTGCAGTGGTAAATGCAGTATCGGTTCCCGTGACCCTAAAAATTCGTACTGGTTGGGATCCTGAGCACCGCAACGGCGTGCACATTGCTCGCATTGCCGAAGACTGCGGTATTCAGGCCCTAGCCGTGCATGGCCGTACACGCGCCTGCATGTACAGAGGGGAAGCCGAATACGATACTATTAGAGCAATAAAACAAGCCGTCTCACTTCCCGTTATTGCCAATGGGGATATCGACAGCCCGCAAAAAGCGCGCTTTGTATTAGATTACACAGGCGCTAATGCCATTATGATTGGCCGGGCTGCGCAGGGACGGCCATGGATTTTTAGAGAAATCCGCCACTACCTTGAACACGGAACCCTTCCCGTGCCGCTTCACAAGGACCAGGAGCGCGCCATGATCCGGGAGCACCTCATTGCACTACACGCATTTTATGGTGAAGTAATGGGAGTGCGTATAGCCCGAAAACATGTGGGTTGGTACCTAAAAGATAGTGATGCGGGCCGTGACTTTCGCAGTGAATTTAATGCCATCACAGACGCCGAGCATCAACTTGACGCCTTAGGGCATTATTTCGCGAATATAGCTTAACGAACAAAAGAAGAGCCGACTAAATATGTTCGAACAAACTACAACTCCTGATGCATTGGTTACTACCACTAAATCTCCCACTTCAGAGCAACCTACTCAGCGCCCTTTGCGCAACTCGGTAGACCAAGCGCTGCGTAATTACCTGTCCCAGCTAAACGGTCAGGAAGTAACTGAGCTGTATGAGTTGGTCCTCGCCGAAGTCGAAGCTCCCATGCTAGACGTGATCATGCAATACACCCGCGGCAATCAAACCCGCGCCGCCAACATGATGGGCATCAACCGCGGTACGTTACGCAAAAAGCTCAAAAAATATGGCATGAATTAGAGTAGTCTAATTAAATCGTTGAATTTAAAAGCGTTGCCTCATAGGAGGTAACGCTTTTTTTGTGAAAGTGCCGCACCAAGCCCCCCCATATACGGCCACCCAGACTACTAACACCATATATTGACCCCCAGACCACTAATAAATTCCCCGATAACCAGACAGGCAATATTAATAACGGTCTAAATCCAAACTCAATCGAATCTTAATAGGATGATTAATTGGTATTATCTTTGAGCAAACAGGCGTAAATATCTGCATGGCGAAGAAAAAGACTAAAAATAAGAAAATATCAGCAAAAATGCCCAATGCTAGGCAGCACAAAGCCACTCAAGCTCAGAGGGTGAAAGATTATTTAGCTACAAGTCGCTTACAACTTCAACGAGGTCAATATAAGTAACCTCAATGAGACCAGTGTCGGCAACTTTGTATATGTGAGCGGCGCTGGCGACCTAAGTGCGTATAGTAACGGCTTAGGTCTTCAAGCGTACCCACAGGGCCTGTAAACAAAAGCTTAAAGTCTTGCGTAATTTCTTGCCAGCTTTCTAGTGTAATGTTCAGCCTTTCCAATAAGTTAGCTGTACTATCACAAATGGCGCCGCGCTTATCATCCCGTTGTATACGGCCCATATCATTCACTAATGCGATATAGTCTTGCACATCAAACACCAAGCCTTTAAGTGACTCTTTTTTCTCATTGCCAATAAAAGGCAGTAAACACTCCGGCTGTTTGCTATTTTTTGCGGCCGCAATGCGTTGTTTAATACTGGTGTAATTCGATTTTTTGGGCGTTTTTGCCATTTTTGAGCGAATCGGATTTAAGTCTACATAAGTCATGCAGGCCAACACGGCAGCTTCATCTAGCAAAGCTTGTGATTTAAAACGACCTTCCCAAAAATGCCCAGTACACTCATCTTCCTTATTGGCTTTTCGCGCTAGTGGCTCACTTAAACAACGCATAAACCAGCTAATATCCATCAGCCGATTTCTAAACTCCGCAACTCGCTCATTAAGGTGCTCAATTTCGTGCGCCTCAATGGGCTCACTTCTGGCAAACTTTCGCGTAACGACAGTACCTTTAAATACTCTATGCCATTGTTTTACAACCGTAATATCACTCCAAACCTTCACTTTTTCTGCATCTATATGTAACACCAAATGCAGATGATTAGACATAATTGCATAGGCTGCTACATCAATAGAAAAGGTCTTTGATAGGTATATTATTCGTTTTTCTAACCATGTTCTGCGGTGCTCAAAGCTACGCTTTGTGACATCATCTTCACCACATAAAAATGCCCTTCTCACTGTGCGGTTCACACAGTGATAAAAGGGCGTATCCTGTAAACTAATTTGCTCTACTCGTGGCTTAGGCATACTTGCCTCCTTGCATGTTCAGGAGTGAACATACTAAGTGTAGACAAGTGTACAATACTCAACCACAAAGTTTGGGTGTCTAATTAGTATTCGGCCTCGAAGCTTGGCTGATAGAGTGGGTGGCTAATCTAGCGTTAACCAAGTAGTTTTTAGTTCGGTAAATCGCTCAAACGCATGTAATGACTGATCTCGGCCATCACCACTTTTTTTAACGCCCCCCAGTGGCACTGTCATGTCACTCTCGTTATAGCTATTGATAAAAACAGCTCCCACTTTAAGCTTACGCGCCAGCCTGTGTGCTCGCTGTAAATTAGCGGTCCACACACCGGCGCTTTGGCCATATTTACTGTTGTTAGCCAGTTCAAGTGCTTCTTGATCACTTGTAAAAGTGGCCATAACAAGCACGGGGCCAAATATCTCTTCATTGGTAATACGCATGTTCGGAGTTGCCTGTTCTAATACAGTCGGCCCCATAAAGTTACCTTGATGATCTCGGCCATCTAAAGTGAGCTTAGCGCCCTCTTCAACCCCTAAGTTAATATAGCGGCACACACTGGCATGATGATTTTTATCAACCAATGGCCCCATTATTGATTGGGGGTCTAGTGGGTCTGTGGGCACAAAATTAGCGGCAGCTTTTTTAAACTCAGCCATAAAAGCGTCTTTTATACTGGCCTCGACCAATAAACGCGCGCCAGCCATGCACACTTCACCTTGGTTATAAAAAATAGCAGCAGCACAGGTGGCTGCGGCTTTCGCTAGATCAGGGCAATCGGCAAAAACAATATTGGCACTTTTGCCACCGCCTTCAATCCACACCCGCTTCATGTTTGAACTGCCCGCATATTCTAATAAGCGACGGCCTACTCCGGTGGAGCCGGTAAAGCTTAAACAGTCTACCTCGTGATGGAGTGCCAGTGACTTACCCGCCTCTAAGCCAAGACCAGGAATAATGTTGAGCACCCCATCAGGCAAGCCTGCCTTTTTCGCCAAGGCCCCTAAACGAATCGCACTTAACGGCGCTTTTTCAGAAGGTTTAAGTACTACAGAGTTGCCGGTTGCCAGCGCTGAACCTATTTTCCAGCATGCAAGCAGCAAGGGAAAGTTCCACGGTACTATGGCGGCCACCACACCCACAGGCTCTCGTGTAATCAATGCCAACACATTGTTTGGCGTAGGTGCAACTTCACCATAGACTTTATCAATCGCTTCTGCGTACCAACGTATCGCTAGCACGGCATTGGGCACATCATCATTTAAGCTGTGGCGGATTGGTTTTCCGGTATTTAAGGTATCTAGCAATGCTAATTCATGTTGGTGTTTTTCTATTAGTGTTGCTAAACGCAGCAACACCGCTTTGCGCTCTGCAGGAGAAGCGTCTGCCCATACCCCAGATTCAAAACTGCTTCTGGCAGCAGCCACGGCTTTATTGACATCGGCATCTTGTGCGCGACTCACCTCAGCTAAGATCTGTTCTGTTGCTGGGTTAATGCAATTAAAACGCTCATTGGCATGGGATTTTTGATATTTACCCGCAATAAACAATCTCGACTCAAGCGTCACTTTGTCTGCTAAGCCCTGCCAATACGCCTTGTCTTTATACTCCATAACGATGCTCTCCCTACGTACAATAGTGTGATAACAAGCAACAAGACGCTGCACGCATATTTACTCTAATCGGCTAAGGCACCCACGACAAGGCAAATTAACTGCCATACAACAAACAGCGCCATACGTTTAACGCTGTACGCCGCAATGTTCCTGTTTAGCTTGGTGCTCGGCGCTTGGCGCTGGTTTCGTGGGTGTCTGGTTAATACTCCCTCCCTTAATGCTCCATCATGGGTGTCTGGTTAAATATAAATTTAAAACATAAAAAAAGCCGCTACTGCGACTTTTTTGTTGAATACAGGCCTTTATAAACCGGCGAGCAGTAATTTAATGGCGCTCCCCACTAAGGTAAGCAATAGCACGCCTCCTACATACAGAGTGGCAAACCACAGCCAGCCTTTTTTATTGTTCGACATGGCTTAGTACCCTTCTTCAAAGTCTTCCACTTTGCCCGAAAATATACGGTACCCCCATAAGGTATACGCAAAAATTAACGGTAAGAAGATGAAGATACCCGGCAATAAAAACATCATGCTTGATTCTGGCGCGCTGGCTTCCCATAAGGTTAGCTGATGAGGGATTAAATAGGGGAATAGCCCTACAACCAGCCCTGCAAAGCCTAAAATAAACAAGCCCACGGCTAACCAAAATGGACGCGTCTCGTGGGGTTCACCGTCTAAATCACGGTATAACAACCAACCAAACAAGGCGCTTAACAGCGGCAGGGGTAATAAGTAGATAAAGTTCAGACCATCTAACCAGCGCCCGCGCACTTCGGCATTCGCCAATAAGGTCCACAGGCTCACTATGGCAAAAATCATCATGACCGTTAGCACTAACTTTCTGCCTAAATGGGCAGAGCGAGCCATAATATTACCGCGACTTTTCATCACCAAATAACAACAAGCCAATAAGGCGTAAGCGGCCATTAATGCAAAGCCTGTAAAAATACTAAAGGGCGTTAACCAATCTAGTGCACCTTGTTTTCCTGCTTCAACCCCTTGCACTACGGCCCCTAAAATAGCGCCTTGGCAAAAAGTAGCCATTGCCGACCCTAAACAAAAAGCCACATCCCACAGCGGCTTAGAGCGATGAGATTTAAAGCGATACTCAAAAGCCACACCTCTAAATATTAACCCAATCAGCATAATAATAATGGGCGTATACATAGTTGATAAAATACCCGCATAGGCGGCTGGAAACGCGGCAAATAACACCACACCGCCAAACACTAACCAGGTTTCGTTACCATCCCACACATGAGAAATAGAGCGCATCATATGATCGCGTTCACTCTCGCTTTTAAACCAGGGATATAAAATCCCCAAGCCTAAATCAAAGCCGTCCAGTACCACATACATCAGTACCGCAAAGCCCATTAATAAGTAATAAAACAGCGCTAAATCCATCATTAGTCCTCCACCACATCACGTTGCAGCTTTTTCACCCACTCAAGGGCAAAGCTTGGGGCGTTTACACCCACCATGTCCTCTTCTAGGCGCGCTAAATCCGCAGGCCCTTTGCGAACTAACTTGGCCATAAAGTACAAATACACCAATAACAGCGTGCTGTAGGTCACAACAAATAACGTAAGCGAAAATAATACGCGCTCGGCAGGAAGTGGCGTTACCACTTCCATGGTGCGCACTAAACCTTGCACCAACCAAGGCTGACGTCCCACTTCTGTCACATACCACCCAGCTAGAGTGCAAATAACGCCGGTTGGGATCATCAGATTCATTAATAATAAGAAGGGCTTACTTTCAAATACTTTCCTTTTACGACGCAGCCATAATCCCCAAGCCGCCGCCGCTATCATTAACATGCCTAAGCCCACCATAATGCGAAATGAGAAAAAGATGAGCGGCACATAAGGTCGATCTTCTTTGGCCACAGAAGTGAGCCCCTGCACCTCTCCGTCTAACGAATGCGTTAAAATCAAAGACGCCACTTTAGGAACTTTCACTTCAAAATGGTTAGTTTCGTTTTCCATATCTGGGGCGGCAAACAACAGTAAAGGGGCGCCTGCTTCTTGCTCTGGCCAAATACCTTCCATGGCCGCCACCTTAATCGGTTGGTGCTCTTTGGTATTTAACCCATGAAAATCGCCAACAACTAATTGTAAAGGAGCCAAAATAAGCGCCGCCCATAGCGCCATAGACAACCCCTTGCGGGCAAACGCCAAGTCACGATTTTTACGCAAATACCACGCACTCACGCCGCCAATTAAAAAGGTTGCCGTTAACATGGCAGCCAGCAACATATGCGTTAAACGATACGGCATAGAAGGATTAAAAATAACTTCCATCCAGCTGGCCACTTCAAAATGACCATCTACCTCTATGTATCCTGCCGGGGTTTGCATCCAAGAGTTAGCAGCAATAATCCAAAACGAGGAGATCCAAGTGCCCAGCGCCACCACACAAGTGGCAAAATAGTGCAGCTTCTCCCCCACTCTGCGCCAGCCAAACAACATAATGCCTAAGAAGCCGGCTTCTAAAAAGAAGGCCGTTAGCACTTCATAAGCCAGCAAAGGCCCTAACACTGGCCCCACAATTTTGGAGAATTCAGAAAAATTGGTACCAAATTCATAAGACAACACAATGCCACTGACCACCCCCATACCAAAGGTAATCGCAAAGGGTTTGATCCAAAACTTAGCTAACTGAAAATAAACCGGATTACGAGTTTTTAGCCATAAGCCTTCCCAAATGGCAATCGCCGTGGCAAGCCCTATGGTAATGGCCGGAAAAATAATATGAAAACTGATAGTAAACGCAAATTGAATGCGCGACAGCATAGCCGAATCTAATTCCATAATGCCCCCTTAAGCCTGCTGAAAATGGTTGACTGCCGCCGGCAGAATAGCCAATAGCAATACAATAAAGATGGCAGAAAACTCCAGTAATAACGTGACAATGTTCATAAAAACACTCATATAGAAAATAGTTATATCGTTATACCTTCAATGAAGCATAAAGCGTGCCATAAACTAAAACATCAGCAATTACCTTAACTTAGATCAATTAAGCATAAATTCTTGTCTCAACCGACAACAAGGTTTACAGTTATCATCCACCTCAGCGTTAACAAGGTTGACAGGTAAGAAACAGCGCCGAGCTTAGAACAGCTGTAAGCTATCAGTAAAAGAGAAAATACCGATAAATCAACGCTATACGATTAACGCTGTACGTTTTACGCTGTATGCCGTACGAAAAACCTAAAGACCGCGCAGCTAAAGCAGCGCCTACGTTTATATGATGCACCAAGATAGAGGCCGCTTCAGCTGGCCGGTTTTGTGCAACAAAACAAGAACCGACAGACAATATCAGGTTTGAATCGCCCATGGTTTAAACATTTCACAAATAACATCGGCTTTGAATATGGCGTGGTTTGATGGTTTTTTGTGCCGCTGCGCGCCACCGGCCAGCTGCTCTTTACCTAAAACACGGGCCTCTAGGGTGACTTTTCGTACAGCGGTCGGCGTAAAGCGTATAGCTGTCTGTTAGCGGTCGGCGTAAGGCGTATAGCTGTCGGCTAAGGGTTCATGTTTAGCTTGGTGCTGGGCGCTCGGCGCTAATTTCATGCCTGTCTGGTTAAGGCTTCTTTAAACAAAGGGTAATAATGCCGCTTGATTTAGCTTTTGAACTTATGATGTTGCTTACGGCGGCATGTGCGCTGTTAGTCTCGGCTTGGCTATTTTGGCACGCACGCCAACAGCGCAGTATGAAAGCGCTGGCTGGTTTTGGCATTATGATGGCGCTGTGGTGTTGCGGCCATGTGTCGGTGTTTTATGGCTGGCAACCATTGGGCAAGTTACTTATTTTAGCCAACCCACTTATGCCCACCTTTTTTCTCGACTTTGCCATCGGCTTTGTTAACCAAGGCCCCGCACAACGAGCTTGGCTCACCCGCCTTGCCAAAAAGCGCGCGCTGCTTTATGTCGCTGCCATTTTTGTGATTGCCATTAGCTTGCTCGGTCAGGGCGGCAAAGTGCTCGCTTTTGGTCCTTTTAGCCACTATTTTGTGTTTAGCGGCATAGGGTGGCTTAACATCGCCTATACCATTATTGTTGGCATATTAGCGCACGCGCTCTTGCTGTGGGGCGGCCATATTCATCGCGGTAACCGACGTCGCTCTATTGCTGCTATGTTTGCCGCCGGTGCATGGGGGCTTTTGTTGGCCAGCAGCTTTATTTTTCCCTCTCTTGGCCTGCATTGGTACCCTTGGCCCATGTTACTGCTGCCCAGTTATGTGGTGCTGCTGGTATATGGCGTGGTGCGTTATCAAATGTTGGATATTAACGCCTGGGCCAACCGCGCGCTGTTATGGATACTCATGACTGTCCTGATATTGGGGATTATTGCCCTGCTTAGCTCAATGGCTGGCCAGTTTGGTATGCAGGCGTTGGCTAGCGTCCCAAACTGGCAATTATGGCTATATTCAATGCTACTGCTCACGCTGGCTTTAGCGCTATATCAGCCGGTTAGCCAGTTGGTAAGGCGTGTTATTTATCCTGGCAGCCAGCTAGATGAGCAACGCCTCGATGATTGGTTGCAGCATTTAGCCGAGGCGCGCGATTGGTCAGAGCTAAGCACCATTGCCGAGCAATTACTGCGCCAACAAATGGGCCAAGCGATTTGCGTACAACTGCTGCCCGCTCAGCAACCCGAGCAACGTGCCTCCGGGCCCTGCATTATTTGTGCTTATCATGCTGGTGGCTGGCAATCTCGCTTACAAGGATTTGATGATGTCACGCCCAGTGTGCGCCTAGCTGCAGAGGTATTTGCCTCGCTATTAACCACCCGCTGTAGCTTGCTTGAACGTTCTTTACAGTTAGCCGAAGCCGAGCGTAAACGTTTATCAGAACAGCATTTAGTAGAGCTGGGGGGCTTGTCCGCTGCCATGGCGCACGAGCTGCGTAATCCGCTGAATATTATCTCTATGGCCAGCGCAGGGTTAGCTCCGGATCGCAAAGCCATGATCCAAAGCCAACTTAAGCGCGCCGATCGGCTTATTTCCGATATGCTCACTTATTCTGGCACCATCAGCGTTCAGCGCCAGCCCATTTCTGTTTTGCCACTGCTCACCAGTTTGCGTGAGCAATTTGACTGGCAAGCGGTCATATTAGAGCTTCGCCTAGATGAAACACTCACCATTTATGCCGACCCCTATCGGCTACAGCAAGTGCTTATTAACCTGTTAGACAATGCCTTGTCATTTGTACGCAACCAGCCTGATGGCCATATTTTGATAGAGGCCAATACCGCAGGCTACATCAAGGTGCATAACAATGGGCCTGCTATTCCCCCCAATATGCTCGCGCAGCTGTTCCGCCCTTTTGTTGGTCAACGCAGCGGCGGCAGTGGTTTGGGGTTGTCGATAGTACAACGCATTATGGACGCGCACGGCGGGCATATTATTCATCGTCATAATCCCCCTTGGCCGGTCACCTTCGAGCTGTATTTTCCTAAGGACATCTAATGATTCAACCGCTATTGCACCAAGCTCGCATTATCTTAATCGACGACGAACCCGCCTTTAGAACTTTAAGTTGTGAATGGCTCACTCAAGAAGGTTATCAGGTACAAACCGGCGCCAGCTTGGCGGAACTCACCAAGCAGCTTAGCCAATTTGATGCCGACTTGATCTTGCTCGACTTATCATTGCCGCCACATTTTAACCCGCAACACACGCTGTCGGCTTTGCCCCAATTAATCGACCGACCGGTCATTATTTTAACCGGCCATGGCGAGCGGGAATTAGCTCTCGAAGCCCTGCGCCAAGGGGCCTGGGACTTTTTAGCCAAACCCATAGATCCCGACATGCTGGCCGTGGTGGTAAAGCGAGCGCTGACTAAGCACTTATTAGTACGAGAGATCCATAGCTTAAAAAGCGACCTAGCACCCACATCGGCACTTAACCGCCTTATTGGCGCTTCTGCTTCCATGAATAATATACGCACCTTAGTCGAGCGCATTGCGCCTACCGATGTCCGCGTATTGGTAACCGGCCCCTCGGGCACGGGTAAAGAAGTGATTTCTCGGGCAATTCACGATTTAAGCAATCGCGCTCAGCATCCTTTTATTTCGGTACATTGCGGGGCTATTCCAGCCGAACTGCTTGAAAGTGAGTTATTTGGACACACCAAAGGGGCATTCACCGGTGCCGATAAAGCGCGCCAAGGCCTACTAAAATTAGCCGATGGCGGTACCTTGTTTTTGGATGAAATAGGCGAAATGCCCCAAGCGATGCAAATTAAACTGTTGCGCGTATTACAAGAAGGCAGCTTTTATCCAGTGGGCGGGCGCAATCTCGAAACCATAGATGTGCGTTTAGTCTCGGCGACCAATGCCGATTTAGCAGAAAAAGTGCGCTTGGGTGAGTTTAGAGAAGATCTGTATTATCGAATTAAAGGCGTAAATATAGAAACCTGCCCGCTAGATGAAAGACCCGAAGATATTGCGCTGCTGATCACTCACTTTTTAGCTCAACAAGCAAAAGTTGAGGCTCAAGCTCCCAAACACCCCAACAGTAGTGCCTTTAACTGGTTTATGCAGCAATCTTGGCCTGGCAACGTGCGCGAACTAAAAAGCACCTTAGACAGCGTTACCGCCATCGCCCGCAATGGCATTATTACTCTAGAAGATATCGCCCTGCTCTACCCCAGTGCGTCCGCGCATCACCCAACAACAAACCATCATCAACTGCCAGCCATCAACACCGAACAAACGCTAGATGCTCAAGTAAAAGCGTTAGAAATCAGCCTGATCAGCCAAGTTCTCGCCACGCACCACAACAACCGCACCCACGCCGCCCAAGCCCTAGGCCTCTCACGCCAAGGGCTACTAAAAAAAATAGAGAGGTATGGGTTAAGTTCTAAAGGACAGCAGTAAGCCGTAAGCTATCAGTTAAACTACAAAACAACGCTGTACGTTTAACGCTATACGCCGTACGAAAAACCAAACACCGATCTTATTTTGTCGTACAGCGGTCAGCGTAAGGCGTACAGCTGTCTGTTAGCGCTTGGCGCTGTCTGTCATTTCAAATTAAAATAAAACACGATCAGCAGGGCGATGGGGGATAAGTAACGAATAACTGGGAACCATACTTTATGCCAGGCCCCTAACTCGGCTTTTGAATGTTCGGGGTTAACTTTCCAACCCACAAATAGCGCAATCAACAAGGCGACCACCGGCATCATGATATTGGCAGTCAAATAATCATATAAGTCGAATAAGGTTTTGCCCTCAAAGCGGGCAAACATATCAAGCGGGGTAAAATCAGACCATACGTTCAAAGACAATAAGGTGGTAATGCCCACCAGCCAAGCCGCTAGCCCACCGCCTATCGCGGCTGTTACTCGGCTTATCCCTTTTTCGTTTAAATAGCTTACCAAAGACTCCAACATAGAAATTGAAGAAGTCCAGGCGGCAAATAATAACAACACAAAAAATAAGGTGGCAAAGAAGCTACCGCCAGGCATTTGACCAAAAGCCACGGGCAGGGTCACAAAAATAAGCCCAGGGCCTTCACCCGCGGCTAAACCGTGAGCAAATACAATCGGAAAAATCGCCAGCCCCGCTAATAGCGCTACACAGGTGTCCATCACCCCAACCACCACAGCGGTGCGGGCAATAGAAACATTTTTAGGCAAATAAGCGCCGTAAGCCATCATGGCGCCACTGGCTAAACTCAGGGTAAAAAAAGCATGGCCTAAGGCAACCAAAATAGACTCAGCCGTAAGTGCAGAGAAATTTGGCTTAAACAAAAAACTCACCGCCTCACCAAAGTGCCCTGTGGTAGCCGCATAACCCACTAAAATAAGTAACAGCACAAATAAAGCAGGCATCAATTTGGTAACCGCGTTTTCTAGCCCGTGGCGTACCCCTCCTGCCGAGACTAAAATGGTTAACCCCATAAATAAGGAGTGCCACATCAACAATTGCCATGGCGAGGCTAATAGGTCTTCAAATAAAGCCCCAGTACTTTGTGCACTTATGCCGCTAAACTGGCCACTTACTGCCGAGACAATATAGGGCATGGTCCAACCGGCAATCACGCTATAAAACGACAAAATTAAAAACGCCGCCAAGGTTGCCATTATGCCCACACCCACCCAGTGCGGGCTGCGCCCTTCGGCCTTAGCCACCACTGCCATACTGCCAATAGGACTTTTAGCGCCACGACGCCCTAGCATCACTTCAGACATCATCAAAGGCAGGCCAATAATGGCAATACAGACTAAATAAACCAGAACAAAAGCCCCGCCGCCATTTTCGCCGGTAATGTAGGGAAACTTCCAAATATTGCCTAATCCGACAGCAGAACCCACGGCCGCCATAATAAACACAAAACGACTGGACCACAGAGCCGGTGTCACCGGCGTTAGCTTATTTTGAGGCACGGCCTGGCTACTCCTGTTAATAATGTTATACGCAAAGAGATAACCCAGCATTTTGCCATGGAAAACGTTTCACTGCGCCCTGTTTTTTAACTCTTAATGATTAAAGACAACGCCGAGCTTAAAATGACTGCGTTACGCCTTACGCTGACCACTATACGAAAGAGATCACACCGTAGAGGCCGCAGCAGCTGCGTAGTTTAACTGACCGCTGATAGCTTAAGACCTGTCACTTAATCACATCTTTTTGTTGATGTTTGAGTGGAAGTCAGGCAGAGCGCACTGCTCCGCTCGACTCGCCGTAAACCCATCCATGGGGGCTCCGCCGCGCCATCCTTGGCGCAGAGGGTCGACGGAGCAGACTCCCTCTGCCTTCTCATTAGCACCGAGTTGCCTGAATGTGTAGGCGAACGCTGGCTCGCGCATTAGGCCGAAAGCGAAAAGCAGCTTTTGCTGCTGTGAGAGAGTTACCCGTATGCTGGCCGTTTTAATTCCTGCTCCCCATTCAAATTTATTACCGATGCTTTACTTTTAAAATTAGAGCAACTATATGATCTAATTACTCTTTTATCTTTCAAGGTATCTTATGTTTATCGCTGATGAGACGGCTTGGGCTGACGCCCTTTTGGGAAAGCCATGCTAGGAGATGCGCGGCGCACGCAACGACTGACCCAGTTAGCGGCAGAAATGGCCGCCTCTGCCTATAGCTCGGTGCCGGCATCGGCACTAGATCCTGCCAGCCTTGAAGGGGCCTATCGCTTTATTGCTAACGATTACATTAAGCCCGAGCATATCGCGCAAGCAGGCTTTGAATATACCGATGCTCTGGTCTCCGCAGCGGCCATTAGTGCTGGCTTTACAAGACACCACGGGGCTCAGTTATAAACACGCAGTCTGCGAAGAGTTGGGTGAAGTCAACTCTGCCAGCAGCAAGCGCTATTCCGCTAAAGGCCGAACCCTGTATGCACATTCCACCTTGATGATGGATGCAGAGCGTGAATCGGTACTCGGTTTAGCGAACCAATATTACTGGTTTCGTCAAGATAAACAAAAAGATAGCAGCCACACCCTGCAATGCCGAGCGCGAGAAGAGAAAGAGAGTTATAAGTGGCAACGCGGCACAGAGACGCTGGCGGATCGACCGGGTGATATGAGCAATGTCATCGATGTGTGTGACCGAGAAGCCGATATATATGAATACTTAGGCTATCAAATCGCGCACCAGCACCGCTTTGTGGTGCGCTCATCAGGTGATCGTAAGCTTGCGGATAGCGAGCAAAAGCTCCGCGCTACCTTAGATGCGCTCGAGCCGGTGTGTCATTACGACCTGCATATTGCATCAAAAGGGGGCCGACCTGCCCGAGATGCAACGATTGCACTCAGCCACACTCAGGTCACCCTGCCTAAGCCACAGCGAGCAACAGCACAAGACACGCTGACGCTGAATCTCTTGTATTGCAGTGAAATGACCGAAGGTATAACAGAGCCGCTGTGCTGGGTGTTATACACCACTGAGCCGTTGCCAGATGCGGCGGTGGCACGAAAAACAGTCAGATATTATGGGTTGTGCTGGCGGATAGAAGAGTTTCATCGGATCTGGAAAAGCGAAGGCACCAAGGTTGAAGGTCTGCGGATGCAAACCAAAGAAAACGTGCGTCGAGCGGCGGTGATCAAAGCCTTTATCGCGGTGCGCCTACTGCAACTAAAAGAAATAGCACAGAATCGAGAAGAGGCGAAAACCATCAGCTGTAATACCTTATTAAGCCGGGTTGCTTGGCGATTACTGTGGAATAAAGTCGAGAAAAAAACTTTCCCCTGAGCAGGCGTCATCCCTATATTGGGCCTATTATGCCTTAGCTCGATTGGGGCGTTGGCATGACAGCTCACGCAATGGTCGAGTGGGGACGCAAGCGCTCTGGCGAGGCTGGTTTACGCTGATGGATTACGTTGAAGCGTATGAATTCCTTAAAGATATTGACGAGTGAGTGTTATCGATATTGAAGTGGCTATATTGCTGTTTTGTGAGTAACGAGTCTGAATGGAGAGTACCAACAGGCAGCACCATAGTGTGTGGCCGGATAAAGGGATCTTCTTCACCGACCATCACATGACAAGGATGTCATGTGTTTGAGCGCTACAGGGATGTACTTGCAGCGTGTCGATGAAGAAGACCCTTTGTTCGGCTGTTATGTAGGGGTATCACCGACTCAGTCACGAACATCATTTTTATTTATAATACAAGAGAAAGATGTGACTAAGTGACAGGCTTAAGGCTTACCGCTCCCCGAAGGGGTTAGGCGCTCCTTACCCCCACTTACTCACACTCGGATATCCACCACTAGTAAGCTCTTTAATAAACACCGACGGTTGTTGTGCATCAGCAAGTAAAAATACTTGTTGCCGTGCGCGGGTAAGGCCAACATAAAATAACCGGCGCTCTTCGGCATAAGCAAAGCTATCCGTTTCGGGTAGTAAGCGTTCTAATAAACCAGTGGTACTTTGCTCGGGCGGAAAACCATATTTACCACGGCCAAGCCCAAGCATAATCACATGATCCGCCTCTTTACCTTTGGCAGCGTGCACGGTTTGGGTCACAATTTCTAACCCCACAAAGCGCTTGCGCCATGCCGTTAGCTGTGCCAAATCTGGCAAACTAAAACGAAACCGCGCCAACAAATACACAGATGCCTGAGGTTGCTCCGCTGCTATTTGCCCCAGTAAACGGCTAATCGCTTCGGTTTGCCCATGGGCGGTAACGGGCAACACATGCACGCAGGGCGAAGCACTTTGCGTGTGCGTCGTTAAGGTTTTGGTTAATTGCTCGGGGTTTTGCTGCACAAAACGGCTCGCCACTTGCTCGATTTGGTTATTAAAACGAAAGGTTTTATCTAAACGCGTAATACGGCTGGCACCAAAGGTGTCGGCAAAGCGCGTGGTTAGCCTCACATCCCCCCCGCTAAAGCGATAAATGGCCTGCCAGTCATCGCCAACACAAAACAGCGATAACTCAGGCGCCGCATCGCGCAATGCTTGCAGCAAATGGGCGCGGGGGCCAGATATATCCTGAAATTCATCCACCAAAATATAACGCCACGGCACACTAAAACGCCCTTGGCGTATAAAGTCTGTGGCCTGCTCTATCATGTCATCAAAATCAATCTTCCCCTGCTCGGCCAACTCATGTTGATAACGGTGTAACAGCGGCAATATTAGTGATAATTGCGCCGCCAACTCAGGGGATAAGTCGGTCAAGTTAGGCTCACCATACAGCTTTAACGCCGCCACTATGGGGGCCCATTCGCGAGCTAATTTGTGATAATCAGGCTCGGGAGTTATGGAAATGCGCTTGTTTTTAAGCCAGCCATATAAAGCTTGGCGATAGCTCTCATCTTGCTGGCACAGCTCAGCTAGCCAGTTGGCCAGCGCCTTAACACGGGCACTGTCTTGCTGCGCCAAAGGGCTAAGGGTGGGCATTGCTCCTTCTACTTTGCTTAAAATCATTAAGCCAAGTGCATGAAAAGTACGAGCATGAACGCCGCTGGTGCTCGAGTGTCGGGCTAAGCGATCACTCATTTCACTGGCGGCTTCATTACCAAACGCCAGCAATAACAATTCTTGCGGCTTCGCTTGGTGTGATGCCACTAAAAACGCAGCCCGCGCCATCATTACGCTGGTTTTGCCACACCCCGCCCCTGCTAGAACCAAGTTGGCATCTTCATCTACCACACAGGCTAGGCGCTGCGCATCAGTTAAAGGGTGGGTTTCTAAGGAGTCAAAAAGGTCGGCATAGTCTGTTAGCATCTGCTGGCAATATTCGGCACAACAGTGTTCACGCCACGCCTCGTCTGCCGTTATTAAGGTACTAAGCAAACCAATAGCGGCGGCTTCGCGATCAGATAACTCGGCAGGCGGCGTTAAGCTAGCCCAATTTATGGCCTGCTTGCCCGCAGCAGGCTCAAGAGTGGCCAATAATTTTTGTAGCTGCTGCCAGCGAGATTGGCGTAAGTAGCCTTGCTCTAACAGTTGCAAACATTGGGTGGCTAGGGGCAAAGCACGGGCGGCCAACACTTGGTACCATGTTAAGGTAAGCAACTTATATAGCGCATCAGCCACCGGCTTTGGTAACCAAGCCAACTCAAGATCGCCTTGGGCACAATATAAATGCAGACGGTAAAAGCGCCAGCCTTTTATACGCGCCGGCGGCGCCGTTAAGTCTTGCCAAGTTAGCGAGTGGCGCTCATTTTTAAGGTGCAGTACCAGCCCTTGATGGGTGATTTCACAAGCTAAAAAAGGGTGGTTAAACCAAGGCGCTAACCAATGGGCCCGAAATACTTGCATAGTGTCCTTAAACAAAAGTTAATAGCGCCGAGTTAATAGATAAATACCGCTCTTTGCTAAGCTGGATCTTTTGGGCTATATCAATTTAAGGTATTGATCACTTCCCCTAAAATCATATGGGTGCGTACGGTTTTAATATGAGGGGTGTGCTCTATAAGATGGCGAACAGCATCTAACCTATCCATTGATGCGGCTTCTACATATACCAGCATGTCGGTTTCGCCACTAATGGTGTAGCACAGCTTAACTTCAGGCACACAGCGTAACGACTCAGCATATTGCTCGCATTGGCGCACATGGTAACAAAGTGCAAAGTAAGCGCGCACTAACGAGCTCGGTTGTCCTACTCGTGCGTGATAGCCCTGAATGATACCTCTATCTTCTAAGCTTTTAATGCGCTCCGACACCGCCGAGCGCGATAAGTTAACTTCGCGCGCTATACTTGCCACGGCTAGGCGCGCGTTTGCTGTGAGTAATGCCAGTATTTTCTGGTCAAACTTGTCCACTCAATCCCCTTTTACCGCTATGGCAACCAAACGTCGGTCAAATACGACGTTTCGCTTGTTACAAGCCGCAGAGTGCCACGCCTATTCATCTTTATATAGCGCTAATATATCAGAATTAAACAGCATCAAGCGCTTAGCCAAAAGATTAATACCTAGGCTTTGCCTGGTGCAAATTAAGTTTGGCGCCAAGGGCTGGGCTTAATATTTAAAGTCACGCATAGAGCAAAAAAATAGGGAATGAAACAATTGAGCCGTTTACAACAACAATTAGGGCTAGGCTATGGTACCACCATGATGGCCACCTCATTATTAGGCAGTGGCATTTTTGTGGTGCCAGCAGTGGCGGCAAGCCTTGCTGGTGCCGATTCGTTATGGGCTTGGTTAGTGCTAATTATATTAGTGCTCCCCATAGCGTTTACTTTTGCTCGCCTCGGCCGCGCTTTTCCCCATGCGGGCGGTGCACCGCATTTAATTGGTCGCGCGCTGGGTGTCCCTATGGAAAAGCTCTCTGCCTTTTTATTTCTTGCCGTGCTTCCCGTTGGTTTGCCTGCTATGTTAACGCTTACTACCGGCTTTTGGCACGCCTTGTTTGTGTTTAGTGACACTGGCGATTTACTTATACAGCTGGGCACGCTCAGCTTAGTGATGCTCCTTGGCACCCGTAACAGTGCAGCATCTGGCTTGGTGCAATTACTGATAGCGCTGGCTATTATTGGTTTATTAGCCGCTATGTGGTTTAAGGCTGGTTTATTAAATAGCGTAATAAGTACAATACCTGCGCTAGAAACCGTAGCGTGGCCAGCTATCCCTAGTACCTTGGCGGTGATGTTTTGGTGCTTTGTTGGCCTAGAAGCCTTTACGCACATGGGGGAAGAATTTAAACGCCCTGAACGCGACTTTCCATTGGCTTTGTTATTTGGCGTATTGTTGGCAGGCCTTATTTATTTAGCTTATGCGGTGGCCGTCGTTAAATTTTCAGGATTTGGCGATCAATTAACCAACACTACCTCGTTTCCGATATTAATGGCCAAGCTCTTTGGCGAACCTGGCCGCTGGGCCGCTGCGACTGTTGGCTACTTGGCCTGCTTTGCTGGGCTAAATTTGTATGTACAAGGTTTTTCTCGGTTACTGTGGAGCATGGCAGACGAAGGCAAACTGCCGGCATCATTAGCCAAGCTTAATAGTAGGGGCGTACCATTTCGTGCGCTTATTTGGGTAGTGGCTGCCAGTGCGCTAAGCCTGTTAGCCGTCTGGGCCTTTAAGTTGCCACTAGAAACCTTAATGCGCTATGCCAACGGCAACTTTATATTAGTCTATCTACTTGCCATGATTGCAGGCGTCAAGCTGCTTAGCGGTAGCCATCGCTGGTTAGCCACGCTTGCTAGCCTGTTATGCTTGGGCATATTTGTGTCATTAGGCATAGAAGCCGGTTATGCACTCGCGCTGGGTGGTTTGTTTATAGGTAGCAGCTGGCTAATAAGAATGGACGAAAAACGCCGCGATAGCGCGGCGAGAATAGATAAGAAAGCTTTGCTTAGGCTGTTAGCTCATCGCTTATCGCAAATGCTTAGCATGAAAACGTAGGTGGTCTTCTATAAAACTGGCGATGAAGTAGTAGCTGTGATCGTAGCCCTGTTGCATGCGTAAGGTTAAGTCAGCATTTGTTTGTTTAGCAGCGGCAACTAAGGTTTGAGGCTTTAATTGCTCGGTTAAAAAGTTATCGGCTTCACCTTGATCAACGAGTATCGGCAAGGTACAGCCTTTGTTTATCAACAACAAGCTGGCGTCGTAGTGCGACCACATCTCTCGGTTATCGCCTAAATAGGCAGTAAAGGCTTTTTCGCCCCATGGGCAGTCGCTGGGGTTGCTAATGGGGGCAAATGCCGAAACCGAACTAAAGCGGGCTTGGTTACGCAGCGCTAACACTAACGCACCGTGTCCGCCCATGGAGTGACCTGTGATGGCACGTTTGTTGGTTAGGGGCAATTCAGCCTCTACTAGAGCGGGCAGTTCATTCAGTGTGTAGTCGTACATTTGGTAATGCTTGTTCCACGGCGCTTGGGTGGCATTAACATAAAAGCCCGCGCCTAAGCCTAAATCGTAGGCGGCATTGTCGTCGTCTGCCACGCCTTCGCCTCGGGGGCTGGTATCGGGAATGATAAGTGCTAGCCCAAGCTCTGCCGCTACGCGCTGAGCGCCGGCTTTGCTAGAGAAATTTTCATCATTACAGGTTAACCCCGATAACCAATATACAGCAGGTACTGGGCCTGATTCTGCCTGTGGGGGCAAGAACACAGAAAACTGCATGTCGCAATGAAGAACATTAGAGGTATGTTGGTAGCGAATTTGACGACCACCAAAGCAACGTTGCTGTTGAACAATTTGCATGATAACTCCTTAAAGAAAGCTGTCAGCGATGCGCCGTCAGCTGTCAGTTAAACCCAAACACCGTAAAACCAAGGCTATACGTTTTACGCCTTACGGAAAAACAAACGTCTAAAAGACAGCTGTAAGCTTTCAGCTGTCAGCCGTCAGATAAAGAACACAGCGGTCAACGTATAGCGTACAGCTGTCAGTTAGCGCTGTTTGTGACTTACTTATCGTAGTGGATCACGGTGCGGATTGATTTGCCTTGGTGCATCAGGTCGAAGGCTTTATTGATGTCTTCTAGGCCCATGGTGTGGGTGATAAAAGTATCAAGTTCAAATTCGCCATTCATGTATTGCTCTACTATGCCAGGCAGTTGTGAGCGGCCTTTGACGCCGCCAAACGCGGAGCCTTTCCATACCCGACCGGTAACCAGCTGGAAGGGACGGGTAGAGATTTCTTGACCAGCACCGGCAACACCAATAATCACAGATTCGCCCCAGCCTTTGTGGCAGGCTTCTAATGCCGAACGCATCACTTTAACGCTACCAATACACTCAAAGGAGTAATCTACCCCGCCGTCGGTCATTTCTACAATGACCTCTTGAATTGGCTTATCAAAATCATTGGGGTTAATGCAATCGGTCGCCCCTAATTGCTTAGCAATGGCAAACTTATCTTCGTTAATATCAATGGCAATAATACGGCTGGCTTTGGCCATTACGGCACCAATAATTACCGCTAAACCAATGCCACCTAAACCGAATACGGCTACTGTGTCACCTTCTTGTACATTGGCCGTGTGTTTGACCGCACCCATGCCGGTAGTGACACCACAACCGAGTAAGCACACTTTTTCTAATGGTGCTTCTTTATTAATTTTTGCCAAAGCAATTTCTGGTACTACTGTGCGCTCAGCAAAGGTGGAGCAGCCCATATAGTGAAAAATGGGTTGGCCGTCTTTAAAGAAACGGGTAGTGCCATCTGGCATTAAACCCTGTCCTTGAGTAGCACGTACCGCTTGGCATAGATTGGTTTTACCCGAGGTACAAAATTTACATTCGCCACATTCGGCGGTGTAAAGTGGGATCACATGGTCGCCTACTGCTAGGCTAGTCACGCCCTCGCCAACTGCTTCTACTACACCACCGCCCTCGTGTCCTAAAATGGCAGGAAAGATCCCCTCAGGATCGTCACCAGACAGAGTAAAAGCATCAGTATGGCAAACCCCTGTCGCCACAATGCGTACCAATACCTCGCCTTTTTGTGGCGGCATTAAATCAACTTCTTCAATAGACAAAGGTTTGCCTGCTTCCCAAGCAACGGCGGCGCGTGTTTTGATCATGTCCATAGGTTTGCTCCTGCTTTAGTGCTTTGCACTATGTTAAATATTGAATGCTAATGGTCAGTTTAAGAAAGTGTCTCTTTTACATTAGCAGCAAGCAGCTTGGCTTGTGTTATTAATATTGTATTGCATAGCGAGAAAGTAACAATGGTTTAAATTGGAAATGATTTTTACTGGGGAGTAATAAAAGACAGCTTTCAGCTGTAAGCCGTCGGCTATCAGTTAAACACAAACACCGTGAAAACAGCGCCGAAGACAGCTGTAAGCTATCAGCCTGTCAGATAAAAACCAACATACAGCACGAATGTAGTCGCGTGCTTTAGCCGCGAAATGGTGCGTAGCGCCATACCATGCACGAAAACAACGCGGTACGTTTTACGCGGTACGCCTTACGTCAAAGAAAACACCGGCTTGGCCTTTTCGTACAGCGGTCAGCGTATAGCGTACAGCTGCCTGTCTAACACCGCACAGCTAAAGCAGTGCCTACAGGTAAACAAAACCAATATTCATATGATGTACGGGTGTAGCCCCATAATAAAAGCCGCTGCTGCGGCTTTTATTAAACATTTAAAATTAAGCATTCAACATTGCGCGAAGCGCGTATTACATCTGCGACTGTAGGTAGTTTTGCAGACCGATTTTGTCGATTAAGCCCACTTGTTGCTCTAACCAGTGGGTGTGATCGTTTTCGGTGTCTGATAGTAATACTTGTAGCATATCGCGTGTTTGATAATCACGTTCTTGCTCGCATAAAGCCATCACTTCGCGCAAATCGTCGATCACTTTAAGCTCAAGGTTAAGATCGCTTTGCAACATGGCTGGCACGTCTTTACCTATGTTTAATGGCGCGCGTGACACCATGTCTGGAGTGCCACCTAAAAACAGAATGCGCTCTATGATCAGGGCCGCATGGCCTTTTTCGTCATCAAACTCGTGATCAATACGCTCATACAGCTTTTGATATCCCCAGTCTTCGTACATACGAGAGTGAATGAAATACTGATCCATTGAGCTTAGCTCACCGGCCAGCAGCTCGTTTAATGCCGCTATTACTTTGGCGCTACCTTTCATATTTGACTCCCTTATAGTTGAGACTGTTGATAATTTTCAAGACCGATCACGCTTATTAGGTCAAGCTGACAGTCTACCCAGTCAAGATGTTCTTCTTCGTATGCTTCTATTTCGCACAGTAGTTTGCGCGAAACATAGTCTTTAACCGACTCGCAGTAGGCGATGGCGTCTTTTAATACTTGCAGCTGCTCTTCTACTTGCAGTTTGTCGCATTGCAGCATTTCTTGCGTATTTTCACCAATACGCAGTCGATTTAAGTGCTGTAAATTAGGCAGGCCTTCTAAAAACAATACCCGCTCAATTAGCTTATCGGCTTGTTTCATGTCTTTGATGGATTTTTTGTATTCGCGTTCGTCTAACAGGTTAAAGCCCCAGTTTTTAAACATACGCGCATGCAAGAAATATTGGTTGATAGAGGTTAGCTCTATGCTAAGTACCTGATTAAGATACTCTATGACTTTTTTATCGCCTTTCATACATTTCTCCCCCCTGATTAATGAGGTAAGCATAGTCGACATTGCCGCTTATTTCAAACGCAAGATTAAGATAAGCCATTGATTTTACTTGGGTAACGTAGTCGCAATGAGAATGGATTTGATTAGTAACTTCAGCGCCTAGCGGACAGACAGCTGTCAGCTTTCAGCGGTCAGCCGTCAGATAAAGAAAAACAGCGCCGTATGCTGGACGCTGTTGTATTTAGGTTTAAGCTTAGCGCTAGGCGCTGTACTTACAAGCTTGGTGCTGGGCGCTGCTCTTTATTTAATCCAAATCGGGTTTGAGTAGGCTTTGTTGCCTTGTTTGTCTTCTACTACCCATTGCATCCAGGTGCGATTAGGAGGGACGGGTACGCCGGTTCTAAACCACTTGGCACCGTTAATTTTCCAACCTGCTACTTGTTTGCCATCGAGCCAGACTTCGGCTTTGGCTAGGCCAATTTCTGAGCGAAATTCGACTTCTGACTTTTTATAAGGCTTGGCTTCACCACCAAAATTGGTGGTAATGGGATACACTTCGGGGCCGAAGCTGACAAAGCTGTGCCCTTTGGCGGCGGCACGCGCGAAGTCGGCAGTAATGCGGCCTTTAGGGGTATAGGCATAAATTTTGCCACTCTTATGTTTGGCGTCTTTAAGCTTAGGGCCGGCATTTAAATAAACGCGCTCGCCTCGGCTCCAACGCTGGCGCATTACCGATAAGTAGCTTTCAAAATTACCGCTTATCGGTTTGAGATCAAATAAGCCTAATTCTGCTTGGGGGCTGGCGGTGGTATACATTTCAAGATCTGAACGTAAATTACCCAATGAACCGGCACTTAACCAAGCACTAAATTCATTGTTTTTTCCTGTGTAGCTGCGACGTAAACCGTCGGTTTCGGAGAGTTCGCTCAAGTTATTCTGTAATTGACCCGCAGTCCAGTGGCTGTGCACCATGCGCGTCATGTCGTTATAGTTGTCTGCCGTGTTCGCGATAGGGTGATTACGCGTTAGCTGATAGCCCGCTTTTGTATTACCTTTTATCGGGTCTAGCACTGTAGTGGTGAGCTTAATGCCGGGGTAGGCTTTGTGCACTTCATAGCGGCTAATAATGCGATGACCATCTAGATTCCGAGTAACAGCGATTTCTAACTCATCCGCAGTTTGCTTTACGATCTCGGTACTTTCGAGGCTGGTTTGGCCGGAACCTGCACTAAAGTCGACTGATTTAATCAGATCTTTGCTAAATTTGCCCTCTTCCATCATGGCCAGGTCAACTAACTCGCCCTGTGCGAGGGCAAACGCGAAGTATGGTGTGGTAACGGTGATGTCATCGGCACCGGTAGCGTTACCGCCTTGGATGCTAGTGGGACCATGAGCGACGGCTATTTTGCTAGGAACGGTGGCGGTGTTAGAGGCACAGGCACTAAGCACCATGGCGGCCAATAGTGTGAGGCCCGTTTTATGAAAACCCATATTAAGTAAACCTTGAATAAGAGAAATTATTGATGTGAGAATTTTGACAGGTATTGAGGGGAAATCAAACTACAGCTCAAAGCTAAAAGGCAGCGGTAAACCGTCAGATAAACCCAAACACCGTGAAAACAGCGCTGTACATTTTACGCGGTACGCCTTACGGAAAACCGACCACCAACATCAGCATGGTGCACGAATCGTTTGGCGTATCACCGTAACATGCAGACGATGCCAAGGTTTGCATGGTGCAGCAAAGCTATTGCTTTGCGGTAGAGGTCGCTAACAGACAGCTGTAAGCCGTCAGAAAAACAATCTTGCTTCGCAAGACCCACAGGTGAAGCTGTGGGGCTACAAGAACAGTAAAACAAGAACCGACAAACAATATCAATGTTAACCCTAGCGTGGTTTGATGGTTTTTTGTGCCGCTTCGCGCCACCGGCCAGCTGAAGCGGCCTCTACGGTGTGATTTTTTTAATACGGCGTGGTTTGTAAAACAAAAAACAGCTCGGGTTTGAATGCCAACAAACAACACCGGTTTAAACATAGTGTGGCTTGATGGTTTATGTGCCGCTGCGCGCCACCGGTTTGGTTTTTTCGTATAGCGGTCAGCGTAAGAGGTACAGCTATCAGTTTAGGCGTATAGTGGTCGGCGTACAGCTACCAGTTTAAGCGTACAGCGTAAGGCGTATAGCTGTCAGTTTGACGTACAGTTGTCTATTTAGTGATCTAGAAGGCGGCCTTGGGCGAGTTCGCGTTCGCGTTGGCACTCAGCTAGGTAAATGGCGGCCATAATGGCGGTGTTGCTGTGGTAGTCATCTGTGACTTTAGACACCATAAACGCTAGAGTCTGTTCGTTTTTGGCCATGCGAAATTTACGCAACCAATAGAGCTTGTCGATTAAGTCGCTATTAAGGGGCTTAGAGTCTGTCATCAGAGAAGATAAGTCCAATTATGTGATATAAAAAAGGGGCGCTTTGGCCCCTTAGATATTAAAGATGTCTAGGTACAAAGCCGATAACATCATATACGCTTTTTAGGGTTTGCGCAGCTTTTTTGCGCGCTTTATCAGCACCCTGCGACAGAACTCTGATCAACTCATCCTCATCTGCACGCAGCTCGTGAAAGCGAGCTTGAATCGGCTCTAGCATGGCTAATACCGCATCGGCGGTTTCAGTTTTAAGATGGCCGTACATTTTGCCTTCAAAGTGCGCTTCTAGCTCTTTAATGCTACGCCCAGTGGCCCCCGACATTAGGGTAAGTAGGTTTGATACGCCGGGTTTGTTTTCTTGATCAAACTTAACCACGGGAGGATCTTCTGAGTCGGTAACGGCACGTTTTAACTTTTTGGCAATCACTTTGGGATCTTCTAACAAACCAATAAAGTTATTGACGTTTTCATCTGATTTAGACATCTTTTTGGTCGGCTCTTGCAAGCTCATTATGCGCGCGCCATCTGCCGGAATAAAAGGCTCGGGTACGGTAAATACCTCGCCATAAAGTTGATTAAAACGATAGGCAATGTCGCGCGATAACTCCAGATGTTGCTTCTGGTCGTTGCCCACCGGCACTTGGCTAGTTTGATATAGCAATATATCGGCAGCCATAAGCGCGGGATAGGTAAATAAGCCGGCATTAATATTTTCGGCATGACGGCTCGATTTATCTTTAAATTGCGTCATGCGTGATAGCTCGCCAAATTGGGTATAACAGTTTAATACCCACGCCAGCTCAGCATGCTCTGGCACATGAGATTGAATAAAGATGGTGCTTTTTTCAGGGTCTAGGCCAATCGCCATATAAAGAGCGGCAGCATCGAGGCAAGCTGCGCGCAATGCTTTAGGGTCTTGGCGCACTGTAATGGCGTGCATATCTACGATGCAATATAGGCAGTCGTAGTCTTGCTGCATATTAACCCATTGGCGCAATGCGCCCATGTAGTTACCTATTGTTAACTGCCCCGATGGCTGGGCACCACTAAAAACGGTGGGGTTAGCCGAGGTATTGGCCGTATGTTCAACCATGAAGATATTCCTTGTGTATCTTTTAAAAGTGAGACGTTTAGCAAGGCAAAGCCGGCCAGTAAAAGGTGATCTCCGCCCCACTTTGTTATTTAAGTAAATCGAGTAGCTCGCTAAATTGGTTGATAACCCAATTAGGCTGGCTATCGGCAATAGACTTGCCATAGTTATAGCCGTAAGTAAGCCCAACCGAGGCCATGCCCGCCGTTTGAGCGGCCAGTATGTCGTTTTCGGAATCTCCCACCATTATGCTGTGCTCGGGGGCAATATTCAGGGTATGACATACATGCAAAAGCGGCACTGGGCTGGGCTTTTTGTCTGCTAGGCTGTCGCCACCTAGGCTTAGCGAAAAATATGGCGCTAAGCCCGTCTTCGCTAAAATATCCGGCACAAAACCATAGGGCTTATTGGTTACCAGCGCTAAGGTATAACCCGCTGCTTTAAGCTGCTCTAGGGTGTCGATAACGCCTGGGTAGAGTACCACTTGGTGACTGGCCACGCTTTGGTAAGCGTTATCAAATAACCCTCGGGCTTGTTGATGCAGGCTTGGCGTGGGCGGACGCGTTAACACCGCTGTTAATGCACGCTGCACCAGCATATCGGCACCATTGCCCACCCACAACCGCACTTCTTGCTCTGTCACTTGGGGGTGGCCAAGCTCAGCCAGCATAAGATTAACGGCTTGCCATAGCTGAGCCACGCTATCAATAAGGGTGCCGTCTAAATCAAACTGAATCAGTTTAATGTGGCGGGTATCGATATTAGACATTGGCTTGGGCCAGCTCGCTGCGCATTTGGTCGATCACGGCTTTGTAGTCGGGCTGGTTGAAAATAGCCGAGCCTGCTACAAACATATCGGCTCCGGCTTCGGCGATGGCGCGAATGTTGTCTACTTTTACGCCGCCGTCTATTTCTAAGCGAATATTACGGCCACTATCGGTGATGCGTTGGCGTGCTTCGCGTAGTTTGTCTAAGGTGTTATCAATAAAAGATTGACCGCCAAAGCCTGGGTTAACAGACATCAATAAAATCACGTCTACTTTATCCATGACATAGTCTAAATAACTAAGCGAAGTGGCGGGGTTAAAGACTAAGCCTGCTTGGCAGCCGTGCTCTTTAATCAGACTCAAAGTGCGGTCTATATGATCGGAGGCTTCGGGATGAAAAGTAATAATTGATGCGCCTGCTTCGGCAAACTGTGGCACTAAGCTGTCTACCGGTTTAACCATGAGGTGCACATCTATAGGAGCGGTAACGCCATAGTCGCGTAGCGCTTTGCAGACCATGGGCCCTATGGTGAGGTTGGGCACATAGTGGTTGTCCATTACGTCAAAGTGCACAACATCGGCACCTGCTTGTAATACTTTGTCTACTTCTTCGCCTAAGCGGGCAAAGTCGGCAGACAATATTGAGGGGGCAATCAGGTAGTCAGTCATGGGGCTTCCTTTAGACATAAGCACAAAAAAACGAGCTAATTCTATAACAAATCAGCGTTAAAAGCAGCGCACAAAACCACGAGGTACGTTTTACGCGGTACGCCGTACGAAAAATCGACCACCAACACCTAAAAGACAGCTGTAAGCTTTCAGCTGTAAGCCGTCAGATAAAACCAAAACAGCAACGCCAACGTTTACATGGCGCACGAATGTAGTCGCGTGCTTTAGCCACGAAATGGTGTGCAGCACCATACCATGCACGGAAACAACCCTGTGCATTGGTTTTTGTGCGAATGAATTCGCCCACAAAAAGCCAGAGCCACCCTTTGGTCATTGCGAGGAGTGCAACGACGCGGCAATCCATCTACTAGACAGCTGTACGCTTTACGCTAAGCGCCTGACGAAAAAAGCAAAACCGCAGTTTTTATTTAACGTAAAACAGTCAGCGTTAGATGTAGCGCTTTCCTTTGAAATGGATTGCCGCGCTACGCTCGCAAAGACGAAATAAGGGCGCATAACAATATAGTGCAAAGCCTTGACGTCTAACAGAGTATCTACAGGTAAACACCAATGGTTAATGGTTAATGTAAACAAAACAGCGCCAGCTTTTGTTTTTTTTCGTACAGCGGTCAGCGTAAGGCGTACGGCTTTCTTTTAGCTTGGCGCTACTAATTACCCTTTAAACAAAGCTAGGAGTTCGTCTACTTTTTTGCGGTTATCGGAATTGCGGCTGATGGTGCGTTTAACAGACACTACTTGTAGGTCGGCACCGCGATAGAGTTCGCGGGTAAGGGGAATGTCGTGGTTACTAACCAGCACGGAGATGCCCGCGCTTGCCGTTTCTCGAGCTAGACGGGCAAGAATGGCTTGGTCATCTAGGGTAAAGCCGTTGGCCGCATAGGTAGTAAAACCAGTTGTAGACAAGGGGGCGTATGGCGGATCGCAATAAAACACTTGATCTGACTTAGCGTCGGCAAATACCTGATCGTACCCTTGGCAGACAAAAGTGGCCTTTTGGGCTTTCTCCGCAAAAAACCACAGCTCTTTTTCAGGAAAATAGGGCTTTTTATAAGAGCCAAAAGGGACGTTAAAGCCCCCACTTTTATTGTAGCGGCATAGGCCGTTGTAACCATGACGGTTAAGATACAAAAACAATAAGGCACGTCGAAAGCGATCTCGTTCTTGGTTAAAAGCAATGCGGTGATCGTAGTAGGCGTCTTTGGCATTATTGCTGGGGGTAAATAAGGTTGCCGCCTCGCGAATAAAGACATCGGGCTGACTTTTCAGTAGCTGATAAAGATGAATAAGATCGGCGTTAATATCGGCGAGTAAATAAGATTCGAAGTCGGAGTTTAAAAAAACTGAGCCGGCGCCCATAAAAGGCTCTACAAGCTCTCGGGCTTCGGGCAACCGCTGATTAATACTCTCTATGAGGCCGTACTTACCACCAGCCCATTTTAAAAATGCTCGAGTTTTAGTCATTGTTGTCATTAAAGCCGAACCGATAAGGGGCGCGCATTGTAACCATTAGCCAGTGTGATGGCTAGTGTTTAAGGGCAGCGCCGAGCTGACAGCTGACAGCCGTCAGATAACCCCAAACAACAAAACGGCGGCGCCAACATTTGTATGATGCATGAATGTAGGCACTGTTTCAGCTGTGCAATCCGACAACGTCGGATACCAAACAACAACGCCTTACGTTTTACGCGGTACGCTTTACGAGAACACAAACACCGCGGGATCTTGCTGCGCAAGACTGCGCAGTGAAAACAGCGCGTCAGGTTTTGTTTTTTCGTACCGCGGTCAGCGTACAGCTTTCTTTTAGCTTGGCGCTGCTCTTACTCCACCTCTTTCTGTACTTGGGCGAAGGGCTTGGGCCAAGGTTTGGCTTCTTGTAGCTCAGTTGGCAAATTCTTAATGGCGTTGCGGGCATGGTTAGCTGAGAGGTAGTCGCCTTGTACTAAGACAAACCATGCTTGGCCGTTAAGGGTACGAGGGTAGACCCAAGCAGGACTTAGGTTGTGTTTAGCAGCTAGCGCTTCTAATACCGGCTTATTGCGCCCTGCCATCAGTTGCAAGGTGTAACGCTGTGATGACTTTTGCATTAGGTTAGCCACTGTGCCTAAGCTTGCTTTAGTCGCTGCCGCAGCTGGCGTCGGTTTAGCCGTAGTTTGAGGTTTGGGGCTGGGGGCCGGTTTTTGGCTCAACTCTTCTCGCTGCATTAACTGGCTCACCACATCATCTTCAATCACCACCCGCTCTTTGCTGCTGTCATCTGGGGTTTGTGCATCGCTTGCCGTAATAGTAGGGGTTTCTGGCAAGGTTTCTGTTGGCCACTCTTGTACTACTGCACGATTTGGCTCGGCACTGGTGGGCGCAGTGCTGTTAGTTGTCACTGGGTTATTGCCATTAGGAACGGGTTGAGGCAAGGCTGTCTGATCTTGCTCAAAGGGCTGTGCAATTTCATTAACAGGCTTGCTTGAGCTGGGTAACAAACTCACAATCACAATCAGTAACAGCACCACAATAAGAATGGTCAGCAGTATTTTGACTGATTTTTGCGCTAATAACTGGCGATAATATTCTGTGTTCATCTGTGACTCCATGGGCTTAATTACCTTGCCAGAGGCTTGCACCTCTGGGGGTGTGGCTGCTGATGGCTGCTGCAGACCTTGCTGGCCTTTGGGTGCTAATGGCGGCACTTCAACCTCAAGCAACTTGGTCAGCATACCCGCATCCAATTGCTTTCGGATCTGCTCTGCCCAGTCTGCTTCGCCCACAAACAACATAAAAGGGCGCACTTCTGCAGGCAAGCTGGTATATAGCTGTACCAATTCTTGCAATAAAATATCCGTTAGCCAAGCACTATTGTCCACCACCACTAAACGCTTATGTAAGCTTGCTGGCAATAACCTTGCCATTGAATCTGCCAATGACTCTTCTGCATCAAAGATGGCAGTAGGAAACCAGTGACTAAGTAGAGCATGGCGAAAACGAGGGTGACTGTTGAGTGTTTTGGCATCCAGCACTATCGGCTGCATCAGCGAGGTTTGCTCAACAAGTTGTTGAGCTAAATAAGTTTTGCCAGCCCCTGCTGGGCCTGTCAGTAGCACAAAGTCGGTATCGAGACGAGATAGATGCAGCAGCCGCGCTAACAGCTGCTGTTGAGATGAAAAAGGCGGGGTTACCGTATCGGTCACGGCGTGGTTTCCGACACCACCTGGGCCAATTGTGCTTCGGTGACATCACTCACTACCTGAGCACGACCAATGCCGATAGGCAGCACCAGCCGTAATTGACCTGCCAGTACTTTTTTATCGCGCATCATGTGCGGCAAATATTGACTTAAGGTCATGCTATTGGGGCCAGTAATGGGTAATTTGGCTTTAATAAAAAGATTTTCTACCCGAGCAATATCGGCATCTGTCATTTCGCCACGCAGTTTTGCGGTGTGGCAGGCTTGCATGGTGCCAGCACTCACGGCTTCGCCATGTAACCAGTTGCCATAGCCCATTTCGGCTTCTATGGCATGGCCAAAGGTATGACCAAGGTTTAACAGCGCCCGCACGCCCTGCTCGCGCTCATCGCTGGCGACCATGTCAGCTTTAATTTCGCAGCAGCGACGAATGGCATAGCTTAGGGCATCGCCCTCAAGCTGTTGCAGTCGTTCAATATTTTGCTCTAACCAAGCAAAAAACTCTGCATCCCAAATAATGCCGTATTTAATGACCTCGGCAAGGCCTGCGGCAAACTCACGCTCGGGCAAGGTGCTTAAGCACAAAGTATCTATCAGCACTAGTTCTGGCTGATAAAAAGCCCCAATCATGTTTTTACCTAAGGGGTGGTTAACCGCCGTTTTACCGCCCACCGATGAATCAACCTGCGCTAACAAGGTAGTGGGCACTTGAATAAAGGGCACACCACGTTGGTAGCAAGCAGCAGCAAATCCGGTTAAATCGCCTATTACGCCGCCACCTAATGCAATTAAGGTGGTGTCGCGGCCATGATTACCCGCCAGCAAGGTACCCATCACCTGATTAAAGGTGTCTAGGTTTTTAAATTGCTCGCCATCAGGTAATACTAAAGATTCAACCTGTAAGGGGGCTAATGTAGCCAGTAGCGTGTCGAGATATAATGGCGCCACCACCTCGTTGGTGACCACCAACACCTTACTGCCTTGCACGGCATTGCGTAGCAATTCGCCTTGCGTTAATAACTGCTCAGCAATAAGAATGGGATAGCTACGCTCCCCCAAATTTACGGTTAACCTTTCCATGTGCTTGTCTATCCGTTATAAGCCGATTAAGTCGACGATATGATTAGCCACTAACTTAGCGCCCTGCTCATCGGTGCGCACCACATAGTCGGCTATTTCTTGGTATAGCTCGTTGCGCTCTGCTGCTAAACGCTTTAGCACCTGTTCGGGGTCTTCTTCGGTTTGTAGCAGTGGGCGGCGCTTGTCTTTTTGTACGCGCGCCAGCTGTTTTTCTACTGGGGTTTCTAAATAGACAACAATGCCGCGCGCCGATAGTCGGTTACGACTTTCTTTGCTTTTTATGGAGCCGCCGCCAGTGGCAAGGACAATGCCTTGTAGCTCACTTAGGTCGTTGATGACTTTTTCTTCGCGTTCGCGAAAGCCCTCTTCGCCTTCGACGTCGAATACCCAGCTGATATCGGCACCAGTTCGGCGCTCAATTTCATGATCGGAGTCATAAAACTCCATATGCAGTTGTTGCGCTAGGTATTTACCAATGGTGCTCTTGCCCGCACCCATAGGCCCTACTAGGAATATATTGCGTTTCTCAGCCATTTACACGAAATTCTCACAAACAAATGCGCCCCACGAACACCGCAGGGTCGACGATGAATCTAACCTTCACTTTTGAAATTGGACGCCGAATTATCGCAACTGAGCCAGTCGCTGGCAAGGACAACCCTCGTTAAGGGTCTAAAGAAGCCTTGTGCGAGGTGATAATTCATCACCTTGCTTCGCGTCCGCCTTCCCGTTATCGGTCTGTTTGATGATCAACTTGGCGCTTTTATCGCCGAATTGGACTTATAGCGATAAAATACCAAGGATATTGAAATACAGATACTGTGACGCACAATACGGGGGGACGACAATATAATCAACTCAAGTTACCATATTAATTGATAGCACCAAGCTAACAGACAGCTGTAAGCTTTCAGCGGTCAGCCGTCAGATAAACCCAAACAACAAAACGGCGGCGCCAACATTTGTATGGTGCATGAATGTATATCGCTGCGCGATATTGCACAGCTGAAGCAGTGCCTACAAGGGTGCAATCCGACAACGTCGGATACCAAACAACAACGCCTTACGTTTTACGCCAACCGCGGTACGAAAAAACCAAAACCAGTGTTTTTTGACGTAAGGCGTACAACGTAAAACGTACCGCGTAAAACGTACGACGTTAATTTGTGGTGTTTAGGTTTTCGTACCGCGTTGCTTTTGCAGCTGCTTTCAAGCTAGGCGCTGGTTATTCATATAAATTAAGGGTAACAATTTGGGTGTAAGGACATGGAGTATCTAGGGCTTGCTCATGTTGTAAAGTCACTTGTTGTCCTTTAATAGCCATGACTTCTATCCGCTCAACAATAGGGTTTTGCAGCTGATTTGTCGTCTGAGCTGTCAGCTGTTGGCCTACTATCGCGTTAGTCGTGCCAGTATTAGGAATATCAATGATGGCCATCGGACTGTGACCGCCATTAAAGGTCGCGCGCAGCGTCCAAGTTTGCGTCAAGTCTGTTGCCGGTGAGCGCGCGCTAGGCTCACACTCAGGCTCAGCAATGCCATCTATTACTGGCTGAGGTTTTCTCACTTTGTCATCAGGAAACATAGTCATAAAAGGGTCACGCTGTGCCTTAGCCTGATAAGGTTTAGCTTGATACTGAGTAAGCACGGGCAAAGCACTCGGCATATGCTGGCGAGCTATAGCTTCAGTATTCACCGCCTGTGAATCTATTGATTTATTGCAACCGGCAATAACTAGCCCAAGGCTTGCTAGTAAGAAAATGCGCACTGGTCTTCGCTGATAGGGAGCTTTGTTCATGGCAAGTCTTCCACCTCCATCACCGAGTAGGTATAAGTACTGGTCAACAACTCCATGTTCAATGGTGCAACACTTGCCTGAGTATGGTCTCGAGAGAGGATCAAGCTATCAATCAGCACGATGCGCGGTAAAGCTGACAGCTCAGCAACAAACTGCCCCAGTTGGTGATATTGTCCTTGGGCGTTAATACGTAGCGATAGCTTAGTTGGACCGACATGTTTTGAGCCAGCCGATGATAAACCAGACTGAACACGGTTAGACGAGCTAAGCCATGAGATAGCTTGCTCTTTTTCCCACTGCACACGGGTAATTGTCAGGCTATGTTGTTGGGCCAAGCGACTCATCTCGCGTAAGATATTGGCGCTATCGCGCTGAGTGGGTATTTGCTGTAATAGCTGCTGCTCTTGCTGCGCTATACGCTCAGCTTGCTGCTGATAAGCCGGTAAATTTTCAGCCATGGCTTTCTTTTGGCGCATAACAGGCATTAGCGTGGCATTTTGCTGCTGTGCCTGGCGCAATAAGGCCCACTGCTCAGCAATAAAGAAATAGTTACCCAAAAAACATAATATAATGAGTAACATCAATAAGAGCACTACTTTGGCAGCAGTAGGCCATTGATATACCCGATTTAACTCAAGCTCATTAAACGACCCGTCCATGGCCTCCTCCTATGACTCAGCAATTTAGTGTTACTTGCTACCAATTATTTTTCTTGCGTCATCGTCACCTTAACGCATGATTTTTCACCTCCAGTTGTAATATAAATTGATGTGTAGGCGTGGCTGCCTCTCCCTCGGTCGCATGCACGGTTAACTTAGGCTGCAATAACCAACGGCTGCCTTCAATATGCTCGACCATAAGCGCTAAAGCGCCATGGGTATGAGCTTTACCGTTAATAATGAGTGCTTTATTGGATAAGTCGACACGCTCTAAGTGCACATTGATCGGTATCCAACTAGGAAGTTGGTTAAAGAGTTGCACCGGTAAAGCACGCTCTTGTTGCAGTTGCTCAATAAAATGCGCTCGGCGCTGTAAGCCTTGCTGTTGCAGGCGAAATTGTTCTATGGCGTGTAAGGTACTATTGAGTTGCTCACTCGCGGCAGCAACCGCTTTATTGTGTTGCTGTTGAATCTGTATTTGCTGCTTAATATAGCCGTAAGCCAATATTACTAGCGTTATACCCAGCAGGCAGACCAGAGATAATTGCAAAATAAAATGCTTTTTTTGGTTGGCTTTTAACTGGGCTCGCCATGGCAGTAGGTTTATATTTGACATGACACACCACAGCGTAATGCCAGCCCAAGCGCTGTGCCAAAGGTGAAGACTTGCACAGCTTGATGGCTAGATAGATCAAAGACGCCAGCAAAATCTGCAGGTATAACAACAACCGATAATTGTTGTGCTAACTGCTCTGCTAACAGGGGAAGCCCTGCCCCTCCGCCAAATAAATATAAGTATTCAGGTGGGGCATGCCCTGTATGGCTACAATATAACTGCAGATTACGTTGCGTATGTTGCACAATAAGCGCTGTGTATTGCGGAGCCTGCGAAATGTCCGCTGATACTGAAATAGTGTCGCTCGCCAAAGGCTGTAAGCGATGATGAATCACTTCTCCTTGATCCAGTACGATAAACGTCATGCTCTGGGCGCCTATGTCTAATACGCCAACCTGTGCAGCTAAGCTTTTAGACCATAAAAAGGACGTCGCTCTTGCAAGAGCGTGACTGCCAATATCAACGATTTTAGTCTGCCAACCCACTTGGCTTAATACATCCACTCTGGCTTGAATATGTTCGGTGCGGGCAACACTTAATAGCATTCTATTGCGCTCAGGAGACTGTTCGCTTGGTCCTAACACTTCGTAATCAACACTAATATCATCCAGATCTGACGATAAATGCTGTAAGGCTTCTTGCTGCATATGCAGCGCTAACACTTCATCACTAAATAACGCAGGAGCATGCACTATTTTAGTGGTCACACTGCTGCCGCTAACCGCGGTTGCTACCTCTTTGGTGCACACATTTAGCGATGACTTTAATAAATGCAGGGCCTCAATTAACGGCGGTGTTGGCTGTATTTGATAGTCAATGATGGATCCCTGTGGCGTAGCGACACTGCTGATCCCCTCTAAGTGAAAGGTGTCTGCTTGATAGCGCAGCGCGATTGCTTTAATGCTATGGCGACCAAAATCGATACCAATCAGCGCACGGCCAGATATTCTGTTCCTTAGTATAGGGAGTCGTGTTAATTGGGGAGTTCTCGCTAATATTCGTCTCAACATAAGCGTCCATGCAATGTGAGGTGATAAGGTTAAGCATAGTCGCACTGGTGCTATCTGGGGAGTTAATCCGTGTCTAAAAATAAAGCGCTCGAATAACAGTGTCTATAGAGGATATAATGCCAATTATATTAAGTAATAACGCTGGGTTAATATTTCATGGTTAAATGGCTAGTTCGCCTTTTTTTATTGGGCTTATTGTTGGCGCTGTGCGGTGTGGGCGCACTATTTTTGTTTTACCAACAGGTAAAACCCGAGCTGCCCGATGTGGCTGAATTAAAAGATATTCGCCTAGAAACCCCGATGCGAGTACTGAGTCAAGACGGGGAGTTAATTTCGCAGTATGGCGAGCAACGTCGCACTCCTATCGATATTAAAGACATGCCTAGCACCTTAATTGATGCTTTTTTGGCAACCGAAGACGCGCGTTTTTATGAACATCCAGGTATAGATCCTATCGGTATTAGTCGCGCCGCTATGGTATGGCTAACCACAGGCGAAAAGCGTCAAGGGGCCAGCACCATTACCCAGCAAGTGGCAAGGAACTTCTTTTTAACCCGTGAAAAAACCATCACCCGAAAAGTAAAAGAAATATTTATCGCCCTGCATATCGAGTCTTTATTAACGAAAGATGAAGTACTGTCTTTATATTTAAACAAAATTGCACTCGGGCATCGCTCTCATGGGGTGGGCGCCGCAGCACAGGTGTATTATGGCAAAGAAGTCAGTGAGTTGACCTTAGCTGAATCGGCCATGATTGCCGGTTTGCCAAAAGCCCCTTCTGCGCTTAACCCCATTAGCCACCCTGAGCGCGCGGGCAGGCGCAGAGCTGTGGTATTAGGGCGCATGTTAGAAACCAATAAAATTAATCGCCAGCAATACGATGCCGCCATGGCGGAGCCGGTTGCCGCCCGTTATCACGGTGCAGAAATAACATTAAGCGCCCCTTACTTAGCTGAAATGGCGCATCAGTTTGCGTTAAATATGTTTGGCAAAAAAGCCTATACCCAAGGGCTCAATGTGTACACCACTGTCGAGTCTGAAGAGCAACAAGCAGGTACCAAAGCGCTGATTGATGGCTTGTTGGGCTATGATCTTCGCCACGGCTACCGTGGGGCTGCAGCACAATTATGGCAGGATACTCCTTGGAGCCAAGCCGAAATTGACAGCCATTTAACAGAGCAGCCCAGTTATTGGCCATTAGTTCCCGCTGTGGTAACTGAGGTGGCTGAGCGTAGCGCAACCATCATTGTTAAAGACCAAGGTGAAGTCACCCTCGCGTGGGACGGTATAAAATGGGCACGGGCGTATATCTCTGACAGCCGTCAAGGCTATGCATTGAAAAAGGCAACCGATGCCCTCGCCTCCGGTGAGCAAATTTGGGTGCGCCCACAACAAGATGAAGGCTGGATGTTGGCACAACTGCCCGATATTAACGGCGCATTAGTGGCATTAGATCCGCACAATGGGGCAGTCACGTCTTTGGTAGGCGGCTTTAATTTTAGTTTAAATAAATTTAACCGTGCCCAACAAGCCGAGCGGCAAATGGGCTCTAATATCAAACCTTTTATTTATTCTGCTGCCCTAGATAGTGGTTTTACTCTGGCCAGCATGGTGAATGATGCGCCTATTAATCATTGGGACGTGGGAAGCGGTAACAGCTGGAAGCCTCGTAACTCGCCTAATGTTTATGATGGCCCTATTCGAGTGCGTGAAGCGCTCGCCCGTTCTAAAAACGTGGTGTCTATTAGACTATTGCGCGAAGCGGGTATTCCTGCAGCCATGCAGCGCCTGAACGATTTAGGCTTTGATACCGAGCAAATTCCCGCCACCGACAGTTTGGCCTTAGGCTCCCCTTCTGCGACCCCTTTGCAAATGGTGACGGGCTATGCGGCATTAGCGAATGGCGGCAATAAAGTGACGCCCTTTGTTGTACAACGCATAGAAGATAGTAATGGCATAGTCTTGTATGAAGCCGAGCCCGAGATAACACCGGTTTTAAGTGAAGAAACAGCTTTTTTAATCAGCCAAGCGCTAAATTCTGCCATTGTAGGGGGCACCACTAATGGCAAGCACTGGAATGGCACTGGTTGGCGCGCCCTTAGAGCACTAAAAAGGCGAGATATTGCAGGTAAAACCGGCACCACCAACGATTCACGAGATGCCTGGTTCTCAGGGTTCCACCCTAATCGCGTTGCCACCGCTTGGGTTGGGTTTGATGATTTTGGCCGTCCACTTGGTCGTACGGCACGTAATGCTAACTTAGGCGCGGGTCAACATGCGGGTGGGGAGTTTGGGGGCAGTACGGCGTTGCCTATTTGGGCTGACTATATGCAAGTCGCCTTACAAGATTATCCTGAACAAGAGTGGGCGGTACCCACCAGTTTAACACGAGCCACTATTGATACGGGCAGCGGGTTATTAAGTCGCGGCAAGGGATTTTCTGAGTACTTTGTTAAAGGCTCTGCGCCTAAGCATTACAGCTCCCCCAGCGCCAATCAGACTTTTGGCGGCACCAGCGTCACCGATGATTTGTTTTAGGCTAGGTGCTAGCGTCTGTCTTTTCATCGCACTTTTTTGTTAACCTTGATGGTGTGGTGTTATCAGGCAGAGCGCACAACTGCGACCGACTCGCCGTAAAACCCATCCATGGGGGCTCCGCCGCGCCTTCCATGGCGCGGAGGGTCGGCGCAGCCGATGCCCTCTGCCTTCCCATTTAGCATATGAGCTGTCACCTATTTATTAATAGCTAAAAGCTATTGATGAGATAGTTAATAACGACTTAACTAATGAAGGGTAACTCGGCATACTGAGTTCATTACAACAACGTAGCCAATAGTAACGGCTACCTTATATGTCTTACTCAAGGAGTTAATTATGTTGCAAGATAAAACAGGTCAAGCCGTTCCTGAGGTTACTTTTAGAACACGCCAAGGTGAAGACTGGGTCGATGTAAGCAGCCAAGAAATCTTTAAAGGCAAAACCGTAGTGGTCTTCTCATTGCCAGGGGCTTTTACTCCTACTTGTTCTTCTACTCATTTACCTCGTTATAACGAGCTTGCCTCAGCGTTGGCCGACAATGGGGTGGACGACATCGTCTGCCTCAGCGTTAACGACACTTTTGTGATGAACGCTTGGTTGGCTGATCAAGAAGCCGACAATATTCGCGTGTTACCCGATGGTAACGGTGAGTTTACTGATGGCATGGGTATGCTAGTCGACAAACAAGACCTTGGTTTTGGCAAACGCTCTTGGCGCTACTCTATGCTGGTTAAAGACGGCATTATCGACAAAATGTTTATTGAGCCAAACAAACCTGGCGACCCTTTTGAAGTGTCAGATGCCGATACTATGTTGGCCTATATTAACCCAGAAGCCGCTAAGCCTTCTGCCATTAGTGTATTCACTAAACCCGGCTGCCCTTTCTGTGTGCGAGCTAAACAAGCGCTAAAAGACAAAAACTTGGGCTTTCAAGAAGTGGTATTGGGCAAAGACATTAACAGTACTACGCTAAAAGCAGTGTCGGGACGCAGCACTGTACCGCAAATCTTTATTGATGGTCAGCACATTGGCGGCAGTGAAGAGCTAACCGCCTATTTAGGGTAAGCACTTAGGCCTCATTAGTTAGCGATAGTATAGGCTAGTGATAAAACAGCGTGAGTTAGAAGCTCGCGCTGTTTTTCTTGTTATAAGCGCCCAGTAAAGGAGTCGAAATGAACCTAAGGGATCTGGAATACTTAGTGGCTTTATCGCAAGAGCGCCACTTTCGCAAAGCAGCAGAAAAGTGTTTTGTGAGTCAGCCCACTTTAAGCGGCCAGTTGCGCAAATTAGAAGATGAGCTCGATGTATTGCTTATTGAGCGCACCTCGCGCACCGTGCTATTTACGCCGGCAGGGGATGCGATTACTGCCCAAGCGAAGCGCATTTTGGCTGAAACTAAAGAGTTAAAAGACATAGCCCGCACCTTTACCGAGCCTATGTCGGGGGATATGCATATTGGCTTAATTCCTACCGTGGGCCCTTATTTACTGCCACATATTATTCCGTTGTTTAAGCAGCATTTTCCTGAATTACAGCTATACCTACACGAAGCACAAACCCATACTTTGCTGCAACAGCTGGCAGAGGGCGATCTTGACTGTTTAATTTTGGCAGAGCTAGACAATATGGACAGTTTTAGTGCTTTACCTCTTTATGATGAACCTATGGTGTTGGCGCTGCCTTGTGATCATGCTTGGGCACAGCGCCAGCATATTGCCTTAAGTGAACTACAGGGCGAAAAGTTATTGATGCTAGAAGATGGCCACTGCTTGCGCGATCAAGCCATGGGCTTTTGTTTTGCTGCTGGCATTGGTGAAGATAAGCATTTTAAAGGGACCAGTTTAGAAACGCTGCGCAATATGGTGGCGGCCGGCTCTGGCCTAACACTGATGCCTCAAATGGCCACTGAGCCTCAACAAGCCAATAGCGGTGTTTGCTATGTGCCCGTGATAGAGCCTGAGCCTAAGCGCACCATTAGTTTATTACACAGAGTAAACTCAGTGCGCCGCCCCTGCTTTAATGAAATGGCGAAAGTGGTTAAAGACAGCGCCGAACCAAAGGAAAGCTATTAGCGGTCAGCGGTCAGCGGTCAGCGGTCAGCGGTCAGCGGTCAGCGGTCAGTTAAACCTAAACCAACGCCGAAGACAGCTGTAAGCTATCAGCTATCAGCCGTCAGATAAAAACCAACATACAGCACGAATGTAGTCGCGTGCTTTAGCCGCGAAATGGTGCGCAGCGCCATACCATGCACGAAAGCAAACCTAAACACCGCGCAGCTGAAGCAGCGCCTACAAGTTAAAACAACGCCGAGCGTCAACATATTGCAGGAATTGTTTGGCGTACCACCGCAATTACAGGCAATACCGAGATTGCATGGTGCAGCAAAGCTATTGCTTTGCGGTAGAGGCCGCTTTATCTGGCCCGTGTCTTAGGTAAAAAGCTACGGAGTAAAACGAAAAAACCACAAACAACACCGATTTAAATATGATGCGGTTTAATCATTGAACAAACAATACCGGTTTTGAACATGACGTGGTTTGATGTTTTTTTGTGCCGCTGCGCGCCACCGGCCAGCTAAAGTGGCCTCTACGGGTAAAGCAGCGCCGAACGCCTAGCTTAGAAAACACCAGTTTTGGTTTTTCGTACAGCGGTCAGCGTAAGGCGTACAGCTGTCAGTTAGTGCTTGGTGCTATAATCAACCACTCCGACACTTCGTTGAGAAATAAAGGAGGGGTGACGATATCACCTTGTATTAATAAAGGGCTGGCAATGCTTTCTAATACATTCAGCTCGCTTGCTTGATCAACACCGGTACAAATTAACGGTAATTTTAGTACCTCGGCAATGGAGAAAAGGGTTTCTAATTGCTGGCGAGGCCCCCCTGGGTGCTCTATACCGCTGCAAGAGAGCGGGTCTAACTGCAACCAATTAAGGGGGAACTGCGATAGATACCCCAAGGCCGAGCAGCCAGTACCAAACTCAGTCAATATAATACGAACACCTGCAGCCGCGAGCTTGCTCATTATATTCATGGCTTCACGGGGATCTGCCATGGCCACACTTTCATTGACCTCTACCACTAAAGCCTGAGGGCTAATATGCTGCTCGGCGAGTAACGCTAATAAAGTATTTTCTATGCCATCTTTAAAAATGACAGCTGGTAACTTGATACTAATAAATAAGTCTGTAGCACTCTGCTGTTGCCAGTTAGCCAACTCAAGGCAGGCCGTCTGTAAAGCCCATAAAGTAAGGCGTTCAGCATGCTGATACTGCTCTGCAATCCGTAATAATTCAGTGGCGGATATAATACCAAAGCGAGGGTGATGCCAGCTGATAATGAGTTGCAAGCCACAGCAAGAGCGCTCGGAAATTTGCACCAGCGGCTGCAGTCGTAACGTCAGGCTATGGTTATTAATAGCTGCAGGTAAGTCTTTTGCAAGCTGCTGGCGACGCGACATCTCTTTTAGTAGCGAGGGATCAAAAAAGACGTAAGGAAGATTTTTTTGTTTACACAGCTCTAACGCAAACTCCCCTCTCGCCAATAGGTCGACCAAGTTATCTGCATCTGCCGGATACAGCACCCCCCCTATTATGGGCTCCATATAGAAGTTATATTCGTCAATATTTACTTTAGTCGCTAATGCTTGGCGAAAACGTGACATTTGTGCTCGCGCTTCTTCTAATTCAACCACGCCTCGCGCTAAGATCAAGACACCATCTTGATCGGGCTGAGCCATAAACTCATTAGGCTGTAAGCAAGTTTGTAGCCGTTGGGCACACGCTTGTAATAGCTTATCGGCCACCTCGTAACCAAAACGATGATGATGCTCATTAAAATCTTTTAGCTCAAGCAAGGCCATACTAAAAGGAATACCTTGCTCAATCATAGGTGCAACATGGCGCTGTAATGCAAAGCGATTGGGCAGCCCGGTTAATGGGTCTTGTTGTTGCAACTGCCAATAACGCCTTAGCTCACGAAATAGCACCAACAATAAAGTACTTAAAGCAACAAAAAGACCAATAATTTGCTGGTAAAGCTGCTTACCTAGCTGGCGGTAAGCTTGGTCATATTCTGCATAAAAGCGAACGTTATCCAGCATAGTGGCTGTCACGTTACGGGATAAGGGTTCAAGGTAGGGACTAAGCTCAGTTAATATCAGCAAGTACTGGCTACTATCAGGCTCTAATGTTTGCACCGTCTGCTCTAGTGAGCGCACTCGGGAATGAATTTGGCGGATCAGCAACCACAAGTCGGGGTTGACATCTAAAGCACGCTTAAACTTGTTACTCAGTAAAATGGGAGTTCTGCTCCAGAGAATATCGTAACGTAGCAGAAAGTTTTCTTGGCTAATGGCATCAGAATGGCGCAGGCGCACTGCATCTAAAAAGCGCCCCACTTCTCGCTGTAACTGCATCAAAGACCAAGGTACTTCATAAGTACGATGTTCAAGTAGGCTGTTGTGCTGTCGAATATCCGTTAAAGTTCGAGTCGCATGGATCCCCAACAGCCCAACAAGCCCCAATAATAAGCCACAGAGTAAGACTTTAAGCGGATGAATCCGGCCGTATTGGCCGTCGATACCAGGGTAGGAGGAAAAGAGCCGTTTCATTGTGGCTCCGAATACACACGTATACTTTTTAGTTGCCAAGCCATAAAGTGTATAAAGTCGGCTTGCTGTACACTTGGGACTTTATCGAAGGGCAACATCAGCCACAAGGGGCCTTTATTACGCAGGCTCATCACCCGCTGATCTTCTTGCCACGCCAAGATAGGCATGTATGAAGCAATGCGTGACCAATCAATTTCAATACTAAAATCATTAATTGCTTCCAACTGTATGCTCAACACCTTTTGTTGACTAAACAATCTATCAAGTAAGTCATTAAGATCGACACCATGATAGTGGCGTGGCTCATTAGACCATGGGTGTGAAGTGGTAATATCGGCTTGTTTTAGTGCTTGTAACTCATTAAGTGTGAAATCCAGTTGACTGTAAGCCTGTCCATCCATACGAATTTTGCCGTAGACACTCAGCACCACAGGCTCAGCATGAGCAAAGGTGTGCCACGATAACAACATCATCAAGATTCCACTAAACAGTTTCACACTTTATTCCTTATACCAAGGAGCGCAGTATTAGAGACAATTAAGCAGGCTGCACTTGAGTCACACTATAGCATTAAGTGATGACACCAACAAAAAAGCCGAGCGTTAAGCTCGGCTTTTCGTGTTTGGCAACAGAAATCACTGCAGCCATTCGATCATGGGGACTACATCATGCCGCCCATGCCACCCATTCCGCCCATATCAGGCATAGCGGCTGGCGCTTCTTTTTGTGGTAAATCCGTCACCATGGCTTCTGTGGTGATCATAAGACCCGCAACAGAGGCTGCAAACTGCAGTGCAGAGCGCGTTACCTTGGTTGGGTCTAAAATACCCATTTCTAGCATGTCATTGTAGGTGTCGTTGCCGGCGTTATAACCGTAGTTACCTTCACCTGCTTTAACGTTAGACACCACAACCGAGGCTTCTTCACCGGCGTTGGTAACAATTTGACGTAATGGAGACTCCATAGCACGCAAGGCTACTTTAATGCCCACATTTTGGTCTTCGTTGTCACCGACTAGCTCGCCAATTTTGCTGGCAGCGCGCACCAAGGCCACACCACCACCAGGTACCACACCTTCTTCAACTGCGGCGCGGGTCGCGTGTAGTGCATCGTCTACGCGAGCTTTCTTTTCTTTCATCTCAACTTCAGTGGCAGCACCCACTTTAATCACAGCTACACCGCCGGCTAATTTAGCCACGCGCTCTTGCAGCTTCTCTTTATCGTAGTCTGAAGATGACTCTTCAATTTGCTGACGAATTTGCGCAACGCGTGCCTCAATGGCGTCTACTTCACCTACACCATCAATAATAGTGGTGTTGTCTTTGCTGATCACTACTCGTTTAGCGCGACCGAGATCTTCCAGCGTTGATTTTTCTAGCTCTAAGCCAACTTCTTCAGAAATAACGGTACCACCGGTTAGCATAGCAATGTCTTGTAACATGGCTTTACGACGGTCACCAAAGCCTGGCGCTTTAACCGCAGCCACTTTAACAATGCCGCGCATGTTATTTACCACCAAGGTCGCCAGCGCTTCACCTTCTACGTCTTCGGCCACCAGCAATAACGGCTTAGATTGCTTAGCAACACCTTCTAATACCGGCAATAATTCGCGAATATTAGACACTTTTTTGTCAACCAACAAAATAAAGGGGTCGTCTAGCTCAACGGTGCCGGTTTCTTGGTTGGTGATGAAGTAAGGAGACAAGTAACCACGGTCAAACTGCATGCCTTCTACAACATCCAGCTCATCTTGTAAGCCTTGACCTTCTTCTACCGTAATCACGCCATCTGTGCCTACTTTTTCCATGGCTTCAGCAATTAGCGCGCCCACTGTGGCATCGGCGTTAGCAGAAATAGTACCCACCTGCGCAATCGCTTTGGTGTCTTTACAAGGTACAGATAAGGCTTTTAGCTCTTCAACGGCCTGAACTACGGCTTTATCGATACCGCGTTTTAGATCCATTGGGTTCATGCCTGCCGCAACTGCTTTAAGGCCTTCGTTTACAATAGATTGTGCCAATACGGTAGCGGTAGTGGTGCCGTCACCGGCCTCGTCGTTTGCCTTAGACGCCACTTCTTTCACCATTTGTGCGCCCATGTTTTCAAACTTATTTTCAAGTTCGATTTCTTTCGCTACAGACACACCATCTTTGGTGATAAGCGGGGCACCAAAGGATTTATCTAACACTACGTTACGACCTTTTGGGCCTAAGGTTACTTTTACGGCATCTGCCAGAATGTTTACGCCATCCAGCATTTTTGCACGGGCGTCGTTACCAAATTTTACGTCTTTAGCTGCCATTATTTATAATTCCTTGCTAGTCAATGAAGTAGATAACTCAGGGGCTTTATTCGACAATCGCTAAAATGTCGTTTTCAGATAAGATGAGCACGTCTTCGCCATCCAGCTTTTCAGTTTTTACACCATAGCCTTCGTTAAAAATGACTTGGTCGCCCACTTTTACCGACATAGCTTTAAGCTCACCACTGTCTAGTACCCGACCATTGCCTACGGCCAGTACTTCACCTCGGGTGGATTTTTCAGCCGCCGAGCCCGTCAACACTATGCCTCCGGCAGATTTTGACTCGGCTTCGGTACGCTTAACAATAACGCGATCGTGTAATGGACGAATTTTCATCGATAACTCTCCTAGTGAGTGTTGTTACTTAAGGCCCATTGGCCGCAAAATAATGTTCTGCTCTTGATATGGGAACAAATTTCTCCGCTTCAAGGGTAAAGCGTAAATTTATTTATCCGCTGGCACACCTTTTGCTATGCTTTGGCGCATAATAATCCTGCGGCTTATTGCTCGAGACAACTTTGGTATCACAGAATTTACTGCTCACCGCTCCCATTAATCATCAGCTGGCTAAAATGGCTGGCCCTATGGCGTTGGGTATTGTCGCTATTCAAGCGTTTAATCTTATTGATCTGTTTTTTATTGGCCTGCTGGGTACCGATGCTTTAGCAGCCATCAGTTTTACCTTTGCCGTCACTTTTGTGATGATTTCACTGGCCATGGGGCTGGGGGCTGGCTTATCTGCAAGCCTTGGACAAGCCTTGGGGGCTGGCAATCAACAAAAAGCGGCTTTGTTTACTAGCCACAGCTTATTGCTGGCATTATTAGTGGTCTGCACCTTGTCGGTACTGGGGGCTTTTACCATAGACCCGCTGTTTCGCTTATTGGGCGCCAGCGATGCGTTATTAGTGCTACTGCACGACTATATGTTGATTTGGTATCTCACAGTGCCCTTGTTGGTGCTTCCTATGGTAGGGAATTCAGCTATTCGTGCCACGGGAGACACCCGCACCCCAAGTTTGGTTATGATAGTGGCTGGGCTAGTGAATGGCCTGCTTGACCCCTTATTAATTTTTGGCTTGGGCCCATTCCCTGAATTGGGAATTCAGGGGGCGGCCATTGCCTCAGCCTGCTCTTGGTTAATGGCAACCTGCGTCAGCCTTTGGCTATTATGGCGCCGAGAGCAACTATTGCAGTGGCCTTTGGTACAGCTTGATGTGTTATTTGCGCATTGGCGCACACTGTTACATGTGGCCATTCCTGCCACTTTTACCAGCTTACTGAACCCGCTGAGCACGGCTTTGTTAATGATGATGTTGGCCGGCTTGGGCACAGAGGTGGTGGCCGCTTATGGAGCGGCCTCACGTATAGAGGCGCTCATGCTGATCGTTATGATGGCGCTTAGCTCTGTGCTCGCCCCTTTTATTTCACAAAACACCGGTGCTGGCCTTCACCTTCGTAGTCGACAGGCCTTATTACAATCAATGCGCTTTGCTATCGGCTTTCAGTTGCTGGTGTTTGCTCTGTTATGGTTGCTGGCACCTTGGGTGGCCGAGCGCTTTACTGACAATGCGCAGGTAAGCCAACATCTCACTTTTTATCTGCGCTTGGTGCCATTAGGTTATGGTCTACAAGGCTGCTTTATGTTGTTGGCTTCGGCATTAAATGGGCTACGCGTGTCGAGTATCTCTTTTTTACTAAACGGTATTCGCTTATTTGGCCTACTGCTGCCCCTAGCCTGGCTAGGCAGCTTTTGGCAGGGTGAGCTTGGGTTATTTTCAGGTATGTTAGTCGCCAATCTATTAGCCGGTATTATGGCTATCACCTTCGCATGCTGGCGCTTTCCATGGAAAATAAAAACACCGAACAATTAAAGCTTTCAGCCGTCAGAAAAGAGTATCTTTTAACTGATAGCTTAAAGCTGACAGCTTACCGCTGTTATTTATCATCTTTGCGTTGAAAGTCACCTTCGAAAGTGGTGCCATCGTCATCTTGTGACTTTTTTAGATATTCGTCTAAACGCGCTTGTTGCTCGTTATTATCGGTTCTCTGATAGTGACCATCAAAGGTATGTCCCTGATGAGAATTGCTCCCTTGCACGTTAACTCGGCTAATAAAACGTTCAACCAAGAGGTTGCGTATCGGAGGTAACAATAACAGTATGCCACCAATGTCAGAGACAAAACCGGGTAAGAGTAATAAAAGTCCGCTAAGTGCCAGCATCATGCCAGATAACATTTCGCGGGCGGGTGTTTCTCCCACATTTATCTTACGCTGGGCTTCCATTAAAGTCTGAAAACCTTGAATGCGCACTAGGCTGATTCCCACCACCGCCGTTAATACGATAAGTGCAACTGTGCTTAAGGCACCAATTTCTGAGCCTACCTCAATAAAAACGAATATTTCCATTAGGGTGGCGGCAACAAACAGTAAAAAAACTTTCCCCACTAAAACCTCATCTTGCGCCACAGTGGCACGCTTTTGGGTGAAGTCACTAATATGGGGACAAATAACATGATTTTCAAATTTTCTTATCGTGATATTCATTAACCCCAAGGCTATAGTGACCAACAACCAAAACTAAAAGGGTGATTTATGCTCACAAAATATCAACCGTTAGCCGCTAAGCTGGTACCGCCTTCTTTGGCCTTGGCCTGTTTGTTCGCCATCCTACCCGTACAGGCTGGACTTTTTGACTGGCTAGGGGGCACTGATACAACTTCAAACAAAAAACCAGATTTTTTACCGGTTGAGCAGGCTTTTGTATTAAGCAGCGAGCAAAAAAATAACCAGTTACAACTAAGTTTTAGTATCGCACCACAACATTACTTATATCGCCACACCATTGAGGTATCGGCTAAGCAGGCGGCCTTAGGTGATTGGACTTTGCCTAACGGCAAGCCCCATCAAGATGAATATTTTGGTAAAAGTCAGGTCTATTACCAGCAACTCACACTGGAAATACCGCTTAACGCCGTGGAGCAAGACGCTTTGGTTGAGGTACGTTATCAGGGTTGCACCACAGGTTTATGTTACCCACCCCAAACCATTAAGATAGCCTTACAATAACGCTGACCGCTGTGCGAAAACCAAAACCAACACCGAGCTTTAAATAAAATGGTGAATGCTTAATTTTGAATGTTTAATTAAAAGGCAGAGATAGGGCCAAAGAGGGCCAAAATATAAGCTGCAGCATGTTCTCTGCTCAAGCAGATTGTTTTTCTTGTTTTGTTTCATTAACCATTGAACATTTATCATTAAACATTAAACATTAAACATTTATCATTAAACATTGCCGTTTGGGTTTATCTGACGGCTTACAGCTGAAAGCTTACAGCTGTCTGTTAGCGGCCTCTACATTCTTGCACCATGCAAACATTGGTGTTGCATGTATGGTTACGGCGGTATACCAAACAATTCGTGCTGTATGTTGGCTATGTTGTTTTTCTTTAACTGACAGCTTACGGCTTACAGCTGTCAGTTAAAGCTTGGCGCTGCTTTCTCTTTAATCCAGTGAATATTCAACTTTGGTGACAACTCTGACTTTTTTCGTTTCTGGGGTATAAGAATCTAGATCAGAGACCGAAAAGTAGCCTTGCTGGGCTGAACGGATACTGCCTACTTTGGCACCGGCATCGTCAGCAAATTGCGCGGCGGCTTGGCGAGCATTGGCCGTGGCCTCGGCGATCATTGCTGGTTTAATATCGTTGAGCTGAGTAAAAATATACTGCACTTTATGCTCGTAGCGCTGGGTTAATAACACCCCCTGATTGACCAATTGCACGGTTTCGGGCTGGGTTTGCTTTACTTTTTGCACTTGATTGGTGCGTACCAGCAAGACGGCATCGGCTTTATAACGCAGCGGCGGACGACGATCGCCGTATTGATTTTCCCACAAATCTTGCACAACTGGCGCGGCAAAGCTTAACTCAGCAGCTTTAAAGCCCGCTTGCGTTAAAAACGCGCTTATCTTCTTTTTATCCGCGTCTACCGCCTGATATAAACCTGCTAAACTTTCAGCTGATACCGAAAAGCTTATCGGCCATAACACCAGATCAGCCGCCACTTCTCGCTCGGCTAGCCCTTTTACTGACACCAGCCTATCTGCCTGTTTCCACAGTGTAACGGCGTCTTTTAAGTAACTTGCGCCCCAAATAAGGCCAATAGCTAAGGTGATACCCAGCGCCAATGCTGAGCCAAGATTATTTTTATTCATCACTGCTCCTCGTTATGATGGCAACTTACATTAATCACTCTCAACATCGTTTATGCCTGATCTTGACCCCAAATGCACGTTACAGCCGTTAACGGCGCCTGAGCACCTGCCCTCACAGTGGTATTTATATTTATTGCGTTGTAATGATGGCAGCTTATATACAGGCATTACTCTTGATCCTAAGCGACGCTGTAAAGAACATAACCAGCAGGCGTCTCGCGCTTCTCGCTATGTATGGGCTCGCCGCCCTGCGCTATTAGTGTGGCAACGCGCTGTGGCAAATCAGCGTATTGCCTTACAGCTTGAGTACCGCCTTAAACGCCTCACTAAAGCCCAAAAAGAACGTTTATTGCAAGAAGAAGCATTATGGCTTGAGCTGCAAACGACAATAAAAACGGCGCCGTAAGGCGCCGTAAATATACGTAAAGACGGTCGATATTTATTCCGCTGACGCTTCTTTATCTGCCGCTTTTTCACCGTCGTCAGACTCCGCTTTCGGCTCGTCTGTCGCTTTAATGTCAAGCAGCTCAACTTCAAATATTAAGACTGCGTTGCCGGGGATGGTACCGGCACCGGTTTCACCGTAGCCAAGCTCAGCTGGGATCACAAATTGATACTTAGCACCGACTGGCATTAATTGAACGCCTTCGGTCCAGCCTGGGATTACTTGATTAAGTGGGAAGCTTGCCGGCTCGCCACGCTCTACTGAGCTATCAAAAACGGTGCCATCCACTAAGGTACCCGTGTAATGAACGGTCACCACGTCTTCTGCTTTAGGCTTATCGCCTTCACCTTCGCTAAGCACTTTATATTGCAGACCCGACTCTGTGACTGTCACGCCATCAAGCTTGGCATTTTTCTCAAGAAACTCAGTGCCTTCTTTTAGGGTGGCGGCGGCTTCTTCTGCAGCCTGTTCGGCAATCAGCTCATTAATGTGCTCATCGTAAGCGGTGAGTGCGGTTTGAATTTCTTCGTCGCTCATTTGGCCATTTTCGGTAAAACCATCGCGTACACCACTTAAAATAGTGTCGTTATCTAGCTCTACACCCAGCTCTTGCTGCTTTTCAAGGGTAGAACCAATGTAGCGCCCCATAGACAAGCCAATGGCATAAGCTGATTTAGCCTCAAAGCTATTGAGCTCAGGCGCTGTTTGTTCGACAGCGGTTTGCGCACCATCTGTAGCAGGGGCAGACGCTTTTTCATCATTACAACCACTTAAACCTGCTAATACCGCAGAGGCCAGCAAACTGACTTGTAACAGTTTTTTCATTATTTACTCCAGAACAGGGGAAAATATCGATAGAAAATGAGATGCTTATCAATTCAAACCTATACTAACGTTTCAGGTTGGTGATGCGAAAGCCTAAAACCATAAAAATACTAAACCTTATGCGAACAATGTCGTTATGCGTCATGTTTTTACTGATCACGGGCTGCGACGTCGCAGATGGCCCAGAAGAGCAGCATAGTTATGCTAATGGCTCTGTGGTGGCCGCCAATACCAGCGATAATGGCCGCTTTACCTTGGTTGCAGCAGGAGGAAACTTGGTGCAAGTGTGGCAAAAGGGGGGAAATGAGCCCATTTACCGCTGGCGCCAAGGTGAGCCAAGCGACAGTATTTTGTTGCAAGCCATCTCGCCGGATAACCAAAATGCAGCAACAGCCACAGAGACAACAGTGGCTTTGTGGTCGCTGCTTGATGGTAAAAACCAAGGGTTTTATCAACTGAAACAGCCATTACGCGCCCTAGCTCTGGCCAATAACGCTAGCCAGTTACTCTTGGGTTATCAAGATGGCAGTGTGGAGTTTATTGACTTTGTAAACCAACGACGCTTGTTGTTTATGGGACACCAGCAGACAGAGCGCTTTGCCCAAGACAATCCTGAATCGGCCAGCGAGGTTGCGCAAGATAGCAAGCATCATCGTATTAATGCCGTCGACTTATCTGCTAATGGTCGTTATGCACTCACCGCCAGTCAAGATGGCCAAGTGCTAGTGTGGCAAACCACAGACGCTAAAGTGGTGAGCCAATGGCAGCACGAGAACAGCATTACTGTGGCTCGGCTCGGGCCAAAGGGCAAACTTGCCTTTAGCGGCGATGCACAAGGCCAAGGTGAAATTCACGCTCTGCCCTCAGGCAAGCTCACCGCTCGCCTGCAAGTGCCTTATCGTGGGCAAACCTTTGTGAGTGCGCGATTAAACCCTGATAGCAAGCAGTTACTTACTGGTAGTACGTCTCGCCGCTTAGAGCTATGGCAGCTAGACACAGGCCAGTTACTACAAGGGTGGCAAGTGGGCACGCACACCCAACTGCGCCCCGCCAGCGCCATGGTGTTTGATGTCGCCTTTATAAACTCCCGCCAAGTCTATAGCGTAAGTTCATCAGGCTTAGGTGAAATATGGAGTCTAGACTCCGTTATTAGAGAGAATGATGAATAACGATATTTTAAATCGCTTAGAGCAGCTTGAAACCCGACTCGCGTTTCAAGACGATACCATAGAGCAATTAAACCAAGAGATTACTACTCAGGGTTACGAAACCGCACGCCTTAAAGAACAATTGAATCTTATGGTGAATAAGCTTAAAGATTTGCAACACAACCAAGCTGATAACTCAGGCGAAGACCCCCCACCACCGCATTACTAATACCAAACACACTAAATATTTGTTCTATTGAAAATCTGCATAAAAGAGGAAACTGAGCCACCTCCCACGACACGCCACTGGGCTAGCCATCTTTGCTGGGTATGGCTGCGAATATTCACTGGATATTCGTTCCACTACCCAACAAAGATACACGCCAGCAAGCTGGCCCATACGGGCTCGGGAAATGCCGTCCATGGCATTTCACGGTCATGGGAGGCGATCTCAGTCGCCTCTTATTGAGCTCTGCGCTGTCAATGAGACTGCTAACAGGCGACTCAGTGGCTGATGACCGGATAAAGGGAGTGACTCCATCGACCATCACATGACAGGGACGTCATGTGCTGAAGTCAGATGGGGCGAGCTTGCTCGCCGTGACGAGCAGTATCAGTCTAACCGAACATCCAGTAAATGTTCGCAGTAGGCTGATACTGTGAGTGTCATTAGCCCCGCAGCGTGTCGGTGGAGTCCCCCTTTGTTCGGCTTTTGCAGCAAGTAAAGCTGACCACTTCTTTAGTACGATTGGTATAATACTTTGATGATGAGCGCGTTGTAAGCAATAAAAAAGGCGCCTTGGCGCCTTTTTTGTTCATTGTTGTGCAACCAATAGTGCAGATATTAGTGGTTGTGTCCGCAGCAGCCGCCATCGGCGCTATGTTCATGATCATGTTCACCATGCACATGGCCATGGGCAACTTCTTCTTCAGTGGCCTCACGTATGGCGCGCACTACCCCTTTAAAGGTTAGCGTCATGCCGGCTAGCGGATGATTACCGTCTACTTTTACATATTCTTCTGCCACTTCAACTATGGTTACAGGACGATGACCATCGTCGGTTTCAGCAACAAAGGTATCGCCTTCTGCCACTTCCATGCCGTCAAATAACTCACCGGGTACCGACTGTACTAAGTTATCATCGCGATCGCCGTAAGCTTGGTCTGGCGTTAAGGTCACATCAAACTCTTCATCAGCCGCTTTACCCTCTAATACCGCTTCTAATCCGAGGACTAAATAGCCTGTGCCATGTAAGTATTCAAGCGGCTGCTTGTCTTCTGTTGAGTCAAGAATTTCACCGTCAATATTGGTAACAGCAAAGTCGAGTGTGACTACTTTGTTTTCTGAAATGCTCATTAGATTAACCTATCTATAAATTTTGTCAGTTAGCATACAGTATGCCCAAGCGGGTTTAAACCAAACACCCAAACGACAATGTTTAATGATGAATGGTTAACTTTTAATGTAAACAAAACCAACCACCGCGCAGCTAAAGCAGCGCTTACAGGTTAGAACAGCGCCAGTTTTTGATTTTTTTCGTACAGCGGCGGCGTATAGCGTAAGGCGAGCGACAAGATTACTCGGGTTTGAAGATGCCGATGAGATCGCCTTGGCTCGCTTTGGCTACCTGTTCATCTGTTTGACTTTGGCTATGGCCACAGCTGACGCACTCTACTTTCTCGACACCGTGCTCCAGATACAGCATCATAGAGTCACTTTCGCTACAACTGGGGCAAATGGCTCCAGCAATAAAGCGCTTTTTACGACGGGTTTCCATGGTGTTACATCCTAAAAACAAACCTTTCTTGAATTCTCCGCCAAAAATGAACCAATCACAATGACTACAAGCGCCCAGTACAGTATTGATTATCAGCTTCTTGAGCTGGCTCACTTAAGCCCAGGAAAACGCCAACGCCACCTTAAAGGCCGATTATTGGTCATACACCAAGGCGGTGGGCTTTTACAGCTAGGCCGATATTATTATCCATTAACAAACCAAGATGTCGTTTTTTTACCCGCTAATACGCTATTTGCATGGCACAGCTTTGCCCATAGCCGAGTGAGCCAGCTGGCATTTTCACCTCGCCTAACCCAGCCTACTCACGCTGGCCGCATTCATTCAGCCTTAATTAGTGAATGTGCAACACGCCTCGCCCATTGGCAAGAACCACAAGACTGGCAAGGTGCTTATGGCCGTTTATGTTGGGTAATACATGATGAATTACTGCGCCATCAGCCAAGGCAGTTAAAGAACCTCGGTACGTTATTACAAAGCATTAGCGATAACCCCAGCGATTTTCGTTTAACATCAGCGCAAGAAGCTGAATGTAAGCAGATTTTTAATGCAGATAGCGACACAATAAAGCAACAATGTGCATTGTTGTGTATTTTACGCGATTTAAGCAAAACGCCACAACTCGAACAGTTAGTGTTACAGCACGGATTGTCTTCGGTGAGCGAGTTTGAACAAGCTTGTGCGCATTGGTTAAGCACGGGCAATGATACTGGCGTTAAAAACGGGTAAAATAGCTCGCATCATTAATCCACAATAGAGCCTTATGATTACCCTCAGCCAAATTGAACTCCTTAGAGGCGGACGCCCGCTACTTAAAGACACCAGCGCTACCATTCACGGTGGCCATAAAGTGGGCTTAGTCGGTAAAAATGGTTGTGGTAAATCAACTCTGTTCGCGTTATTTAAAGGCGAACTTAGCCTAGATGCCGGCCAGTTTTATCTACCCGCAGACTGGCAGCTGTCTACGGTGGCCCAAGAAACCCCTGCCTTGGCCTGTTCAGCACTGGACTATGTGATTGATGGCGATAAAGAATATCGTCGCTTGTGTCGCGAACTCGAACAGGCAGAGCAGCAGCAAGATGGTATTGCCATTGCCGAGCTGCATGGCAAGTTCGAGATCCACGGCGGCTATCATATTCATGCACGCGCAGGTGAATTACTTCATGGTTTAGGCTTTGCTAACGACACCCAAAGCCGCCCTGTTAGCTCCTTTTCTGGGGGCTGGCGGATGCGGCTTAACTTAGCACAAGCTTTAATTTGTCGATCCGACCTATTGTTGCTGGATGAGCCCACTAACCACCTTGATTTAGATGCGGTTATTTGGCTAGAACGCTGGTTAAAAAGCTACTCGGGAACGTTGATATTAATCTCTCACGATAGAGACTTTTTAGATGCCGTCGTCAATCGTATTATTCATATTGAGAATAGCCAGTTAAACGAGTATAGCGGTAACTACTCAGACTTTGAGCGTTTACGCGCCGAAAAGTTAGTATTGCAACAGTCTATGTTTGAAAAACAACAGCGTGAACTCAGCCACATGCAAGACTATGTAGACCGCTTTCGTTATAAAGCGACCAAGGCTAAACAAGCTCAAAGCCGCCTTAAAGCCATGGAGCGCATGGAGCGAGTACTGCCTGCCTTGGTCGACTCGCCTTTTACCTTTAAGTTTTTAGCGCCCAGCAGCTTGCCTGTTCCCTTGATCACCATGGAAAAGCTCTCAGCAGGTTATGGTAGTCATATTATTTTATCGGATATTAAGCTTAACCTTGTGCCCGGCTCGCGCATTGGCTTATTAGGAAGAAATGGCGCCGGTAAATCGACCTTTATTAAGTTGTTATCCGGCGAGTTAGCTCCTTTATCCGGCAAGTTAGTCGCCAACCCCGGCATTTCTTTAGGGTATTTTGCTCAGCATCAGCTAGAAAGCTTACACCTAGACTCCTCACCGTTAATGCACTTATCTCGTATTGACCCCAGCGCCACCGAGCAAAACTTGCGTGACTATTTAGGTGGTTTCGACTTTAAAGGTGACAAAGTTAACGACCCAGTCGGGCCTTTTTCGGGGGGCGAAAAAGCGCGCTTAGTGCTGGCGCTCATTGTCTATCAAAAGCCCAACTTACTACTACTGGATGAGCCGACCAACCACCTTGACTTAGACATGCGCGAAGCCCTCACCATGGCTTTGCAGTTTTTTGAAGGCGCCATGGTCATCGTCTCTCACGACAGGCACTTACTACGCGCAACTACAGATGAGTTTTACTTAGTCGATAGCGGCAAAGTTCAGCCTTTTGATGGGGATATTGATGATTATCATCAGTGGTTAATGGCACAAGATAAAGCAGCGCAACCTGAAGCTATTCATACAACGAGCGATAATTCTGCACAAAACCGCAAGGCCGAAAAACGCCGTCAAGCAGAGCTGCGCCAATTAACTCAACCATTACGCAAAGCCATTGCTAAACTTGAAAAGGAAATGGATCAGTGTCAGCAACAACTGGCTGACATTGAACAACAGCTGGCCGACCCTGATATTTACACCGCTGAGCAAAAAGCGAACTTGCAGCAATTGCTTAAAGCTCAAATTCCACTGCAGCAACAATTAGCCGATACCGAAGCTCAGTGGCTAGAACAACAAGAGCAACTAGAATTATTAGAAGACCCCACGGAGCAGCCGTAAGCTTTAAGCCGTCTGTGGTTAGCTAAAAAAGGCCAGTGAGCGTTAAAGGGGCTAAATGTTAATATGCGAGGTGATTTTAATGAAAATACCAAGTGCAGAACAGTTTTGGCAATTTAGCGCCCAGCATTATGCACGCCCAGGTGTGGCACAAGCGTGTTTGCAGTTACAAGATGAGTACGGCGCTAACGTTAACTTACTACTGTTACTGGTGATGCTAGAAGCCCAAGGTTTAACCACACAAGCATCACACTTTATGCCGCTTTTAACCAGCAGGCTGAGCATGTTTGAACAATGGCGGGCACTGCGTCGCCAGCTTAAACCTAAGCTTGATAACGATGATTACTTAGCGCTATTGCAACATGAGCTTAATCTTGAGCGCTGGCAACAACAAGAGCTGTTACAGCAACTTGCCCTGCACCCACCCAGTGCAGGGCACGGCGGCTTGCTAGACTACCTCGCCCAACTACCAGTGCCCGACCCACCCTTATGGCAACTCAAACTTACTTGTTGATAATGCTAAATTGCTACACTCGTTCATTGGCATGAAGACTATTTTCAACCGGCTTAGCATACATAGCTAAAACGATGTCTTTTAACTCTGAAGGCACGGCTGCTATATGTTGTGCAAAGACTTTAGCTTCTTCTTCATGCCCGTCTAACGTTTGCCCTGCGGCTAATAAATTAGTCGGAAATAAATGATAATTGGCATAAATTTGTTGATCAATGGCGCTCGCTAGTTGATCAGCATTATCAAACTCTGCTTGTAGCGGCTCGCCAAATGCCACATGCACTCGCCCTTTTTGCCCCACTATGCCCTGCACTATGCTTTCTACATCTTCAAACTCGCGCTTCTCGTACGCACCTTGAGATGTTGATGTGGCGTAGAGTTCTCGCGCTTTCGCTTGATCGCCGGGATCGTATTCATACGAAATAGACACGGGCACAAGGTTAAGCGTTTTAATGTAATCGGCAAACGGAATTTTTTGGCGTTTCCCTTCCATATAAAACATTTTAAGAATAGCGGGGTCGGTTTTATCACACCCGTCTTTGGCTCGCCCTTCTTTTTGAGCAATCCAAATAGACTGGTTTTCATCTAGCGAGTGACGTAAATACGCCGATAGCTGACTAAAAGCTTTCATCATTTCGCGCGGGCCTTTCATGGCACGTTTAACAATAAAGCTTTTATTTAGCCGCATGAGCTCCGCCGCGCAGGGTTTGCGCAATAAGTTATCGCCAATGGCAATGCGTACCGTATTAAAGCCATTGGTGTGCAAGCCCCAATTAACAAAGGCAGGATCCATGGCGATATCTCTGTGATTAGAGATAAATAAATACCCCTTATTAGGGTCGAGTTTATCTAGCCCTGAATAGGTCACACCTTGGGTGGTTTTGCTGATCATATTACTCATGTAGCTGGCCACTTCTTGCTGTATTTCGCGTACCGTGTTGAGCTTGCGCCAGCGCCAGCTTAAATACAGACGAATTAGCGCCTTAATAATAGGGCCACCCACATTAGAAAGCGCGGCAAAACGATAATGCGCAATCGCACTAATAAACTCTTCGTCGCGGATCAAACGCTGAATGGCACCTGCGACTTCCTCATCCCGGTAGGGACGAATATCTTTAAATAAATCCGTGTCTGACACTATGACAACCTTAAGGTTAGAAAAACAAAAACGCCGAGATTTTACACCTATTGGCATTAAACAGTAACGAATAGGTAGAAATATCGCTTAGCGCCAAATCATAAATACACTGGCTGCAGTCAGCAGTGCCATGGCATAATTAAAGCGCTGCCAGTCTGTTGGGGTATGTAACCAACGGCGCAAGTTAAGACCCAAAAAAGCCCAAATATGTCCGGTGACTAGCCCTAGAGATAAAAATATAGCCAGCACTGTCCATGCTGATGGCCAATATTGCTCACCAGCTAGGGTAAAACCACTGATCGCCGACACCGCCATTAACCAGGCTTTAGGGTTAAGAAATTGAAACAAAGCACCTTGCTGCCAACTCATGGTAGCCGTGGTTTCATCCGCCTCTTTTGCTGAGGCACGGCTAATATTCCAAGCCAGCCATAATAAATAGCCACTGCCCACTATTTTAAGCCCCCACTGCAAGCTAGGCCACCGTAAAAATAGCTGACCTAACCCCAGAGCGGTGAGCAACATCAACAGCTGCAAGCCAAACATAATGCCCAGCAACAGCTTTAAGGTAGGCCGATAGCCAAAGCGAGTGGCAGAATTGGTTAGTAGCATATTATTGGGGCCAGGAGTGCCGCAAGAGGCAAACGCAAAGCCAGCAACGGATGCTAACAGAGGGAAATCCATGGTGTACTCAGCAAAATAATTCAATAAAAGCGTTGTTTTACTCGATTTTATTGCCGCTGCCCAGTACTTTAGACGATTGAATGTGATTATCCCCTTTTATTTTACGGATTTTATCTGCTTTAAGTGGGCCTTTTTATATGTTGAGCAGCAGACTGTATGATACATACTAGCGCGTTTCAGCCGCCATGGTGGGCACGCAATTCCCATATACAAACCATTTTTGCTAAGTATTTGCACCGACAGCGCATATCCCATAAACGCGAACGCTTAGAATTGCCTGATGGTGACTTTGTTGATCTTGCATGGGGCTTACCTGAGCAAGGAACACAAAAGCCGTTAGTGGTGTTGTTTCATGGGCTAGAGGGCAGTATTGAGTCGCACTACATTCAAGGCATGATGGCGGCAATACACCAGCAAGGCTGGCAGGCGGTGTTAATGCATTTTCGTGGCTGCAGTGGCGAGCCGAATCGCTTTTTAACATCTTATCACTCCGGTGCCACCGAAGATCCGCATTACTTACTCACACTGCTACGCCAGCGTTACCCCGAACGCCCTATTGCCGCCATTGGTTACTCTTTAGGGGGGAATATGCTTATTAACTATTTAGCCAAGCACTCGCGTACTCCTTTATGTGCTGCGGCTGTTGTATCGGCACCCTTACAATTATCAGCCTGTGCAGATCGTATTAATTTAGGCCTCTCACGCTGTTATCAAGGCTACTTACTCAAAGGCATGAAAGAGAACTGGCAACAAAAGCTTCGTCGTCACCCACAACTGTCAGGGTTTAGCGAGCTTAATAGCATCACGAGTTTACGTGAGTTTGATGATAAAATTACGGCCCCAGTACATGGCTTTAGCAGTGCACAAGATTACTACCAAAGCTGCTCGGGTTTGCCTATGCTAGAAAAAATTAGCACTCAAACTTTGATCATACATGCTGCTGACGATCCTTTTATGGATGACACTGTGATCCCCGATGCCAGTGATATACCGCCTGCCATTACCTATGAGCTAAGTCGCGGCGGTGGACATTTAGGCTTTATACAAGGCTCGCCATGGCGTCCTCATTTTTGGCTAAACCCCCGTATAACACAATGGCTGGTGCAGCAATGGCCACCTTATTTAAAGGATAAAGACCAGTGATTATTCCTTATACAGATTTAAATGAAGAGACACTGAATAATTTAATAGAGCAGTTTGTATTGCGAGAAGGAACCGAATATGGTGCAGAAGATGTGTCATTACCTGAAAAAGTTCTGCAAGTTAAACAGCAACTTAAAAGCCGTGAGGCGGTCATAGTCTATAGTGAGTTACATGAAAGCGTGAACATACTTCCCGCAGCACAGTTTAGTGACAAGTCTTGACCTCACCCCAGCGTACTGCGTATAAACATTCACCGATTTATCATTTTTAGGGTTTTTATGTCTGCCAAGCACCCCATTATTGCAGTGACCGGCTCTTCAGGTGCCGGCACTTCAACCTCTACCGAGGTGTTTCAATCTATGTTTGCCCAGCTGGGGGTGAAAGCCGCCATGCTCGAAGGCGATAGTTTTCACCGCTACACTCGGCCAGAAATGGACGTGGCCATTCGCCGCGCCCGAGAGCAAGGCAGACATATCAGCTATTTTGGACCAGAAGCCAACGACTTTGAGTTATTAGAGCAGTTTTTTAAGGAATATGGCAACACAGGTACAGGGCAATTTCGTCGTTATTTGCATACCTTTGATGAGGCTGTACCTTTTAATCAAATGCCAGGCACCTTTACCCCAAGCCAACAGCTACCTGATGATACTAACTTATTATTCTATGAAGGCTTACACGGCGGCGTGGTCACCGATGAGCATAATGTGGCCCTGCATGTGGATCTTTTGATTGGCATGGTGCCCATTGTAAACCTTGAGTGGATCCAAAAGTTGATCCGCGATACGGCGGAGCGCGGTCACTCACGAGAAGCTGTTACTGATTCTATTGTGCGATCAATGGAAGATTATATTAACTTTATTACCCCGCAGTTTTCTCGCACCCATATTAATTTTCAACGTATTCCGACCGTCGATACCTCTAATCCCTTTAGCGCTAAAGTGATCCCCAGCGCCGATGAAAGTATGATGGTGATCCGTTTTCGCGGTATTAAGGGGGTCGACTTCCCTTATCTATTGGCCATGATTGACGGCTCTTTTATGTCGCGGCGCAATACTATAGTGGTGCCAGGCGGTAAAGTTAGCTTTGTGATGGAGCTAATATTACGCCCCATGCTCGAGCGCTTACTGGCTACCGGAAAAATACGTTAAGCGATGAAGGACAGCACCTAGCCTAAAAAACACCGATTTTTATTCAACATTACCGTTTGTGGCTAAGCTTGATGAATTTCATAAGATGAGGTGGCGACTAAGGCTTTATCGAGCATTTTCATCACTGAGCAGTACTTTTCCATGGATAGTTCAATGGCGCGGGCAACGCGTTTTTCTGACAAATCTTGGCCGGTAACAATAAAGTGCATATTAATATTGGTAAACACCCGTGGAGCTTGCTCGGCACGCTCTGCTGCTAGTTCAACCTCACAGCCACTAATTTGTTGACGACTTTTTTCTAAAATTGACACCACATCAATGGCGCTACAACCACCGGCGCCTAATAATACCGCCTCCATGGGGCTGGCACCTTGGCCGGGATTGGTTCCATCTAATATTAATTTATGCCCCGACTCTGACTGTCCTTCAAAGCGCATGCCTTCTAACCACGTTACTTTAGCTTTCATATCAACTCCTGCTTAAAATAGCTATATTAGCGTATTGGATACTGCTCGGCGAGCAAGATAACCCTTCACGGCCTTGATGGATAACTATTAGACTTTTATCCTAGAGAATGATGTACGCACGGGGCCATCTATTTTGTTAGACTTAAGCCCAGAGCAAATTAAAAATAATGAAGAGGAAGTTAAATGATTATTGGCAAGCCCCAAAGTGATCCCACCCTGGAATGGTTTTTGTCGCATTGCCATATTCATAAGTATCCGGCAAAAAGCTCTTTGATTCATGCAGGCGAAAAAGCAGAAACCCTGTATTACATCGTCAAGGGCTCAGTGTCGGTACTGATTAAAGATGAAGATGGTAAAGAAATGATCCTGTCTTATCTTAATAAGGGGGATTTTATTGGTGAGCTGGGGCTGTTTGAAGACACAGAAAACCCAGAACGTACTGCTTGGGTGCGCGCTAAATCACCCTGTGAAGTTGCAGAAATTTCCTATAAAAAGTTTCGTCAGCTGATTCAGGTTAACCCTGAAATTTTAATGCGGGTATCGGCACAAATGGCGGATCGCTTGCAAACCACTAGCCAAAAGGTAGGTGATCTTGCCTTTTTGGATGTGACAGGACGCATTGCTGAAACCTTACTGAGCTTAGCGCGCCAGCCCGATGCCATGACTCACCCAGATGGCATGCAAATTAAAATTACGCGCCAAGAGATAGGCCAAATTGTTGGTTGTTCTCGTGAAACCGTAGGCCGCATTTTAAAAATGCTCGAAGAGCAGGAGCTAATATCTGCCCACGGTAAAACCATAGTGGTGTTTGGCACTCGCTAACCGCCATTAAACAATAAAGGGGAAGAAGTAAGGTATAACACCTCACTTCTTCTCCTTTTTTCGCTAGCTTAGTGCTTGGCGCTTAAAATTTTAATCAATTAAGCCATATTGCTTATCAAGTATCGCAATAATATCCGCCTTAGGGTTATCCGATAGTACCAGCTTTTGTCCGGTAATTTTTTCTGCAATCCCCACATACGTGCGAGAGATGGCCATTAATACCTCTACTGGCAAGGCATTATCTCGGGCTAGGGCTTCGCGCTCAGCCATTCGCGCTTTGTTTAATAAAATATCGGGATCTGGGAAGTGATTAAGTAGCAGTTGCCGAAAATCTTCTTTGGAGTTTTCAACGATACGACCTTGAGCATAGGCCGCACCATCCCAAATGCGTGAAGAGTCTGGCGTGCCCACTTCATCCATATAAATCATTTTCTCATGGCCTTGGGCATCACGGACGTAGCCAAATTCAAATTTAGTATCAACAAATATTTGCCCAAGCTTGGCGAGTTCTTCGCTAATAACGGCAAAACCTTCACTCAGCAACTGCTCGTAATGAGTGATATCACCAGCTTGCTTAAAATTAAACTCACCAAAGTTATCTTCAATATTGCGCCGTGTAATATTCACATCATCAGCTTCGGGTACACCTGGTATGCCCGTTAACACCCCCTTGGTTGAGGGTGTCATTAGCAGCTCGGGCAGTTTTTGATCTTTTTGCAAACCATCAGGTAGGCGAATACCACAAAACTCTCGCTCGCCCTTCGCATAGCTGCGCCACATAGAGCCGGTAATGTATTGACGGCAAATGGCTTCAATTTTAATCGGCCGCGCCTTTTGTACTATCCATACAAACGGGTGAGGAATATCCAAAATATGACTATCGGCTAAGCCTCGCTCTTTAAATAGCTTAAACCAATGGTTAGAAATGGCATTCAGGGCCGCCCCTTTACCTGGCACCCCCTGCATCCCCTCTTCACCATGCCAAATACAGTCAAATGCCGAAATTCGGTCACTAATCACCATAATAGCCAAAGGGGCGTCAGCGGCAACAGGGTAGCCTTTTTCTTGAATTAACCGGCGACTGTCGGCTGCTGTTAACCAATATACCGAGCGTACTTTACCGCTGTGCACGGCTTGCTGGGTGCGGATAGGAAGATCGTTATTTACGGCCAATACTTGGTCTGCAAGGCTCATTAGTTATGTCCTGTGTGTGAGTGTTAATTGGCACTGCTATCACTGTGCAATATTATTATTGTTCTTAGCATCGGGGGCTCAGTGACACCAGAGTGACTATCTTATCAGATGATAGAAAGCAGCCATAGCTGCTGTAACATCGCGATCAGTGGCTTAGGAGATGGCGACAGCCAGTAACCTAACATTAACAGTGCTAACAAAGCGGTATTGGGCAATATGGCAGGCCACGCCATTACTTTAAATGCACTGCCAAAGGATCTTTTAAGACGGCGACCTTCTAAATCTATGCTGTAGAGCTCATCTAATAGCAAATGAATAGCAGCGCCTATAAACATGAAACCACCCATTAACCAGGCCAAGCTGTTGGTAAAATGAAACAAGTGATGGCTCAGCACCACTGTCATAATGGCAAATACTGTATTGGCCAACAGTGAATGTAAACTCGCACGGTGCACCGTTAGCCGAGCAAATCCCCAGCACAAAGGATAGCGCACTGTAAAATACGCGGCACTCGCAATAAGGGGTGTATTCAGTAGTGGAAGATGCAGTCGCCCATAGAGCAGAACCAAAGTGGTGGCTAATATGGATAATAAACGAAAAATAATTTGCAGAGAGCGGGATGTATCGGCATCTATATCGGGCATAATGCCGCCCAAGGTACCCGTGAGCCATAAAATGGTGGCTTCTGGCAGGCTAATAGCTTGACTCCAAGCTAAAGAGCCAGCCAATACACCACTGCCAATGGAGGCAACCTGTATATGCGTTGTAAAGTTCGCCATAAATAGACATGCTTGCTAATAAAGGGGGCTAATAGTAACAAGTAGAACTGTATATAAAAACAGTTATCAGCTTACGCTCGTCAGCGGGTGCCTCTTAGTCAAACACAGCCAAAAAAATGTCACGCATGGATTTATGACAGGCTTATCGCTATTATATGGCTTTTAAATGAGACGATATTATGGCTTTGCCTGCTAAGTTACATAAAGTTCGCTTAACTATTAGCGACTTATCGCGGCATTACTACCAAGACCATAGCCTGACGGTAGCGCAACACCCCTCAGAAACAACCACCCGATTAATGGTGCGTTTGCTGGCGTTTATGCGCCACGCTGATCAGGACTTGTCTTTTACTAAAGGGTTAAGCTGCGATGATGAACCAGAGCTATGGTTACTCTCACCCGATGGCCGCATTGTGCTCTGGGTTGAGCTTGGGGAGCCAAGTACCAAACGTCTTAAGCAAGCCCTGTCGCGAGCCGAACAAGTGGTGGTGTATAGCTATGGTGGGCGCAGTGCAACACAGTGGTGGGCTAAATATCAAAGTGAGCTAAGCGCCCTTTCTCGATTGACAATTTATCATTTAGATGACCCACAACCCGCTCTGCTTGCTGAGCTTTGTGCTCGTAATATGGAGTTATTTGCTACCTTACAAGAGCGAGAAGTACAGCTGACGAATGGTGAGCACAGCCTAGATGTACAGTTTCAGCAGTGGCGCTAATGCCCGTTTAACTGTTCACTATAAACCTGCTGTTATCAGGTAAAAAGTACTCGCGGTTTACTCGCAGAATTGTAACCTTTCAACCCTAGTTAATTTGCGCTATTGTGCGCGCAAATTCATCAGCCATCGGTAAAAGACCTTGGAAAAACATGAAGACGTACTGGTGGCTCTGCGCCAGATCATACGCGCGATAGATTTACACTCGCGCCAGCTTAGCAAAGCTTCGGGTTTAACCGGCCCCCAGTTATTATTATTGCAAGCTATTCGTGAGCACGGCGACATCACAATGCGCAAGCTTGCTCAGGCAACCCATATGAGCCAAGCCACTGCCACCACTATTATTGATCGCTTAGAGCAAAAGCAATTGGTGCGACGTGAGCGCAGTAAAACCGATAAGCGCAAGGTATATGCAGTGCTGACCGAGGAGGGGGCCACTAAACTAAAGTCGGCTCCCACTCCCTTACAGGAAAGTTTTATTCAGCGTTTTCAATCACTTGAAGAGTGGGAACAAAACTTATTACTGTCGTCAGTACAGCGCGTATCATCCATGATGAATGCCCATGACTTAGATGTTGCTCCCTTATTGCAAGTAGGTAGTTTACTGCGCGAGTAACGCGGTTTGCGATCTTTACGCATTAAAAAGGGCACTCTCCTGTGCCCTTTACTTACTTTGTTAAGCGCTAGTCTTCTAAACTAATGCCAATGTTTGATACACCCGCTTGGGCGGCAAACTCACGGATGGCTAAAATAGTGTCTGCGTCTCTGGGCTGATTCACCTTATCCAGTAAAGTCACCTGAAACTCCATTTCAGCCATAATCAATTCATGCTCATAAAGTTCATCTTCACTTAATTCTCGCTCAGCCAATAGATCAACAAAACCTGCAACTGTACCAAGTGAGGCACTGCTGGCCTCTATGGCCTCTTCCCCAATACGACAAATAACAGAGTTATATGCCGCTCCTAGTGCTACACACGCATCTAAGGCAGGATAAACACCATAACTGTCTGATTCGCTTGGCTCAGGAATAAAGTGTTCAAATTTTTCCAACTCAGCGCTTAAATCTACCCGCGAGCCCTTTACTGTTAGATAAGACCACAGTATATCTAGCGTATCTGTAAAGCAGCGTCCATTTCCTCGGCCACTGGTATCGTTAAATAGCTGGTAGTTGGGATACATACGTTGGGCAAGCGCCAAAGAAAAGACGGTTTGTTGCCAAGGCGCTAGCTTATTGATTTTTTTATAAAATTTATCACCAAACATGGACATTTCCTTGTGGTTAAGCCGCCATATTTTTGCCATGATGAAGCAGTAGAATAAAAGTTCATGGTTCGGCAAGTGCGAGTTTCAGTTTCTGCGCGCCATTGTCTCATAAAATGGCGCTACAAAAAGTATATTAAGGAGAGAAGGTATGGCCAATCATACCCTGTTACTGCTCAGCCAAGATAAGGCTGAATATCAAACCTTACTGCAGCAAGCCTATTTACCCGGTCTCACTGTGTTAGCCCCAGATAATGAGGCTGATATTCAGGCCGCGTTGTCGAGAGCCGATATTTTATTAGGCGAACCAGATAAGTTACGCGCGCGCCAGAAAGAAGCGCGAGCGCTTAAATGGGCACAATCAACTTACGCCGGTGTTGATGCTTTGCTTGACCCCCATGCGCGCCGAGACTATCAACTCACCAATATTAGAGGCATTTTTGGCCCTCTGGTTAGCGAATACATTTTTGGTCATCTACTCTCACTGACCCGCCATTTACGCCACTATAAAGAGCAGCAGCGTTTACATAACTGGCAGCCGATTCCTTATCAGAGCCTAAATGATAAAACCATATTAATTATGGGCACAGGGAGCATTGGCCAGCATATCGCACACACGGCACAACATTTTGGGATGACGGTGTTGGGCATTAATCGCTCTGGTCGCGAAGCCGCTGGCTTTGATAATACCTATCAGCTGCCCGCATTAAATAATGTGCTGTCTCGTGCCGACTTTGTCGTAAGCGTGCTCCCCTCTACCCCAGATACCCGTGGTCTATTTGATAAAGCGCGTATTGAGCACTTTAAGCCCGGCTCTATTTTCTTTAACGTTGGCCGAGGGGATGTGATTGATGAAAATGCACTCATTCACGCACTGCGCCACGGTAATGTGGGAGCGGCAGTCTTGGATGTGTTTGCCACTGAGCCACTACCAACAGACAGCCCGTTATGGGATATGCCGAATGTGGTGATCACCCCCCATAACTCTGGGTATAGCTTTCCTGAGCAGATAGTAACGCGCTTTAGTCGTAACTATTTAAAGTATATTAATCATCAACCCATGGAAGGATTAGTGGACTTTAATTTAGGCTATTAAATAGAATGCGGGAGTCGCGTATATCAGGCGGTTCCTGCAATAGCGTAAATAATAAAGCGTTAAGTGCAAAAATAAGCCAAGAGAGTCTGATATGGAAGATGAATTTGAGCTGCGATTAACACGGGCTCGCGCGTGCCGAATTTGTGAGCAACAGCTGCCTCTTGGGCCCAGACCCGTACTACAAATGGCACCGGCTGCTCGTATTATGATCATCGGCCAAGCGCCCGGCCTTAAAGTGCATCAAACAGGTATTCCGTGGAATGATCCTAGCGGCGATACATTGCGACGCTGGTTACAATTAAGCCGAGAACAGTTTTATGATCCTGAGCTTATCGCCATTATGCCGATGGGGTTTTGCTACCCCGGCAGAGGGAAAAGTGGTGATCTGCCACCCCGCCCTGAGTGCGCACCCGCTTGGCACAAGCCCCTATTAGAAGTATTACCTAATATTGAGCTCACTTTGCTTATTGGCCAATATGCCCAACGTTATTATTTAGGCAAAAAATATAAAACGCTCACCGAGACCGTACGACATTGGCAAGTATTTGCGCCTACTTGCTTACCCCTGCCCCATCCCTCACCACGCAATCGTTTTTGGTTAACCAAGAACCCTTGGTTTGAGCAAGACGTGTTACCCCAGCTACACCAACGCGTGCACCAAGTATTGACCAAGCTGTAAGCGGTCAGCTGTAAGCGATCAGCTAAAAACAGCTTCTTTAGCTTGGCGCTGTGTTTTTCTGACAGCTTATCGCTGGCAGCTATTTTTTCACCCTCTTTTAGGGATCAGCTGCGACAACAAAAACAAAGCCGCAGCCACCACCACCACAGAGGGGCCGGCTGGAGTGTCGTGACTGACGGATAATTGTAATCCACCCACTACGGCTAACATGCCCAGCCCTATCGCATAAAATGCCATTTGCTCAGGAGAGCGACTAAAACGCCGTGCGGTGGCGGCTGGAATAATCAATAACGAGGTAATAATTAAAGCGCCAACAAACTTCATGGCAATGGCGATCAACACACTGATCATCATTAATAACAGCAATTTAAGGGCTTCTACCCGAATACCTTCTACCCGCGCCAGCTCTTCACTCACGGTAATCGAAAGTAACTGACTCCAGTAATAACGCAGTACCAATAACAACAAGGCACCGCCGCCGTAAATCCAGTATAAGTCCACTAGCTGAATAGCCAGTAAATCACCAAACAAATACGCCATTAAATCAACACGCACATTGTCCATAAAGGCTAAGGCCACTAAGCCTAACGACAGTGATGTATGTGCCAAAATGCCCAAAAGCGTGTCGGTGGCCAGCCAACTGGCACGCTGTAATGCTGCTAATATAATGCCTAAGCACAAACAGGCCACCAACACCGCCAGCGTTAAATCAATATGCAGCAACAAGCCAAACGCTATACCTAATAAAGAGGAATGGGCCAAGGTGTCACCAAAATAGGCCATGCGCCGCCACACCACAAAACTCCCCAACGGCCCGGCTAAGATGGCAATACCTAGCCCGGCTAATAGCGCATACAATAAAAAACTATCCCACATGACGTACGTCTCCGTGATGTTCATCGTCACAGTCATGGTGATGGGTATATACCGCAAGCTGTGCTAATTCGGGGCGACCAAATAAACGGGCAAATTCAGGGTGGCGTGCCACGGTTTCTGGCTCACCATGACAACAAATATGTTGGTTTAAACAAATCACTTTATGGGTGCTGGCCATCACTAAATGCAAATCATGGGAAACCATCAGTACCCCACACTGCAACTCGTCTGTTAACTGTTTAATTAAGGCATACAGCTCGGTTTGCCCGTGCACATCCACTCCTTGAGCAGGCTCATCAAGGATCAGTAATTCGGGGCTCATCATTAGCGCTCGCGCCAATAAAATACGCTGCATTTCACCACCAGATAACGCCTGCATGGCACGATCTGCTAAGCGTTCAGCGCCCACTTTCGCCAAAGCTTGCGCCACCGTAATGCGGCGGCCATGAGACAAACTCATAAATCGCGCCACTGTTAAAGGCAGTACTGAGTCGATATGCAACTTTTGGGGTACATAACCAATACGCAGCCCGGGCTTTTGCCAAATAGTGCCAGAGTGACCGCGATTTAACCCCAGCACTAGCTTAATAAGTGAGCTTTTCCCCGCGCCATTGGGCCCAACAATGGTGAGGATTTCACCGCGCTCTAGCACTAAGGAGATGTCTTCAAGAATGACATTATGTTCAATATTTAACCCAACATCGGTCAATTCTAATAGTTTCGTCATTCCACTTACGCCTTTACATTATCATTTGTTATATTATAACATTACTTATCATCGAAACTCTACGACCTCTTGGATCCCATGCCTAATGAAAGCATTCTTCGTTTTTTTACCGCTACTGCTGCTTAGTCAGTCGGCTTATGCGGTGACCGTATTAACTTCTATTAAGCCATTGCAACTGATCGCCAGCGCCATTACTCAAGGTGGGCCTGCCCCTGATCTGTTATTATCACCAGGCAATTCCCCCCACGATTATGCGCTGCGCCCCTCGGATGTGCGCCGTATTAAAAAGGCCGACCTGGTATTATGGGTAGGTCCTGAATTGGAAGCTTCTCTTGGCTCGCTATTAGCAGAGCAGCCCAATAGCTTAACGCTGATGACAAAAATCACGCCGGATGAACATGAGCATAACGATGAGCACGAGGCACATAATACCGATAAGATTATCATTGAGCATCAAGATCATGCACATGATCACAGCACACAAGACACCCATCTGTGGTTAGATCCTCACCACGCAGGCACCATTGCTCAACTCTTGGCTGACCGGCTCATTGAGCTAGATCCAGATAACATTGCTCGATATCAAGATAACCTTGCTGCTTTTTCGTCACAGTTGAGCGAAACAGATCAACAGGTTGCCGCTAAATTAGCGCCTGTTGCAGATATCGGATATTTTGTTTTTCATGATGCTTATGGCTATTGGGAACGTCACTATCAGCTAGCAAAGCTTGGCCACTTTACCGTCAACCCAGCGCGAGCACCGGGTGCCAAAACGGTGTCGAGTATTCATCACGCATTACGTCAGTCTCAAGCTCAATGCGTGTTTGCTGAGCCGCAATTTAAACCGGCAGTAGTAGAAGCCGTGATGCGTAATACTCAAGCACGCATTGGGGTATTAGATCCCCTAGCCAGCAATATTGAACCAGGCCCCAATAGCTACTTTGCTTTTATGCATGAGCTCGCCGATGCCATGAAAGACTGCTTACTTAATAAACCCTAAATATTTAGGGGGAAATACGGTACAATAATGAACTTTGTTGCTAGTTATGACTCTATAAGACTCGTACTAAGCTACCTCTAGTCAACATATGGCTTTTTGTAATAAAAACAAACCGTTTTATTATCTTTGGATCTACGCCTAGATAGATAAAACGGTTTTTTTGCATTTATTATTTTAGTCCCTAACAGGTATAGGTAACTCGGATGAACCTTCTCCGCCCAATACAAGCTAGACTTAACAATCTGCCCGAAAAGCTACCCAAACGGCACCTTTACGGGATTGTACTATTAAGCACAGTCACGCTCACCACGGCAATCATGCTGCCTTCAGCCAAGAATATGCTAGATAAACCGGTTAGTATTAGCATGCCAACCAGCTTAAGCTTGCCTCCTGTTGCCGCAAAAACCAAAGTGAACAACACTGAGTTTTATACCTTAGAGCACGACGACCTAGGCCCAGTAGACGCCGTAGATGCGCTCGATGATATTGCCGCAGCTGAGCCAGAGTGGCAAAAGTATACAGTGCAAAATGGTGATACCTTAAGCACCATTTTTAATGGCTTAGGGCTTCCTTTAGCCACTATGTATAAATTATTGGACGCCGATAAAGAAAAGATACTGGATGGGCTCAAGCCTGGCCAAAGCTTATCGCTGCTTATTGATCCTGATAATTTGTTATTAGAGTTCAAGATCAAACAAGATTTATTACATACGCGTATTTTTACTCGAGAAGGCAGTGGCTATAACAGCCAGATAATAACAGCCAGCAGTAATTGGGAGACACGCGCATTAGCAGGGGTTGTTGATGGTAGCTTTTATTTGAGCGCCCGCGATGCAGGCCTCTCAGCAAATCAAATTCAGCGAGTGGCTAACTTATTTCAGTGGCGCCTTAACTTTGCCCGTGACCTGCGCCAAGGCGATAGCTTCAAGGTATTAGTACAAAACGAGTTTGTTAAAGGTCAACGTACCGGAAAGTCTGAACTACAAGCCGTAGAGCTTACCAATAGAGGCAAAACCTTATATGCCTTTCGCCACGAAGACGGTAAATTTTACGATAACGAAGGCGTTAGTTTAGAACGCGGCTTTATCCGTATTCCTCTTGAGCGCAGCTCTCGTATTAGCTCAAGTTTTAACTTAAACCGTAAGCATCCAATTACGGGACGTATTCGACCACATAAAGGTACTGATTTTGCTGTTCCCACCGGCACGCCTGTCATCGCGCCCAGTGATGGCGTGGTAGTCAAAGCAATACATCATGCGTATGCGGGCAATTATCTGGTGATCCGTCATGGCCGCCAATACACCACACGCTTCTTACACTTAAGCAAATTCTTGGTAAAACCAGGTGACAGGGTAAAACGTGGCGAGCGTATTGCACTGTCTGGTAACACTGGCCGCTCTACCGGCCCTCATTTGCATTATGAGTTTCATGTTAACAACCGCGCGGTAGACGCGATGCAAGTTAAGCTGCCACTGGCAGAAGGCTTGTCGGGTGAAGAAAAGCGCACCTTTTTGGCAAAAATTGCAAAATACCAACAAGAGCTCGCAGCACCCGGCGCTTAATAGACAGCTTTATTAGCTGTTCTGTTAGCTATCAGCGGTCAGCGGTCAGCGGTCAGCGGTCAGTTTAAGACATGGAGTGGCCCGACTAAAGTAGACACCTGTTTAAGCAGCATTAAGTTGCTGCGCATATGCGTTGGGGGTTAACCCTCCCAGCGCAGTGTGTTGTCTTACTTTGTGGTAATACTGTGTGATGTAGAAGTGTATTTCTTCTGCCATCTCTTTACGAGTTAAAATCCCTAAACGGCGGGTCCATTCCTTTTTTAGTAAAGCAAAAAAGCTTTCTGAACACGCGTTGTCCCAGCAGTTTCCACGGCGAGACATGCTGATAGTCACCTTACGTTTATTCAACCAGCCCATAGTCGCCACGCAGTGATACTGGCTACCTTGGTCTGAGTGAAACATCAACTCTCGGCCATCAGGTTTCTGCTTCTTCCAAGCCTGTTTTAACGCCTTAATCACTAACTCAGCGCTATTAACCGGCCCTTGAGCCTTGCCCACCACCCTTCTGGTAGCAAGGTCGATGATGACGGCTAGGTAGAGCCAACCTTCTTTACAGCGTATCTGAGTAATATCTGACACCCAAACACGGTTCTCCTCTGTCACCGTAAACTCTCTATTTAATAGGTTTCCTGGTGCCGGTATGCCTGGCCTATGCTTACGATGTCCGGGCTTAGGCGCGACACAAGAACGATAGCCTACACGCCTGTAACAGGCGTTGTACTTGATTCTTACCACACGCAAAGCCGTGCTCAACCGCTTCGCGCCACAATTTTCGATAACCTATGATGCCATGTTGTCGTTTCGCTTCTGCCAATAAAAACTCAAGCAGACTACGGTGCCGCAGCGTTTGAGGCGAAGGCACGCGTTGGCGTTGTTTCCAACGATAATAACCCGCACGAGATACATCGAGTACGCGACACATCAACGGTAGCGTCCAGCTTTTGTGCGATACCGCTCGATGAAGGCAAATTTTATCGCCGAGCTTTGGTAGCGTACTCTTCCAGCTTTTTTAATATATCGAGCTCCAGCTCAGTGCGCTCTAGCTTTTTCTTAAGGCGCTTATTCTCTTGCTCTAGCTGACGAAGGCTTTTATCTGGTCCTTCATTTTTAACGGGCTTATCTTGTTTTGAATCTGGTTTGTCCATTATCCACTCTCGACGCCAACGGCTTAATACGTTCGGATGCACCCCTAGCTCACTGGAGATTTCAGCTAGGGTTTTAGGTGATGAAACAGAGAGCTTAACGGCTTCTCGCTTAAATTCATTACTAAATTTACGTTTGGTTCGGTATTGCATAGACTTCCTCACTCTGAAGAAGTGTCTACTTATTTGGGGCCATTCCAACATGGGTTCGAGTATAAAAAAAGCGCCTTGCGGCGCTTTTTTTTATGTTCATTCATCTGCAGATTATTTCGCGTGATAAGGGCGAGATAGGCGATGAACCGCCTCAATAAAGGCACCGGCATGCTCAGGCTCTACATCTAAATGAATGCCGTGACCTAGGTTAAATACATGCCCAGGACCTTCACCAAACCCTTCGAGAATGGTGGCAACTTCTTGTTCAATGCGAGGAATAGGCGCATAGAGCATAGAGGGATCCATATTGCCTTGCAGTGCCACTTTATCCCCTACGCGACGCTTAGCTTCAGCAATATCAATGGTCCAATCAAGCCCAATACCATCACAACCGGTCGCCGCTATAGATTCTAACCACTGGCCACCGTTTTTAGTAAACAAGGTCACTGGCACATGACGACCGTCGCTTTCACGAGTTAGACCGTCAACAATTTTTGCCATATATTGCAATGAAAACTCATTGTAATCACGCTTACTAAGTACCCCACCCCAAGTATCAAAGATCATCAAAGACTGGGCGCCAGCAGCAATTTGTGCATTTAAGTAACTAGTCACACTGTCTGCCAGCTTATCAAGCAACAGGTGCATGGCTTTAGGATCAGCAAACATCATTTTCTTGGTTTTCATGAAGGTTTTAGAACCGCTACCTTCCACCATATAAGTCGCGAGTGTCCAAGGGCTACCCGAGAAACCAATCAGTGGTACTTCACCTTTTAACTCACGACGAATAGTGCGCACCGCGTTCATGACATATTGCAGCTCGCCTTCGGGATCAGGAATACCAATTTTTTCGACATCTGCCATGCAGGTAATAGGACGCTGAAACTTAGGCCCCTCGCCCGCTTCAAAATATAAACCCAGCCCCATAGCATCGGGAATAGTCAAAATATCAGAAAACAGAATGGCTGCATCAAGGGGGAACCGACGCAAAGGTTGTAGCGTCACTTCACAGGCTAACTCGGCGTTTTTACACAACGACATAAAGTCGCCCGCTTCGGCTCGGGTCGCCTTATATTCAGGTAGGTAACGACCCGCTTGACGCATCATCCATACCGGAGTCTGGTCTACAGGCTGACGCGCTAACGCACGTAAGTAACGATCATTCTTCAATGGTTGCATTCTATCGTCCCAAAACAGGTGGCTATTTAGCGCCATTATACCACTAGAACCCCTAAAGCCCCAATCGTCCATTGGCAATGGCATTACTGTTTAATTAGTAGGCTAACTTTATCTATCTCTCTAAAATGACGGTCTTTTTTACGATTGATAGCTATACTCAATAGCGAGTTAGCGCTCATATTACATACAATGCTATTGACCCCAGCCTAGGTTTTCTTTAAAGATAGTAGTGACCGTTTACTTTGGTCATCCCAAGGAGGGAACTATGCTTACCAAAATGGAAAAATCTAAAGCTCAACTTGCCGGGAAACACCAAGCACTGGATGCGTTTATCGATGCCCGACAACGTTTATTAGTGGAATATATTCGCCTATCAACCGGTTCAAAAACCTTACCCTCAGTGCAAGAGCTATCCCAGTTCTGCCGCCAATTAGTAAGCTATGTTAGTGCGGCTCATTTTGAGATTTATGACTATGTAATGGCAGCTTATGAGGCTTCTCGTGGTAATGGCCGTACATTGGCACAACGAATTTATCCCCGTATAGAAAAGGGAACTGTGCTAGCCCTTGATTTTCATGACAAATATATTGAGGCTAACGACGGTGACTTGCTAGAGCTAGATAACGATCTGAGCCGCTTGGGTGAAATGCTTGAGGAGCGCTTTAATCTTGAAGACCGCTTAGTGTTTGCCGTGTCACTGCTTAACTACCTAAATAGCGATGAAACGGTCGAATAGGAGTACTCAATATGCCAGATCGCAGAGTATTTACCCGTATCAACTTTAATACTCCCGCATGGTTAGTGACTCATGATGGCCAGCAATTCGCCACACAGGTGCAAGATATTTCACTGCATGGCGCTTTAGTATCAGTTAATGAGCCTTGGCCTAATATAACAGGCGAGCAGATTGAGTTACGATTATCCCTTGATGGGCAAGATGAAAATATCATTATGCTTACCCAACAGCGTTATCATCAAACTGGCTTTATTGGTCTAGAATGCCAACGGTTGGATATCAATAGTGCCGGCCACTTACGCCGCTTGGTAGAACTTAATTTAGGTGATGAGGTGCTATTACAGCGCCAATTTGAAGAGTTATTGGATCAATAAGCGGAAAGCGCCGAGAACCAAACGTTTTGTTTCACAAAACAGGCCGACTAACGTGGCCTCTACGCGCTCGGCGCTCTTTCTTATAACGATCAGCACCGCTTTTATCTTCAACTGACAGCTTATAGCTGACGGCTTAGCGCTTTATTACAATGCTTCTAGTGCTTCTTCTAACTTTTTAACGGCGATCACTTCCATCCCCGGCGGCGCGTGTTTAGGCCGGTTAGCCCAGGGAATAATAGCGCGGGTGAAGCCATGTTTTGCCGCTTCCATTAATCGCTCTTGCCCAGAAGGCACAGGACGTATTTCACCCGACAGTCCGACCTCGCCAAACACCACTAACTCTCTGGGCAAGGCTTTATCACGAAAACTCGAGACCAGTGCCAGCAATAAGGCTAAATCGGCACTGGTGTCTTCTACTCTGACCCCACCAACTACGTTAACAAAAACGTCTTGGTCAGCCATTTGTAAGCCACCATGGCGATGTAATACCGCCAACAACATAGACAGTCGATTCTGTTCTAACCCCACGGTGACTCGCCTTGGGTTGCCTAACTGGGAGTAATCGACTAGCGCTTGTAGCTCTACCAGTAAGGGGCGTGTGCCTTCCCAAATAATCATCACCACAGAGCCGGTAATTTGCTCTTCACCACGGCTTAAAAAAATCGCCGATGGATTACTGACCTCTTTTAAACCGGTTTCGGTCATGGCAAACACGCCCAGCTCATTGACTGCACCAAAACGGTTTTTATGGCTGCGCAACATACGAAAGCGACTATCGTTGGCACCATCAAGCATAATAGAACAGTCAATACAGTGCTCTAATACCTTAGGCCCGGCCAAAGCGCCGTCTTTAGTAACATGCCCCACCATTAACATAATCACCCCTTGCTGTTTAGCAAAACGGGTGAGCTGGGCCGCCGACTCTCGTACTTGGCTAACCGTGCCCGGAGAGGATTGCACCTCAGCCACATGCATCACTTGAATAGAATCAATCACTACCACAGCGGGCTTTTCTTCTCGTGCCACATGGCAAATTTGCTCAACACTGGTTTCCGATAACATCCGCAGTTGATCCCGCGGCAGCCCTAAGCGTTGCGCCCGCATTGCCACCTGTTGCAATGACTCTTCACCGGTCACATACAAGGTTTTCATACGACTAGCTAAACCACACATCACTTGTAGCAATAAAGTACTTTTACCCGCCCCAGGATTACCGCCAATTAAAATAGCAGAGCCGGTCACCATGCCACCGCCTAGCACCCTATCTAGCTCAGTAAAGCCACTGTTAATACGGGGAAGTTCACTAAGCGAGACTTCATCTAGCGTTTGTACTTTATTACCTTGGGTACCGGCATAGCCAGAAAAGCGACTATTACGACTCGTGCCTGCAGCGGGTGCTAAACGAATTTCAGTGACAGTGTTCCATTCTTTGCACTCTGAACACTGCCCTTGCCAACGCGGAAACTCGGCGCCACATTCGCCACACACAAATGCCGTTTTAGACTTAGCCATGCATATTCACTCATCGATTAACGAGCTGCTATACTGGCCTAAGTTTTTAACCCACTCAACCCCAAGCTAGGCCAAGATGGAACTCAGTCCTTATAAAACGCTACTCAATAAGCTGGTAACACTGAGTTACCATAATGACATTGACGGTTTGCTAGACCATCTGTTACCGGAGGCAGATAAAGACACCCGCTACCAGCTACAGGCTGAGGTAAATCGCCTTACCAGCCCTTGTCTACGCGTGCTGGATTTACGTAGCTTATTTCCTGAAAAGTGTCAGCTAGTACGTCATCAAGGCCTAGATCATATGATGCCAGAGCCGCTCGTAAGACGCTTTCACGCGCTGCTTAAAGACTATAACGGCGAATATACTCGTGGGCTATATGAAGTGCTATTGGCGGAGCTGGCCGCGCTCAGAAAGTTACCTGCACAATTTAATAGCATCCCATGGCAACTTCCCGCACAAGGAGTACGCCGCAAAGAAAGTCGGTTACGCTTTGTCACCCCCGTTGTACTGCACCTTGATAATGATGAAACCTTACAAGGTAATACCTTAGATATTTCAGCTAATGGATTGTTAGTACAACTAGCGCAAGCCACACGCTTGCCAGAACAGCTTGGTGTGTCATTTCCGGAACTGGCTAAGCAGGCAAACATGAGCTGCTTAGCCGCGCCAAGCCGCTATCAGCTAAAGCAAGATACCGCTGATTTAGGCCGCCTTAAAATGCAGCGCGCCGATGAGTCTCCCGATTCGAACCATGCTCTTAGCGAGTTTATTAAGCAACAACGGCCTCGCTATGGTCTCGACGCCGAAGACATATATATGGCAGTGCAAGTACAATGCTGGGGACAGGCACTATTAGAAACCAGCTTAAGCATGCCATTGTTTGCTAATGAAAAAGGCGAACTAATACAGGCTCTCACTAACCGTTATAACAGTAAGCTCCTGACCGCTTGGCAACAAGAAAATCCCGGTGACCTATTAACAACGTTATTATCGCCAGAGCGCATTTTATACATTAGCCAGCAACCCGCTCAGTCCACACTGCTCTATAGCTTTGTGCACCAAGGTAAACAACAGTCTTATTATTTTGTGGCAAGCCTGCAAGAACTAGTACAAGCCAACTCTTACGCGGCCTTTCTTAGTGAAGGGCTGCGCGCTGGTACGCTAAGGTGTTATTACATTAATATTCATGCGCTAAATTATAATAACCAGATTGCAGACGGGTTAGACTTGCAAGGTGTACGCCAGCTACAGCAGTTAAAATGGCAACTTTGGTTAACGCCATTACCCGCTCCTACTCCCCCTGCTGCTGAGATTGCTGATGGTTTCAAGATACAACAACTGGCCTCTTTTATTCGTCCATTATGCCAACAACAGATAAAAACTACACCATTGGGTCGTCAGGCATCTAAACGTCAAGAAACGCGTTTTAAGCTGCAAAGTGCGCTAGAATTAACTTTAGGTGGCAAAGTTATCGAAGGTTGTACCGAGGACTTATCCACCAGAGGCATTAAAGTACAGCTCGCTGAGCCAGTTCGCCTTGAAGTACCCTGCCTGGTAGATGTGCACTTAACAGAATTGAATAAACGTAGCCCACAGTGGCGCTTAAAGACACTGCCTTATCGAGTGGTGAACGTCAGTAGCAATAGCACAGTGTTGCACTTGCGTATTGAAGGGCCAGAAGAAAATCATGCCGCATACTTATTTTTAACCGCGTTATTTGAGCAAAACCAAGATAAACTTCGTGCTCGCCCAGAAGCGCACCACACACCGGCGTGGCTAATTTGGCTCTGTCGCCAAGCACTGCAACAGCCACCCTCTCCTATCTTTTTATTGGGTCGTAACGAAGCCGGCTTTTATATGCAAGGGGCCATTGCTAATCTACAGCAGCCGTCTTTAGTCTCGCTGTTATCTGATAGCCATCAGCAGGCGCATTTTAGCCGCCTTGTTTCGCGCCAGCTGTTACAGTCAACATTTAGCCAATTACTGCGCCCCGATGGCCGTACACATCATTTTCTGGAGATTTGGACGGCAAAAACAACGGATACTGGCCAAGCCATATTGCTTGTGGCTCCTGATGCCGATCGCCGCGCCTTTTTACAAGACACGCGTTACCATAGCGAGCTGCGCGTAAGCTTAGTAGTGATTAATCGCTTAAAATTACGCCAACTCAATTATATGGTGCCAGAGTGGGCCACATTAACTCAAACCTCACTGCACAAAACTCAGCAGCTAGAACAACAGCTTGCTGAGCTTGCGCTATTAAGTCAGGTGTTTGATATTACCGATATGGTACAGCCCTCTAAGACGCGTGCACCAAAGCCAGCACCCCTTCAAGGCTGAGCTGATTAAGGCATACAGGCGCTTGTTCTTGTACAAGGGGTTTGGCATGTAGTGCCACCCCAAGGCCTGCAGCGGCCAGCATCTGTAAGTCGTTGGCGCCATCACCCACGGCGACCGTTTGGCTGGGTGCAATATTAAAGCGCTCGGCCAACTCCAGTAAAATACGCGCTTTTGCCTTGGCATCAACAATGTCACCCAACACTTCACCAGTAAAACGGCCATCTTGGATGTCTAGGGTATTGGCAAAATCCGCATCCAACCCCAAGGTCTCACGCAAATGCCCCGTAAAGGGGGTAAAGCCGCCAGAGGCCAACGCCACCTTCCAGCCCATGGCTTTTAAGCCCTCCACTAAGGTAATCAGACCTGGCATTAAGGGCATATTCGCAATGACTTGCTCAATAATAGCGGCATCAGCGCCGGCTAACGCTTTAACTCTCAGGCGTAAGCTGTCAGAAAAGGGTAAAGCCCCCTCCATGGCAGCACGCGTTACGGCGGCCACCTCTTCACCTACACCAGCTAAGCGGGCAATTTCATCAATGCACTCTATTTGAATGGCAGTAGAGTCCATGTCCATGAGCACTAAGCCCGGTTGAGTGGCATCGGGCAAAGTCGGTACACAGGCAAGATCCCAGTCGGTGGCCAGTGTTTGCAACTGCTGTTTTAGCTCAAGAGACCAATCTGATAGTCGTAAACTAACCACATCTCGCTCAGCCACTTGCTTTATGCCTGCAACTTCAACTGCAATACCGGCGTCATCTAATAGCTGTAAGTTTTGCAATAAGGCGGATTTAGACAATTGTTTGCCCAGTAAAACCAGATGCCCTTGCACCTTACTGAGGTGTCCCTTTTCCAGTATCCCTGACTGTTCTTGCTTTGCTGACTGCCAAAGATAAGCTTGATCAGATAAAAGTTCAGTCCAATCTTTCATCTGCTCGGGTAAAACGTCCATTAACAGTGTCACTTACTTTTCCTATGCTCAAAAGGCCAGTGCCTAGGGTAGCGTATTGCTTTTTAATCAAGCAAGAGACAATATGCAACCCTATGTGGAAAAAATGCATTACTTATCCTCGTCTGCTCGTTGGGCTGACATTATTATTGTTTCTGTTGCTCACGGGCTGGCAATGGCTGCAAGTCACGCAGCTTGGGCGTCATTGGCAACAATTTCCCCAGCGTACGCTCGCCACTCCCTTGGCTGACTATGCCGAGTTACATGCCGTGCGCGCGCTATTAACCGACAACGCAGCGCAGCATCAACAACTGGTTGACGAGCTCGCAAGCATACCTCTTATTGATTCAGCAGTATTATATAATGAAAGTGCTCACTTACTGGCAAGCTCGGCTCCACAGGCGGCGAATAAAGAACCAAGCACAGTGCTCCCCTATATTCGCTCTTTATATTATGAAGAGACTCCGGTGGGCTTTTTACACTTACAATTAGCTAATAACCCCATTGCTGTGACGCAACATAATATATGGCAACAACTTACACAGCATATAAATTGGCTACTTTCACTGTGCCTACTGTTAGGGTTATTCGTGGGATTACTGTTGGGGCTATTAGTGAGAAAAATCAGTCATAGGCTACCCCGTACATCTACCAGAAAGTCGACGCAGCCTTAGAAGCGGAGTAGCCCAGTTAAATAACTCTACAAAGCAGGTGTCTGGCCGATCAAGGTAGACTCTAGCGCCACTTCTATCATGTCGTTAAAGGTATTTTGTCGCTCCTCTGAGCTTAACGCTTCTTGGCGTACAATATGATCCGATACCGTACACAAGGTAACAGCGCGCGCGCCATATTCTGCGGCCACGCCATATAGCCCCGCCGCTTCCATCTCTACCCCTAATATGCCGTATTGCTTCATCAACTCAAATAGCGCGGGCTGAGGTGTATAAAACAAATCGGCCGAAAATAAGTTACCGACTTTAACCGGCACTTTACAGGCTTTAGCTGCACTCACGGCATGACTGACCAAGTCAAAGTCGGCCAGTGCTGCTAAGTCGTGATCCATAAAGCGCATGCGATTCACTTTAGAGTCGGTACTGGCGCCAAGCCCCACCACCAAATCGCGCAACTGTACATCGTCACGCACAGCGCCACAGGACCCCACTCGGATCAAGGTATTCACTCCAAACTCGGTGATCAGCTCTTTGGCATAAATAGACACAGACGGAATCCCCATGCCATGACCCATTACCGACACAGCGCGGCCTTTATAAGTACCGGTAAAGCCCAGCATATTGCGTACTTGGTTGACTTGCTTTACATCCGATAAGAAGGTGTCGGCAATATATTGCGCGCGCAAGGGGTCGCCGGGCATTAAAATAGTCTCGGCAAAGTCGCCGCGTTCTGCATTAATATGAGGTGTGGCCATTATTATTTCCTATATCCAACCAGCGCTACGTTTACGGCGTACGCTGTGAGTTAAAAGGGAAGCTTTTTGAAATGTCAGCTGCTAAAACCTGCGCAGCAGCGTCTGATGCGCGTATAGGTGTAGCTCACAAAAACGCGGTGCCATAATCCATGGGGCTGGTACCAAAATACGCAGCTAAGCTTTGCCCCACATCAGCAAAAGTCGCGCGCTCACCAAGCGAACCTGCCTCTAATCTAGCTCCTAAGCACAATACCGGAATATGCTCACGGGTATGCTCGGTGCCTGGCCAGCTGGGGTCACAGCCGTGATCGGCGGTTAAGATCAACAGATCATTAGGTGAGAGTTTTGCCAGTAATTCGGGCAAGCGTCGATCAAAGGCTTCTAACTCAGCGGCATAGCCGGCAATGTTGCGTCTATGACCAAAACTGGAGTCAAAATCGACGAAGTTGGTCATAATTAAGGTGTTATCACCCGCTCGCTCAAGCTCGTTAAGTGTGGCCTCAAATAATGCCTCCATGCCGGTGGCCTTTACTTTATGCGTAATGCCGCAGTGGGCGTAGATATCAGCAATTTTACCAATAGAGACCACTTCACCTTGTTGCTCATCAACCAGCTTTTGTAGCACAGTCGCCGAGGGGGGCTCTATGCTGTAATCTCGACGATTACCGGTACGCACAAATTCGGTCACTCCCTCGCCAGTGTCTTCACCACCCACAAAAGGCCGCGCAATCACCCGCCCAATGTTGTAGGGCATAAGTAGTTCTCGCGCAACTTCACATAGCTGATATAAACGGTCTAAGCCAAAGTGCTCTTCGTGAGCGGCAATTTGAAACACCGAATCGGCAGAGGTGTAACAAATGGGCATACCAGTGCGCACATGCTCCTCACCTAACTGCTCTAAAATAGTGGTGCCCGACGCATGACAGTTACCTAAAATGCCCGGCAGTTTGGCTTGGCTCACCAAGTCATTAACTAAAGACTGGGGAAAGCTATGTTCGCGCTCAGGAAAATAACCCCACTCAAATAAGACCGGTACCCCAGCTAACTCCCAGTGACCTGAGGGCGTATCTTTACCAGTCGAGATCTCATTCGCATAGCCATAGCTGCCTATCACCTCTGTGGGCAAGCTTACCCCAGCCGCCACTTGGCCGGTACTGGCATGATGCGCATGAAACAGCCCAAGTTTGCCTAAATTAGGCAAATGTAGCGGCCCTTTACGGCTTCTGTGGCCACTCTCATCAACTAAATCAGCCTTGCCTTGTTGGCACGCTTTAGCAATGTTCCCCAGTGTGTCTGAGCCATGATCGCCAAACTGCTCGGCATCTGCCGCCGCGCCAATGCCAAAGGAGTCGAGAACTAACACAATTGCGCGTTTCATAGGGTTTCCTTATTAGAGTGTATCAAGTGGGTGAAAACATCACCGCTTATGATAACGAATTCAGTAATTGAGCTAACAAGCTAGAGGCACCAAAGCGAAAGTGCGCAGGCGTAACCCAGTTAGGCCCCATTATCTGCTTGGCCAACTGTAAATATTGCTGTGCTTCTGCTGTGGTGCGCACGCCCCCTGCCGCTTTAAAGCCCACGTCTTTTTGACTATCACGAATGCTGGTTAATATTACCTCGCTCGCCGCTAAGGTCGCATTTATCGCCACCTTGCCCGTGGAAGTTTTGACAAAATCGGCCCCACCAGCAATGGCTAATTCACTGGCCTGACGGATAAGCGATACATGACCCAGCTCGCCACTTTCAATGATGACTTTTAAGCATGCACTCCCCTTGATACATATGGCTTTTGCCGCTTTAACCATGGTTAAAGCGGTGTCTGTGTTGCCGGCCATTAACTGACGATAAGGCAGCACTAAGTCAATTTCATGAGCGCCCGCAGCGATGGCGGCCGTGATATCTTGCTCAACTTGCTCAACACTGTGCTCACCGTGAGGAAAATTCACCACAGTTGCAATGGCCACCTGCTGACCAAGATTAAGCCTTCCTAGCTCTTTGGCAACAGTATCAATAAAGCGCGGGTAAACGCAGATGGCGGCCACGCTGCCCACGGGGGTTATCGCTTGCTGGCACAACTCCCGTATCTGTTGCTCAGTGTCATCTTCATCTAAACGAGTTAAATCGATTAAGCCGATGGCCTGCTCTGCCACCAGTGCTAATGCAGCTTCATTCATGGTCATCATGCTCCTTTATTATTGCATTGGTGTTAGACACTCACTGCCTCTAACAGCTGACGGCTAATGGCTAATGGCTATGCTCACATACCCGATAACGCCAGAAAAAAGCCCGCTATGGTGGCCGACATTAAGTTAGACAAGGTGCCCGCTAATATGGCTTTTAAGCCTAGACGCGCAATATCATGACGCCGAGAAGGCGCCATGCCCCCTAAGCCGCCCAATAAAATGGCCACCGATGCTAAGTTAGCAAAACCACATAATGCAAAAGATATAATGGCTTTGGTGTGCTCAGACATCAGCTGATTCGTGCCTGCCACTATGGCTTCCCCAGTTAAATAGGGAGCAAAGTTTACATAAGCCACAAACTCATTCAGTACTAATTTTTGCCCTATAAATGAGCCTGCAACTATGGCTTCATCCCACGGAACACCTAACAAAAACGCTAAAGGTGCAAACAACCAGCCCAGTAACAACTCCATGCTGAGGTTTTCCATACCCAACAGACCACCAATACCACCTAAGATGCCATTGATTAAGGCAATAAGCCCGATAAAAGCCAGCAGCATGGCGCCGACGTTCATGGCCAGTTTCATGCCCGAGCTGGCGCCCACCGCTGCGGCATCAATAATATTAACGGGCTTATCACCCGCTCCCTCATCGGCAAGCTCAGCGCTGTTTAACATCTCATTGGTCGCCGGCGTTTCAGTTTCTGGCATAATTAATTTAGCAAACAACAAGCCGCCAGGGGCGGCCATAAAGGAGGCGGCAATTAAATACTCCATAGGCACACCAATAGCGGCATAACCCGCTAGCACAGAGCCTGCCACCGAGGCTAAGCCGCCACACATAACCGCAAACAGTTCGGAGCGGGTCATGGAGGCTATAAAAGGACGCACCACTAAGGGGGCCTCGGTTTGCCCCACAAATATATTAGCCGTGGCCGATAAGGATTCTGTACGCGAGGTGCCTAACAGACGTTGTAAAGCTCCGCCAAGTAGACGAATAACCCACTGCATTACGCCTATGTAATATAAAACAGCAATCAATGAAGAAAAGAAGATAATAATAGGCAGCACGCGCACTGCAAAAATAAAGCCTAAACCGCTCTCAAAAGCCGCATCCCCCACTAAGCCGGCAAATAAGAAGTCCATGCCATCATTGGCATAAGCAATCACCTGAGAGACCCCAGCAGACAGCGATTGCAACATTTCTTTACCTAATGGCACATAGAGCACCAACGCCCCAAGTCCCAGTTGTAGTGCAAAAGCACCGCCAACGGTACGCAGTCGAATCGCTTTTCTATTACTCGAAAACAACAAGCCAATAAGTACTAAGCTCAACATACCGACCAGACTCATAATCAATGTCATTGCGCAATTCCTTTGGTAATGGCGGTTTAGCTCTGCTTTGCATGTGCAGTCAGATTTACAACTCCAGTATAGATAGCTGCTATGGATAAACGAGCGATAGCATCACAAAAATAATAGACACCTTTTAACTGATGCTAACAAAGCGTGTTTTAATATTTATTATTAGCAAAATCAAATAACTGACGCACGTTAGATTCCAGCTGAATCGCTAATGAAGTTTCATCTTCTTGGCGCAGCGTAGCTAAAGCGCAGAGCACGCGAGGCAATTGGCGGGGGTGATTATCTTGCCCCTGAAAGCCAGACAGCGGCATATCTGGCGCATCGGTTTCGAGTACTAATGCATCTAGGGGTAGGCTTGCAATAGCGTGGCGCGTTTTAGTGGCGCGCTCATAAGTAATAGTGCCACCAACCCCTAAGTGAATCCCTAACTGCCAAAAGGCCTTCGCTTGCTGCGCTGAACCAGAAAAACCATGTACCACACCACCAATAACAGGGTAACGGCGTAACCACTTTAAGACGCGATCGTGCATGCCCACACTGTGTAAGATCACCGGTAGCTGGTAATCGCAGGCCAACGTTAACTGCGCAATCAAGGCCGCTTCTTGCTGTTCGAATGGCAAAGAAAGTTGCTTATCTAAACCGACTTCGCCTACCGCCACACAATGTTTATCTGCGTGCGCGCGAGCAAGTGATGCTGCCAGTAGCCCTTGCCAATTATTCGGAGCCGCTTTTAACCACCAAGGATGCAGCCCCAGCGCATAATAAAGGCCGGCATGGGTGCGACAAAGCTTAGGCAGCCTTGGCCACTGCGCAGGCTCCACACCCGGTATTACCAGCCGGTGTACTCCTTGCACTTGCGCCTGTTGCCAGTGCTGCGCGCGCACTTGTTCATTACTGCCACCAAAAGCGGCAAAGTCAAAGTGACAATGACTGTCTGTTAGCAACATAGTGCCTCCTTGGTACAGCGATACGCGTTATACCAATCTAAGTAAAAGAGTGATCTAATCTAAACTGGATGCCTCTTGATGAACTGAGTAGTCTGATAATCTAACCCATATGCGGCTTCGTGGCATAGGGGAGAATAAAGGGCTCTACTCCACCGACCATCACATGACAGGGCCGAAAAATGCTCCTGCCATTTCGGCACTCCCGCCATCCATGGCGGTCGGACGTCATGTGTTGAAGTCAGATGGGGCGAGCTTGCTCGCCGTGACGAGCAGTATCAGCCTAACCGAACATCCAGTGAATGTTCGCAGTAGGCTGATACTGTGAGTGTCATTGGCCCCGCAGCGTGTCGGTGGAGTAGACGCTTTGCTCGACTTCTACAAGGGCGATAAACAATAACGCCGGCGGTTAGGCCGGCGCTTTTATGTTAAGTGTTAACCAACAGCTTAGTGTTCGCGGGTTTTACTAAACTCAATATCAGGGTAACGCTCTTGGGTTAAGTTTAAGTTAACTATAGTTGGCGCTATATAAGTGAGGTTATCACCACCATCTAATGCCAAGTTTTGTGACATTTTACGCTCAAACTCATCCAGCTTTTTCGCATCACTCGCATACACCCAACGCGCAGTAGACACGTTAATGGCTTCATAAAGCGCATCAACATTGTATTCAGACTTTAAGCGTGCCACTACCACATCAAACTGTAGCACTCCCACAGCCCCCACAATTAAATCGTTATTACTCAGAGGACGGAATAACTGCACCGCTCCTTCTTCCGATAATTGTACCAAGCCTTTTAGCAGCTGCTTTTGCTTCAGTGGATCACGAAGACGAATACGACGGAACAGCTCTGGCGCAAAGTTAGGAATACCAGAAAACTTCAGATCTTCACCTTGCGTAAAGGTGTCACCAATTTGAATAGTACCGTGGTTATGTAAACCAATAATATCACCCGCTACCGCTTCTTCTGCGCGGGCACGGTCACCGGCCATAAAGGTCACGGCATCTGAAATGCTAATGGTTTTGCCCAAACGCACATGTTTCATCTTCATGCCTTGGTTGTACACGCCCGATACAATGCGCATAAAAGCAATACGGTCACGGTGGCGCGGATCCATATTAGCTTGGATCTTAAAGACAAAGCCTGAGAACTTTTCTTCTTGTGCTTCAATATCACGCTCTTGGGTGGATCGCGGCATAGGCGCCGGTGCCCATTGACTAAAACCATCTAATACGTGGTCGACCCCAAAGTTACCCAGTGCGGTACCAAAATAAACAGGAGTTAGCTCCCCAGATAAAAACAACTCATGATCAAACTTGGTGGCCGCACCTTCTACCAACTCTAACTCATCACGCAAATTCGCCAGTTCGTCGGCATCTAAGATGCTTTCAAGCTCAGGGTTATCTAAGCCTTTAATGACCTGCACATCTTGAATGGTATGCCCCATGCCTTGCTGATAAAGGATCACTTCATCATTTTCTAAATGATAAACCCCTTTAAACCACTTCCCACTGCCGATGGGCCAAGTAATGGGCGCACACATAATATTTAGCTCGTTTTCGACTTCATCGAGCAGTTCCATAGGGTCACGAATATCGCGGTCTAATTTGTTAATAAAGGTCACAATGGGCGTGGTACGCAGTCGTGTAACCTCCATCAGTTTACGCGTTCTATCCTCAACCCCTTTACCGCCATCAATCACCATTAAGCAAGAGTCTACCGCCGTTAGGGTACGATAAGTATCTTCAGAGAAGTCTTCATGGCCTGGAGTATCCAATAAGTTGATTAAACAGTCATTATAGGGAAACTGCATCACAGAGGTAGTGACCGAAATCCCCCGCTCTTTTTCCATTTCCATCCAGTCAGACTTAGCATGTTGGTTAGAACCACGCCCCTTTACGGTACCGGCACTTTGAATAGCATGGCCATGCAAGAGTACTTTTTCGGTAATGGTAGTCTTACCCGCATCTGGGTGCGAGATGATAGCGAAAGTACGGCGTTTAGCGACTTCCTGTAGAAATTGCGATGATGACATGGTCGAGTTTCTTCTTTGATAAAAGAGCAAGCACGCTACTGAGCCTACTCGAGGACGACGAATAAAACGGCGGCCATTGTCGCTGATCCGCGCCTGTTCCTCAATCAAGAGTTAAAGTTGTTTATCAATAAAGTGCAAATTAAGCGCTGTACTTCAACCATCGCCTTGTTGTGGCTATGATGTGGCTTGATCTTGATTAGAGTGACTAAAAATATGGCTCGCACTTATTGTTCTCACTGCCAACTCCCCAACTTGTCTTGCTTATGCGCTCATGTAGTGGAGCAGACGTGCCCTGTGCCCGTGTTGATTTATCAGCACCCTTTAGAAGCTAAACACGCTAAAAGTACTGTACCGCTACTGCGCTTAGCATTGCCTGATATTCAAGTGGACGTGGGAGAAGTGTTCACTTCTCCACCTTTATTATCGCAAGGCGATTGGTGGTTATTATATCCAGATGCTCAGGCACTCGACATAGACAAGCCAGTAGACAAACAAGCAGCTCATCTGACTCAAGCTAATATTGGCGGGTTAATAATCTTAGACGGCACTTGGCGAAAAACACGGCTGCTATTACACCTTAACCCTTGGTTGCGCCAGCTACCTTGTTTAAGTTTTAGCCAAGCGCCACCTGGCGCCTACCATATTCGCAAAGGCCCTGGAGGCCAAGCTCTGTCGACGCTTGAGAGCTTAAGTCATGTACTTGACCGTTTATCCCCCACTTTTTCGCCTACACCTTTGCGTAAGTTATTATCGGTGCGCGTTAAACAATTTGTGGCTTACACAGATTAAAACACCCGCTTACAATACAAGAACAAGAATGAGTTGCTATCACCGACCTTAGCTTGCAGAAAACCCTAGATGATATTTTTGTCAATTTAATATTAGCCATACATTACAGAATTATTGCTTTTTTGAGTATAAATTACACTATTATAGTGTAACTTGTACTAGGTGCTTGTTTTTTAACCATCACTTTCTGATGAAAACACTGACCGACTGAAGAAAAGCTAACTGATTGATAAGTAGTCAGTTAATGGCTTAGTCATGGGTTATTTTTCTTTCACTTTGCGATTTTTAAATAATTTAGCTGTTAAAGATCATTGACATTCATCACGAAATTGAAAAAAATCCACATACAAATTGTCAACATTTACCCTCTTTTAAAGGGTACAATTTGCGATTAAGAAGGCAGCGCATGTGGTCTCAGCCCCCCAGCTCATAGCAAGTTGGGCACCTGTTTCGATGCGCTAGGGTCCCAACTAATAATTATGAAACAGAGAAGGTAAGACCATGGAAGCGTATCTGCTGGAATTTGGTAACTTGTTAATTAGATGGCTGCACGTCATTGCTGCTATCGCTTGGCTAGGTGAGTCTATTTACTTCGTTATGCTTGATAACGGTTTAAAAGCACCTGAAAGCGAAGCATGCAAGAAAAAAGGCGTGTTTGGTGAAATGTGGGCAGTACACGGTGGTGGTTTCTACCATAATCAAAAGTACGCAACCAGCCCAGAAGATTTGCCAGAAGACCTACACTGGTCATTCTGGAAGGCCTACACCACTTGGTTGTCAGGCTTTGGTCTGTTTACCTTGTTGTACTTGACCAACCCAAGCTTCTATCTTGTTAACCACAGCAGCTCGTGGGAATGGGCTGCCAACATGACAGGTTGGCAGGCAAATATTGCCGCTCTCACCTTTTTGCTGTTAGGTTGGGTTATCTATAATGAGTTATGTAAGCGCATTAGCCCTAACATGACCCGTGATGGCCTTTTGAGTGTGGCTGTTGGCATAATGATGGTGATTGTGGCTTATTTAAGTACACAAATCTTCTCTGGCCGTGCCGCTTTCTTGCTAACCGGTGCTGTTATGGCCACCGCCATGTCGGCTAACGTATTCTTCTGGATTATTCCAGGCCAGCGTCGCATGGTTAACGCCATGAAAGCCGGTGAAACCCCGAACCCAATTGATGGTTTACGTGGGCGCCAGCGTTCAGTACATAACACCTACTTCACCTTACCTGTGGTATTGTTGATGTTGAGTAACCACTACTCCTTCACCTTTACCCATGAGTTGTCTTGGGTCATTATGGTGCTGTTCATCTTTGCCGGTGCTTTAATTCGTCAGTACTTCGTTCTGATGCACCGCGGCCAGAAGCGCCCAGGTTACCCAATTGCCGGTGTGATCCTTATTTTAATTGCGGTATGGATTGGCGCGCCAAGCACTAAACCTGCTGTAAAAGCACCAGCCCAAAGCAGCGTTACTACAGCAGAAGGCGCCGAAGTAGCCGGTAACGAAGCGCAAGCAAACAGCACCGAAGGTGTAACCCTTGCACAGGTAGAAACTGTTATGGAACACCGTTGTGTACAGTGTCATGCTGCTAACCCAACGCACCCAAGCTTTGCTGCAGCCCCTGCTGGCATTATGTTAGATTCACCTAAGCAGATAAAGCTACAAGCAGGTCATATCCAGCAAGTAGTAGCAAGTAAGTACATGCCTTTGGGTAACTTAACGCAAATGACTGATGAAGAACGTGCACTGATTGCCGCCTGGAATGGTGAGTAAACAGAGTCTGTTGTTCTGATGAATAAGGCCCGCCTAGTGCGGGCCTTTTTTATGGCTATGACCAAACACACTGGATATTCGTTCCATTACCCAACAAAGATACACGCCAGCAAGCTGGCCCATACAGGCTCGGAAAATGCCGTCCGACCACCAAGGACGGTGGGAGTGTCTGCATTGCAGGAGCCTTTGCTGACCATGGCATTTCACTGTCTTGGTGGAAGGCGATCTCAGCCGCCTCTTATAGAGCTCAGCGTTGTCATTTAGACTGCTAACAGACGACTCAGTGGCTGATGGCCGGATAAAGGGAGTGACTCCGCCGACCATCACATGACAGGGACGTCAGGTGTTGAGCGCCACAGGGAGGTGCTTGCAGCGTGTCGGTGGAGTCACCCCCTTTGTTCGGCTTTTGTAGCAAGTGAAAATGACTACTTCTTTTGTACGGTTGGTATTAGCCTTTACTGGTGTGGTATAACCATGGCATTGGGATGGCGCGCAGTGGTTTTTTCCCTAACCTAGCCAGTTATTTACGAGCGCCATATACACTAAGGTGCCCGAGGCAATACTCAGCAAAGCTTGCCGGCGCCAAAGTTGCAAGAGAGCTACTAGGGTAACGGAAAATATCTGTGCATACCCATCACTCAGCGCCCCCCAGTTATGCACATTCATGGCATACAAAGTCAGTAATACCATCATGGCAACCGGTAGCCGACGCCCCAGTATTTGAATGCGCCTATGGTGGGCAATTACCCCCCGAGCAACAAACGGAAATGCCCGCAAGCCAAAGGTGACTGCCCCCATAATAAGCGCGCTAATCAGATACTCTAGATCGCTCATATCGGCTCCCCTTTTCGTAATGGCCAAGCGGTTAATACCAATACCAACATAATTGACGCTGCCAATAAGAAGTACTCACTCATCCAAACTCCCGCCACACTGGCGGCAATTAGGCCAAGTAATACGGCACCCACATCTTTTTTAGCCCGTATTTGTTCAACGGCAAGCACGGTAAACAAGGCGGTTAAGGCAAAATCTAACCCTTGTAAGCCTGGTGGTAAGCCACGGGCTAGTACCATGCCAATCAGGGTGCCTAATATCCAATACCCTTGATTAAGCGCCACCACTTGTAACGCCGTTTTACTGTCTGTGACTTGACCAGAGGCACTTAATAACGAATAGGTTTCGTCGGTAATGCCAAAAATAAAGTAGGGTCGCCCTAACCTGCCTTGGGGCAGCAGGTGATATAACGAAAGGCCGTAGAAAAGATGGCGAAAGTTAACTAATAATGACGCAACGGCTAAGTCAATCCAGCCAATGCCTGCCGCCAGCATGCCCACCGCCAAATATTGCAGTGCACCGGCATAGACCATCACACTCATTAACGGGGCCCAGTACCAAGTAAGATCGGCATCCACCCACAAAACACCAAATACAGCGCCCAGCGGTAAGTAGCCCATCATGACCGGAACCGTTAAAGATAAAGCCCCCTGCTTACTGGTCATTTAGTTTCCTTAATAACGAAGAGTTAGCAACAAACACTAGAAAATAAGGGATTTACCTATGTTAAGCAAGGCAATGGCAATTAAGTGCGCGATATTAGCCAGTTACGTCTATAAGGTGACCGTTTTTTATTGTTGAGGCTGAGGAAATGTCAGCATAAATCGCGTACTCACAGCATCACTTTCTACCCAAACACTCCCCTGATGTAGCTGCATAGTGGAGCGCACAATCGACAGTCCTAAGCCAGCGGTTTGCTCGGGGTTAGCTCGTGAGGACTCGCAGCGATAAAAACGATCAAAGAGATAAGGAGGTTGTGAGGCAGCAATGGCTGCCCCTTAATTGCTCACTTGAATAACGAATTGCTCATGCTTAAGGTAACAATCGAGTTGAATCGCTTTTTCTTTGGCGCCATAGCGCAGTGCATTATTCATTAAGTTAGCCATAGCACGGCGTAATAAATCTTCGTCGGCCCACACATAAGCCTGTGACGGATGAGAAGCAGAAATGCTATTAAGTAGTGGCTATAAGTAATAGACGCTTGGGGTTGCTCTGTTCTGGATAAAAACAACATGCTATCGACCATGCGTGATAAGCGTTCATACTCTTCTTGGTGTGAGCTTAGCTTTTTATTTTAAGATTTTACTCACCTCTGAGCTTTTTTAATCGATTTTCTATTGAAGGATGCGTCGAAAAAACAGAATCGCCTTTATTAAAGATATAGGCGGCCGCACGGTATTTTTCGGTATATATTTCATCGTTTAACTTGCTAGCTGAATCATGAACTTGGTGATCACCTGAAATCTTTTGTAATGCCGAGATCATGGCTTGGTTGTCGCCGGTAAGCTGTACTGAAGCAGCATCGGCCATGTATTCACGGCTGCGAGACAGATACAAGTAGAGCACTTGGGTGATCAGCGGCAATACAAAGTTTAATACCATGAGTAGCATTTTAGCTTTGTTGGCATTGCTATTTCTGCTGCGAGAAAACAGAAACACATGCGCAAAAATATTGGTCAGCGTTAAGATAACATTCGCTAATATGCCCACATAGAGGGTGAGTTTAGAGTCTCCGTGTAATATGTGCCCAACCTCATGGGCGATCACCGCCTGTACTTCACTGCGTGTTAATTTACTTAATAAACCAGAGGTGACGGCAACCAAGGCATTATCTTTATTCCAGCCAGCGGCAAAGGCATTCATTTGCTCACTTTCCATAATAAAAGTACGGGGCAGATAACCCAAGTTGGCACTAATCGCCATTTCTTCAACCATGTTTGCGACTTGCCGCTCAGTATCAGACAGCGTACCTGTAGGGTCTAACTCGCGATATTGCGAGCCAGACAGCATCATTTTGTGCCCAAACTTATTAATGATGAAAATACCGATTAAGGTACAGGCAAGCACGCCCAAGGTGAAATAAGGGATAGCCGCCAAGCTCAGGTACAGCTTCATATCATAAAGCAGCCCCGCATTCGACAAGGGACGAATAGCAATATCGGCCAGCAAGCCCACTAGCAGCATAATGGCAATGTAGCTCAACACCACCAACTTGGTCTTTCGGTTGTTAACCCTTATCGACTCTCTAAAATCCATAGCACTTCACTTTTCAATCAAGAATTAAAAAGCCCCACAAGGGGGCAACTGATTAAAACTGGACTCGGCGCGCTTCTTCCGTCTTTATCGCTGCTTCATCTAAAGACCAATATTCAAACTCTTGATTGAGATCCGAAAAGATATTGACAACCATAATATTAGGAAAACTCTTTTTGGTAACCTGATAGCGCTCAATGGCACTGTTATAGGCCTTTTTGGCAAAGGTTAGCTTATTCTCAGTAGAGACGATTTCCTCTTGCAGTTGCATCATATTGCGGTCTGATTTTAATTCAGGATAGCTTTCAACCGCGATATTAATCGCGCCACTGTTTACCATATTCGACAACTCGTCTTCTGCCTGCTTTACCGCTTCTGGTGAAGCATTAAGGTCGATAGCTTGTGCCCGCAAGGCGGTGACTTTAGTAAACACCTCACTTTCATGCTCCATAAAGCGCTTAACGGTTGAAATTAGGCTATCAAACACCTTGCCTCGTCTATCTAATTGCACAGATATTTCTTTTTCTGAGTTAAGTACCGCCTCAATCAGTGCCACCAGTTTGTTATAAACGGTGACCGCCCAAAATAAAATAACCAGTGCAATGGCTAAAAAAATATACTCCATACATCCTCTGCGTATCACGCGCTTATGATAGGTTAAATAACGGTTAATCTGATTATACTCACCGCTCCTCACAACACCAGTATAGGCCAGAGCCAAGCGATGGCTTATAAAAAAAGAGCAGCTAGGCTGCTCTTTTAAAATTAATTTTAATAAACAATGACTAAAGTGCTTTAAGAATACTATCTACACTGTCTTTGGCATCACCAAATAGCATGGTGCTGTTATCGCGGAAGAATAAGGGATTTTGTACCCCCGCATAACCGGTACTCATTGAGCGCTTAAACACCACCACTTGCTGCGCTTTCCATACCTCCAAAACCGGCATACCCGCAATAGGGCTGGCAGGATCTTCGGCCGCAGAAGGGTTAACAGTGTCATTGGCACCAATCACCAAGACGGTGTCGGTGTCACTGAAATCTTCGTTAATTTCATCCATCTCTAATACGATATCATAAGGCACTTTCGCCTCAGCCAAGAGCACGTTCATGTGCCCAGGCAGCCGACCAGCCACAGGGTGAATACCAAAACGTACATTCACTCCTGCGGCTTGCAACTTAGACACCAGCTCAGCCACCGGATATTGTGCCTGTGCCACCGCCATACCGTAACCGGGCGTAATAATCACCGAGCTTGAGTTTTTTAGCATATCGGCCACATCATCTGCGCTCACTTCAACATGATCGCCCTGTTCTTCATCACCGCCTTGGCCAGCCGACTCGTCAGCCCCAAAGCCGCCGGCAATCACAGAGATAAATGAGCGGTTCATGGCTTTACACATAATGTACGACAAAATGGCCCCGCTCGAACCAACTAAGGCACCGGTTACAATAAGCAAGTCATTCGATAGCATAAAGCCTGCCGCCGCCGCCGCCCAACCCGAGTAAGAGTTAAGCATAGAGATAACCACCGGCATATCGGCACCGCCAATGCTGGCCACCAAGTGCCAACCAAACGCCAGTGCAATCAAGGTCATCACTAACAAGGCAAAAGTGGAGCCTTCTACTTGCACAAACCAAATTAACAACAGCAAAGACACCAACACCGCTAGCAAGTTAAGCTTATGGCGATGAGGCAGCTGCAAGGCTTTAGAAGAAATACTGCCACGCAATTTACCAAAAGCCACAATCGAGCCAGTAAAAGTCACCGCACCAATAAAGACCCCTAAAAAAACCTCGGTATTGTGAATATTAAGCATGGCGCCCGACAGAGCTTCATGATCAATATAGGTGTTAAACCCAACCAGCATGGCCGCCAAGCCCACAAAACTATGCAAAATGGCAATCAATTCGGGCATTTCGGTCATTTCCACTTTTAATGCAAAGCGAATACCAATCACAGCCCCTATGACCATGGCCAGTATAATCCAGCCCACACCCGTGACCTCTGGGTTAAAAATGGTGGCCAGCAGCGCAATCGTCATGCCCGCCACTCCATACCAGTTACCGGCTTTTGCCGATTCCTGTTTAGATAAACCGCCTAAGCTTAAAATAAACAGCACAGCGGCCACAATATAAGACGCAGTTACCAGTCCTTGTGACATAAGATTAGCCCTTCCTAAACATTTTCAGCATGCGGTGTGTCACGGTAAAACCGCCAAACACGTTAATAGAGGCAATCAAAATGGCAATAAATGCCAAAAAGCTCACCACACCGCCGTTGCCCACTTGTGATAAGGCGCCAACAACAATAATTCCTGAAATAGCGTTGGTCACCGACATTAAAGGCGTATGCAAAGAGTGCGACACATTCCACACCACGTAGTAACCCACAATGCAGGCCAGTACGAATACGGTAAAATGGGATAAAAACTCCGCCGGTGCCACCGCTGACAACCAGGCAAACAGCACAATACCTAGGCCGCCGGCATAATATTTTATCTTGCTGGGTGCTTTGGGCTCAGGCTCTGTAGGCGCAGTGGAGCTAGCTTTTGCGTTAGGTGTGGCAGACACGCTAATAGCGGGTGGCGGAAAGGTCACCTCGCCGGCGTTGACCACTGTCATATTGCGCAGCACAACATCGTCAAAATCGAGATTAATATTGCCGTCTTTTTCTTTGCACAATAGCTTGGCAAGATTTACTAGGTTGGTGGCGTACAAGGTGGACGACTGGGTGGGCAAACGCCCATTAAGATCGGTATAGCCGATAATTTTTACCCCGTTATCGCTCACAAATAAGTCACCGGGTTGGGTAAGTTCACAGTTACCGCCATTTTGTGCCGCTAAATCAACAATCACAGAGCCTGGCTGCATATTCGCCACCATATCGGCGGTGATCAGCTTAGGTGCAGGGCGGCCAGGAATAAGTGCTGTAGTAATAATAATATCGACTTCTTTGGCCTGTTGCATAAAGAGCGCCATTTCGGCATCAATAAAGGCCTGACTCATTTCTTTGGCGTAGCCATCACTGGAGTCTGCGTCTTCTTCATAGTCCAGCTCTAAAAACTCCCCGCCCATAGAGTTTATCTGCTCTTTAACCTCGGGGCGGGTATCAAAGGCGCGCACAATAGCCCCTAATGATCCCGCAGCCCCAATGGCGGATAAACCGGCAACGCCTGCTCCAATCACCAACACTTTAGCGGGCGGCACCTTACCTGCGGCAGTAATTTGCCCAGTAAAAAAACGACCGAATTCATGAGCCGCTTCAACCACTGCGCGATAACCGGCAATATTGGCCATAGACGAGAGCGCATCCAATGATTGGGCACGAGAGATGCGCGGCACCATATCCATGGCCAACACACTCACGCCTTTGCCTTTTAGCTGCTCAACTAATTCAGGGTTTTGCGTCGGCCAAATAAAGCTCACTAAGGTGGTCCCCGCTTGCAGCTGGGCAATTTCTTCACTATTTGGCGCATTCACCTTATAAATAATGGCGGCTTGCCACACGGCGCTGGCATCCACCAAGCTGGCACCGGCAGCCTGATAGGCGCTATCATCAAAGCTTGCTTGACTGCCTGCACCCCGTTCGATGCACACCTCAAAGCCCAGTTTTATTAGCTGCTCTACCGACTTAGGGGTTGCCGCTACCCGAGTCTCGCCGCTAAGGGTTTCCTTTGGAATTGCAATTAACATAATACATCCCTACATAATGTTGATATTAACACTAAGGCCAGATCACTCCTCAGCATTAAGCCCCGATTTTTCCTTACTATCAGTAAAGATGAGTCTACTCATTGTTCGCTTATTGCTGGCTCAGGGGCACCTTGCTCCGTCAAGCATACGTGCTGCGCTATCTCTTGTATCAGAATGGCAACTCAAGCTGGCCGTTATATACAACAACCAAGATGAAACCAAAAGCCAACAGATAAACAACAATCCATAAACTATATATTTATCTTTATGTAAAAATAAACCTTTTATGATCATTTTTTAACATACCACTCTACGTTAGCATTGATTAATAACTAAAAAGTGGCTGTTTTAGCGCCAGAGATCACAAAAGGAGAGTATGCGCGCCAGAGCAGCGAAAGAAGAAATAAAGCACTAGATATGGAAAGGAGACTAGGTTCAGAGGAGCTAAGAGGTAAACACAATGACGCTTTAGTGGCGATGAGCAAGCCAAACGACTTAAGTTAGCCAGATTCGGCTTGCTCACCTGCTCGTTAGACACGAGTTAACTGTGCGCTATTTAACAAAGACATACCAATAACCAAAGAGAAGGTTAAAGCCTGTAAAAAACACAATACCGACCCAACTTAACAGCGCCATACCGCGACCTAAGCGATACTGCTTGGGGACTTGGGGTAGCTTCATCAGCCGGTAATTTAGCCAAGCAAATACCAACGCACTAATAAAAGCAGAGATCATGGCCAGCTCTAGCATGGCCAACAACGCGCCTTTAAAAAACATAATAATAAAGGCGCTGATAATGCCCATTGCTATCATTAAAGGGTAAGTGTAACGACTGCCGGTGCCCGTTGGGCCACTGCCTTGAGCTTGCTGAAACTGAACAAAGCACTCACTGAGTGCACGGCTATAGCCATCTAACACCGTAATGGTGGTAGAAAACATGCATAAAAAAGCAATTAAGGCGATCAACCAGCGGCTCCATTCACCGATCACGCTGGCATATACATTCACTAACTGATGAGCAAAACCAATACCCGAGCTGGCAAAGCTAGTGCCACTACCGTGCAACACTAATGCACCTAATGCTACAAAGGCTAACGCCAACAAAGTTGACGTAATATAGCCGACATTAAAATCAACTAAGGCATCTTTATAATCCAGGCTTTGATTAAGAGACTTTTTTTGACGTAACCAAACACTGTTCCAAGTAGATAACTCAATGGGAGCGGGCATCCATCCCATTAGCGCCACTAAAAATCCCACAGAAGCCATATTCCAGGGGCTAGGAGAGACAAAGTCCGGTGGCGCCACACCGCCTTTATTTAATGCAATGCAGACAGCCGTAACTGTGGCCACCGCCAAGCCGACAATGACCCACTTAGCCACTTTATCAAGTGCTTTATAATGGCCGGTTATTAAAAAGACTAACGAGCCCGCCAGCACTATCATGCTTAACTGCGTAACCGTTAGGCTATCACCAATAAATAACCCCAAGATGCTGCCACACAACATGGCCACCCCAGCGGTGCTGATCACTGACGCTACAATGTTTAACGCAGTAAACAAGTAAAGGTAACCGCGGCCAATGCGATCATAGCCCTGAATTAAGGTTTCTTCTGCCGCCATGGTATAGCGTGCACCGATTTGAAAAAACGGATACTTAAGCAAGTTAACCAATAAAATAAGCCCAACCAGCTGCCAGCCATAAATAGCACCAGCCTGTGTTGAAGCCACTAAATGCGAACCACCAATGGCCGCTGCCGCGCCCAAAATCCCAGGGCCCAGCACTTTCGTATAGTGACTGATGCTACGTGAGTCGCTTCTTACCACATCAATTAACTCTGCCATCTTAATATCTTGCCCATTTACTTTGATTTTTATATAAAAGATACCGTAAAAGGCCATATAAAAATGGATAAATCAACTGGTTTTAAGCTCAACAACCCAACCACAGCAACATAAAGCCTCACAACCAACATAAATAACAGCACTTAACTTCAAACAATAAAGATTAACCCCCAAGAAAAACCAGACATCACTCCCTTTCCCTTAGATTAAGCGGTTCTCAGCATTCGTTTATTCACTACGGATCGCCCATAGCTGAGCTTGCTAACCACAAGCCGGTTTTAGGTTGACTTCCTTGCAAGGTAAAAGGAATGGACTCTTTACGCCCTGCGTTGATCATTTGTAACGCTAAGTGCAAATGGGGGCCTGAGCTATAACCGGTATTACCCGAAGCCGCTACCCTTTGCCCCACCTTAACCCGCTCCCCCTTACGTACCCGTAGAGATCCAGTTTGCAAATGCGCATAAAGCGTCATAGTGCCATCGTCATGACGTATTCTAAGATAATTTGCCTTGCCGCGATAATTGGCAGTTAAACCGCCGCCAACATAAGTATCGACTGCCGCCGTCACCACCCCAGACCGAGCGGCATATAGCGGGGTGCCCATCGGCAATGCAATATCTAATGCGTAGCGGTTTGAGGGCTTGTTATGGCTAAAATCGCCATTAAACCCTTGGGCAATGCGATAACGCCCTTTCACCGGTGAGGCTAAGTTGGGATGGTCAGAAAAATAGGGTTTAGGATTAATATGACTAACAAAATCATCTGGTAGGCTGATTTGTCGCGCATCAAACTGAGTGCTGGCGTTAGCGGCACTGTTTTCGGCTTTGTTTTGAGCATTATTTTCGACATTGTTTTCGACAAGGTTTGCAACATTATGATAATCAAACTCTTTATCATAATGCCAATCGCCCTCGTCTTTAGGCGACAGTTTGCCAATAAATAGCTCTTGAGTAGCAGGAATACGCAACACTTGGCGAAGTTGTGGGGGCACCTGCACATTCTGCTGTGCTTGCAAACGCAACCTAAGATCCACAGGCTGAGTTAGACGATTTAACACAAACAGATAATGGCCGTCTGCTTTTTTAACGACTCGCATCAAGACGCCATCACGATGCAGGCGATGTTCTTGACCATTAATAGGTAGCGGCTTGACGTGATAGCTTTGATTATCGCTATAGTGCACCATGCCATTGGCATCGTGATAACGATACAAGTCTGCTTGTGCATACTGCGACCCAAGCAACCCACCACAAATCCAGAGTAGGCTCAGCATTGGGCGACTGAGATTTAACATGGCTATCGGCAATGCTCTCATATTTCACCCTTGAACAGAGAGTGTGCCTATTAGTATAGGGAGAGTTTGGCTAGTTGCTTAATGTTAATGCCATTAATACCGCATCTTCGCTTCCCGAGTGGGTTTGATAATAATGACGCCGACGGCCATTTTCTTGATAACCACAGGCAGCATACAGCGCCTGAGCCGCAATATTAGAGGCCCTTACCTCAAGCCAGCATTGGTTAATACCGCGCAGCGTACACTGCTGTAAATAATGCTTCATCAGTAGCCGGCCTAAACCCTGCCCTTGCCATTTTGGCGCCACACAAATATTCATCAATGTGCTTTCATCCAGTACGCAATCGGCAATAAAGTAGCCCACCAGCTGCTCTGTGCTCTCTTGCGTCGTCGTGATAGGCACTGTTTGCCAGAGCGAACCGGTAAAATAACGCTCACCAAAGCTGTCCGCCAGCAGGTTACGGCTCCAAGGATGAGCATGAGCGGCCTGCTCAATTACTAACATAGCGTCGAGACAGTCAGGGTTTAGTGGGCGAAATAAAGGTGACATAAGCGACTCCACAATGCTTTTTTATCGGTGGCAGACAAAGGTAGGCTGGCATGCCAGCTAAAAGCTTCCACACTACTGGTGATATTAAACCCAAGCAAAATAGGGGCACTGGGCTTATCTTCTGCTAACCAAGCGGCTTCATCCATTACCTGTAATTGGCTATCTGTGAGTGAGAGCGCACACATAATGTCACCTGAAAATGAAGCGGGTAGTATTTTCCCTTGGCCAAGCACAATAAGGACATCAGCAGCAGGCACGGCAGGCAATGGAGCAAAAGGTAATCGTTCGGGGTGGGCGCATTGCCAGGCAGGTAATGCTAATAACTGCCAGAGTTTAACTTGGTGTGGCGTCATTGTTGATACTCCAGAACGCAAAAAGCCAGCTGTTAAGCTGGCTTTTGCAAGAAGTTGGCAGGGGTGGAGGGACTCGAACCCCCAGCCGTCGGTTTTGGAGACCGCCGTTCTACCAATTGGAACTACACCCCTGCAATACGAGGTGAATTATAGAGATATTCATTCAAAGGTAAAGGGCTATTTCTGATTAATCAGTTCGTTCGCTGATATTTTCACCATTTTTATCAGATGTTTTGCTTATAGCAGACATTTCTTTATAATCCGTAAGATTCGCACGCGCTCGGAGTGACTAATACATGCACATTACTGTAGTTAAACAGTCTGTATTATTACCTATCGCCCCTCTTGGTGGCGGTCAAGGCACTCGCGTTGGCAATCTATTCATTCTAAAAGCCCCGTTATGGGGCTTTTTTGTGGCTCCAACCTTATACCTGCAAGAGCGTTGCTGATGGCAAATCCCCTATATCAAAAGCATATTATTTCTATCTCTGATTTCACGCGCCCCGAGCTTGAGCTCATTATAGATACCGCTGTTAAGCTAAAAGCACAGCCTCACCGCGATGTATTGCTAAGCCAAGTGGTGGCCAGCTGTTTTTTTGAAGCATCAACCCGAACTCGCTTGTCATTTGAAACCGCCATTCAGCGGCTAGGTGGCTCCGTTATTGGTTTTTCTGATAGCACCAGTACCTCGCTTGCTAAAAAAGGCGAAACCTTGGCAGATTCGGTAAAAGTCATCAGCTCGTATTGTGATGCCTTTGTAATGCGCCACCCCCAAGAAGGTGCCGCCCGCTTAGCGGCTGAGTTTTCGTCAGTACCCGTGATTAATGCCGGTGACGGTTCTAACCAGCACCCCACCCAAACCTTATTAGACTTATTCACCATTTACGAAACCCAAGGCACACTACAAGGCTTAACCATCGCCTTTGTCGGGGATCTTAAATATGGCCGTACCGTACATTCGCTGACTCAGGCTTTAAGCTTATTTGGCTGTAAGTTCTATTTTGTCGCGCCACAAGCGCTGGCCATGCCCGAATACTTATGTGATGAACTCAGAGAAAAAGGCCTTAATTTTGAGTTTCGTGACAGCATAGAAGAAGTGATGGATGAAGTAGATATTCTGTATATGACGCGCGTACAAAAAGAGCGCTTTGACGAAACAGAATATGTGCATGTTGCTTCAAAGTATGTGCTCACCCCCGAGGTGTTAGAAGGCGCTAAAGATAGCTTAAAGATTTTGCACCCTCTGCCACGCATTGATGAAATTTCGCCTGAAGTAGACGACACCCCCTATGCTTACTACTTTGAACAGGCAGAAAATGGCGTCTATGCCCGTCAAGCGTTACTTGCCTTAGTACTCAATAAAAGCCTGTGAGAGATATTCTGATGCATAAAAGCCAATTACAAGTTGAAGCCATTCACAGTGGTACTGTTATCGACCATATTCCTGCGGGTCAGGGTATTAAAATTTTACAGTTGTTTAGACTGGTGCAAACCAAAGAAAAGATTACCGTTGGTCTTAATCTTCCCTCTCAAGCCCAGGGGTCTAAAGATATTATTAAGGTAGAGAACACCCGGCTTTCTGCGGATCAAGCCAATCAATTAGCCTTATTTGCGCCCAATGCCACCGTTAATATTATTGAAGACTTTGAAGTCGTAGAAAAACTGCAATTAGAGCTTCCTGAGCAAGTAGAAGATGTTTTTTCTTGCCCTAACTCTAACTGTATTAGCCACAATGAGCCGGTTAATAGTAAGTTTAAAGTACGAGCTGTGAAGGATCAGGTTCGCTTTCGCTGTAATTACTGTGAAAAGTCCTTCCATCAAGACTTTATGACCTTCTAAAAAGCTAACTCAGCGCCGAGCTAACAATTTCAAGCCAAGATCCGAGTTGAGATCTTGGCTTTTTTGTAGATGAGCGCTTGGCGCTGCTTTAACGTTGCTAAAACACTGACCACAAGCCAAGCTATAGGCATGGCTTTTTCGGGGCAATCATAATGACGCTACTCAACACCTTACAACAACACTTTGGCTTTTCTAGCTTACGGCCCGGACAACAAGCCGTTATTGAGCGCATTATGGCGGGGAAATCGGCGGCGGCTATTTTTCCTACCGGTTCGGGTAAGTCACTGTGCTATCAACTCCCTGCGGTTTTATTACCCCATCTGACTTTGGTTATTTCGCCACTGCTGGCACTGATGCAAGATCAACTCGCCTTTTTAGCACGCATGAATATTTCTGCGGCCAGCATAGACTCAACCCAAAGCTTTGAAGAAAGCCGTAACGTGATGCAAGGCGTGCGTGAGGGGCGGATAAAAGTATTAATGATTTCCGTTGAGCGACTTAAAAATGAACGCTTTCGCCAATTTATTGGCCAAGTACCGATTTCATTATTAGTGGTGGATGAAGCCCACTGTATTTCTGAATGGGGCCATAACTTTAGGCCCGACTACTTAAAGCTCCCCAGCTATTGCCAGCTTTTACAGATCCCGCAAGTATTGCTATTAACCGCCACAGCCACCCCCAAGGTGATTGCCGATATGCAGAATAAGTTTGCTCTGCCCCCAAGTAATGTGGTGTTAACCGGCTTTTATCGGGCTAACTTGCATCTAAGTGTGTTGCCGGTCACTGAGCCTGAGAAAGTTGACACTTTAATTGCACAGGTGCGCCTTAACCCTAGTGCGCCCACGATTGTGTATGTCACCTTGCAACACACAGCCGAGCAAGTAGCAGAGCAGTTAATGGCCGCCGGCCTGCAAGCTCGGGCCTATCATGCGGGTATGGAACAAGACCAGCGTCGGCAATTGCAACAGGCCTTTATGAAGGGTCAAGAGCCTTGCATTGTGGCCACCATTGCCTTTGGCATGGGGGTGGATAAATCAGATATTCGCCGCGTTATTCACTTTGATTTACCCAAGTCGATTGAAAATTACAGCCAAGAAATAGGCCGAGCTGGGCGAGATGGCCAAGCCTCGCATTGTATTTTATTGGGTAATTTAGCCGGGCAAAATGTGCTAGAAAACTTCGTTTATGGCGACACGCCAGAGCCAGAGGCTATTCAGGCATTACTTAACGAACTCCCCGGCCAAGATGGCCACTGGGAAGTGATGCCCATTCGTTTGGCCAACCACTGCAATATTCGCGTATTACCTTTAAGAACCTTACTGGTGTATTTAGAGCTGAATGGCGTTATAGAGCCCTTATATAGCTACTATGGCGATTACCGTTTTAAATTTATTGCCTCACCCGAGGACATTATTCGCCGCTTTAACCCTGAACGTCAGGCATTTTTAAAGGCTGTTTTTCACGGATCGCCCAAAGCAAAAACCTGGTGTCAGGTCGATTTTGAAGCCATTTGGCATACCGCCTCGGGTGAGCGAAAACGGGTGATCAATGCCCTAGATTATTTGCACGAGCAAGGCTTAATTGTGCTAGAAAGCAAGCAAATGATTGAAGTGTATCAAGTATTAGCGCCCACACTTGATAAAGCCACTGAAGCTCAGCGTTTGCATCAGTTATTTCAACAAAAAGAACACAATGAAATTCATCGCCTTGAGCAAATGATCCAGTTTTTTGAAAGTGAACAGTGTTTAAGTCAGCGCCTCGCCAGTTACTTTGGCGATCATCATGCCCCCAAACAATGCGGCCATTGTTCGGTCTGTGCCGGTCAAGTCGCTCAGCTCCCCAAGCCTGCCACTCCTGCGCTGCCTAACACGGCGCAATTACAACAATGGAGCCAGTCGCTACAAGCACAACACCCAAGCCCCTTAAGCCTTCATACGGTTAGCTGCTTTTTATGTGGCATCAGCACGCCGCTACTCAACCAACTTAAGGCCAAAAAACAGCCCGGTTTTGCCGCACTAGAGCAACACAGCTTCAGCGAAATTTACAGCGCACTAGAGAAAGCCAGAGCGTAAAGCGCAGGCTCCCAAAGGGCGAGGCTTTACTCTGTGATCATAACCCTCTATATTCTCACTGTCGGTGTAACCGACTTCGTTCTCGGGGCGGGGTGTAATTCCCCACCGGCGGTAAATATGAAGGGGAAATATTCCTCATCGTAAAGCCCGCGAGCGCCTTTTTGACTTGGTATTGGTGTCAAAAAGGGTCTAGCAGATCTGGTGTAACTCCAGAGCCGACGGTGATAGTCCGGATGATAGAGAGCGTCAGACATGTCCTTTAATGCAGTCATTTTCTACCCGCTTGTGGTGCGTTAAATGCTGACCAAAGAACCATTGCCTAAGTTAAAGCCACGCTTTGTCTTAGGCTGTGCTTGCCTGTACGTTCGCCCTGATTCAGTGATTTTATAATAGGATTTACCCATGGATCAGAGCTCAACGAAAACTTCTCACTTTAATAGCCGCAACCAACGCATCGCCTTTATTCACGCTTCTTGGCATGCCGATATCGTACTGAAAGCACTGGACGGCTTTCGCAGCCAACTGGCTGAGCTGGGTTACGATACCGATAAAATAGAGGTATTTGCCGCACCCGGTGCTTACGAAATTCCTCTACAAGCTAAGTTATTGGCAAAAACCGGCCAATATGCTGCCATTGCGTGCAGCGGTTTGGTGGTTGATGGCGGGATTTATCGCCACGATTTTGTGGCACAAGCGGTATGCACCGGCTTAATGCAAGTACAGCTAGAAACGGAAGTTCCGGTATTAACCGCTATTTTAACGCCGCATCACTTTCATGAGCACGACGAACACAAGCAATATTATAGCCGTCACTTTGTACTTAAAGGCCAAGAGCTGGCTCATGCGGCAGACGGCGCTATGCGCCTAACCGCACAAGCAACAAATAGCACACAGCTTTAAGTCTATCGGGCATTAAAGCTATACCTCGTCTTGAATAAGGCGAGGTATAGCCGTTATTTATACCGGTAATCGATTAGGAAGCGCCATCACATCAATCAGCGGAACTGGGCGAGAAAATAAGTAGCCTTGTAAAAAGTCACACCCGCGACGCGTTAAGTCTTCCCATTCGGCGTGAGCTTCCACCCCTTCTGCCACCACCTGTAGCCCTAAGTTATGGGCCATGGTAATTACCCCTTGCACTATAGCGGCACTGTCTCGCTGATGATCAATGCCTTCAATAAAGCAGCGATCTAACTTCACCTTATTAATGGGTAATTGGCGTAAATAGCTAAGGCTAGAAAAGCCCGTGCCAAAGTCGTCTATCGCAACCCGAACGCCATAGTGGCGCAGTGCATCAAGCTGTTTAATGACGGTGTCTGCCCCCGACATTAACACCCCTTCTGTCACTTCAAGCTCTAACAAATAAGGGGCTAGCCCACTCTCTGCTAATACCTGCTGCACTTCATTAACAAAGCCTGCTCGGCGAAAGTGAATAGGAGAAATATTCACCGCTACCGCCACTGACTGCGCATGAGGTCGGCTGGCATTCATCGCCACTGTATCCAAACAGGCTTGGCGTAGTACCCACTGATCTATACTAATAATCTGTCCAGTATGCTCTGCCAAAGGAATAAAATCATTCGGAGGCACCATGCCACGCTCGGGGTGATGCCAACGAATGAGTGCTTCTAAACTACGCACTTCCCCCGTACGCGCATCCACTAATGGTTGATAATAAACAACAAATTGTTGCTCTTCTATCGCCTCGAACATTTCACGACGCAAAGAAATATGTTCCAGCGTGGGCGCACTTATTTGACCGGTATAACATTGCCATATATTACGCCCCTGTAACTTGGCCTCGTGCAAGGCTACATGAGCACGCTGGATCAGTTCACTACTATCATGCAACTTACTATCAAAACTAGAAATACCCAGGCTCGCACTAATATGTAACACATGCTCGTTGACCACAAAAGGACGAGACAATAAGGTAAGTAAGTTTTCTGCCGCTTGCGCCACGGCGTCTTCATCAGCTTTAAACAGCAAGATGCCAAAATCATCGCCACCTAAACGCGCAATATAATCTTCTGGTTGCAACCAGCTCGTTAACCGCTCAGCAACCGCCTGTAATAGGCAATCGCCGACATAATGTTCGAGCCCTTCATTAATACTTTTAAAGCCATCTAAATTCATCACCAGCACTCTGATCTGTTGCGCGTCTGGGCTATGGTGATAAAGATGATTGAGGTGGAATTCAAAAGAAGGGCGATTTAGTAAGCCGGTAAGTTGGTCGTGGGTGCGCTGAAAACGCAGCTTTTCTTCATTTTCTTGCTGGCGAGTCACATCTTGCTGAATGCCCACAAAATGGGTGCACTCCCCTTGCTCGTCAAAGACAGGCGCTAGACTGAATAAATTCCAAAATGGCGTACCATCTTTACGATAATTCAACAAGGTGACTTGTTGCTCACGGCGCTCAGTAATGGCTAGGCGGACCTGAGCAACCGCATCAGGATCTGTACCTTCTCCTTGCAGAAACCGACAATTAACCCCCACGGCCTCAGCTTTGCTATATCCGGTTATTTCTTCAAAAGCGGCATTCACATATACCACAGGTAACTCAGGCACACTGGCATCCGCCATCACCACCCCATTACGGCTGGCATCAATACCACGCTGTAACAAGCGTAATTCAGCTTCTTGCTGATACTGAGCACTAACGTCACGCGCAATACCGTAGACACCCACTATTTTGTTATCAACAATAATGGGAAGGTTAGTAATATGCAGACGAAGAATATGCTGCTGCACATTATAGACATCAATATCAAAGTATTGCGGACGCCCCAAACAAGCCTGTTCAAATGCCTCTTGGGTGCGTGCATAATCTTTTTTTACAACAAATTTTTCAAAGTGAACACCAACCAGTTGTTCTGGCGAAAAACCAATAAGACGCGTAACAGCGGGATTAGTATTCAAAAAATGGCCGGTGAGATCCATTTCAAATACAGCATCGTGCTGCTGGGTAAACAAAGAGCTAAAACGCTGTTCTTGTCTTTGTACTGCTTGACGATCCTGTTGGCGAGCAATGGCCAAAGCAACCAAATTAGCGGCTTGCATTAATTGGGTTGTTTCGAGCTGGGTCGGCTCTCTTATGTCTCGATAATAAGTGGCAAAAGTACCTAATGTCGTATCATCGACACTTAAGACAGGTGCAGACCAACAAGAGACCAGCCCTTCGGCACGCGTCAATGGTAGAAAGGTGTGCCAATTAATATCCGCTTCAATATCGGGAGTAATCACTATCTTTTTACGATAAGCACTGGCACCACAAGAGGCGATATTGGGCCCGACAGGCACCTGCTGTGCGGCCTGACAATAAGTATCAGACAAGCCATGGCTGGCAACCACGCTTAAGGTGTTATCCTCTGGCGAGAGCAACATAAACGACACTGAGGCATCAGACAGCTGGGCGGCGACCATATCAATAATAGCGGATAATATATCGTCAAGCGGTGCATGGTGTGCAATCTGATTTTGAATATGTTGTAAATCAGCTAACACTTGGCGTGCTGGAGTCATAAAAGGTCGCCTTTATAAGAATAAAATAACAATGCGCTTATTAATGTGCGATATAAAATGAGTCGCTATTTATAAAACAAGCATTGCGTTGCCACCGCTTATATATTCCCAATAGGGCAGTCGATATGGCTGGACGTTATCCATGTCGGCCAAAGTGATATTATATTGCCGTTTTCAGGCTCGATAATAAGGGGGTTACAGGCCACGAGTATATCTAATATTGTCTCTTTGTTCTCCTAATACTTTTATTACTCTTGGGGATGCTGATTAGAATGGCCATCGTATAGTATACGGCCATCGGTTAAACGAATAGTGCGAGGGCAACGGGCGCTGAGTCTGGGATCGTGGGTGACAATCACAATGGCGCAATCGTGCTCTTGGTTAAAACGCTCAAATAAATGAAAAACCTCATCTGCGGTTTGGGTATCTAAGTTGCCCGTGGGTTCATCCGCTAATATTAAGGCCGGGCGAGTCACTAAAGCACGAGCAATGGCCACCCTTTGTTGCTGGCCCCCAGATAACCGATTGGTGGGTTGTTGCATATAATCCGCCAAGCCCACTTCTGCTAATAAATAACGGGCATAGGCTTTTTGTTCGGCTGAGGGTTTACCATGGCGCAACATTAATGGCATCAGCACATTATCGAGCACGCTAAAGGCGCTAATTAAATGATGAAACTGAAACACAAAACCAATGGACTCACTGCGTAGCTGCGTGCGCGCCAGCTCTGGCAAGCCTTGAGTGAGCTGGCCATCAATATGCAGCTCGCCAGAGGAGGCCACATCGAGTAGCCCCATAATATTGAGTAAGGTGCTTTTACCTGAGCCCGAGGTGCCCACTAAGGCAACCAAATCGCCTCGCTTAACCTGTAACGAAATATCATGTAACACATGATTTTCTAACTCTGTATTAGGGTTAAACACTTTATTTAACTTAGTCAGCGCTAACACCACCTCAGATGAAGCTGCGGGTGCAGACAACTTAGATTTAGACTTAGGCTTAGATTTAAACATAACGAATTGCCACCGCAGGATCATAATGAGCCGCACGACGTGCTGGCACGGCGGCGGCGATGACGCCGGCGGTCACTGAAATTAAAATAGCCGAGATCATCATTGATGGCTCAAGGGTTATGACAAACAAACGCTCGCCAACACTGTTAAATAATTGCGCCAAACTAAAGCCAACCAACACCCCTAATAAAGAGCCGGCTAATCCCAGTAAGCCGCCTTGTAACAAAAACACCCGCAAAATTTGTTGTTGCGAGCTACCCATGGCGCGCAATATTCCAATCTCTCGGGTGCGCTGTACCACGCTCACCGCCAACACACTGGCAATACCAAAAATGACCGATAAGGCAACAAATACGCGGATCATTTGCGTGGTCATGCTTTGTGAACGTAGCGCATTCAGTAGTTGAGCATTGCTGTCCATCCAACTTTGTACATCTAGCCCGGTTAATTGCCGAATGCGCTGTGCCCAATAATCGGCACTGAATACCTCGGTAATTTTAAGCTCTAATACAGACACACCACCGGGCAAATTTAACAGGCTTTGGGCTTGCTTAAGGTTGGTATACACATAGCGACTGTCTAGCTCTCGCACCCCAAGCTCAAAAATGCCCGCCACCGTTACCACAGTTTGCCGATTGTCCCCGGCATCTAGGCGCAGTTTATCGCCAGCGCTTAGCCCTAAATCGTTGGCCAGCTCACTGCCAATTAACACATCACTGGCCTCAATACTAAAGCGCCCCGCTTGCAAATAGGCGTGTAAATCAATAATGCCGCTATAGCGCTCTGGTTCAACCCCCATTAAGGCGACAGAGGCACGCGCCGTGCCTTTTTGGGCAAAAGCCGGCCCAGAGATCAAAGGAGATACCGTCTGTACTATGGGCAGTAAAGGCGCATAGCTGTCTAGTGTTTGCCGCACCTCTTGCCAGTTATTAATGGTTTGTAAGCCTTGTGCCCGTGGGCTTTCTAAAGCCCAAATATATTTATCTGCAGCAATGGCAGACAGCTGATTTTGTAACTGAGTGGCTTCAATACGAATATGAGCTTGCGTGCCTAATGTGCGCTCTATGACATTGCTTTGCAGACCCATCATTAACGCGGTAATAAACACAATCACTGCCGTACCTACCGAAATAGCAATGCTGATCAGTAAGGTTTGCAGTGGGTTGTCGGCCAAAAAACGCAGCGCAATTCGCCACTCTATCCATAACGAGTCGGCTAAACGACGAGCGCGATTAACGAATAACATGCGGGGCTTGCTCTATGCGAACTCGGGCGCGCTGACCATCATCCAGCGCTTGGTTTTGCACCACTATATCGCCTTGTTCAAGGCCAGAGATCACTTCACTGTGGCTCATATTACGCAGCCCTAATTGTACTGCTACGCTTTGTACTTTTCCCTGTTGCCAGCGCATCACTTGCGCCTGGCCGCTATTATTAAACTGAAGATAATCATTAGGTAGCACCAAGGTGGCCGCCCGCTTGTTGGCAATAATATTGGCAGAGACCGTCATACCCGGCAGCAGTGCCCGCGTTTGGGCATTATCATGCAACAGGCGAATATGCACATCTATGGTACCGCGGCCACTGTCTACAGCAGGCGCAATAAAGCTTACCACCCCAGAGATTTCTTGCTCAGGCCAGGCATCGGCAATTAGCTGCACCGGTTGCTCAAGCTGCAAGGGGCTAAGGTTTTTCTCATCCAAAGCCACCACTACTTCTAATTCATCTTGCTGGGTTTGCTGAGTGCTGCGTGCGATTTCTAGCAGTACATCATTAGCTTGTACCACATCGCCAGGCTCCACATTACGCGATTGTACTCGTCCGGTAAAAGGCGCATAAATGCGGGTTTTAGCCAGCTCCGCTTGGGCACTAGCAATGCGCTGTGCTAATAAACGCGCTTCACTGCCTTGCTCAGATACAGAACCTGCGGTGAGCTTGGCTTGAGTGAGTAATACTTGGGTGCTGTGTTGCTGTCGCTGAGCTTGCTCTGCTTGCTCAACAGACAGCGTGCCTTGGTTGACCAATGTTTGCCGGCGCTGTGCCTCACGGCGAGCTTGGCGCGCATTTTCTGTGGCCTCTGCCAATGCGGCTTGCGCTTGCGGGCGGGTAATGGTTTCTAGCTGTTGTAACAAGGTTTGGGCTTGATCAAGGCGTGATTGAGCCTCTGTGGGGTTAAGCTCTATCAGTAAGTCACCTTGATGAACCCAATCCCCTTCTCGAACATGACGCGCAATCACTGTGCCGGTGACTTCACTGCCAATACGCGCCAGCGATTGATAGCGCACCTCGCCACTGGCCACAATGCGTAACTCTAACGGCTTTAACTCCACCGTTAATGCAGCCAGCTCTGGGCCTCGCCACTGTTGCACAGCAAACCAGAGTACCAATGCGGCAATGACCATCACCACTTTATATATTATGCGCATGTTCGCACTCACCTTGTTCACTTATTTTATAATGCCAAGCCGCTAGTTACAGCGCATAAGCACGGCTGCAAATAATGAGGCATCATTACTCAGGGTAATGATGCCTAATTCATACTTAGCTAATCAAGATAAAGTTAATTAACTGGCCGTTATTTCTGCGCGGACTAAATCGACCATCATTTGGATGTGCGCACTATTGTCATTCAGTGCCGGAATATAATGGTAGCGCTCGCCCCCCGCTTCCATAAAGTACTCTTTATTTTCCCCACTAATTTCTTCTAAGGTTTCTAGACAATCAGCGGAAAAAGCCGGACAAATAACACTGATGCTTGTAACGCCCTCTTTAGGTAGCGCTTGCATGGTTTCGTCTGTGTAGGGCTGTAGCCACTCTTCTCGGCCAAAGCGCGACTGAAAGGTGGTGCGCCACTGATGAGGCTCAAGCCCCAACTCTGCTGCTAACAGCTCTGAGGTTTTGTGGCACTGATGCCCGTAAGGGTCACCTTGGTTTTCAAACCGCTTAGGAATGCCATGATAAGACAATAACAATAATTCAGTTTGGCCATTTTCTTGCCAGTCTTGACGTACAGAATCAGCCAGCGCTTTAATGTAGCTGGGGTGATTATAGTAATCGCGAATAAAGCTAAAGTAAGGAATTTGGCGCTCTTTTTTCATGATCTTCGCCCAGCTATCAAAGACAGACGCCGAAGTACTCACCGAGTATTGAGGATAGAGAGGCAAAATAATTACCTTTTCTACTCCTGCAGATTTAAGCTCTTGCCAAGCACTCTCAATAGATGGCTCGCCATAGCTCATACCCAACACCACCGGAATATCTTGCTCGGCCAGCTGTTGGCTTAATGCCGCTTGTTGGCGACGGCTCACCACCATTAAGGGCGAGCCCTCTTCCCACCAAATCGACTCATATAATTTCGCCACTTTAGGCGAGCGAAACGGCAAGATCACTCCGTGCAAGATCGGGCACCATAAAAAGCGAGTTAAATCGACCACGCGATAATCATGCAAAAACTGCCCTAAAAATGCCCGTACTGCCTTGGTGGTGGGCGCTGAGGGGGTTCCTAGATTCACTAACATCACACCTGTTTTCACACATACTTCCTTATTAACTGTATTTAATTCACTGTGGTTTTATTGGTTATTGTATCAATCACTCTGCTGCATCAATCATCTGGAAACTAGGCTAATACCTTGCGTAGTGCCCCCGCCAACTGGTGAGCACTGGCAAAAGCAGCTTCTACTCGCCCCCCTAAGCACCAGTCACCACAGGCCGCTAACTTTTGCTCTACATTTAAAATAAATTCAGATTCTGGCTCAATCACTTCTGCACTTAACGCATAGCGCCAGCGATGCAGCTGAGCTAGGGTAATCGCCTCAGGGATCACTTGAGTTAACTCACAAAAGGTGTTCAGTAATATCTGTTTCACCTGCTCTTGATCATCTTCTAAGTGTTCAGCGGCCCAGTCTGAGCGAGTATGCACCACCACAGTGCCCGCCTTAGCATTACGCCCAGGTAACCTGTGATTAAAGGAAATCCAACGAATAGCGCTGTGATTCACTTTAGCCGCATCCCAATGCGGTAACTCAGCATCGTCAACCGTCAACAATAATGCATAGCAAGGCTGCATGTGATATTGCGCCAAGTCATCGCCCAGTAAGGCCTTGGGCAGTAAAGCTTGGGTTTGGGGTAAAGGTGCAGAGCTTACCACCCAATCATACTCCCCCAATAACTGCGCATGTTCATCAAATAATTGCCACTTATCCTGTGCTCGGGTGACAGTTTCAACTCGAGTACTCAACTGGATATTTAGTTCACCACTCATGGCTTTAAGCAAAAAATTCATACCCGGTGCCGCCACATAATGCGGCTCAAACCAAGGGCGCTTAAACGGCTTATCACTTGGGCTTAAGGTAATAATATTAGGCTGCCACTCCACCACATTACCCGCCTCAATAAAAGGCGCAAGCTGTGACTGAAAAGCTTTGCTACGGGCGGTAAAAAACTGTGCACCATGATCCCACTGATGAGTGGCATTTCTTCTGGTCGACATACGCCCACCTAAGCCCCGTGCTTTTTCAAACAGGCTAATCTCAGCCTGTTCGCTCAGCTCACGCGCTAAGGTTAATCCGGCCAAGCCGGCCCCGATAATAGCAAGACTGGGTTTCATATTAATCCTTGTTTAGACCAAAAGTGATAACGGCCTCTCTTGTAGTGTCGTTAGCTGTTTACACTTTAACCATTCAAATTCAGCTTGGGTCTCTCTTTCCTCAGCTAGTGGCTAGTGCTTGCGCTCTATCCATAGCGTTACTTCACCGACTTTATATGCCCCACTTGGTCATGTCTGCACGATTTAATACTCTATGCTCGTCCAGTTGGTACATCCAGTCGTTAAAGTCGATATCCCACACCTTACCATCTACGGGCACCGCCAGGGTATAGCGCCAATTAAGCGCAAAGCCTTGAGTTTATTCCTCTAGGGCATGGGCTAACTTATCGGCATCTCGCCCTACTGCCACCACTTGCCAGCCATCGGCGGCATAATCTAGGGGCACTTTGGCTCATGATGGCTCCTGATCTTTTAGCGCATCAAACATCGCAATCGCATATTTACGCGCTCGGTTATGATCCACAATGGGCGGCGGATAGGTATGCCCCAACTGATGTTGCTCTAACCAAGTTTGTGGTTGATGAATAAACTTAGCGGGCACTTTGGCAAGCTCGGGTACCCATTGGCGAATAAAGTCGCCTTGTTCATCAAAGCGCTTGCTTTGTGTACTGGGGTTAAACACGCGAAAATACGGGGCGGCATCGGCGCCTGTGCCTGCGGCCCACTGCCAACCACCATTATTGGCCGCCAACTCGCCATCAATAAGGCGTGACATAAAGTAGTCTTCGCCTTGACGCCAACTTAGGTGTAAGTCTTTGGTTAAAAAGCTGGCCACTATCATGCGTAAGCGATTATGCATCCAACCGGTTTCATTCAAACAACGCATGGCCGCATCAACAATGGGATAGCCGGTTTGACCTTGGCACCAAGCTGCAAAGCCTGCTTGGTCTTGGCTCCATTGCAGTGCCTCGGTTTCGGGTTTAAAAGCGCGATTCATCGATAGTCGCGGATACGCCACCATTAAATGACGATAAAATTCACGCCAAATAATTTCGTTTAACCACATAAAACCACGTTCACCGCGACTGGTAGGCAAGGTACCTAATGCCTGCTCTATGGCCGCTAAACATTGATTGGGCGAGAGAATGCCTAGCGCTAAATAAGGCGATAATTGGCTGGTGCCAGTCACGGCCGGAAAATCTCGTCGCTGTCCATAATCCAATAAGTGGCTATCGCAAAATAAGGCCAGTTGCTCGGCCGCCTGCTTTTCGCCCGCCGGCCACTGCTTACTACAGGTACGCTCACCACTCAAATCGCACTGGGTAACAGCGAGGGCATCGCCTTGGGCGTTAGGAGCGGGCAATAGGCGGTATCCGGTATTACGTAGCGCGGCTAACCAGGTTTTGGCAAAGGGGGTAAACACCTTATACATATCGCCATTTAAGGTAGTTAGGCTGCCTGGGTTAAAGACACAGTCACCATTAAAGACCCGAATATCTATGATGTCTTTTACGCGCTGCTGCACGGATTTATCACGGCGGCGCTCGTCAATCGCCACTTCTCTGTTGGCATATAAGGCATGGTGGGGATGTTTCGCTAACCAAGCAGCCAATACCTCAGGCACCTCTGCAAAAGTGTTAGCACTTAACAGGGTAAAAGGAATACCTAAAGCGGCCAGCTGTTCGCTTAATGCTTGCAAATGACGGCTTAAAAAGTCCCTTTGTATTGGCGAGCGATGATGTAGCTGCCATTGTTCAGGGCAATCAACATAGATAGCACTCACCTGAGCACCATTGGCGCAGGCTTCATAGAGTGCTGGGTTGTCTGCCACTCTTAAGTCAGATCTAAACCACACTAAATGCTGCATTATCTTCCCTCGCAAGCTCACTGACCGTGCTTGAATATGGACGTGCTAGGCTCTCTTGGGATTGATAAATTCGCCCAAGCTCCCCAACCAAAAAGCAATGCTCTGGCAATACGTTATTCATCTCACTAACATCTCGCCCCGTTAAACCACTGCCGAGTACGATCACAAGGGCGTCAAACTTGAGTCGCCCTTCGGCCAATGGCAAAGTAACTGGGTCTAACAAGCCTAAATTAATACTGCGACACTCAAGCCCTTGTAGCTCAAATTGCACCAATAATGCGGCCTGCTCCGATACTTGCCCTACTCTGGCCACCGCAATCACGGGGCCGCTTTTAATGGTTAATAACTGCTGCAATAATCGTGTTAACAGCGAGCTGGCACATTGCTCAATCAGTTGCGCATCGGGGCGCTGCAACTGACTTAATGCCAATAGCCAAGGCTCTATCACACGACGCAAAATCAACTCCACAGGATAAAGATTGATTAAGTCTTGTAGCTCAGTGGCCAAACGATTGAGATTTAGCTCACAGGCTGAGCGCATAAGCGTGTCTTGCGCCTGCTGCCAATTTGAGCCGCTAGCTTGAGGTTCGGGCTGCTCCAGTAAGCCTTTCACTTGCCCTATGCTCACTCCTTGCTCTAACCAATGCAGTATTTGGCGTAAAGTGGCCACATCTTGCTCGCTATATAAACGATGGCCTTTTTCGGTACGCGCTGGGGTTATAAGTCCATAACGGCGCTGCCAAGCACGTAACGTAACGGGATTGATGCCGGTTAACTTTGCCACCTCACGGATCGGAATGGGATATTGAATGGGTGGCGTAGAGTGAGAATTAGATGCCATAGCGTAATCGCAATGCCTCCGGATGCGGATTTAAGTAGACCTGCTGTTGCAGATAGTCATTAGGGAATTCATTTAAGTAGTGACGTAACAGCGTAATGGGCGCCAGCAAAGGCAACATGCCGTCTCGGTACTGATGTATGGTGTGGGCAAGCTCTTGGCGCTGGCGAGAATGAAGATCGCGCTTAAAATAACCCTGCAAATGTTGCAACACATTGGTGTGCTCTTTGCGGGTTACCGGCTTCGCTAAGGCGCTCATTAATCCGGCAATATATGCCTCGGCTTTCGCTTCTACGTCTGATGATAAGTCAGCCAATAGCTTACCCAATGCCTGATAGCTGTCTCTGTGGTGCGCCATTAGTAAGTATTTATAACGGCTATGAAACGCAATCAATCCGCCACTGGTTAACCCTTCATGACACAGGCACTGCCAATCATGCAGCGCAAAAATACGCGTCACAAAATTTTCGCGCAATATGTCATCATTCAGCCGACCATCTTCTTCTAAAGGCAGTAATGGCAAAGCTTTCATTAACTCGGCGGTATAAATACCCACGCCAACCTTGGCATTGCCTTTACCGCTTTCATGATAAACCCGCACGCGCTCCATGCCACAGCTGGGCGATTTAGCGCACAACACATAGCCGCTTAATCCTGAAAACTGCGCCGCCATTTTCTTGCCGTAGTCACGCAAGGCCTCGGTAACATCATCGCCTTTGGCAGTTTGGGCAATAACTTCTTCACCCTCACTACCCTGACCAACCAGCCGAATACTGGGGCGTGGCGTACCTAAACCAATGGCCATTTCGGGGCAAAGAGGCACGAGCTCAACATGCTTTGCCAGTTGATTGGTACAAAAATCGGAACGTTTATGACCACCATCAAAACGTACTTTTTGCCCAATTAAGCAACCACTGATGCCAACGCGAATAATCTGGGGATCAAACTTGTACATGTAATATCCTTTTGTACAGCTAATGAATGCAATTTAGCTCATGTTGTACATTTAGGTCAAGCTTGTACAACAAACTTTATTTACTAAGACACCCAACTCAACTCACTCGCGCCCACCCTTATTAAGCAGACAGCCAGTTAAGTATTTAAATTTTAAACAGCGGTCTACACTTAGATAGTCAAATTAATTTTGAATGATTGGGGAGGCTAGGATGCCTAAACCACGAGTAGAGCAGATTAGTTTACAAGATACGCCCTTTTATCACTGTGAGCCGCACAGTAAGAGGGGTATTTTTATGCGGCAAAGACAAAGCCACAGGGCGCAGCTATGAGCACCGCCGAGCATGGCTAGAAAAGCGAATGAAGAAGATGCTTGCACGGGAGCATTTTGGGAAGCCTAACTAACCATGACTGTCATGATAAGTAGGTTGGATATTTAAATAGAGAATAATGACTGTTTAGGGAAGTTATCTAGGGAAGTGAGCTGGATGTCTGGGTAGTGAAGGATAGGCGGTAATGAATTACCGCCTATTGAATAGCGTTGTGATGACTTAGCGCCACCTCGTTATAGGCTAGAAGGTGTAGCTGGCAAAGGCGTTAAAGCTTCGGCCTGCGCCGCGCATTTCTTCTTTACTTTGGCGATAGTCTTTATCGAGTAAGTTATTTAACTCAACACCAAAGCGCAGGTTATCAAAGTTAGTTAGGTTGTAGCGCAGGTTAAATACGCCGTAACCGGCACTGTATAAATCTCCCCTACGATCGTCCGTAATATCTTTAGCTTTGGTGGCGGCTTGTACATAAAAGTCGACTTCACCTTGCCAGTCGTTTATATCGTGGGCTTGTTTAACCCCTACCTGACCAAAGAAGCTGGGAGTGCCGCTGTCATAGGTTGTATAATCTGCGGTTTTAAGCTCGCGGCGCATTAGGGTGCCGGTAACATAAGGCGTTAGGTTTAGATCAACCAGTTCTTTTTCTAGCTGTAACTCCAAGCCAAAGCTGTTGGCTTGATCTAGGTTCTTGTTAATTTCATCTTTACGACCCGAATTGGTAGGAACGGATTTAATATAGTTTTTTGCCCTGCTATAAAAAAGGTTGGCATCTAGTATCCAACTCTCATTTTGAAAACGGGCACCAGTTTCATACGTAATTGAAGTTTCCGGCTGCAATTCAGCATTATTATTAACAACAGTCCCGCCAGAAATAGTTGTTAAAAATAACTGCCCTAAGGTGGGGTAGACATAACCTTGAGATACATTAGCGCGTAATATCCAAGCATCTGCAGGTTGCCATACTAAGCTTGCTGCACCCACGGTGTGGCTATCAGAATTATTCAACAAATCATTAGGTTTATTGTTAGTTAAAGATTTATCTTGTTTAGCTTCTACTCGATAATGGCGTGCACCTAGGGTAGCCGTGATATCTTCGTGCAAGGGAACCGAATGCTGAATAAAAGCAGATTGGGTGGTAATGTTAGCTTCATCATAGTTGATGCTAGGAAATGACATGCCTCCGCCAGAAGTAATTATATTATTTTTCTTACTTTCTAAGTTATCCTTTTCATACTCCAAGCCTATAACAGTATCGTGCTCTTCTATTAACTCCAGCTCAGATAGCAGGTTAATGCCTTGGGTACGCTGCTTATCACTAGAAGTTGCAATAATGTTCCGCGGCGTTCTAGGGTCTTCCGCAATAACATAATCTTTAGGAGTAATATCATTATATAGTTCTCTTTCTATATCCTGCTGAAAAACATCAACTTTTAACTTTTTTATCTGTTCAGTGAGATCATCACCTTGGTAAAAAAACGCATATTTAGTGAGTTCTCGCTTCGGAAGATCAATATCAATATCAAAGTCTACGTTGTAATCTTTAGTGTAGGGCTTAGCGGCTACTTCATATTCCATGGCCTTAATAGCGAAGCTGTGCTTGCCGTGGCTATAGCCTAAGTGGCCCGAGTAGTTTTTATCATCACTATCGCTGGGTGTTAAACGCTGGTTTGCAGTTTGTCTATCACCTAGCTCTGAGCGAGAAAAACCTAATCGATAATCAAAGTCGCCTTGGCTGCCGGCTATACTGGTTGAGGCACGATAGCCACGGGTTGCAGAAAAGTAACCAGCACTGGTGGTGACTTCGAGTGGTTTATCAGCGCCTTTTTTAGTAATAATATTCACCACGCCACCAATGGCGCGGCTGCCCGACACCACTGAAGACGAGCCACGTAAAACTTCAATGCGCTCTATGCTGGCTGGGTCTATTAATAACGGCTGACCATAACCGCTGTGATCAGAAAGCTTTTGTCCATCAATCGCAATGGCCACGCGGTTAGAGCCTTCGCCCCGAATAGAAATACGCTCAACGCCCTCTTCTATTATTTGTACCCCCGGCACTTTGCGCAGGTAACTGGCCACAGACTGAGGAGCAATATTTTTTATTTCTTCTTGCCCAACCACACTCACAGAGGCCGGATTAACGAAAACCTCAGACTCTTGTGCGCTACCGAGCACAGTAATCTGCTCAAATTGATATACGCCAGACGCCTTGTCTTGTGCGGCATTTGCGCTAACAGCGACACTTCCTAGTAAAGACAAGATCACTAATTGAGCAGTACTGTACTTTTCCACTATTTGTCTCTCATATCCATTTCATTAAGTTGCTAAATGATATTGAATGTCATTCTTAACATCAACCAGATCACTCTCTTTTGTCACGCTAAGGAGCTAAAACGGCTAAATAAAAGATGGCTGGATACTAAAACACCCACAGATGTGGGTGTTTCAGTACAGCATCTGTTTTACTTTTTAAAAGCCGAGAGGAATGTCTAAGGTGAAAAAGCCAATCAATAGTGCAATCCAAACCACCATAAAGGCTAATGAATAAGGCACCATCATTGCAATCATCTCACCAAAGGTCAGCTGAGGATTATACTTGCGCATAAAGGCCAAAATAATACCGGCGTAGCTCATCATAGGAGTAATGATATTAGTCGCAGAGTCAGCAACCCGAAACGCGGCAGCCACTAGGTCTGGCGTCATTTCTGAGTTAACCATGTATAACATAGGGATAAAAATAGGCCCCAGTAGCATCCATTTTGAGGTAAGGCCGCCCACAAAAATATTAATAACCCCAGTCACTAACACAAATCCGACTAATAATAATATAGGGTAGCTTTGTAAGCCCAGCGCAACCAGTGACGATGCGCCCAAATAGGTAATATAGGCACCCAGCCCGCTATAGCTCAGCAGCCCAAGAAAGTTATAACAAAAGAAAGTGAGTACTAAAATATAGCCCATGGTGTCCATTTGTTTCACCATGGCCGAGACAACATCCATCATAGAGCGAAACTTACCGCTCGCGACTCCAAACGCCACCCCTACTACTAAAAATACAAAGGTGATCATTAAAATGATGTTATTGATAAAAGGCTTAACGACTTGCCCATCGCCCGTGTTGTAATCCGCCAAAGGACCAGTAGCTAGCCCCCATAGCGCCAGTAACGCCAGCACCAAACCTATGCCTGCAGCACGCAAGCCTCGGCGCTCTTGTGAAGACAGATCAAAGTCGGTGATTGTTAGCTCTTCTGGTATAACAAAAGGCTTTTGTGCTAAACGAGGAGAAACTACTTTTAACGTCACCCAAGAGCCCACAGCAGCAAGCACAAAGGTGGATACCAAGATAAAGTAATAATTCATGGTGGCAGGTGTTAGCGGCTCACCGTTAGCGTTAACAAATGGAATATTTTGTGCTTTCGCAAACACTTGGGCGTTAACTCCCATAATAACATCAATGGGAGTGGCAGGAATTAAGTTAGCACTAAAGCCGGCGGAAACCCCTGCAAATGCTGCCGCCATGCCAATTAATGGATTTTTGCCTAGCCCTGCATACAATAACCCCGCTAGTGGAATAAGCACTAAGTAGCCGGCATCTGTGGCAATAGAAGACATAATACCAATAAAAACAAGCAATAAGGGTAGCCACTTTTCTGGTAAGGAACGGCTAATCTTTTTAAGAATTGCGCCAAATAATCCTGAGTGTTCCGCCACGCCCACGCCCAGCATGACGATTAAAATCACCCCAAGCACACCACCACCAAAACCAAGCCAGTTATTTAAAATGGCATTATCGAATAGCCAAACCACATTTTCCGCAGCCAGCATATCCTTAATTTGCCACTGCATGGGTTCACCTTCGCTGCCAAAGGTTTCAAACTGTAGGCCTCCCATAACAGCACTTAGCAGTAGTGCCCCAATAAAAAACCAAATAAAAATAATAACCGGATCAGGAATATGTTTTCCTACCCGTTCAATTAAGGCAATAAGGCCTTTTTGAGACACCTGACTTTGGCTCACGAGACTCCACCTTGCTCATCATTTGAAAACCGCAAGATTACGCCAAAGCAGCACTTAAGTCACCCAATAGCAAATTAAGCAGTGTTCTAAACTACTTAAACTTCATACAGTAGCGTGATCACCTATCACTTATGCTCGTTATGTTGTTGCCACTCATCAATAAAACGGTGATAGCAAGTAACAAGCATATCGGCATCTTGTGCGTAATCGGGGGCGTTTTCAGGGAAGTAGAGTGCGCAGCGGCTACCGGCATTTTGTGCGGTTTGCAGATCAAACAAATAATCACCTATATATAAGATGTCTTGCGGCGCTAGCTGCCATTGCTGGCAAATTAACTGAATGCCTTCGGGATGGGGTTTGGGCTCGGCATCATGGCGCGTTAACACCAGCGGAATATCAATGCCCAGCTTATTGATGGTCATGTGCGCAGCCTCGGGAATATTGCGCGTTAAAATTGCCAGCGGCAGTGATCTTTTATGTAAATATGCAATCAGCTCTTTGGCTCCTTCTACCCAGGTAGAGGCTTGAGAGCTACGTATTTCATAATCATGAATAAGCTCAAGCGCTTGGTTACGCGCCACAGCATCACTTAGACTGTTGACATGCTCAAGCACATCCATACCAGAGGCAATGCCTAGCTCTGCGCGCAGACCTACAAAGTCAGGATTGGAATGGGCTAAGGTACCATCTAGGTCAAAAATAACCCCACGAATATTATTAAGTTGAAAACCACTCATTTGAGTCATCACTTATGTCCCATCATTAAAAAACAATCCCAGTTTAACCCTTTACCATAAATGAGTAATACCAAACACACTAAATATTTGTTCTATTAAAAATATGCATAAAAGAGGAAACTGAGCCTCTTATTGAGCTAAGCGTTGTCAATGAGACTGCTAACAGGCGACTCATACCAATCTAAGTAAAGATATGGTCTAATTGTTCCCACCCAGCCTTACTTGATGATGACTCTATGGATGACTTCAAAAATACGGACTTCACAGCGCTTGCTCGTAAGCAAAAGTCTATACAAATGAAGATGCGTTTACTGGCACTGGCGCATTTTCAAGATGGCAAGTCTCGCACTCAAATTGCGCAATTTTTGAAAGTCAGTAGAACCAGTGTCAACAAGTGGGTAAGCGCCTACTTGAACGAGGGCTTGTCCGGGTTACAAGAAAAACCACGCCCAGGAAGACCTTCGT
>NZ_JAGDFX010000032.1 GCF_017498065.1 Oceanisphaera pacifica | reverse complement strand
AACCAACGAAACTCAGTATTGTTGGTAAACAACGACGATGCTGGATGAAAACAGCGCATCTTGAGAAGGTGTTGATGGCAGGAATATCTTCAATGGTTAAAAACTAAACACTCATGCGGTTGCCCTGTATATAAATAGCTTCATTATCTGCGTTCACACTTAACCCCCTCCCGTATGTATAAGATATAAGCATTTAACCGTATCACTCCACCACTACCACAGTCATGTCTGGGACATATTCAACATCATGCACAATGGAGTATATAAGCTCAGCGACCTTGGCATCATTAGCCTTATTTTCTGGCATACCGATATGCTCAGTGACAAATTCGGTTAAATAGTTAGCAAGAGGAGTATGCGAGCTGTGGGCTAGTGCTAATTCAAAGGCTTGCTCTGTGTATCTGCTGTACTCATCTCGGGGCAGGTTACTGCCGGATACGCCAATTGGGTCCCAGATATAAAATAAAACCTCATCGATACGGCACACCAGCTGATCGATACGGTTAGTGGCTTGTACTAAGCATAATTCGAACGTCTCTTGGCTGGTAGCAAGTCCTGCCTCATTAAGAGGACTCACACCCTGCTGCTGCCTTTTTTTGGCGATGTTAGCGATGTATTCTTCTCGCATAGGGTTGATGCCTTTTTTTCTGTCTGCCGCATCGCTCTTGCTATCGTAGCAAAAATCAAACTCTTCAGAAAACCACCTACTATGCATGCTTTTGGCCAGCGTATGTATTAGCTCTTGGTATCTAGGCAAGTGATGCCAATCTAAGTAAAAATGTGATCTGATTTAACGCTGGATACTCGAGGCAATAGAGTCACCTCCCACTACACGCCGCTGGACTAGCCATCTTTGCTGGGTAAAAACTGCGAATATTCACAGGATATTCGTTTTGTTACCCAACAAAGATACACGCCAGCAAGCTGCCCCATACGGGCTCGGGAAATGCCATCCCTGGCATTGTCACTGTCTTGGTGGAAGCCGATCTCTGTTACCTCTCTTGAAGCTCCGAGCTGCCTGCTAATCCCATTTACAGGCGGCTTCGTGGTATAGGGGCGGATAAAGGGATCTACATCAGCGACCATCACATGACAGGGACGTCATGTGCTGAGCGCCACAGGGAGGTGCTTGCAGCGTGTCGGTGGAGTAGACCCTTTGTTCGACTTTTTATACAAACAAAAATAGATCAGTTATTTTTCCAGATTGGTATAAAGATCTGATCATTTTTGAACCCGAGCTCAGAGGCAACACAGTCGCCTTCCACGACACGCCATGAACTCATCCCTGAGGGCTCGTGAAATGCCGTCCATGGCATTTCACGGTCGTGGGAGTCGATCTCTGTTGCCTCTTCTCTAGCATCGAGTTGTCTGTAGACGGCGCTAACAGCCAACGCCGGTGTATCAAGAAGGACAAAGGGAGCTGCTCGGCCGCGCCACGGATGGCGCGCCTGAGCCTCCAAGGAAGATACACGGCGAGTCGGGGGAGCGGGCACTTTGTCCGACCTTTTGTAGAACAACCAAATAGATCAGTTATTTAATCTGTTTGGTATTAGAAAAAATAGCTTCTAGATGTGCACATTGAACACCGGTCAAAACTGGTGTGTGGTCACCAAATGGTCACAGTTTGGTCACGGAGATGGATTTGATAAAGTGGAAAAAAGAAATTTACAGGGTGCTAGAAAAGCAAAAAGCCCTTAGCTATCAATAAGCTAAGGGCTTCTAATTAATGGCGGAGTGGACGGGACTCGAACCCGCGACCCCCGGCGTGACAGGCCGGTATTCTAACCAACTGAACTACCACTCCGCAAAACTGGGATAGTTGAGTACTAAATTAGGCGCCTGGCAGTGACCTACTTTCACATGGCATCTGCCACACTATCATCGGCGCGGCTGCGTTTCACTACTGAGTTCGGCATGGAGTCAGGTGGTTCCACAGCGCTATGGCCGCCAGGCATAAATTG
>NZ_JAGDFX010000031.1 GCF_017498065.1 Oceanisphaera pacifica | reverse complement strand
TTTAAAGGTCTCGATGTGCATGGATTTCTCCCGAAAAGGGAGCATATGATCATAATCGATAGATCACGTCAACTAGTGAGCGGCTTAATGCCTTAACTGTTCAAAAAACGTTCGTGATCTTGCCCTGTGTCGTCAAGCGATGCGCGGTGCTATTGATAATAATGAGCTGTTCTTGGTATATCAGCCTAAAGTAGATTTACAGCATGGTCATATTATTGGTGCTGAAGCGTTATTGCGTTGGATAAGCCCAGAGCTAGGTTTTATTTCTCCTGCCGATTTTATTCCAATTGCTGAAGCTAGTGGAGAAATACTGCGTATTGGCGATTGGGTTATAGATCAAGCCATTAACCAGTTAGAATATTGGTTTGCTGAGCAACAGCTACCTAAAGATTTTAAAGTGGCGGTTAATGTGGCGGCTTTACAGCTGTCGCAATCTGATTTTGCCGGTAAGTTAATTGCTCAACTGAAAGCCAGTACTGTGCCATTATCAGCGATTGAAGTTGAGGTAACAGAGTCGGGCTTAATGCAAAATGTAGACCTGGCTATTAGTCAGTTAAACCGACTGGCAGAGCAGGGCGTTTCTATTGCGATTGATGATTTTGGTACTGGCTATTCGTCATTAGCTTATTTAAAGAACATGCCGGTATCGGTATTAAAAATAGATAGGGCTTTTATTAAAGACATGGATGCCGATAGTCAAGACCGTCGTTTGGCAGAAACCGTGATTAATATGGCGCGTAATCTTGGCTGCGATACCGTTGCCGAAGGCGTTGAGTGCCTTGAGCATATTGAGTTATTAAAAGAGATGGGCTGTACTATTGTGCAAGGCTATTGGTATTCGCCGCCATTAAAGCCAGACGCTTTTATTACTTTCGCCGAGGGGCATCATAAACAACTTCAAGCTGAAACACCCCCTCTGGGGAGCTATCAGCTGTCAGTTAAAGAAAAATACGGAGCAGCCGGAGCCTTGGGTCATTGCGAGGTACGAAGCAATCCATTTAACAGATAGCTATAAGTCTAACGCTGTACGCCTTACGTTAAAAAATCCAATCGTGTGTAGGGTCGAATTTATTCGACCGATTTTAAGCCGTGCCATGGTTTTTTGTGCGAATAAATTCGCCCCTACAAAAGCAACCCCTTCGGGTAGCTGTCAACCGTCAGCTATCAGCTGTTAGTTAAAAAAACAGCGCTTGGTGCTCGCACTGTATTTTGTCGTCATTGCGAGCGCAGCGTGGCAATCCATTTCAAACAAAGTTATACGTTTAACGCTGTACGCCTTACGTTAAAGAAAAACTGCGGTTTGTTTTTTGTTTGTCTGATAGCTGACGGCTTAAAGCTGATCGCTGCCCGAAGGGCCTGGATTGCCGCGTCGCTGCGCTCCTCGCAATGACCCAAAGGCAATGATGAATGTTGGATTTTGAATGTTGAATTAACTGACAAACACTGCTTTCGCTTTTGTAGAAGCCGCTTTAGCCGGCTTCTGTCTTAGGGAAAGCGCTGCGCAGCAAAATATTGATTTAAACAAGTGCCGCTACGCGCCACCGGCCAGCTGAAGCGGCCTCTACGTTGTTTATCGGGCGCTCGGTGCAGCTTTAATCCCTATTCCCCAGTCCCTACTCCCCATTTTCTATGATTTTTCTGTGGTTTTCGCGTTCTTCCGTTGCAAAATATGCTTAAAGCGTATTATTAAAGCTGGATACAGCGTCCACTACTTGTTTGGCACCGTTTTGAATTTCATTAATCACTTGGCCTGCGTCATTAGAAAGCTCAAGCGCATCATTTGCTTTCTTTAAGCTCTCTTCTATTACCGACACGGCTTGCCCCGTTAGTTGTTTATTTTCTGTAACCACTTCAATAATTTGCTCGGTTGCTAGGCTGGTTCTTGAAGCGAGGTTACGTACCTCGTCGGCCACAACGGCAAACCCTCTACCTTGTTCGCCGGCGCGGGCGGCTTCTATGGCTGCGTTAAGGGCAAGCAAGTTAGTTTGCTCAGCAATCCCTCTAATGCTTTCTACTAAGCTAGACACTTTTGCCGATTGAGTGTCGAGTTCAAAAACACTGCGACTGGCTGTATCCATTTGTTCAGATAACGCATTCATGGTGCTAATAGTGGTGTCAATCACACTCATACCATTAGCGGCATCTTCATCAGTCTTTTTTGAAATTTCATAAGCAATTTCTGATGTTTCAGCTATTTTCGCTTCTCTGTCCATTTGTTCGGTAATGACAGTGGCAAACTTAACCACTTTATAAAGTTCGCCACTGTCATCATGAACAGGATTATAGCTGGCCTCTAACCAGACGGTGTTGCCGTATTTATCTAGGCGCTTAAAGCGATCTGATACAAATTCACCGCGGGCTAGAGCAGGGCAAGATCACGAACGTTTTTTGAACAGTTAAGGCATTAAGCCGCTCACTAGTTGACGTGATCTATCGATTATGATCATATGCTCCCTTTTCGGGAGAAATCCATGCACATCGAGACCTTTAAA
>NZ_JAGDFX010000030.1 GCF_017498065.1 Oceanisphaera pacifica | reverse complement strand
TTACGGACTCAAGCGCTTCTTACCAGCTCATCCGTACTTAACGCAGGTTAGCACGTCCTTCATCGCCTCTGACTGCCAAGGCATCCGCCGTGTACGCTTAGTCACTTAACCATACAACCCCAAAAAGCCTCTTTTATGTTGAGGTAGCTTAGCGATTTCTTCGTTGCGGCTTGCGCTCGCTCCATCACATAGAAACCTATGCTCAGGAGGCTCGCTTAAACCGCGCCTTGAACTCGCGTCGCTGCCTCTAACCTAAAAAACGCTTTAATAAAACATTTAATAGGTAGACATAAATAATGAGGAATTTTTAGCAGGGTTGTTTGCATCGTGACTGATGCTTACAACTTATTTGCCAAGAATTTCTAAGACACTTGCGTATCAAGAACTACAAATTATTTCTATCAACTTTCCAGATTGTTAAAGAGCAAGAGTAGTTAAACTCTAAGCTTTAGACTGTGAGATAACGTATTTTTATCTGACAGCTTAAAGCTTATAGCTTACGGCTTACGGCTTTAATGGCGTCCCCAAGGGGATTCGAACCCCTGTTACCGCCGTGAAAGGGCGGTGTCCTAGGCCTCTAGACGATGGGGACAAAACTCACGGGTACGAAGCTTCGCTTCGTAGTGAGTTTTGTAAAGGCGAGCGGTGAGCTCTGCGAACCCGAGCGACAAGAACAAAGCTGTCCCTGTGCACCACTGGTTGCACCTTTTCAAAACGCACATTTACCCTGCCTAACGCTTCGCGTTGTGACAAGTTTTGTAAAGGTATGTGTATGCTACAAGCTATAGGCGAACTTGCAGCCATCCCTTTATCAAAAGCGCTCTACTCATATCAAGCAAACTGTGTGAACACTCAACAAAGGCTGAGATTAAGGTAAGGAGGTGATCCAGCCCCAGGTTCCCCTAGGGCTACCTTGTTACGACTTCACCCCAGTCATGAATCACACCGTGGTAATCGCCCTCCCTAATTCCGAAGAAAAAGGGTTAAGCTAACTACTTCTGGTGCAACCCACTCCCATGGTGTGACGGGCGGTGTGTACAAGGCCCGGGAACGTATTCACCGTGGCATTCTGATCCACGATTACTAGCGATTCCTACTTCACGGAGTCGAGTTGCAGACTCCGATCCGGACTACGACGCGCTTTCTGGGATTCGCTCACTCTTGCAAGTTGGCTGCCCTCTGTACGCGCCATTGTAGCACGTGTGTAGCCCTACCCGTAAGGGCCATGATGACTTGACGTCGTCCCCACCTTCCTCCGGTTTATCACCGGCAGTCTCCTTTGAGTTCCCGACATTACTCGCTGGCAAAAAAGGACAAGGGTTGCGCTCGTTACGGGACTTAACCCAACATCTCACGACACGAGCTGACGACAGCCATGCAGCACCTGTATCAGTGTTCCCGAAGGCACTAAGCTATCTCTAGCGAATTCACTGTATGTCAAGGGTAGGTAAGGTTCTTCGCGTTGCATCGAATTAAACCACATGCTCCACCGCTTGTGCGGGCCCCCGTCAATTCATTTGAGTTTTAACCTTGCGGCCGTACTCCCCAGGCGGTCAACTTAATGCGTTAGCTCCGAAACCCACGTCGCAAGGACACAGACTTCAAGTTGACATCGTTTACAGCGTGGACTACCAGGGTATCTAATCCTGTTTGCTCCCCACGCTTTCGCACATGAGCGTCAGTCTTTGTCCAGGGGGCCGCCTTCGCCACTGGTATTCCTTCCAATCTCTACGCATTTCACCGCTACACTGGAAATTCTACCCCCCTCTACAAGACTCTAGCTTGCCAGTTCCAAATGCGGTTCCGAGGTTGAGCCCCGGGCTTTCACATCTGGCTTAACAAACCGCCTGCGTGCGCTTTACGCCCAGTTATTCCGATTAACGCTTGCACCCCTCGTATTACCGCGGCTGCTGGCACGAAGTTAGCCGGTGCTTCTTCTGTGGTTAACGTCACAGTGACGCCGCTATTAACGACGCACCTTTCCTCACCACTGAAAGTGCTTTACAACCCGAAGGCCTTCTTCACACACGCGGCATGGCTGCATCAGGGTTTCCCCCATTGTGCAATATTCCCCACTGCTGCCTCCCGTAGGAGTCTGGGCCGTGTCTCAGTCCCAGTGTGACTGGTCATCCTCTCAGACCAGTTAGAGATCGTCGCCTTGGTGAGCCGTTACCTCACCAACTAGCTAATCTCACTTGGGTTCATCCAATCGCGAAAGGCCCGAAGGTCCCCTCCTTTCCCCCGTAGGGCGTATGCGGTATTAGCCATCGTTTCCAATGGTTATCCCCCACGACTGGGCAGATCCCCAAGCGTTACTCACCCGTCCGCCGCTCGTCAGCAAAGGAGCAAGCTCCTCTCTGTTACCGCTCGACTTGCATGTGTTAGGCCTGCCGCCAGCGTTCAATCTGAGCCATGATCAAACTCTTCAATTAAAAGTTCTAGCTCAATGAATTACTGATGTACTGCTATTTCTAGTTGCACTTCACAAGACATTGAAAAACAATATTTTTT
>NZ_JAGDFX010000029.1 GCF_017498065.1 Oceanisphaera pacifica | reverse complement strand
CTTTTTGGGGTTGTATGGTTAAGTGACTAAGCGTACACGGCGGATGCCTTGGCAGTCAGAGGCGATGAAGGACGTGCTAACCTGCGTTAAGTACGGATGAGCTGGTAAGAAGCGCTTGAGTCCGTAATGTCCGAATGGGGAAACCCACTGCACTCAGTGCAGTATCGTAACGTCAATACATAGCGTTGCGAGGCGAACCGAGGGAACTGAAACATCTCAGTACCTCGAGGAAAAGAAATCAACCGAGATCCCCCTAGTAGCGGCGAGCGAACGGGGGTCAGCCCTTAAGCATGTTAGGTGATAGTGGAATGGTCCTGGAAAGACCAGCCGTAGTGGGTGATAGCCCCGTACACTAAATTGCCTTTTGTGTGAAATCGAGTAGGACGGGACACGTGATATCCTGTTTGAATATGGGGGGACCATCCTCCAAGGCTAAATACTCCTGACTGACCGATAGTGAACCAGTACCGTGAGGGAAAGGCGAAAAGAACCCCTGTGAGGGGAGTGAAATAGAACCTGAAACCGTGTACGTACAAGCAGTAGAAGCCCGACCACTCAATTACTTTGATTACGTTTATGTTCAAAGTAATGAGTGGCGTTTAACACCACACATCACAGAGTGATTGAGTGGTCGGGTGACTGCGTACCTTTTGTATAATGGGTCAGCGACTTACTTTTAGTAGCAAGGTTAACCGTTTAGGGGAGCCGTAGGGAAACCGAGTCTTAACTGGGCGATGAGTTGCTAGGAGTAGACCCGAAACCCGGTGATCTAGCCATGAGCAGGTTGAAGGTTGAGTAACATCAACTGGAGGACCGAACCCACTAATGTTGCAAAATTAGGGGATGACTTGTGGTTGGGGGTGAAAGGCCAATCAAACCGGGAGATAGCTGGTTCTCCCCGAAATCTATTTAGGTAGAGCCTCGGACGAATACTTACGGGGGTAGAGCACTGTTTAGGCTAGGGGGTCATCCCGACTTACCAACCCTATGCAAACTCCGAATACCGTAAAGTACTATCCGGGAGACACACGGTGGGTGCTAACGTCCATCGTGAAGAGGGAAACAACCCAGACCGCCGGCTAAGGTCCCAAAGTCATAGTTAAGTGGGAAACGAAGTGGGAAGGCTCAGACAGTCAGGATGTTGGCTTAGAAGCAGCCATCATTTAAAGAAAGCGTAATAGCTCACTGATCGAGTCGGCCTGCGCGGAAGATGTAACGGGGCTAAACTATGCACCGAAGCCGCGGATGTGTTCTTTGAACACGTGGTAGGGGAGCGTTCTGTAAGTCTGCGAAGGTGTGTTGTGAAGCATGCTGGAGATATCAGAAGTGCGAATGCTGACATGAGTAACGATAATGGGGGTGAAAAACCTCCACGCCAAAAGACCAAGGGTTCCTGTCCAACGTTAATCGGGGCAGGGTGAGTCGACCCCTAAGGCGAGGCCGAAAGGCGTAGTCGATGGGAAACGGGTTAATATTCCCGTACTGGCGTGTACTGCGATGGGGGGACGGAGAAGGCTAAATGGGCCAGGCGTTGGTAGTCCTGGTGAAAGGCCGTAGGCAGTGTGTTTAGGTAAATCCGGACGCACAATGCTGAGAGCTGAGACGAAATCGCTACGGCGGTGAAGTCATTGATGCCCTGCTTCCAGGAAAAGCCTCTAAGCTTCAGGTACACGACAATCGTACCCCAAACCGACACAGGTGGTCGGGTAGAGAATACTAAGGCGCTTGAGAGAACTCGGGTGAAGGAACTAGGCAAAATAGTACCGTAACTTCGGGAGAAGGTACGCTGAGGCATGTGAAATCCCTTGCGGATGGAGCGTGACTCAGCCGCAGTGACCAGGTGGCTGGAACTGTTTATCAAAAACACAGGACTATGCAAACTCGCAAGAGGACGTATATGGTCTGACACCTGCCCGGTGCTGGAAGGTTAAATGATGGGGTTAGCCTTCGGGTGAAGCTCTTGATTGAAGCCCCAGTAAACGGCGGCCGTAACTATAACGGTCCTAAGGTAGCGAAATTCCTTGTCGGGTAAGTTCCGACCTGCACGAATGGTGTAATCATGGCCACGCTGTCTCCACCCGAGACTCAGTGAAATTGAATTTGCGGTGAAGATGCCGTATACCCGCGGCTAGACGGAAAGACCCCGTGAACCTTTACTATAGCTTGGCACTGAACATTGGCCCTACATGTGTAGGATAGGTGGGAGGCTGTGAAACGACGACGCCAGTTGTTGTGGAGCCATCCTTGAAATACCACCCTTGTATGTCTGATGTTCTAACGTTGGTCCCTTATCGGGATTGCGGACAGTGCCTGGTGGGTAGTTTGACTGGGGCGGTCTCCTCCTAAAGAGTAACGGAGGAGCACGAAGGTTGGCTAAGTACGGTCGGACATCGTACGGTTAGTGCAATGGCATAAGCCAGCTTAACTGCGAGACGGACAAGTCGAGCAGATACGAAAGTAGGTCATAGTGATCCGGTGGTTCTGTATGGAAGGGCCATCGCTCAACGGATAAAAGGTACTCCGGGGATAACAGGCTGATACCGCCCAAGAGTTCATATCGACGGCGGTGTTTGGCACCTCGATGTCGGCTCATCACATCCTGGGGCTGAAGTCGGTCCCAAGGGTATGGCTGTTCGCCATTTAAAGTGGTACGCGAGCTGGGTTCAGAACGTCGTGAGACAGTTCGGTCCCTATCTGCCGTGGGCGTTGGATGATTGAGAGGAGCTGCTCCTAGTACGAGAGGACCGGAGTGGACGAA
>NZ_JAGDFX010000028.1 GCF_017498065.1 Oceanisphaera pacifica | reverse complement strand
TTTAAAGGTCTCGATGTGCATGGATTTCTCCCGAAAAGGGAGCATATGATCATAATCGATAGATCACGTCAACTAGTGAGCGGCTTAATGCCTTAACTGTTCAAAAAACGTTCGTGATCTTGCCCTGTATTTATATATTGCTTAAAAATAAACTTGAAGGTGTAGGTTTTGTGTTTGAGAAAGAGCAACAGCCTCACTTGCAAAATTTAAGAAGCACAGAGCTGAAATTTATCCACCCTCAACTTGAAAATAAGTTTAATGAGCTGGGTTTAAAAAGTAGGGCTAAAAAATACTATATAAAGCAATTATCCGATGACAGTGAGAGTGATATCGGATTGACGACCGGAAAAACATCCCCTCTCTTTAATATCGAAGCGTTCCCTACGCCTAATGCTATTGATTACTTTGATGGTGATACCCCCAATGCGTGGAGCAACAAAGAAGGTGATAATGCGCTAGATAGGTTACTTAATGCAATTAGTGAATACCTCTTATACACATTAAATGATGTGGAGAAGTTATTCCAAAGTGCGTTATCTGAGGCTAGTGCCTTGAGCCAAAAAGAAAGGCGCAGAAGGCTAAAAGCCGCGCGCTCTAAGCCCGAAAAAATACTCGTTAAAAGCTATACCTATAAAAGAAACCCAGATGTTGTGATAGAAGTGCTCGAGCGAGCCAAAGGTAACTGTGAACTATGTCAAAAACCAGCGCCGTTTAAAAGAAAAAGAGATTTAACGTCTTACCTAGAAGTTCATCATATTAAACAACTTGCACAAGGCGGGGACGATACCGTAGAGAATGCGATTGCTCTATGCCCCAACTGCCATAGAGAGCAGCATTTTGGTTAAAAATAAAGGTATCTGAACTCAGGTAATAATCACATAACAGGTTAGTATTGTGGCTGTTTTAACACAGGGTGATTAGATTTTAACGAACGGCTTGCTCCTGTGCCGATAGGTTTTTCGGTGCGAAGGCGATAACCAGCAAAGCGCAGCTTTTGGCGAATGCGATTCAAAAACGGACTGGCTGTCATGAATTTAAGGTTGCACGTGAACATTGGACGATTGCATCCATGCATTGGGTGCAGGCAGGCATCAATTTGCAGAGACAATGGCTTTAGCAATGAATCCGAGAGCAGGGTGGTGCGGTCTTTATTACCTTTGCCGCTGCGAACAATAATTTGCTGCATACCAAAATCGATATCTTTGACTCGAAGCCGCAACACTTCGTTAATCCGCAGGCCAGAACCATACATTAAACGCGCCACCAGTTGCGAGGTACCTTCCAGATGGCTTATTACGGCTTTGGCTTCATTATGGGTAAAAACGGTTGGCAGGCGCCGAGGCTTTCTTGCCAGTTCAAACGACAACTCATCCAGCGGTTGCTGAAGAAATTCCCGAAACAGAAAAACGATGGCATTCAAAGCGGTGCGTTGGGTGCTAACGCTGCTATTGCGTTGTACCGCGAGGTGAGAAAGAAACTGCTCAACCTCTTTTGTTGAGCAGGTAGAGGGATGGCGTATGTTATGAAAGCGAATAAACCGCTTAACCCAGTGGCAATAGGTTTGCTCGGTTTTGTAGGCCAGATTTCGGCTACGAATTAAAGCGCGCAGCTGATCCATGAAGCGCGTAGGCTTGTCAGGCAGTTTTGGCGGGACATCCAGCATCATGCGTTAGCTTCTTGCCTGTGTTTATATACAGTGGATTAGGGCCTAACTGCGAACATTGCACCCTGATTAAAGTGGAGTTATACGACAATTGTCGTAAAACTCCGTACTATTTACTTTATAAAGCTTACAAGTCACTGAAAAATATGGAATAGTTGACTTAGGTAAAAGTAGATAAGCGAACAGATACTTTGCATGAAAAGCGACAGTTGACGCTTATCTCCTAAGGTATCATTTTTAAATTAAATCAAGTGGTTGATATTAAGGATATTTTTAATGATGAGATTGATGCTTTTCAGAAATAAGCGCACGTTGCATATATGTCATTTGTCGTTGAATTAGCTGTTGAACTTGCCTCGCAGGCTCGGGGAAGTGAATTCACCGTCAAGTGTAGCTGGATAAATACACAGTGGTGTTCTATCTTTTTTAGATGGATACACTAACACTTCAAAAGCTGTTTCGAGCACAATTGGCTGAGGCAGCCCCTGCACTTAACATTCCCTTGTATCAGCTCAAGGCTGCACAAGCGATCAGCGGTTGTCGCACTGAAGCGATGGGCAGTCATGGTCAATATTGCAGTCATGGCCATCTTTGCGGCGTCTTTTATAACTCCTGTCGGCATCGAGGCTGCCCTCAGTGCCAATATACGGCGAAAGAGCGGTGGTTAGCGCAGTGGTCAGCGCGACTATTGAATGTGCAGCATCACCATTGGATCTTCACCGTACCGCACGAACTGCTGGGTTTATGGCGATATAATCGTGAATGGTTTCAGGATCAAATGTATCTTGCGGTGTCGAAGACGCTTAAGCAGCTCAGTCGTGCTGGTGGTCATTTAGGAGCCCAACCTGGCTACTTATTAGCCCTGCATACATGGGGCAGAAATCTGAGTGAACACCCGCATATTCACTGCCTGATCACCCACGGTGGTGTGAGCGATTCGGGAAAATGGCTCAGTCCTAAGCGAGCGATAATGTTTCCGGTAAAAGTCATGCAGCGTCTATTCCGGGGCAAATTTTTGGCTGCTACAAAACAAGCGTTAGCCAATAACGCACTGACGTTCCCTCCAGATCAGCAAACATCGGAACTGCTGAACTTAAGCAATAAACTCGGACGAATAGACTGGCAGGTTTATGCCTGTGCTCCTTATGCTCACGGTGTTGGTGTTGCCAAATATTTAGCTCGGTATATGCGCGGCGGTGCGATCAATAACAAACAGCTCATTGCCGTGAAAAATAATATGATCACGTTTAAATATAAATCACACCAAACCAAAAAGACTGAACGACAGCAAGTTAGCCTGCCAAATTTTACGCGTATGGTATTGAAGCACTTGCCCTTAAAAGGCAAACCCACTATTCGCTACTACGGGATATATCATCCAACTGTGGTTGAAAAGTTAAATGTGGCAAGAGCACAATGTAAACAACCACAATTTATTGCAGCCCAGTTGCCAACATGGCAAGCAATGCTAAATAAGCTAGGCATAAGATTAATTTGCCCAATATGTGGTGTCACAGAACGAATAGCGGCGGCCCCGCTTAAATGATAACTGGGCTGGTACTTAAAATCCGTACTCGACGCGGAGCAATATAGTGTGGGTAAAGGACTCAACTCATGACAATAAGCGTGGTGATAATAGTGAGTGGTTGTTACTATCCGATTATAAATCATGAGTTTGGCGACTGATAATCACGAGGCTTTTCCCCAGCGGGTCCGGAAGTTCAACAATACGATGAATCAGTCAAAGGTCTCCACACTCGACGAAGAGTAGAAAATGCTGAGTGGACCTTCGCTGATTATCTAAGCGTTATACAGAGAAAATAGCTTCGAGGGCTAATTATGAAAAATGAAGATTTTGACAAGAGACTCTAAAAGAAAGAAGTCATCGACAACCCGCATCAACACAAAATTCCGGCACTGCCCTGTGTGCAATGCTCCAATTGGCAGCTACCTATGCGCTTAAGTACGTTCACGACCTGATAGCCGTCCACCGGACGCCCGCCGCTAACAACGCGGTCGAGCTCTAGGGTGCTGCACTATTCATCAGCGTCCCGAGGTCGTCAACCGTCGTGCACGTTATGGTGATTGGGAAATAGATACCGTGATTGGACAACGTAAAGTCAGTGTTGCACTTACTAGTTGAATCTGGGTAAAAAATTAATACGACGCCTCCAGTACCCCCCTCTGTCACCCTAGTTGTCCGGTTGGCAATTCAGCCTAATTTTATATCAATAGGGCCGGTGTGGGAGTTATTATGTCATTGTATTCTGAAGAGCGTAAAGCAGCGGTTGTCAGTAAGTTATTG
>NZ_JAGDFX010000027.1 GCF_017498065.1 Oceanisphaera pacifica | reverse complement strand
CAATAACTTACTGACAACCGCTGCTTTACGCTCTTCAGAATACAATGACATAATAACTCCCACACCGGCCCTATTGATATAAAATTAGGCTGAATTGCCAACCGGACAACTAGGGTGACAGAGGGGGGGGGCGAATTTATTCGCACAAAAAGGGTAGCGCCAAGCGCATAGGCTCGGGGTAGATTAGTATTATTTTTCAGTAACAGATTTAAAACTAGGTTAAGCTCACGCTACTATTAGCAAATATTATGATTGGAATTAACAGCAACTCATGCGTCTTTTACAAAAAATAACTAGGCAAGCTTTTATATTGGCTACTTTAACTACTTCCAGTGTCATGGCTGCTCAGTATCCCCACAGTAGTATTAATGATGTGGTAGCGGCATATGGCGACTTGGCGGAAATGCGCATGAAGCCGTACTTTATGCGTGCCAATGTGGCGTACCCTCCCCAAGAAATAGTGCTATTAGCCACTAAAAAAGAAAAAGAACTGGAGTTATGGGCGCGTAATCAGGGTAACTTTACCTTTATTCGTAGCTATCCGATCCGTAAAGCCAGTGGTCAAGCCGGGCCCAAGCTCAGAGAAGGGGACAAGCAGGTGCCCGAAGGGGTTTATCGTATTACCCATTTAAACCCCAATAGTTTATTTCATTTATCCATGGGGCTTGATTATCCCAACTCCTACGATTTAATGCGTGCTGCCAAAGAAGGGCGCACCAACTTAGGCGGCGATATCTATATTCACGGTAAAGCACAATCTACCGGTTGCTTAGCGGTGGGAGATATTGCAGTAGAAGAGCTATTTGTACTAGTGAATCAGGTGGGTACTCATAATGCCTCAGTGGTGATTGCTCCCCACGATCCTAGGCGTGAGCCATTAGATGGTTTTTCAGATAACTTACCGCGCTGGGCAGTTGAATTGTATGCCGATATTTCACGAGAATTTGCCAAGTTTCCGAAAAGCGATATTTAAGGGCCTATACCACTCGAAAGTTGTCATCAAATGTGCATTAGGTCGGACAAGGCGCCCTTAACGCCTTCGCCTCGGGGAGCAAGAGCATGTATTATCTGAATTAGAAAACGAGATATAAAGCTAGCTTAACTGGGCTTTATAGCCTTAAGCCGGGCATAAATTGTGGTCCGGCTCATTTTTAACTGACGTGCCGTGGCGCTCACATTGCCGTTGTTGTTAGCCAGTGTCTGCTTAATTAATTGATCCGTTATCGATTTTAAATCATCGGGCGCTCTTGTAAGCGCTGTTGTGTGCTCCGCTCCCAATGTCTGCTCCGATCCTAAGGGGAGGGCAGCAAAGTGACGCAAATCAATAGGGTCTCCATCGGCTAATACGATCGCGACTGCTAGCTGTTGTTTTAATTGACGAATATTGCCCGGCCAATGATAAGCCTGCAAAGCAGTAATGACTTTATCACTCAGCGTCACCCTTTTAGAGGGCGAGTGGGTGGCGGCCAATGTGTGCAACAGCTGTTGTAATAAAGCTGCAAACTCGCGCCCTGAATAATCGCGCAGTGGCGGCAGGGTTAAGGTATAGCCATTGATCCTAAAGTATAAGTCTTGGCGAAACGTACCTTCTTCTACCATGGCCGTCATATCTTGATGGCTGGCAACCACCAGCTGAAAATCAACCGCCTCTGGTTTATGACAGCCCAGTGGCGTCACGGTTTTTTCTTGTAACACCCTTAATAATCGCGTTTGTGCCGCCAATGGCAGCTCGCCAATTTCATCAAGAAACAACACGCCTTTGTCAGCCGCTCTAATATACCCAGGCCGTCCTTGTTTGGTCCCCCCAGTAAAGGCCCCCGGCACATAACCAAATAACTCGGCCTCTAATAAATCGCAAGGCAACGCCCCACAGTTCACTGCAATCAATGGCCCAGAGGCGCGACTACCTGCTTGATGCAAGCGGCGCACTATATGATCTTTACCGGTGCCGGTTTCTCCTTGGATCAGTAAAGGAATATGACTGTTCATTAATTTAAGCGCACTGCGTTCATGTTCAGACAGTACCGGCTCAGCACAAGCAGTCGGTATTGTGGCTGAGTGGCGCACTTTATTAAGCTTGGGTTTGCGACTCAGTAAAGCCATGCCTTGTTTAACCGGCGTGAGCTCACCTTGAGTTAAGTCATTAAGCAGAGCCGGCACATCCAGCTCGGGTAACCACTGTCGAGCACTGCGATTGGCTCCTAGCACTTGGCCATTTTCTTGCAATGCAACCATGCCTGACCAGGGTTGTTGTAAGCTGCCGGCATCGGGGGCGAGGTTAAGGATCCAATGGGCGTGGGCTTGATTCATCACCAGCGCATTTTCAAGAGCCAATGCCATGAGTTTGGCAGTTAAGGGCATGTCTTGGCTGTGCTCGCCAATTTCACTCGAAATATCAATCACTCCCAGTAACTCGCCGTTAGGGGATAATACTGGGCTGGCACTGCAACTAATGCCTTGGTTGGTCGCCAAAAAATGCTGTTGCCCTAATATGCAGACTTCGCTTTGTTCTTTAAGTGCCGTACCAATGGCGTTAGTGCCCATGTGCTGCTCATGCCAACTTGCACCGCTGGCCAAGGCTATTTTTTGCGCTTTATTACCAAAATAAGGGTCGCCTGCGCTAAACAAAATGGTGCCTTGGGCATCGGCAAACAGTAAACGACAGCGACGGCCGTGTTGGAGTTGTTCAAACAAAGGTAGGTGCGTATTGAGGTGATGCAATACATTGGCATATTGTTGCTGAGTATGACGCAAGGCCTGTTGCTCTAAAAACGCCGGCGCATGATGGCTGTGTTGGCTTAAGCCATAGTCGCGACTACGCTGCCAAGAGCGCAGCAATAATGGAGGCGTCTGCTCTGGGGGTGTGAGCGCGGCGTTATTCACGGCATTCAAGGTCATTGTTTGCTTCCTGTTAAAAATGGCACAGCTGTACTGTTCACTTGTACTGTTGGGTTGCCCACCTGTACTGAACAGACTGTTCATAAACCGGACACTTAATGGTTGCGGCCTCAGTTTTTCTTCTACCATCACACAGCTAGATTAGCTCGCCAAGGTACGAATGTAACGGCTTTGTAACTATATTTTATTGATTTGTGATAATTGGCACTCCATTTGCAATTCATTCACTGAGTTAAGGCAACGCCAAGGGCCGCCTTAGGTTAAATCATCTATGAATGTGCTATCTGCAAGGAGAGTCAATATGATTTATCAGCAACCTGGAACCGCCGGTGCCGTCGTTAATTTTAAGACGCGGTATCAGAACTTTATTGGTGGTGAATGGCGCGAGCCGGTGAATGGTGTGTATATGGAAAACAGCTCACCGGTTAATGGCGCAGTATTTTGTGAAGTGCCGCGCTCCGATGCCGATGATGTCGATTTAGCCGTTAAAGCGGCACAAGCTGCCTTTGCAACCTGGAGCAAAACAGCGGTGGCCGAACGCGCCAATGTGATGCTGCGTATTGCCGATCGCATTGAACAAAATATTGAAATGCTGGCGGTGGCCGAAACTTGGGATAACGGCAAAGCAGTGCGCGAAACCCTAGCCGCCGATATTCCGTTAGTGGTGGATCACTTTCGCTACTTTGCCGGTGCTATTCGCGCCCAAGAAGGCTCGGCGGCTGAAATTAACGACACCACTGCCGCCTACCACTTTCAAGAAGCCGTGGGCGTAGTGGGGCAAATTATTCCTTGGAACTTCCCGCTATTAATGGCGGCGTGGAAGCTTGCTCCTGTGTTAGCTTCTGGTTGTTGCACGGTATTAAAGCCGGCCGAACAAACACCGGCCTCTATTTTGGTGCTGATGGAGCTAATTAGTGATTTGCTGCCCCCTGGCGTTATTAATGTGGTGAATGGCATGGGTAACGAGGCCGGTGAAGCCATTTTGCGCCACCCCGGCATTGCCAAACTGGCCTTTACTGGCTCAACGCCCGTAGGCCAGCATGTATTAACTGCCGCCGCCGAGCGCTTAATTCCCTCAACCGTAGAGTTGGGCGGTAAATCTCCAAATATCTTCTTTGCCGATGTGCTAAATCACGAGCCTGAATTTATTGATAAATGCATAGAAGGCATGCTGTTAACCTTCTTTAACCAAGGCGAAGTCTGTACGTGTCCGTCTCGCGCCTTGGTAGAAGAAAGCATTTATGATGAGTTTATGGAACGAGTATTAGAGCGTGCTCGCCAAATTAAACAAGGCAACCCACTCGATACCGACACCCAAGTAGGGGCACAAGCGTCGCGTGAGCAATTCGATAGAATATTGCGTTATATGGAAATTGGCCAAAGCGAAGGCGCCAAGATGCTACTGGGTGGCCAAGCTCACACCGTAAGCGGACTAGAAAGCGGCTACTATATTCAGCCAACCATTTTTCATGGTGATAATAAAATGCGGGTCTTCCAAGAAGAAATATTTGGCCCCGCTCTCGCCGTAACCACCTTTAAAGATGAAGCAGAAGCCTTGGCCATTGCCAACGACACCGAGTTTGGCTTAGGTGCCGGTTTATGGACCCGCGATACCAACCGTGCCTATCGCATGGCGCGCGGTATTCAAGCGGGGCGTATTTGGATGAACTGCTACCACGCATATCCCGCTCATGCCGCCTTTGGTGGTTATAAAAAGTCGGGCATTGGTCGCGAAACCCACAAAATGATGTTAGATCACTACCAGCAAACCAAATGTATGTTGATAAGTTACGACACTAACCCGTTGGGCTTTTTCTAATACCATTATTAATCATCTAATTTAGATAAATATGATCTAAATTAAGATAAAACATCTCAATAACGAATATCCTGATCAGGCTCAGCAATCTTAGCTGAGCCTAATTAGCGAATTCCTTACGCTGGCAAATCACTAAAAATATCATAGAAAATATTAAAGCCGCGATTTATAGCCCGTTTCTGGATTAATAAGGAAGATAATAATATGAGCACAGCAACATTTTATATGCCCTCCGTTAACGTGATTGGTGCTGGCGCCGTTGACCAAGCGGTTAACGAATTAAGCCAGTTAGGCTTTAAACATGCATTAATCGTCACCGATAAGCCGCTCGTTGAGCTAGGTTATGCCGGTGATCTACAAAAAGCGTTGGCTAAGCAAGATATTCAAGCTTGTATCTTTTCTGAGGTGCAAGCCAACCCCACCACCGGCAATGTGACCGCAGGCCTGGCTATGTTGCACGAGCATGAATGTGACTTTGTTATTTCTCTCGGTGGCGGCTCACCCCACGACTGTGCCAAAGCCATTGCTTTGGTGGCCAGCAATGGCGGCGATATTCGTGATTACGAAGGGGTAGACCAATCGAAAAAGCCGCAATTGCCGTTAGTGGCCATTAATACCACCGCCGGTACGGCTTCAGAAGTTACGCGTTTTTGTATTATTACCGACGAAGACACCCACATTAAAATGGCCATTGTCGATAAAAACGTCACCCCCATTATGTCGGTCAACGATCCGGTATTAATGAAAAATATGCCGACATCTCTCACCGCTGCCACCGGTATGGATGCCCTTACACATGCCGTAGAAGCCTATGTGTCTACCGCCGCCAACCCCATTACCGATGCTTGTGCCCTAAAAGCGGTCACCTTGATCAGTCAGTATCTAGTGCGCGCGGTAACTGATGGCACCGACATGGAGGCCCGTGAGCAAATGGCGTATGCCCAGTTATTAGCTGGCATGGCATTTAATAACGCCTCACTGGGCTATGTACACGCCATGGCGCACCAATTGGGTGGTTTTTACGACCTACCGCATGGCGTCTGTAATGCGATCTTACTGCCTCATGTGCAGCGCTTTAACAGTAGCGTGGCCAGCGAACGTCAAACCGACATTGCCGCCGCCATGGGTTTAGAAGTAACAGGACTAAGCCATGAAGAGGGTGCGAAACTGTGCATCGACGCCATCGTTACATTGGCCGACAAAGTGGGTATTCCCGAGGGCTTGGCCGGATTAGGAGTAAAAGAAGCCGACTTTGATACCTTGGCCACCAACGCCATGAAAGACGCCTGCGGCTTAACCAACCCCATTCAGCCCAGCCATCAAGAAGTAGTCGTCATGTTTAAAGCCGCTTTTTAAGTGAGCTAATCAAGGCCATAAACCAAGTTAATGGTTAGTATCTAGCCAAGCGCCCAGTCACTTAACCAAGCGACTGGGCGTTTATTTATGCAGCAAGCTTGAGCTGAGCGAGTAGAGCGACAACCAAATTTCATTTTGCTACGCATCTTGCCTATAATGCAAAGCTTCAATTGAGGCAAGTGTCGGTAGAAGTGCTATCTCATAATAAGAAAACAAAGGCAATAGTCGCCTGCAAGGCTCGGCGGTAGCCTGCCGGAGCAGGGCAAGAGCATGAAAAAAGTCGTTAATTCAACAAGCTAGCAGTCATTAATTTAATCTAGTATCTTTCTTTTTATTGGCGGATATGATCAGATAACACTCTTTATATATTGAGAGTTCGCCATGA
>NZ_JAGDFX010000026.1 GCF_017498065.1 Oceanisphaera pacifica | reverse complement strand
TAAAAGAGTGCAACGGCTCTAACGTCGAGCAGACTTTTAACCACGACTTCATGATCTAAAAGAGTGCAACGGCTCCAACGTTGAGCTGATTTCAAACCACCACTTCACGGTCTAAAAGAGTGCAACGATTCCAACGTCGCGTTGACTTTTAACCACGACTTCATGATCTAAAAGAGTGCAACGGCTCTAACGTCGAGCAGACTTTTAACCACGACTTCATGATCTAAAAGAGTGCAACGGCTCCAACGTTGAGCTGACTTTTAACCACCACTTCACGCTCCAGAAGAGTGTAACGATTCCAAAGTCGAGTCGGCTTTTAACCACTACTTAGTGTTCTAAAGTAGTGCAATAAATTCAAAGCTGTGTCGACTTGTAAATGTAAAATAGAGTAGGTATCAAATGACTAACCAACATTCATAAAACTCTACAACCGTGCTCATCAAGTGTTTTTATGTAGCAAAAAATTTATAGTCGAAATGCGTAACGATAGCGGTGGTTTCTAACCAGTTGTCCAAAAAAAGTTATATTAAAAACTAAAAATTAAACTCATATAAAGTAAAGGCACCGTAAAATAAGGGCGCTAAAGTTTGCATAATTACGATTAAATGCACTTTTTTGGATGTTTTTAGTTATCTTTTTTTTATCATTGATAGTTTTCACCTATTGATTAGGTTTTTTTGTTTGAAAAGTGAGCGTTTTTTTTGCGTGGTTCACTGTTTTTGATCGAAAATCAGTCAGTGGTTTACACGGTGCACTTTTTTATGGTTAAAAAATGAACGAGAGTTTACACGGCGCACTTTTTTATGGTTAAAAAATGAACGGGAGTTTACACGGCGCACTTTTTTATGGTTGAAAAATGAACGGGAGTTTACACGGCGCACTTTTTTATGGTTAAAAAATGAACGGGAGTTTACACGGCGCACTTTTTTGTGGTTAAAAAATGAACGGGAGTTTACACGGCGCACTATTTTTTAGGTTAAAAAATAAACAGTGGTTTACACGGCGCACACTTTTTAAAGCTGAAAAAAATGACAAAAAGAAGCAAATCTCTATCCTAAGCCCCGCCAGCATTGAGCCTACGATTTCCCCCTTAAAGGATCTATTAACCGTTAATGGGTAAGGGCAAGCGCGCGAAGCGTGCTTGCTGCCATTCCCCATTTCTAAGCCCCTTCCCCTTACTTGATTTAATTTTCGTTTTCGGGTATTTTTAAATTATAAGTTCACTGTGACTCGAGATTCAGTTTGGTTAGGAGTACGATAATAGCGCACCACCGAGCATTGATCAGACAGGTTAGTTATAATCATCAGGCTAGTAACGTACCAAGTTACTGTAAAGTAGCCAGTATAATGAAATACTAAATAGCGCAACGAACAAAAAAATTTAAAAAGGCTGCATTTATATGCAGCCTTTTTTTGTTTCTATCTCTCCAGAATAAGACCCAAGCCAACCACCATCTTCAAGTGTAGGGCTTCTTAATTACCGTCCTAAAAAGAACTACAGTAAGCCATTAAAAACACACCAGATAGAACTGTAATGCCTAAACGCTTTCTCTTTTTTAGGGGGCATTGAGTGTGTTGTTTACACCATCACTTATCAAAACCTTATAGCAACAAAGTAGTGACGATACCGTCTAGTAGTATCGGTACGTTGAGGTAACAACAGACGTAAACAACCAATAGATAACACTCCTCTACAAATTGTAATCACCATCACCTACCCACCAAGTACTAAAAGATGAAACAAGCAATCAATTGCACGATTGGCTCGGCGGGACATGTAATGAAGGTCTTAGTATGACACCAGAAGAGTCTCGCATAATGTACACGCCCGACCATCCGTAAGGTTGGATAAGTAAAAGTAATTAACATCATACAAGTGCTAGCTGTTGATGCCTTAATCCAATTAGCTGACTGGCATTTAGGCTCGACGTAACACTCTGCGGCACGGAAAGGTGATAGCTTGAACAGTGAACACAAAAACACTAAACAAGAAACTGTAAGTGACAATAATAACTTTTGGTTTGAGCTGTTATTTGCGAATGAAGATCAAGCCAATAGTCCTTTAAGGTTTACTGCGTAAACGCTAAGTGTCATTAGCGAAGGCAGGTTAGTCTTATACGGCTTAGGCATACTTTGTCTTAACTCTTTATTTGCTAGCTAGACAGCATGCTGGCGTTGAAGAGTGATAAGGATATTGGCTACAAGCTCAATAAAATCATCATTGCACTAGTTGAAGAGATGCATCGAGACATCAATGCTATGGCCGGATTCTGAGTAGGTATCGCTAGGCAGTGTACTACTCTGTGCGTTCGCCAGAATCGGTTATAGACGATCGTTGGTGAGTGCCGCGAGGTATTCTGCCCCACGACGAATTCAGATCTTTTGTCGCGTGCAGCTTAACGCCCTTTACTCAGAGGACCGAGTCGGTGGTACCGAAGAAAGCGCTGGGTCTGATCATCACCAAGGTGAAGTACAAAGCCTAACTAATCATGCCGGTACTTATCGTCGCCCGCTATTTCAAGAGTGAACAAATCGAGTTGGGTGAGTTGCAAACTAATATGGAGAATGCCTCTCAGGAGGTGGGGAGCTTTGTTGAAGAGCAAAGCGACGAAGACTTGAACAAATCAGGTTATTGGTAATTTCAAGGCTATGGGGCTAGTGCTATAAGTAAGCAGCGTCACAATAAAATTAATAATAAATACTTGGTGTACGCATTAAAGATTCAGGGAGGTTATCTTTATAGTTCAGTGACAAAACTGCATCGCCTTGCTTGAACAAAGCTAATGGAATAGCGGCAAGCCCAATGTAGTGTTAAAGAAGCACGAACAATTAAACCACCGAGGGCATGCTAAAGCGCCACGAAAAGCGACACCACCCACAAGTTTTATCGCGACCGGTCCTAATCAGGTATGGACATGGGACATTAGTTACTGTCCCTCTTTAGTGCGTGGTCAGTACTGGTATTTATATCTTATCTTGGATATTTATAGCCGTAAGATAGTGGCATGGGAAGTCCATGAAGAAGCGTCAGGAGTGCTGGCTCGACAGCTAGTTGAGCGTGCTTTATTGCGTGAAGATGTACGCAAAACCCGCCAGTACTGCACTCCGATAATGGTGCGCCGATAAAGTCCGTATGTGCTAAAAGCAAGATTGGCAGAGCTCGGTATGTTGATGTCTTACAATCGCCCTCGAGTCAGTAACGACAACCCGTTCTCAGAGTCGATGTTTCGGACAGTGAAGTATTGTCCTGCATGGCCAACTAAGGGCTTCGCTTCATTAACTGCGTCGCGGGAATGGATGATCGCGTTTGAGTACGGATATAACGAGCAGCATTTGCATAGTGGTATTAACTTCGTCACCCCCGCAGCTCGACACCGAGGCTGTGACCAAGCGGTGTTAACAAAACGAGCACAGGTTTATGAAGAAGCAAAGCGCCAACACCCTCGACGTTGGTCAGGTAAGACCCGCAACTGGGCAGTGGCCGCAGCCGTCTCACTTAACCCTTGTAAACTCGAGGAGATGGAACGAAATAAAGTAGCTTTTAGTTAGTATTATTTGGAAAACTGGGTTTAAAACCACCGGTGCTCAGAAAACTTTTTTGCTTTACTGAAGAAGGAATGGACTCGTCGTCTAGGACTTTTAACTCGTAAAGAGATGACAGAAGAAATAGACTTCTACATCACGCAGTATTACCACAAAGTAAGACAACACACCGCGCTGGGGGGGCTTAACCCCCAACCCATATTCGCAGCAACTTAATGCTGCTTAAATAGGTGTCTACTTTTGTTGGGCCACTCCAGTAATACATCACAAAGCTATTGTCTTCCCATATCACGCATTTAATTTTATTGCGTTGGCGGTTAGTGAGCGCATAGAGCGCGCCGCTGAATGTGTCATGATCCAGCTCTTGTTCAACCAGCAACGCCAAGCCGTTGGCTTGTTTCTTAAAATCAACGGGCGCTCGGTACAAATAGATTTTTGGCATCTGCTTCGCGGTGCGTAAATAGCGGACCTGCATTGCACTTGCCTCAGTAGTGTCACCACAACGTCGACATTACCAGCATTGATGCCCGACACACGAATGCCGCTGGGTAAATGGATGCTCAGCTCCTCACTCGAGTGATGAGACTCCATCGATAATGGGACGACCTGAGCAAAACCTGCAGATGTTTCAGCTAACTCCGTTTACTAAAACTTTTTACGCCAATAGTTAAACTGCTTATAACTTAAGTCATGCTGTTTACAAAAAGCCGCACCAGATAAGTTTGATGTCTCTGAGGCAGCGATGTGCTGTTGCCAAACTTGCAAAGCTGGATAAGTTAGGTTAATAGATGCTTATTTAAGGACGCTTACCTTGTTATTTACACTTATTTATATGGGATAACAGTAAGCTAATAAATGATGCAGGTGCTTCTACTGCTGGTACATGACCCACCTTCTCCATGATTACGGGCTGACTTGTCTTGCAATATTCAGCTAAAGTTCGTAGTGATTCCGGGGGAGTAGACAAGTCATCGCTCCCGCCAATGATCAGTAAAGGGACTGTGCTTTTGCCCAGCTGCTGACTAAAATCAAAGCGCCCGAGCATTTCACACAACAGAGCATAACTTTTGGCATCCCCACGGCCCATTATTGTATTCCAACCCGAGATTAAAGCGGGCTGGGCTAGTGTTGCAGCTGGCCCAAACCAGCGAGGAACTATGTCTACTGCCATAGCTGCTAGCCCTTCTTCTTGTACCGCAGCTGCTCTAGTTTGCCAAGCTTGTTGAGTACCTATCACGGCGCCGGTATTAGTGAGTGTGGCTGACAGTAAACGCTCGGGAGCTTGATTGAGCAACTGCTGGCCAATAACACCGCCTATAGAAGTGCCCACAAAGTGAAAGCGCTCGACTTGTGCTTGATCAAGCAGTGCTAGTAGTTCACTGGCTAGACCGGCGGGGGTAATATCACCCTTGGTCCAAGCCGTACTACTCCCATGTCCTGGTAGATCCCAACTTAATACACGGTAGTGTGGCAGTAGCTCGGGTAACAGCTCATCCCATACGGCTTGACTCATACCCAGTGGGTGAGCCAATACCACGAGTGGCAAGCTGGCGTCGCCTAATAACCGATAAGCGACTGCACGACCATTAAGTTCTAAAAAAGACATTACATCTCCTATTAAAAATTCTTGTATCGACTCTGTTGACGTTAAACTCGCTCTATAAGAGTGGCGATGCCCTGACCTACGCCTACACACATAGTACACAGTGCTAAACGTTTATTTTGTTTGTGTAGTTCATGAGCGGCAGTTTGTAGCAAACGAGCACCCGACATTCCTAGCGGATGACCTAACGCAATGGCGCCCCCATTTGGGTTCACCCGTGGGTCTTGATCGTCAAGGCCCAGCTCACGCATACAAGCTAGCGCTTGAGCAGCGAACGCTTCATTGAATTCGAACAGATCGATATCATCCAATGAAAGCTGATGACGCTCTAGCAATTTACGTACCGCCGGCACCGGACCTATACCCATGATACGTGGTTCTACTCCTGCAGTGGCCATACCTAGAATACGTGCCATGGGTTGAAGATGATAGCGCTTCACTGCTTCTTCGCTGGCGATGAGCATAGCAGCGGCACCATCATTTACTCCTGAAGCGTTTCCCGCAGTTACGCTACCATTGGCTCGAAACGGAGTAGGTAAGGTAGAAAGTTTTTCTACTGTAGTGCCTAAGCGTAGATGTTCGTCATCGGCAAATATCAAAGACTCTTGTCTGCGACGAGGAATTTCAACGGGTGTAATTTCTTCAGCAAAGCGTCCTGAACTTTGTGCGTGAGCGGCTTTTTGCTGAGAGCTGGCAGCAAAAGCATCTTGATCGGCACGGGAAATATTAAATTTCTCAGCAAGGTTTTCTGCAGTCTCGGGCATGGTATCGACGCCATACTGCGCTTTTAGCTGGGGGTTGATAAATCGCCAGCCCATAGTGGTATCTTCTAGTTTCTGATCACGAGTAAAAGCAGAGCCTGCTTTACCTATCACGTAAGGTGCCCGTGACATTGACTCAACTCCACCTGCCAGTACTAAATCCATTTCGCCTGCTCTTATGGCACGCATAGCAGTACCGACCGCATCCATACCTGAACCACATAAACGATTGACAGTGATGGCTGAGATACTTACCGGTAATCCCGCCAGTAGCGCAGACATACGTGCCACGTTGCGGTTATCTTCACCTGCTTGGTTGCTACAGCCCATGATCACTTCGTCAATTGCTACAGGGTCCAAATCTGGTGCTTGGGCTAACACCGCTTGGAAGATTTGAGCGGCAAGATCATCGGGACGAACTGTCGCTAAGGTGCCGCCAAAGCGACCGATTGGACTACGTCTGGGGTGACAAAGATAAACAGGCTTCATTAAATTATCTCCTAAGATATAGTTTGAGCATGATGGGCTTCAGTTTTAGCCTTGAGTGCGCGCAATATATTCAACTCTTCAATTGTTGGCTCTGGAGTTAGCGTCACCGATTCGGCAAAGCGAATAGGCCAACCCGTGGCTGCTGTGACCTGCTCTCGTGTCACTCCCGGGTGTAATGAGCTGACGGTTAGTTCCTTGGTATCGGTATCAGGCTGCAGCACACAAAGATCTGTTATCACTTTGGTGGGGCCACGGCCAATATTGGGCACATCGTCTCGTCCTTTACCATCATGGCCAAAACCCAGCGTAGTAATAAAGTCTACCGCTTCAACAAAAGTGCGAGGCGAATGTTTGATAGTGACAAATACTTCTTTGGCGTTAGAAGCGATCTCAGGTGCGCCACCGCCGCCAGGCAGTCGGATTTTAGGTGCTTGATAGTCCCCAATCAGCGTAGTATTGAGGTTGGCGTAGCGATCAATTTGAGCTGTGCCAAGAAAGCCGACATCGATATGTCCGCCTTGCAGCCAATAACGGAACATTTCTGGCACTGCTACTGTAGTCAATGCTGACTCACAAAGCTCGCCATCACCAATGGACAAGGGCAGTATGTCTGGCTTGGTTTGTATGGTGCCGGATTCATAGATCAGCACTACCTCGGGAGCGTGAGTCAGTCTGGCCAAGTTAGCAGCCTCGCTGGGTAAACCGATACCCACAAAACAGGTCATACCGTTTTTCAGAGCACGTGCGGCGGTAACCGTCATCATTTCGGAAGCATTATATTCAAGTGTCATTTGGTTGTTCCTCCTTGATTGTAGACATTCTCTTGCAGCCACTGGTTAAACCGCTCGCGATCTCTCGCAATACCATCCCATTCTTTATAAAAGCTGTTATTACGTGGGTAGTAGCCATAAGCATAAGAAGGCGCAGCCCCATTTTTTACTTCTGCGATGGCATCTATGGCCCAGCCTGGGATGACACAGGCATTTGGCCCCGCCTCTAGGTCATCAACAATCTCTTCAACTGTAACTATGCTGTGTTGAGCTGCGAGCACCGCTTCTTTTTGTACCCCAACGATACCTGTTACCAGTACGTTACCGTTGCGATCGGCGCGTTGGGCATGAATGATACTGACATCAGGGCGCACCGACGGTACAGCGGCTAATCGTTCCCCAGTAAACGGGCATTCAATAAAACGTATCTGTGGGTTAACTTTGGGCAAATCACTGCCGATATAGCCACGTAAAACGGCGAGGGGTAGACCGGCGGCACCCGCTTCATAGGCACAAGCCATAGCAGCGTGGCTGTGCTCAAATATTTCTAAAGGCTGTGGGTAACTTTGTTCAACTGCATCTCGTAAGCGGTGCAAAGAGCCGACTCCTGGATTACCGCCCCAAGAAAAAATCAAACGGTCTGCACATCCAGCGCCAATTAACTGATCATAAATAATATCTGGGGTCATACGGATTAGAGTCAGATGTCGCTTTTTCTGGCGAATGACCTCATGACCGGCGGCAAAGGGAATTAAATGGGTAAACCCTTCCATAGCGACGGTGGCGCCATCGTGAAGATAGCGAGCAATGGCGTCGTGCAAGCTCATGAATTGGGCCATGAGAAAATGCCTCCTTGAAATAAACCTGATGTTCGCATTGCGAACTTGTGTTTGCAGTGCGAACATACTTGCACTTTTTATCAGCACCTGCAAATCCAAAATAATCACTAAATAGCAAATAAATCTTAAATGTATGTTAAATAAAGAGTTATTTAGTGCATAAAAAAATACAAGGGGCAGGTAAGGTTATATAATGTTCGCACAGCGAACATAGTTCACTATTATTAGTAGGACTACTATTTAGGCTATAACTGGAAGTAACCAATGGCAGACGATAACAAGCTAAACCCTGATGATCGCGATTTTGTTGCAGCACTGGCTAGTGGGTTGGAAGTATTGCAGGCTTTTGATCAGCAGCATCCCCGTATGACGCTGAGCGAAGTAGCAGAAAAGGCGGGCATGAGTCGCGCTAAGGCGAGGCGTCTATTATTGACTTTGCATGCACTGGATTATCTAAAAAAACAGCAGCGCTATTTTGAGCTGACACCGAAAATACTGCAGTTGGGGCATGCTTTTTTATCCGTAAACCGTTATGGACCTATGATCCAGCCTTATCTGGAAGAGATAACTCGAACTATTAACGAATCTACTTCGTTGGGGATTCTTGATGGGGATGACGTTGTTTATATCGCACGATCTGCCGCTGAGCATAGGCTGATGGCTATTCAGTTAGCGGTGGGTACGCATTTGCCAGCAGCCTATACTTCTATGGGGCGTGTACTCTTGGCACAATTTTCTACTGCAGAGCTAACGGCCTACCTGTCGCGTGTACAGCTAACAGCCCATACAGAGCTCAGTATTACTGAGCCTGAGAGTATGCGATTAGCCATAGAGCAAGTGTCTCAACAGGGATTTGCTATTATGGATCAGGAACTGGATTTAGGACTACGTTCGGTAGCCGTTCCGGTATTTGATCGACAAAACTTTTTACTTGGGGCGATCAATATCAGCACGAATGCAGCGCGAGTAAATATGGAAACACTAACTGGCCACTTTCTACCTTTGCTACAGGAACAAGCCCAACTAATACAAAAAGTGGTGGGGTGAACCCACTATTAAAGTGAACTCTCCCTTGAGCGACTGTGTATTATCTCTGCCAGTATGGTGTTCATCAGACGCATAACCGCATTAGGATTTTCACCACGACGACGCGAGGCGATCAAGGGAATGGTAATACTTTCATCGGCTATCTTGACAAATTCAACTCCTCCGCGACGCAAGGTTCTTACCTGCTCTGGTACCAGAGAAAATCCCATATCTGATGCCACCAGAGATAATGCAGTCTGTAAATCATCAACTTGCTGAGTTACTTGCACTTTAAGGCCCTGACGATGAAACAACGCAAGTATTATATCGGAAAAGTTGGGTCTGCTACCTGAAGGAAATGTTATTAAGGGGAAATCAGCTAGTTGCTGTATGGTCGGCTGCTGGTTAACCAAAGTGTGTTCTTCTGGTAAGACGGCGACCAACGGCTCATTAAATAAAATCTCTTGTTCAATATCTGGGTCTTCTATCTCTATTCGGCCAAATCCAATATCAATTTTTCCACTTTTTAGTGCCTCGTTCTGTTCTTGAGCCTTGAGATCGTGCAGCACGATTTCTAACCGCTTATTGCGTCGTAAGCGCCGTACAATCAAGGGTAACTCTGCATAAAACACTGACGGCACAAACCCAATAGAAAATACTGTTTTACTATTTTGCTCTACTTCACGGGTCGCCTTAATAGTGGCATTGAGCTGACTTAAGATAGCGTGTGCTTTCTTAAGAAAAAATCGACCACTTTCGGTCAACTCTAACCCTCGAGCTTTGCGAATAAATAACTGAACCTCCAGTTCATCTTCCAATTGCTTTATCTGTCGAGTTAACGGTGGCTGAGCAATAAACAGCTTTTCTGCAGCTCGGGTTAAATTTAGCTCTTCGGCTGCCACGATAAAATATCGTAAATGTCTTAATTCCACCCATACCTCCAAGGTATTAGTTTAAAACTTAATCAGTATTGGATTAGTTATGTAAATAAAATGTAACTTGAAAGTAACAAGATGAAACATTGGCGCTAAAGGTGATACATGATAGTAACTATTGAGTCTATCGAGGCAATTTTAGTTGATATACCGACAATACGTCCACACCAACTTTCCATGACCACCATGGGTGTGCAAACCATGGTCATAGTACGAATAAAAGACTCTGCTGGTCTAGAAGGACTAGGAGAAGCGACCACTATTGGTGGATTAGCTTACGGACCGGAAAGCCCAGAAAGCGTCAAGTTGACCATAGATACTTATTTTTCTCCCCAACTCATTGGCCAACCGGCAGATAACATCAATGCCTTGAAAGTAAAGCTGAATAGTAGCACTCGCGGCAACAATTTGGCGAAGTCAGCAATAGAAACTGCGCTATTAGACTTGAAAGGCAAGCGTCTTAACCGCTCTGTCTCCGATTTATTAGGCGGAGCAATTCATCAACATATTCCTGTGCTGTGGACGTTGGCCAGTGGCGATACTGCGAAGGACATCGATGAAGCACAGAGCCTAATTTCTGCCAAGCGTCATTGTGACTTTA
>NZ_JAGDFX010000025.1 GCF_017498065.1 Oceanisphaera pacifica | reverse complement strand
GCGCAATTTGAGTGCGAGACTTTCCATCTTGAAAATGCGCCAGTGCCAGTAAACGCATCTTCATTTGTATAGACTTTTGCTTACGAGCAAGCGCTGTGAAGTCCGTATTTTTGAAGTCATCCATAGAGTAATCATCAAGTAAGGCAGGGTGGGAACAATTAGACCATATCTTTACTTAGATTGGTATGAGAATTAACATAAACAGGGGGATGGGGCCAAGTGCATTACTGACCATGAGCATGAGTACCCTTACCAAACGAAAACTGACGGTCAGTATACCTGCAGAGAGGGGGCGTCATATCGCCAACCCCGTGATTTAATTGCCTTTAAAGGCGTCATTTAGTATGTGGAGGAAAAGCTCTGTGCGCTTGTTCTGCTGAACTCTCTTTAATGTACAAGCATAAAAAGGAACTTTGCACTCTGAACCCGCGATCGGCAAGCGTCTTAACCTGTGGTTATTGTTGGTCGCTTCTACGGTATGAATAGGCAGAAAACCGAGATACAGTCCTGATAAGATCAGTGACAATATCACGTCAATGTCATTGGAGCTCGTCTCAGCGGCTAGTCCAAGGGATTGAGCACGAATATCGGTCAAAGTACTATGACTTCTTGATACGTAAGGCAGGCCTTCCAGCGCTTCACGTTCAAAGATAATACGATTGTCATTATATAGTGGGTGCCCTATCGCACAGTATAAACCCGCTTTTTCATTGAATATCGGTGTGAATTCAAGATCGACAGGCTGCTCTGCTGTACCCAAAATTCCCAAATGCAATTGCCTTTTTTCGACCTGCCGCATTATTTCGTTGGGGGGGATTACTTTACACTCTATGGTCAGTTTTGGTGCTTTTTTCTTTACTTCTTTTATCAGTTCAGGAAACCTAAGTTTAGGAGAAAGTAATATATGATTGACTACCCCTATACGCAGCACGCCTGACAAGTCTTCCCGCAACCCCTCCAGTCGCTCTTCACTGGTCTGCAGGGCTTCTGACAGTAAACATGCGACATCATAGACAATACGTCCTTGCTCAGTAAGAGCAAAACCCTTTGGACCTCTGCTGCATAGTTCGATACCCACCCTGATTTCCAGATCTTTGACCTGACGGCTGATAGTTGAGAGGTCGACATTGAGAAAGTCGGCAGCTTGAGACAGGCCGCCACTCTCGACAACGGTTTTGAAAACACTCAGCCGGTGGATGTCAGCGCCGCGTAGCTGCTGTCTGTTGGGAAGTTGGTGTATGTTGTCCATGCTTGCAATCTTATGCAATCAAGCTTGTCTTATCCACACTTTTTTTCTCCTGGTTGATTGGATAATGTATTGCGTAGCGTAAATGTTGCTTGTATGTAATGTTTATGTATCCATTGTTCAGGTGTTAAATAAAGTAGTAACTCTAATTTTGGTTTTGGTTGGATCTTTTTTAGGGTAGATACAGCCATGATGCTGAAGAAAGGAGCAGCATTTTTCACTGATTTAATAATAATCAACTTATATTAGGTCAACTTCAACTCTCTGGCAGTGCTTCTATTTTATCGTGTGGTTGGTTTAGTTAAATAGATATTCGGTTATTGTAATTAATAGTTGTGAGATAAAATACAGGAAGGGAACCTCTAATGATAAAAGCTATCAAAGGAATAATGGTAGGTAATACAATTGCAGACGATAGGGCGAAGACAGAAGATGACTTGACTCATCCATTTTTTGCTCTTTTGGTCATATTGGTTATTGCCGTGGTTGCGGCAAACTTCATACCCAGTGGGGCTTATGAGAGAGTTGCTTTCGAAGGAAGAACTATAGTAGACGCTAATAGTTTTGAGTATGTTGAGAAAAAATATGTAGGGATATCTGAGTTCTTTACGTCCTTTTACTATGGGTTCAAGAGCACATCAGGTCTAATGGCTCTGATATTTTTTGCGGGAGGAGCCTTTGGGGTAGTCAAAAATATTGGTCTTCTCGAATCGGCTATTAAAGCTGTTTCATTTAAATTGAGAAATACCCACTTCTCGATTATTGCCCTTGTGATGATGACCTTGATCGGCACCCAGATTGCTTTTACCAGTCTGTGGGAACTGAGTATCGTCATGATTCCCATGGTGGTTCCTCTGGTTCTGGCTCTTGGCTACGATAGGGTAGTAGGGGCCAGTATAGTTATTCTGGCCGCGTGTGCGGGATTTGGTGCGGCATTGACAAACCCGCTGTTTACCGCGATAGCTCATAAAATTGCTGAGTTGCCAATCTATTCAGCCATGTGGTACCGGGGGATAGTATTTGTAGTCGTATTAGCAGTTTGTTATATCTACCTGATGGTTTATGCTGCCAAGGTAAAGAAAGATCCAAAAAAGTCTTTGGTATATGGAATTGAATCAGATTATAAAGCACTGGATGATAGTATTGCTGAATTCACTGCGCCTCTCAAAAGAGCAGGGGTTGCTTTCTTGGCAATGTTTGCATTCCTGTTGTATGGCGTTATTTCTCTTGGCTTTGATTTCCCTGAAATAAGTGCAACTTTTGTTGCTCTTGCCTTTGTTGTAGGTCTGGCATACGGTAGTAACCTTAACAAAATTTGCAAAATGTTTGGCGAAGGAATGAAGGATATATTCTTTGCTGCCACAGTGATGTTTTTTGCAATGGCGGTGCTGCATGTTCTGAAAGAAGCTCAGACCATAGATACCATTATTGCATTCTTCGCTGATCTTGTTACTGGGCACTCTCCCATAGTTACTGCAAATCTTATGCTATTCATGCAGTCTGCGATTAACTTCTTTATTCCTTCCGGCAGTGGCCAGGCATTGATTACAATGCCTATTATGGTGCCTCTTGCTGACCTGGGAGATGTAAATAGGCAGGTTGCAGCATTGGCCAGCCAGCTTGGTGATGGCTTCTCTAACTTCATATACCCGACCAATGGAACGTTACTGGCCATTTTGATGGCAGCCGGGATACCTTATTCGAAATGGTTCAAGTTTTTCTTTCCACTATTTTTAATTTTGATGGTGATCTCAGCACTGGCGGTTAGTATTGCCGTAATGATTAATCTGGGGCCATTCTAATAGTTAAAATATAAATACAGTGGGAGGGGGGAGTCCTCTCACCTATCGATTTATTTATACAATCAACAATATCGCAAAGTATTCATCATAATACTTATGAAAAATAAACAGGAGTAAGGTGTTAATATGTCAAACAATATCGTATCAAAGCCCAAGCATGGTCATGTCAGCATGCTATATTCTGAAGTGTGCACGGATCTTGATAATCTTAAAGCTGATATTGCATTTCTCGGAATTCCTCACGGCGCTTCTTATACGGTTGCAGAAATAAGCAATGACCAATCTCTGGCTCCTACTGCCGTACGACAAGCAACGGATCGAACATTACGTTACTTGGATCGCTATGACTTTGACATCGGCGGTACACTTTATGACGGCCGAGATATCTGGACAGTTGATTGTGGCGATGTGTTGGGTGACCCTACCGACCCTCAGGCCCAGACCAAAAATGCAGAAGAGGCGGTCAGGAAAATTCTTGCCGCAGGAGCTATGCCACTAATTATCGGCGGTGACCATAGTATTCCTATTCCTGTTCTTCAGGCTTTTGATAAGGAAGAACCCATTACCATTATTCATATAGATGCACACCTTGATTGGCGAGACGAGATCAATGGCGTTAAAAATGGGCTGTCAAGTCCTATCCGCCGGGCATCCGAAATGGATCATGTTGGAGAGATTTTCCAGATTGGTCTTCGGGCACAAGGCACAGCTAGACCCGAAGAGTATGAAGCTGCAGAGGCATATGGAGCTCACATCATTCCAGCCTATGAAGTGCACGAAAAGGGAATGAAAGCTATCCTGGACAGGATCCCGAGCGCAGGACGATACTACATTACTATTGACGCTGATGGTGTAGATCCTTCAGTTATGCCAGGTGTGGCTGGTCCAGCCTTTGGTGGGCTTACTTATTGTCAAATGCGTGAGCTTCTGCATGGTCTGGTGAATAAAGGACGCGTTGTGGGGATGGATATTGTCGAGATAACCCCTTCAAAAGATGTGAACCAAATGACGTCTATTGCAGCAGGAAGGTTTTTTGTAAACCTGATTGGTGCTGCTGTTAGAGCCAATTACTTTGAGAAGTAAAGTAAATCGTTAAAAATAGCCCTGTTTGAATACAAACAGGGCTATTTTATATCTGAACTCACCTTTCACCACTGGCTTGTCAGTCAGTGTCCCAGCCCAGATAAGCTTCATTCATTACTGGATGAATAGGCGGTAGCAGTTCAGCGTTCGATAAGTTCGCCACGTAAATTACGCTGCATCAGCAATTTGACCTGTTCGCTCGAGATGCCGGCTGTTAGCAGGTAATGAAGCTTGGTAAACGCAGCCTCTCGGCGCATGTCCTGTCCAGAAATCACTCCGGTATCGACCAGAGTTTGGCCTGAAGCGTAGGTATCGAGCGATAGTGTTCCCTCATGGCAGTGAGTTGTGGCGATCACTACAACTCCTTTATCGACGGCGTATTGTAGTGCGCTCATGAAAGCATCGTCTTGATCTGGTACATGTCCCATACCATAGCATTCGAGGATAATACCTTCGGTACCGGCATCGACCAGCGCGTGCAATGTGGCGGCACGAATACCTGGGTAAAGGGGTAATACGGCAATATCAACTTCCCTATGTTCGTAGATATCGAACCATGTGGAGCGTTCGGCCCAGTCAGAGCAGTTATGTCCACAGAATTTTAATTTCCCGGCAAGCGTTGCGAGTGCTGGAAAGTTAGGTGAGCTGAAAGCATCCAGCGCCATCGAGTCTGATTTTGTCACTCTATTGGCACGCATCAAGTTTCTACCAAAGAAAACAGATACTTCGTTATAGTCACTTTCTCCTGCAGCCAAGAGAGCATTACACAGATTACTCCGAGCATCGTTACATGGTTCATAAAGAGGGATCTGGGATCCTGTTACGACCACCGGCTTCTCTATATCAGCCAATAAAAACGACAGTGCTGATGCAGTATATGCGAGGGTATCGGTACCATGAATAATAACAAACCCATCGTATTGATCCGCGAGGGATCTTACCTTGCTTGCCAATTCGAACCAGGATAAAGGCGTGACATTTGGGCTATCAATTGGTGGGTTAAGCTCGATAAAGTCATAAGCAGGAAACACAGTGTTTTTGAGTTCAGGGATTTTATCAGTGATCATCGCAGCCAGATCGGGGGCTGCGGTATATCCCCGATCAGAAGGTAACGAACTAAAGGTCCCGCCTGCTGATATTACGCAAATGAATTTTTGATTGTCCATATACTACCCTAAAATAATGACAGATGCGGCCAGGAGCGACGCATGCTCGTTTTATGAGCAACTCTGTCTCATCTCCCGTTATTCGTCGTTTAGTATTACTAGCACGGTATCAGTCAAGTTCAGATACTTAAACCACAGCCTTATTTAACCAACGCTGTGCTCTCAAGCTGTTTTCTTTTTAATCGCTTACGCGTCAATCTGATTATAAGCCACTATTATTCAGATATTAAAGGATGGGTAGTGCATGCTTGCTGGTGCCAAAGCACAAGTATACCAGCTCCTCAAGCTTAGCTAGCCGCTTGAGCTCCGGAGCTATGTAGTGGTCATGTTGCACTCAGCAACGTCGGTGTTTGGTTTCAAGATGAGGCTCGATTTGGCCAGCAGCATACTACTACGCGTTTATGGGCTAAACGTGGTAGTCGACCAAGGGCCGTTCAACAGCAACAATTCGAATATGCCTATTTTTTCGGTGCCGTTTGTCCTGCAACTGGGGTGACAGAAGCGTTATTGAGCCCCGTCGTCAACCGAAAGGTGATGAGAGAGCATTTACTTTGATTTCAGTTCGCACAGAGCCCGGTCGGTATGCAGTAGTCATCATGAATGGTGCGGGATGGCACACTGCTGATATCAAACACACTAAATATTTGTTCTATTGAAAATCTGCATAAAAGAGGAAACTGAGCCACCTCCCACGACACGCCATAAACCTATCCATGGGGGCTCGGGAATGCCGTTCATGGCATTTCACTGTCTTAGTGGGAGGAGACCTCAGTCGCCTCTTATTGAGCTCAGAGTTGTCTGTGAGGCTGCTAACAGGCGACCCAGTGGCTGATGGCCGGATAAAGGGAGTGACGCCACCGACCATCGCATGACAGGGGCGCCATGTGTTGAGCGTCACATGGATGTGCTTGCAGCGTGTCGGTGGGGTCACCCCTTTGTTCGGCTTTTGTAGTAAGCAAACCAAACTGGCTATTTCTTTAATATGATTGGTATCAGCCTTAAGCTGTCAGCGATCAGATAAAGAAATACACTGCTCTTTCGCTTAGTTCTGTGGTTCGCCGTTGACCTAAACTGACAGCTTAAAGCTGACGGCTTACAGCTTTTAGTTATCCTTTTTGAATCACAAACTGATAAGGCAGTTGTTCTATTTGGCTAGACAGCAGGGCGTGATCCATAAATTGGCAAAAACTGGGAATATCGCGGGCTGTTGACGGGTCGTCGGCGGTGATCAGTAAGGTTTCACCTGACTGCATACCGCGCACTTGCTTGCGCACCATCATCACCGGCTCTGGGCAACGAAGGCCAATGGCATCAAGAGTATGTTGAGCGTCGAGAGTGGCAGTGGTCATGGAGTAATTACCTTAAAATGACAGCGTTAAAAACAGCCGCCTATTTTAAAGCTGTTTAAATAATGGTCAACCTATAAACACAGCCTTAAGCCGTCAGCTTTAAGCGATCAGCTAAAGATAAACACCGTTTTTTGCCGCCTTACCGGAAAATGCATCGCCATAAGCTGTACGTTAAAGACGAACGAGGTTTTTTGCCCAGCAGCGATTGCTGCTGGGCCTGTGTACAGAGCTTATTCGTATGGCGTAAAGCGGCTTTACACCCTTTCAAACACTGTGGCTATGCCTTGGCCTAGGCCAATGCACATGGTGGCTACGCCAAAGGTGGCATCTTTGTTTTCCATGAGATTAAGCAAAGTGGTAGAAATGCGCGCACCCGAGCAACCCAGCGGATGACCCAGAGCAATGGCGCCGCCATTAAGGTTCACTTTATCGTCCATGACATCTAGTAAACCCAGCTCTTGTAATACCGGCAAAGACTGAGCAGCAAAAGCCTCGTTTAGCTCAAACAGATCAATATCGCCAATAGACAATCCGGCCCGTTTAAGTGCTTTATGTACCGCAGGCACAGGGCCAAAGCCCATAATGGCAGGGTCACAACCGGCCACTGCCATGGCGCGAATGCGGGCGCGAGGCTTTAGGCCCAAGGCTTTGGCCTTAGCAGCCGACATTACCAACATAGCCGACGCGCCGTCAGATAAGGCCGAGGAGGTGCCTGCGGTTACCGTACCATTGGCGGGATCAAAGACGGGTCGTAATTGAGACAGTGATTCTAAGCTGGTATCAGGGCGGATCACTTCATCGTGCTCAAATAAGGTTAAACTACCATCATGGTTGTGACCGTTAGTGGGCAAGATTTCGTTAGCAAAACGGCCCGCTAACCTAGCTTGGTGAGCTAATTGGTGTGAGCGCACAGCAAAAGCATCTTGTTGCTCACGGCTTACCTTATACATGCGACCCAGCATTTCAGCGGTGAGTCCCATCATGCCCGAGGCTTTAGCGACATTGAGAGCCAGTTTGGGGTGAAAGTCCACACCATGGTTCATCGGCACATGACCCATGTGCTCCACGCCACCAACCATAAATACATCACCATCACCCACCATAATGGCGCGGCTGGCGTCGTGCAGTGCCTGCATAGAAGAACCACATAAGCGGTTAACGGTAACGGCCCCCACTTGCTTTGGCAGGCCGGCAAGCAAAGCGGAGTTGCGGGCAATATTAAACCCCTGCTCTAAGGTTTGTTGCACGCAGCCCCAATACACATCTTCAATATCGCTGGCCGCTAATGCTGGGTTTCTGGCGAGTAAGCCCTGCATGAGGTGTGCAGATAAATCTTCGGCTCTCACGTGGCGAAAAGCACCGCCTTTAGAGCGCCCCATAGGGGTACGAATACAGTCGACAATCACGACTTCGTTTAATGCTTGGTTCATGCTGTGGTCTCCTGCGCCAGTGGGTAGAAAAGATGTTTGTTTGCGGCCATGTCACGTAAACCGTCACTCACTTGATAAAGCGGACCAAGGTGAGCAAATTTATCTGCTAGGGCGATATATTCAGTCAGACCCATATTATCAAGATAACGGAATACGCCGCCGTGGAAGGGCGGAAAGCCAATACCATAAACCAGAGCCATATCAGCTTCAGCGGGGGAGCCAATAATGCCTTCTTCTAAGCAAAGCACCACTTCATTAATTAGAGGGATCATCATGCGCGCGATAATATCGTCATCGGTCAAGGTGACAGATTCGCCAGCAATGGCTGCTAACAGCTGATAGCTTTCAGGATCGGCGTCTTTTTTCAGCTTGCCTCGCTTATCTTGGCTGTAAGCATAAAAGCCTTTGCCATTTTTTTGGCCAAAACGCTCTGCTTCATACATTACATCTATGGCATCTTTACCTGACTTACTCATGCGCTCAGGAAATCCATCGGCCATGACCGCTGCCGCGTGGTGACCGGTATCTATACCCACCACGTCGAGTAAATAAGCGGGGCCCATAGGCCAGCCAAATTGCTGCTCCATCACTTTGTCGACGGCCACAAAGTCAGCTCCGTCGGCCACTAGTTGGCTAAAACCAAAGAAATAGGGGAAAAGTACGCGGTTAACGAAGAACCCCGGGCAGTCGTTGACCACAATCGGCGACTTACCCATGGCGGCAGCATAGGCCACCACTTTATTAATGGTATCGTCAGCAGTGTGCTCACCTCGGATAACTTCCACCAAAGGCATACGGTGCACTGGGTTAAAAAAGTGCATGCCGCAAAAGCGCTCGGGGCGTTTCAGGTGTTTGGCAAGTGTAGAAATGGGAATGGTCGAGGTATTAGAGGCGATCACGGCATCATCACTGACGCTCGCTTCTACTTCTGCTAGCACTTGGCCTTTAACTTTCGGATTTTCAACAACGGCTTCTACAACAGTGTCTACGCCTTGTAAGCCGTCATAACTTAGGGTCGGGGTAATATTAGCCAGTACATGAGCCAGCTTTTTACCATCAATACGGCCACGCTCGAGCTGCTTATTCAATAACTTACCCGCTTCTGTCATGCCAAGTGCTAGTGCGGAGTCATTAATATCTTTCATTACTGCGGGTATGTCTTTAGAGGCGGATTGATAAGCAATGCCGCCGCCCATAATACCGGCACCTAATACGGCGGCTTTTTGGGTTGCTGGCGCCGCCTTTGCCGCTCGTTTGGCCTTACCCTTAATAAACTGATCGTTCAGGAAAATACCCACTAAGGCGCGGGCGACTGAGGTTTGGGTGAGCTTAATAAAATTTTGTTGCTCAAGCGCCAAAGCCTCGTTACGCGCCATGCCAGCGGCCGCTTCTATGGTTTTTACTGCCAGTATAGGCGCAGGATAATGCGGCCCTGCCTTTGCGGCCACCATACCTTTGGCGGTGCTAAAGCTCATGGCTGCTTCAAGTTTATCGAGCGTTAATGGTGCGGTTTTTTGTGCGCGCCTGCCTTGCCAATCTTGCTTGCCTGCGGCGGCATCTTGTAATAATTGTATGGCCGAGGCTTCAAGTTGCTCGGTATCGACAACGGCATCCAATACGCCGATTTTTAAACAGGCGGCTGCTTTATGATCTTTAGCGGTCGTGATCCACTCAAGTGCGTTATCAGCGCCAATCAGTCGCGGCAAGCGCACAGTACCACCAAAACCTGGCATTATGCCGAGTTTAGTTTCTGGCAAACCAATGCGGGCACTGGCATCACCAATACGAAAGTCGGTCGCTAAGATACACTCGCACCCACCGCCCAAGGCATAACCACGCACCACAGAGATGGTGGGGTAGGGTAGGTCTTCAATTCGATTAAAAAGCTGATTCGCTTGGGTTAACCAGTTGCCTAGGGTGGCTTCTGGTAAGTCGAACATGGCTAAAAACTCAGTAATATCGGCGCCCATAATAAAGGCGTCTTTAGCTGTGGTGAGCATTAAGCCTGTAATGTCAGAGTGTTTTTCTAATGCGCTCACCGCTTGATCAAGTGAAGCTAGGGTGGCGCTGTCTAGTTTATTAATGCTGCCTTTACTATTAAAACAGAGCTTAGCAATATTGCCTTCTACTATCTCGATTGAGAGGGCGTCGCCTTGGTAGATCATTTTCATGTCTCCTTAGTTCCCTTGGGGCTGCTCACACATTGGCAAGCAGAGATAGAATGACTATGAACAGAAAACCAGCAGAGTTCAATAGCTAATTCAAACAAACGTTTTAATTGTGTTGAGTGTCTGTTAATAACAAAAAATACTTATCCCCTATAAATAGAAAATGGCAGCCCAACCTGCAAAAGATGACAAACCAGCTCAATTCAGCAACAATGTTGCGCTATTTTTAATGCTCTTCTTTGTCAACTGGGAGTAAATATCATGACCTTATCTCCCTACCTGATCCCTGCCAACCCACTAATCTGGGAGCAGGAGATTAAAAAAAGCCGTTTTATTGCTTATATTGGCCATACGCCAACGCCCGAAGAGGCAAAGGCGTTTGTCGATAGTATTCGTGCCAAAGAGCCCACGGCACGCCACCATTGTTGGGCATTTGTTGCCGGTCAGCCTAGTGACTCCCGTGTGCTGGGGTTTAGTGATGATGGTGAGCCATCGGGTACGGCGGGAAAACCCATGCTGGCGCAACTACAAGGTTCAGGTATTGGTGAGATAACCGCAGTGGTAGTGCGCTACTTTGGCGGGATTAAGCTGGGCACGGGGGGATTAGTACGTGCTTATGGCGGAACTTTATCAATGGCGCTGGCCGAGCTATCTCTCACGGAACGGCGACTTTTTTCTGAGCTAAAGGTGACAGTGCAGTATGCTGATATGCCGGTGGTGGAATTTTTGTTAGCAGAATATAAAGCTCACTGGCAAAAGGTAGACTACGGGGCTGACGTGAGTGGTGTGTTAGCGGTAGAAAGCCGTGATGTGTCCGACTTTTGCGCTCAACTCTTAGATCGTAGTCAAGGACGAGTGGTTGCAAAGCTCTTAGGTGACTAGCACCAAGCGCTAACGTATGGCGTACAGCGTGGAACCTATGACGTGAGCGCAGCTTTTAATATTGATTGGAAACACCATGCATATACGCACTATTATCCGCATTGTAGGCATTCTTGTTGCTTTATTTAGCGTGACCATGCTGGCACCGGCATTAGTGGCCTATATTTATCGAGATGGCGCTGGTCTCGATTTTTTTAGCGCCTTTGTGATCTGCCTGATTTTAGGCGTTGCTCTATGGTTTCCCAACCGCACCCACAGTAAAGAGCTGCGCTCTAAAGAAGGCTTCTTGATTGTGGTGTTGTTTTGGACAGTGCTGGGCAGTGTGGGGGCCATTCCCTTTATATTGAGTGCCGAACTCGATATGACGGTGGCCGCCGCTTTCTTCGAGTCGTTCTCTGGGCTAACAACAACGGGTGCCACTGTGATTAGTGGTTTAGATAACTTACCCAAAGCGATTTTATTTTATCGGCAAATGTTGCAGTGGCTGGGAGGCATGGGGATTATTGTATTGGCAGTGGCCATACTCCCTATCCTTGGCATTGGGGGCATGCAGCTGTTTCGTGCTGAAATACCAGGGCCTGTTAAAGATAATAAAGTCGCCCCCAGGATCGCCGAGACGGCGAAAACTCTCTGGTATATCTACCTAGTGCTAACCATTAGTTGTGCCTTGTTATTATGGTTAGCAGGCATGAATCTGTTTGATGCCATTTGCCATGCGTTTTCAACGATTGCTATTGGCGGCTTCTCCACTTACGACGCCAGTGTGGGTCATTTCGCCAGCCCCATGATTAATGCCATTATTGTGGTTTTTCTTATGATTGCCGGCGTTAACTTTAGCCTACACTTTGCCGCTTTTGCTAATCGAGGACTGAGGCTGTCGGTATACCGTCTTGATCCTGAAGTAAAGGTGTTTATTGGCGTACAAATCGTACTGACACTTATCTGCATGGCTGCTCTATTAAGTCATCAGGTTTACAGCAACCCATGGCAAGCCCTTGATCAGTCACTATTTCAGTCTGTTTCAATTGCGACTACTGCAGGCTTTAGTACCACTAGCTTTTCAACATGGCCACTCTTTGTGCCGGTATTATTAATGATGGCCTCATTTATCGGCGGCTGTGCAGGCAGTACGGGCGGCGGCATGAAAGTAGTACGAATTATGTTATTGAACTTACAGGGTATGCGAGAGCTAAAACGGTTAATTCATCCCAGAGCCGTGTATCGAATAAAGCTTGGCAATAAAGCACTAGCTGATAAAGTGGTGGAAGCGGTGTGGGGCTTTTTTGCCGCCTATGCTTTAGTGTTTGTATTATGCATGTTGGCGCTGTTAGCGACCGGCATGAATGAGTTAACGGCATTTACAGCCGTTGTGGCTACCCTCAATAACTTAGGCCCAGGATTGGGAGATGTAGCAGCTAACTTTGGTACCACTTCAGATGTAGCTAAGTGGGTTATGATATTGGCCATGTTATTTGGTCGACTAGAAATTTTTACCTTGCTGGTACTGTTTACGCCAGCGTTTTGGCGTAGCTAAGAGGAGTTTATGGAAAAGCTATTAGTACTTTATTCATCGCGTAATGGTCAAACACAAAAGATCATTGATGCGATGCAAGGTGAGTTTGAGGGTTATGATGTTGAGATAGCTGATTTGCATGAACCTCTTCGCAAGAATTTAAGCAAATATGACAAAGTACTAATAGGTGCTTCTATTCGTTATGGCAAATTTCACCCAGGCCTTTATAACTTCATTAATATTCACAGTGAACAGCTCGCTGCAGCCGACGCTAGCTTCTTCTGTGTTTGCCTAACCGCGCGTAAGCCTGAAAAAGCTGTGCCCGAAAATAATGCGTACATCAAAAAGTTCTTGCAAAAGTCTCGTTGGCGACCAAGAAATATCGCCGTATTTGCTGGTGCGCTTAAATACAGCGAATATACCTGGTGGCAAGCCCGATTGATTCAGATGATTATGAAGATGACAGGAGGCAGCACAGATACCAGCCAAGATTTAGAATTTACCGACTGGGATAAGGTAAAAGAGTTTGCCAAGCTAGTTGCACGCAATAAGTACGAATAAACAGCAGTAAAGTTAGGAAAAGAGTCGTTTGAGCTTATTTTTTGTACGTAATGACTTTTTTTCATAAAAATCACATAAAACACTTGCGTCAAATCTCTACTTCCCTATAATGCGCATCCACTGACACGGGGCAAGTCGCTCACGGTCACAAGGGTTTGCAGAGAACAAAATAAAGTTTGAAACAAACACTTGACGAATAATACGGAATGCGTAGAATACGCCTTCCTGACTCGAGAGAGTCAAACGCTCTTTAACAATTTATCAAGCAAACTGTGTGGGCACTCGCAGAGCGTTGAGAACAAAAAATATTGTTTTTCAATGTCTTGTGAAGTGCAACTAGAAATAGCAGTACATCAGTAATTCATTGAGCTAGAACTTTTAATTGAAGAGTTTGATCATGGCTCAGATTGAACGCTGGCGGCAGGCC
>NZ_JAGDFX010000024.1 GCF_017498065.1 Oceanisphaera pacifica | reverse complement strand
GGGTAATACCCGAAACTGGGAAGTGACGGGAGCTGTCTCGCTCAATCCCTGTAAACTCGAGGAAATGGAGCGAAATAAAATGGCTGCTTAGACAGTCTTATTTGGACAACTGGGTTGAAAATCACCGATTACCAGTAAAGTTGTTTGTGCCGCATGAGGTTTTCTCTTAGCAATTACTTTACGTTTAGCCATCAGTTATACATCCGGCACGGCACCTAAAGCGCCAGCCATATATTTAGCATATAAATTATCATCCGCCCTTAGCCCCAGCATTTCGTCTAGCCGCCAAGCTTGCGAACGAAGGTCTTGTTTCTCACACAAATAAACCTGATGCTTTTGTAAACGATTAAGTACTTCAGGCGTGTGGCACGTAAACACCATTTGTGCTTGATGCGGGTTAGTGTGCTCAAAACGGAACCAATCCAACATAATCGGCACTAAATGTGGGTGCAAGTCATTGTCTATTTCGTCAATCACCGCCACTCCACCATAATGCAACACACGCAACACTTGTTCTAGTAACACAAATGCCGATTGGGTTCCGCTAGACTCTTCAAAAAAGGGGAGTTCAAAAGCTTCGCCTTCAAGTGAGCAGTGCAGACCATAAGGCATGTAAAAAACGTCTGTTTGACCATTTTCATTACTGGCTTCTAACTTTCTGATCGACACATCATCTAGTCCCAGATCAAACTCGCGCATCACCTCAGCCATTTTGGCTTTGAGTTCAGGCGCATTCTGATATCGCTCTGCAGCATGCACTACGGCGCCTCGTTGAAAGTAATGGCGACCAGAGCTGGCAACATTAGTCACTATATGGCGAAAATACTCAATAAATGGCTGAGCTTCTGCCACATCGTAACTATAAGCAGCAGCGAGCAAAGAAGCATTAGCTCGAACTTTTTCTGCTTGGGCTTTAGGGAAAGGAAAACCTTTTTGCCTAAAAACAAACCCATCTTCAGTTTGCTCTCGTTTAAAGATATAGCTGTACTGACTACTAGTGCGAACAAACAAAGCTTCACTTACCACTCGATGGTTGTTCATTACTAATTGATAACGGTACTCAGCCCCAGACAATAAAAAGTCGAGTTCTAGTTCGGTATTTTCTTGAGCAAGAAGGGAGTGTGGGGCATAGACAATGCTTGCGTCGGGATCACTTCCTAAAAATGACTCACAAATAAACCAACTTAAAAAAGCTAAAGGTTTAATGAATTGTGTTTTGCCAGAGCCATTAGCCCCCACCACGGCAAGCACCTTATTCAGGCGTCCGTCCGCAAGCTCAATGTCATAGCCAGAAGGCGTAGGTTTTTTACCCAACGAGAAGTCAATCTGCGTCTCATCAGCAAAACTGTAAAAATTACTAAATCGAAGCGAATGAATCATAGAATGCCAACTCCAACAATATTTCGTTCATTGTCCTTAATTGGCAAGCTAAATACAAATAGATTCGCCACAAAGAAAGTTGAAAGACCAATGCGGTAGAGTGGACAGACTAAGATAAACCGATGAGGAGTAAGGTGAACGACATATCGTATGAGATCCGGCTACGCCGAATTTCGCAGCTAAAACAGCGGTATCAAGCAAGCAGCCGTACGAAAAATCCAACCTGCTTTATCTTTAACGTATGGTGTACAGCCTTAGACGCAGCACGTTCTTGTTAAATGGATTGCTTCGTACCTCGCAATGACCGACGTTTTGGGGTTTTCTTTAACTGACAGCTGATGGCTGACAGCTACCCTTTGGTTCGGCTGACAGCTCCCCGAAGGGGTATGCTCGGCCATTACTGTTATTTATTTTACTGTACTAATTAATACTGTATTATTTAGTGCAGTATTTTTCATAGCGGTAGGTGGCAGCATGCACAAGTTTTATAATAGAAAGCAGCAACTAAGCAAATTACGGCAGATTTCCAGTCAGATTACCAACACTAAAGGGCGCTTAAGTGTGATGGTGGGTCGTCGGAGAGTCGGTAAGACTCGCCTATTGAATGAAGCATTTAACGGCACCGGAAACGCAAAATCTATTTATTTATACTTATTTATTAGCCGAAAGTCAGAGGCTGCTTTGGTTGATGAGTTTCGCTCAATTATTGCAGAGCGACTGGGCACTAAGTTTTTTCAGCCGCAATCCCTGCGTGATATTTTTGAATACCTGTTTGACTATGCAACGGTTAAGCCGTTAACCCTTGTGGTGGATGAGTTTCAAGATATTGAAAAAGTAAACAGTAGTTTATTTTCTGACCTGCAAAATTTATGGGACAGCTATAAAAATACGACAATGCTACACCTAGTTTGCTGCGGATCTTTATATAGTCTAATGACTAATATATTTAAAGGCAGTAAGCAGCCGTTGCTAAATAGAGACGATTATTTTTTTAAAATTCAGCCACTTGCCCCCTCTTTCATTAAAGAGGTGTTGCATGACAGTCACCGTTATAGTGCAGAAAACATGCTGATTTGGTGGTGCTTATCAGGCGGCATACCTAAATATCTAGAATGGTTGATCAATGCCGATGATCCGGTGTTTGATGAACTAATCTCAGATACGTCGCCCTTAATAAAGGAAGGAACACACCGCTTAGTTGAAGACTTTGGTGCAGAGCATAGGGTTTACTTTGATGTGCTGGGCGCTATTGCTAACGGTCATACTACTCGAGCTAGAATTGAGAGCTATTTAAATGCAGGAGTTGGCCCTGCCCTTGAGAAGCTAGACACTGACTTTGCCATTATAGGTAAAATGCGCCCTATCACATCCAAAGAAACATCTCGTGATGTTCGTTACCGAATCGTTGATCCATTTTTAAGCTTTTGGTTTCATTTTGTTTACAGTAACCGCAGTGCCGTTGAAATGGAAAACTACACCTATTTGAAAAATATTATTGAACGTGACTTCAACGTTTTCTCTGGCAAGCAACTTGAAGCGCTATTTGAAGCAGTACTTATTGAGTCGAAACAGTTTAATCGTATTGGGAGTTATTGGGATACAAAAGGAGAGAATGAAGTTGATATTGTGGCTATCGACGACATCAACAAACGCATTTTAATTGTGGAAGTAAAGCGCCAAGCTAAAAGGTATCAGCATAATCAGCTACTTATAAAATCAGCCCATGTGCTTGACAAACTAAAGTTAAAAAATTACCAAATTGAGCTCCGTTGTTTTTCTCTAGACACGCTAGAAGAGGTAATGATTGAATTTTCGAAGCCCGAGTAACGCTTTACGCGGCAATGACCACGAAGAGGGTGAAGTGAACTGGCTGAGATAAACCGGTGAAGGGTAAGGCGGACGACACTTGGCGCTTAGCGCTAGGTTTCTTCTTTAACTGACAGCTGATAGCTTACGGCTGACAGCTACCCAAAGGGGATAAGCCGTCATTGCGAGGAGTGCAACGACGCGGCAACCTAGGCCCTTCGGGCAGCGATCAGCTTTAAGCCGTCAGCTATCAGACAAACAAAAAACAAACCGACTGCAGAGCGGCCATAAGCCAACAAACAGACGCTGGTTGAGTGTTGAGTGGACTGACAGCTTACCGCTGATAGCTGACGGCTTTCTTTTAGTTATACGCTGAGCGCGGTACGAAAAATCCAACCTGTTTTACCTTTAACCTACGGCGTGCAGCGTTAGACGTAGCGTTCTCTGTAAAATGGATTGCTTCGTACCTCGCAATAGCCCAAGGGCAGCGTTAAGCACCAAGCGCCCAGCTTAAAGATAAACATCGGTTTAGGTTTTTCGTATAACGGTCGGCGTAAAGCTGTCTGCTGGATGGATTGCCGCGTCGCTGCGCTCCTCGCAATGACCCAAGCTCTGGGTTTGTCTTAAAGATTAGTGCTTGGCGCCGGGCGCTAACCCCTATTCCCCAATCCCTAATCACGCTTTTATATTTAAGCTTGGCGCTCGGCGCTATCACTTAGTAATCCCATATTTCTTCATTTTTTCAACCAAGGTGGTGCGGCGCATGCCTAGGTGCTCGGCGGCGCGGGCCACCACGCCGTCGTTCGCTTCTAGCGATTGGCTAATCATGTCCATTTCAATATTGGCCAGCATCTCTTTTAAATTTACGCCCTCTTCCGATAACGCATGGGGGGCAAAACTGTGCTCTGGCTCTTCGCCTAGTTCAAACGCTTCATCTTCTGCTGAGTTTTGAAAATCAAAAAAGTCAGCTTCGTTTTCAACTTCAGGCTCATCAGAATGAAAAATAGAGGCTAGCGCATCTTGTTCATCTAATTCATCAAAGGGGCGAGTTACTAATTGCTCATCGGTTAGTGCTTGATACTTAACCGGCAAGTCACTTAATTGCACCCTTTGGTTAGGGCACAAAATAAACATCCGCTCTACTAAGTTAGATAACTCGCGAACATTACCCGGCCAATGCCATTTTTTTAATGAATCAATTGCCTCTGCAGAAAAAGACAACTGGGCATTATGGGTGGTTTCATGTCGGCTAATAAGCTCATTTAATAACAGCGGAATATCATTTTGGCGATGGCGTAATGCTGGTGCCTCAATAGGAAACACATTTAATCGATAGTATAAATCTTCACGAAAGCGCTGCTCAGCTATCATTTGCTCTAAATCGCGATGAGTAGCAGCAATTACCCGCACCTTGGCGGTAATGGGCCTAGTGCCCCCTACTCGCTCAAAGGTGCGCTCTTGCAATACCCGTAACAGCTTCACCTGCATGGGTAGCGGCATATCGCCAATTTCATCTAAAAACAGCGTACCGCCTTGTGCCAATTCAAAGCGGCCTTTGCGGGCCGATACCGCGCCAGTAAAAGCGCCCTTCTCGTGGCCAAACAACTCACTTTCTAATAACTCAGCCGGAATAGCGCCACAGTTAATGGGCACAAATGGCCCTTCAGACTGTAACGACAATAAATGGATCGCACGCGCGATCACTTCTTTACCGGTACCCGACTCACCCAGCAATAAAACATTAGCCGGTTTATTGGCAACCTGGCGGATCAGGCTTTTTATTTCATCCATAGAGGCACTTTGGCCAATAAGCAGATCATGCAAACGACACTCTTGATCATCAGATGCTATGAGCGGCTGCCAACTTTGCGCTTGTTGCAATAAGGCTGTTAATTCATCGTAAGTAAGCGCACTTAAAGTACCCAGCAGGTTGTTGGCTTGGCAGTCGGTATTATTAAGGCTAATAAAGGCATGATGAGAAAACTCATTAACTAGGCTTTTTAAAGGGACATCCATATCCCCTGCTAATACTGTGAGCGTATGCGGCTGCTCTTGTAACCAAATTTTATCTTCAGCTCGGCAGCCACTGCGCCATTCTACCTGCATAAATGACAGTATTGCTTCAAGCTTCGAGCGTCGCTCTTGGTTACAATCCATGATCAAGACGCCGTTAAAGCTCATAGGAACTATATCCTTACAATTCAGTTAGTTATTAATAAATAATAGTCAGTGTGATACTACTTATATTTACTTGTAGGCACAGCATAACATTACAAAGGGGTATGTATACAAACAACTGCCGTAATTCTGACACAAGCGTCAAAAAAACGCGACCTAAGCTTGACGCTTAACAGGCTAACCTTGATCAAGATCAAATCGAAGGTAAAGCCGTAAGCAATCAGCTTCCAGCCATCAGTTAAAAGATAACATTAAACCTAGATCTGCAACGGAATCCACAAAACCCACGGAAAAATAGAGATCAAATCTGAAAAAAATCTTGATGGGTAAGAGCAACACCGACACGGTGAGTGGTTTGGTAGGGTCCAATTCATTGGACCGTTTTTAAGTCATGCCATAACATTAAACCTAGATCTGCCACGGAATCCACGCCTCTTTGTTTACGATAAGCACAAAAAAATAGAGATCAAATCTGAAAAGAGCTTGATGGGTAAGAGCGAGCCCCTACGGGGAGCGGTACGTCTAACGCTGTACGCTGTACGTTAAAACGCCGGTTTGGTTTTTACGTAAAGCGGTCGGCGTAAAGCGTACAGCTGTCTGTTAGATGGATTGCTTCGTACCTCGCAATGACTACGAAGAGGGTAGTGAACTGGCTAAGATAAACCGGTGAAGGGTAAGGCGAACGACACGTTTTTTTCTTGTTCTGCTCCCTATTCCCCAATCCCTAATCACGCCTTAATATCTAAGCTCGGCGCTATACACCAGCCGCTGTGTTCCTTTAACTGACAGCTTACGGCTTAAGGCTGACAGCTCCCCGAAGGGGGTAGTCATTGCGAGGAGCGCAGCGACGCGGCAATCCATCTAACAAGCAGCCGTACGGCTCCCCGAAGGGTTTGCTCTTACCAATAAAACTTTCGCTCTGATGTTGATCTTTTCGTGGATTTAGCGGATTTCGTTGCAAAAAAGTGTTGAGTGTTTGTGGAGTGTTTATGCCAAAACAATAAAGGGTGAAGGTAAAGTGTTAGTGCTACCCCCTCACACTTTACGTTTCACCCTTTACAGCAGCTTTTACTAGCAGCAGAGTGCGCTTACGCAGGCACTTCTTGCTGTTCAACGGGGATTGCGCCCCACCTTTCTGTGAAGTTCCGGCATATGACGTCCGATCACCATAGATGACAGGAGTGACTCATATTGACTTTATACAAGCTTAAGTTATTATTGAGGTAACAACACCCCTCCCGCTACCCGTCAGCTCAGCGCCCTGTGAGGGGTTACTCTTTTATAGCCATACAGAACCTGTGAGGGCGTAAAATGAGCCAAGAGCCTCCGCTAAAGTTGCCTTTACTAAATCGCCAACATTATTCACTAAGCAAGTAAGCTTACTGCAACAGCGTGGTTTAGAAATCACCGATATTGCTAAAGCGCAGTTCTATTTAGCGCAGCTTAACTACTATCGCTTTGCCGCTTATTGTTTGCCTTTCGAGCAAGACCACGCCACGCACCAATTTATAGCTGGCACTAGCTTTGATGATATTTTAAACCTTTATGTCTTTGACCGAGAATTAAGACTACTGGTACTTGATGCCATTGAACGTTTTGAGGTTTCGTTACGGACCCAAATTGCTTACCAGCTTAGTCATAGATATAGCACAGCGCACCCGCATCTAAAGCCTGAACTATTTGGTGACTTGCTGGAGTACGCTAATAGTTTGGGGAAATTAAGCGGTGACGTAAAACGAAGTCGTGAAGAGTTTATTAAACATTTAACACAAAAGTACCAAGAGCCTTTACCTCCAATTTGGGCTTGCGTCGAACTGCTTACCATGGGGCAACTCTCACGTTGGCTGAGTAATATCAAATTGCGTGCCGATAGGCAGGTTATCAGTAAAAGTTATGGGCTGGATGAAAAAACGCTTACCTCATTTTGTGAACACCTATCGTTAGTTCGGAACCTAAGCGCACATCATTCCCGTTTGTGGAATCGAGATTTTACCAAAACAACAATGCTGCCACGTCATGGTGAAGAAGCGTTAATTAACGGCTTATTTACTCTACCGGATAGTGACAGACGGCTGCGCAAAATTTACAACACCTTGGTTATGTTGGGATATTTAATGGACGTGATAAGCGGTGATCATCATTGGAAGCAACGCTTAAAAAGTCTACTCGATACACATCAGATAGACATTAATCGCATGGGCTTTCCAGCCGATTGGCAAGCGCGGTCAATCTGGCAACAAGAGTAACTCACTTAGCTATATTCCAACCAACCACACCAAAACCCTTTTGCTAAAGTGGTAATCACATGGCAGTTTTGAGTGCTGAGTAAAAAAAGCGGATTACTTCGCTACGCTCGCAATGACCGAAACCTAAAGCGGTCGAATAAATTCAACCCTACCAACCCAACTGCCACACAAGGCGTGTTATGTCGTCATTGCGAGGAGTGCAACGACGCGGCAATCTAGGCCCATCGGGCAGCGATCAGCTTTAAGCCGTCAGCTATCAGACAAACAAAAAACAAACCGACTGCAGAGCGGCCATAAGCCAACAAACAGACGCTGGTTGAGTGTTGAGTGGGCTGACAGCTTACCGCTGATAGCTGACGGCTTTCTTTTAGTTATACGCTGAGCGTGGTACGAAAAATCCAACCTGTTTTATTTTAAACGCATGGCGGTCAGCTTAAGGCTGACAGCTCCCCGAAGGGGGCAGTCATTGCGAGGAGCGCAGCGACGCGGCAATCCATCTAACAGACAGTAATAAGCCAGAAGTAAAAGCACCTCAGCGTTTTTGTCTAGCTTCCAGCTTACTGCTTCCGACTTTCTATACGCTAAGCGCCTTACGAAAAAACAAAACCACCGTTTTTCTTTAACGTACAGCGTTAAACGTACAGGCTCCCCGAAGGGGCAGTCATTGCGAGGAGCGCAGCGACGCGGCAATCCATCTAACAAGCAGCCGTACGCTTTACGCTAAGCGCCTTACGAAAAAACAAAACCGCCGTTTTTCTTTAACGTACAGCGTTAAACGTACAGCTCTCGGAGGGGTTGCTCTTACCAATAAAACTTTCGCTCTTATGTTGATCTTTTCACGGGTTTAGCGGATTTCGTTGCAAAAAAGTGTTGAGTGTTTGTGGAGTGTCAACCAAAAAATAAAGGGTGAAGATAAAGCGCTTAGGGTTACCCCCTCACTCTTTACACTTCACCCTTTACTAGCAGCCTTTACTAACAGCTGAACCGGCTTACGCAGGCACTTCTTGCTGAGCAACGGGAATGGCATCCCAGCTTTCTTTAATTTCGCGCAATAGGCGACTGGTGCTCTCTAGCTTTTCAAGATCATTATTCATATTCACGCTAACTAGCTCGTTCATCATAAAATCGTATAAACGGCCTAAATTTTGTGCTATTTCACCACCATCTTCATAATCTAAAGACAAACGCAGCTCATCGATAATCATCATAGTAGAACTAACTAACTCACCGCGCTGTTCGTAATTTTGCTGCTCAATTGCGGTACGCGTTTTAGCTAAACGCTCAAGAGCACCGGCTAATAACATCTGAACGATACGATAAGGGGATGCAACAGATTTTTGACTGTCAAGGGCTACCGATTTATAAGCTTTCATTGAGCCGCGCATTGGTCCTGCCATACTTACTACTCCTGATGTTTAACACTTTGGTACGCCTGCTGAGAACGACGACCTTTTTGAATGGTTTGTAACCGTTCACCCAGCTTCTCTTTAACGGCTTCGGTCATACTTGTTAGTTGTTTAGATCGCTCAATGACGTCTTTAACTTGTTGCTCTGTGGCTTCATCAGCACTCACCACTTGTTGCAACAAGTTAGCACGCTTTTGCAAGCGCTCAGCTAATATAACATCATCAAAATCTTCGATGTTCACTTGCAAAGCAGCAAACAACTCATCATCTAGCTGAGACAATTGCTGCAAAAGTGTATCAGACATTGAATTACCTTTAGGTTATAGCATACCACCAGTGCCAAGCATCGACATCATGGTACTCATTTGGTTATTCATTTCAGCTACCATAGCATCCATGGCATTAAACTGTTTGGCAACCCGCAGCTCAAACTTTTCCATACGCACATCAAGGTCTAACCGTTGCTGATCATACTTACCAGACTGTAAATCAAGCGACTCTTTTTTATTGGTCAGAATACCATCACGCCCAACAAAATCATCCAGCAAGCTATCTAATTTATTGGCAAGCCCACTATCACCATCAAATAAACGACCGATTCCATTAAAGTTATTGGCAATGTTGTCATCGAGTATATCGTTATCAATCTCTAAGGTACCGTCACGCGTTGTAGTAATACCTAAATCAGATAGTGACTGCAATGCACTACTTGCACCTGTCACTTGCTCGCCCATGGCATCACGCAGCTGCGAGCTTATACCACGTAACAGACTATCGCCGTTAAGTGGGCCCGCTTTGTCATTTTCAGAGTCATAACTGCTTAACTTTTTAGAGGTCTCTACAACCTTATTATAGGCATCAACAAACTCTTTTAAATTTTCAGTAACGGCTTTTTTGTCATAACCGATTTTTAGTGTCGTGGTGGGATCATCCGTAGTGTTTATTTTTTCTAGGTTAAGCGTCACCCCGGCAATGGCATCGGTAATTTCATTAGAGCTACGGGTCACGGTTGCACCATCAATTTTCACCACAGCATCGGACGCTGCTTGAATGTTATCTAGCGCATTGTTAAATATGCCGCCAAAACTATCACCCGTACTAACTGTAACCTTATTATCAATACCGGTTTTATCGCCAAACAGTACTAATCGTGAACCATTATCGTCTGTCACCACAGTGGCGCTAACACCCGTGTTGTCATCAGACTGGTTAATCGCTTTTGCTATGTCAGCTAAAGAGCTATTTTCAGCACCAACATTCACTGAAAAAGACTCGGCCCCTAACGATAAATTAAGACTACCAGCCCCTAAATTATCACTAATGTCGACAGTTTTACCCAGATAGCCAGAGCCCACTTTATCCGCTTTAGCTAGTGCTTTTACTTCAATATCGTAGCTACCTGCCACCGCATTTTTATCAGCTTTAGAAGTTAAAAAACCTTCATTAGACAAGGTAACCGAGCGTTGCTGAAAGGCATCTTTGTCGGTAAGGCCATTTAGGGATTTTTTAAATGCATCCAGCTCTTTTGTTAAAGAAGCATAAGAAGATATTTGCACATCTATCTTGCTTTGTTTGCGGTTAATTGCATTTTCTTTTGGTGCTCGCTCCGATTGCACAGTTGCATCAATAAACTGTTGAACCGGAAAACCTGAACCTACACCTGGTATGCTCAGACCCGCCATAATAACCTCCTATGCTTCAAATTCTTAAGCTTTAACGTCAATTAGGCCGCCACTTGCTTCAGCTAATCTAGCTACCACCTCTAATAGCTCTTCGGTAGGTATTTGGCGAATAGTATCGCCCGTTTTATTATCTACCACCGTAACTACTTGTTGGCCAGAGTCTTCATCAACTCTAAATTTTAGCCCACGGTTAAAGGTGCCCACAAACTCATCCATTTCTTCAACTATTTTAGTGAGCTGTTCACCATTTAATGGCTCTTTTTGCTCTTGCTTTTGCTTTTGCTCAGCTTCACCTTGTGACACATTACTGCCAGTTTTATCAAGGGCTTGCACTGCTTTTTCTGTTTGCGTGGTTTCAGCACCAAAAGGCTGAGGAGCAAGCTGTTGCTTAGCTGCTTGTTCGCCTTTAAACGCAGCCGCTTGAGTTAAGGGTGTGATATCCATAGTTTAATCCTCAAACTAAAGCTATTAGATAAGCGCTACTTAGCTTAGTAGATGTGAAGCATTAAAAGGCCGTAATCCCCAACCCTTTCTGTACATTGCGTTCTATTTTCACAATCGCTAAGCAAAGTAGCCTTATATAAAAATTACCAAGCTAAGTTAACAGAGACAACCGGAGGCTAAGTGCCTCCAGTTATCTACTAACCATCTTATTACGCCAGCTTAGCCTAATAAAGAAAGCGCCGCTTGTGGTATTTGCTTAGCCTGAGCAAGAATCGAAGTGCCTGCTTGCTGCAGAATTTGCTGCTTAGTCAGATTCACCGTTTCTTGGGCAAAGTCCACATCTTTAATCCGCGACATACCGGCACTCACGTTTTCACGAGTATTGGCCAAATTATTAATCGTGCTTTCTAATCGGTTTTGAGTGGCACCCATTTTGGCTCGTTCGCCATCGATGGTTTTTATAGCGCCGTCTAGAGTGGTAATGGCTGAAGCATAATCAGCATGCTCACCTGCACCGATTGTATCACCTAATGCTATAGCTGGTACTGCAGCTGTAGTACCAACAGCTGGTGCCCCAGCTGTTACATCACTAGCAGTGGCTATTGTTCCTGGAGTTATTACTGTCGATAGGGTACTTTTCAAATCTAAACCGTCAGTTCCAGCACTGGCATTTTTAATGTTGATGGTCAGAGTTTCACCTTCATCGGCACCAATTTGCAGAGTTTTCCCCTCAGCATATTCACCATTTAACAGCTTTTGACCACCAAACTTAGTGGTATCGGCAATGTTATCAATCTCTTTTATTAACTCCGCCATCTCTTCCTGTATAGCCACGCGGTCATCAGCTGAGTTAGTATCGTTTGCGCCTTGTGCCGCAAGGTCTCGCATCCGTTGAAGTAGTTCGGTAGTTTCGTTTAACGCACCTTCGGCGGTTTGAATAATGGAGTTACCATCTTGGGCGTTTTTCATTGCCACACCCAAACCACGAGCCTGTGAATTCAAACGGTTAGAAATCTGTAACCCTGCTGCATCGTCTTTGGCCGAGTTAATACGGCTACCTGTAGACAAGCGCTCCATGGAGGTTGCTAGGTGGTTGCTAGAAGCATTGAGGTTACGCTGAGCACCCATTGCTGTAACGTTAGTGTTGACTGTAATCGCCATAATAAACTCTCCAGTGAGGTTAGTTTCGGCACAGTGCCGATATGCTTTGTGTTGTTGAAGTTAACCTGTTTTACAGTGCTGCTTCGTTGTTAATCAAGTTATCGGCAAGGCTTTTTAAAACTTTAAGATTTTTTCATTTTTCTTTTAGTAAGCACTGAATTTCTGCCTACCAATTTAAAGCACCTATTGGACTAGGTGAACTTGCCTATGATAAAAGAAGTATCGACTATCCCAAGCAAACCTTTAGTAAATTTTTACGCAGCTCAGCTGCGTCTGGCTGTCATTATGGATTTTCTCTCGTCATAGCGGTACTGAATCAAGTCCAGCATCAGGTACCTACTATTAGCTATTAGCGCCACAAAACCCAAAAGCAGATCCTGACCTTCGTTAGGATGATAGCAAAGAGAGCTTTCTGCTGTACGCCTTTTCTATTTAGACTTATTGCTTGTGCTGGGCGCTACTCTTCTTGCTTTACTTTCCGCCATATACAGCACAAACCGAATACTTGTAGCCGACGCTTTAGCTTCGGGACTGCGCAAGCAGTTAACGATTTCTGCTTGCAACACTTCAACCAACCATTAACATGCCAATAGGATATTATTCACTATAGGCATCGTAGACTGATATGAAACAAGCTATGTCACTTAAAAACCAATTTATTCAGATTAAAGAGTATCTCACTAACGGACAAGTTGAAGCAGCACTCAGTAAAGCAGAAGCACTACAAAGCCAAGAGCCCAACAACCTAGATGTACTGCGAGTAGTAGCGCAACTCTACGAAGAGATAAACTCGTTAGCTCAGCTTCAAAACCAGCTAGAGCTGATCCATCAGCAATTTCCTGACGAATTACAAGCTGTGCTGCAACTGGCTAAGCTGCACCATCGGCTTGGCAATAACAAGCAGTCGCTTGATTATATCAATCAAGCAGAATTATTGGCGCCAGAAAATACCTCTGTACTACATCATAAAAGTTTAATTTATAGAAACACCTATCAATATAATGACGCTATTAATTATTTACAAAAAATAGTCGATCTTGGCGGTGCTACCTCAGCCGTATGGAATAATTTAGGGTTAGTCCATCAAAACATTGGTTTATTCGACCTTGCAGAAAGCTATTACCTTAAGGCCGCAGAAAGTGCAGACCGCCAAGATGCTACGGCTTACAACAATCAAATTCAGCTTAATCATTATATTCCAAACTCTTCTTCCCAAAAAATATTTAATCTAACTACTCGTTGGGAACGAAAGTATGCTCAACATCTTCAGCTGGTTGATTTGAATACACACGATAACACTGCTAATAAAGTATTAAAAATCGGCTTAGTTTCGGGCGGTTTTCGTATGCATCCGGTAGGGCAAATGATCACCAGAATTTTAGAGCTGTTGCCACAGCATGAAATTGAATTAATCGCTTACAGTAGCAACTTACAAGAAGACTACATTACCAAACGCATTAAAAATACTGTGAGTCAATGGCATACTATTGAACACCTTAAAGGTAAAAAATTAGCAGAAAAAATAGCCAGCGATGACATTGATATTCTTTTTGATCTAAGCGGTCATATGAGTGGCAGCAGAATGACTACTATGGCCATGAAGCCGGCTCCCATCTTGGTAAAGTGGGTGGGTGGCTTAATCAATACTACTGGTTTGAGTACCATGGATTATTTGCTATCTGATAAGATAGAAACCCCAATTGGCGTAGATGAATGGTATACCGAAAAGCTCATTCGCATGCCCCATGATTATGTATGTTACGAAGCCCCTGCCTATAGCCATGATGTATATTCACCGCCAGTAACTCGTAATGGCTACATAACACTTGGCTGCTTTAACAATCCGCAAAAGATTAATAATGTGGTACTAGAACAGTGGGCAAATATTATGCATCACCTGCCCAACTCTCGTTTATTTTTAAAGAGTTTTGAGTTTAATAGCTCAGTTTTAGTCAACAATGTAACTAATACCATGGCCGAGCTTGGCATTAGCGCCGAGCGCTTAACTCTTGAAGGTCCTTCTAACCATAATGAGTTATTAAAAGCCTATAACAAGGTCGATATCGCCTTAGATCCATGGCCTTACTCTGGCGGACTCACTACCTGCGAGGCGATGTTTATGGGGGTACCAGTAGTCACCTACCCTGGGCCTACTTTTGCCGGTCGTCATTCTGCTACTCATTTAACTAATGTTGGTTTAGGACAGTTAGTTGCTGATAGTTGGGACGATTATTGTAACTTGGTATTAAATTTAGCCAACGACATAGATAACTTAACTAATATTCGCAAGCACCTACGTAATGCCTTACTAGAATCACCACTGTGCGATGCCCAAAGTTTTGCCCGCAATTTCTCAAATGCCATGCGCGCCATTTGGCAACGTCACTGCGCAGAAAAAGCGCCCGCTGCGCTTACCTTAGATGCAGAGGGCCAATGTCAGTTTGCCGATGAAGATCATCCTGTTACTTTGCAACTCCCCTTACCTACAGCCCCAGCAACTGATGAAGATTTTAGCTTTCATCTACAAGACCATATTATCGCCCTAGAGCATGGTACCAACTTAGCAAACCGTCCCTACTTTAGAGATTTTTTACGTAAAGGTGGCGTTAACTATATTTGCTTAGATCCTGCGGGAGCCTTATCTAATACCCAGCAATTACAACAAACCGGTTTATTTCAACATTTCCCACTTACTGTATTGGGTGATGGTAGCAAAGTGGACTTAAAGCTAGCCGTTAATGCGGAGGAGTCCACTACCTTACCTTTAAGTAAAGAATATACTGACAACACTATAGAGCTTATTAGCTGTACAGAAGTCGCCAGTCACCGCTTAGACAATATTGCCGGACTAGATAGTTTAGATTGGCTTATTTTAGATAATAAACACGATAATAAAATTATTTTACAACATGGTCAAAACAAACTGGCTAACGCTTTATTAATCGATATATCTATTAGCTTCTTACCCGAGCATACGGAACAAGTGGGCTTAACTACCATTAAAGAGTCTTTAGCTAAACTAGGTTTAGAACTATTAACAGTAAACAAAAAATCAGATGATGCAGATTTCGGTCAGGCTATCTTTATTCCTAGCCAACAAAAGCTAGCCCAGTTAGACAGTAATCAGTTGATGAAGTTAGCCTTTTTGTTAGATACGGTATATAGCGATCAAGACACTGCCCATAAAACACTAAAATTTATTAATAAAGAGCTAGCTAATACTTACCTCCATAAAAATGAATTAATGCCTACATCTTTTAGTAATACTCATCATGTAAATACCTCTCAAGAAGACCAGAAGTTAAAAATTAAAAATGGAAGATATCTCAATTGGCAATTAGATGAAAAAATAGTTGTTGTAGATATCGGTGCCAACCCTATAGATGGTCTGCCTCCTTACTATAACATGCTTAAAAGTGATATGATTTCTTTGGTTGGTTTTGAGCCTCAAAAAGAGGCTTTGAAACAGCTTAACAAGATCAAAGGGCCTAACGAACTATATCTCCCTTATGCAGTCGGTGATGGTAATCAAGCAACTCTTTATATATGCCAAGCATCAGGTATGACCTCAACTCTAAAACCAAATTTTGATGTACTAAACCAGTTTCAAGGCTACCCAGAGTGGGCCAAGATTAAAGAAGAAGAAGTTATAAAAACAGTTCGCTTAGATGATCTTGATGAAATAAAAGATATTGACTGGTTAAAAATAGATATACAAGGAGGTGAGCTTACGGTATTCGAGAATGCTGAAGAAAAGTTAAAAAATACTTTGATCATTCAAACAGAAGTTAACTTTATTCAGCTATACGAAAATCAACCTTTATTCGCTGAAATAGATCAGTGGATGAGAAACCATGGCTTTATCTTGCATACCTTATTAGAAGAGCGTAAAAGGCTTTACTCCCCCATGGTAATAAATAATCAAATTCACAATGGAATAAATCAATTAACTACCGCTGATGCAGTATATATAAAAGATATTTTTTCAGGTGAAAAATCACAAAAAAATGAATTAGTAAAACTAGCTGCAATATTACATCATGCTTATGGTAGCTATGACCTTGCATATAAAATAATAGATAAACTTGATAATGGATCTTCAGAAAAATACCTAAATACCATACCAAATAAACTTAACATTTCCATACAAAAAAATAAAACATTACACATTTGCTTTAATAATCCACACGTACAGGGGTTAATAAAAGCATTATCTAGTAATGATAACAATAGTAGCTATGAACACATCTTCCTTATTGAACAAAGTCGTTCCATTCCTGACTGGGATATCGAAGTACCTAAAAGCAATAAATGTTTTTTATTTAAAAAAGAGTATGATTTAAAAAAAGTACTTAAAAAGTGCATGGAATCAGATGTTGATAAAATAATATTTCATGGTCTATTTTTTACGTGGCAAAAAGAGCTTCTACTAAAAATAAAAAACAAAAATATATCATGGATAGTATGGGGAGGAGACTTATATAACGACTTAGGGTATAAAAAAAACATAGTCAAGCATATAAATACAATCGGTACCGTTGCTGATAATGATTATAAAATATTTGAAAAGCACTATGGAGTAAAAAAACACTTACCCTTTAGATATATAACACCTTATGACTATACAAAATTAAAGCAACCTTCTATAAAAAATAAAACAATAATAATAGGCAATAGCGGTGATGCAAGTAACGAGCACCTTGATATATTAGAGGCTCTTTCTAAAAAGAAAGATATTAAAAACTATAAGTTATTAATCCCGTTATCTTACAATACAAACAGTAACTATTTAACAAAAATAAAAATAAAAATAGCAGACTTGAATTTAGATAAAAATAGCTACCTTATTACTAACTTCTTACCAGCTGATGAACACTTTAAAATGTTAGCTAATGCCGATGTACTAGTTACTGCACACAATAGAGCCCAAGCGGGCGCTAATATATTAGCATCATTATTTTTCGGCAATGCCACTATACTAAAAAAAGATATAACAATACATGATGTTAAAGTGGAAAACCCTGGTTGGACAAGATTAGTTGATATGAATATAAGCCCTATAGATTACCAAGACTTTCTACTACTAGATGAAATTGCAATGCTACCAAAACCTAGTGAAGTTGAGCTATGTAAAATTAAAAATAGTATTATATCCGAAAGAGGATTCAACGCTGCTATTAACATAGATGAAGAGTTTTTCATAAATTCATAACCTTTATTACTCATGTAATATATTTAACAAAAGGGAACTGAACTTACATCTATTTTCAGTTCTCTTTACAATAAATATTACTTTTAGTCTTTGTGGACGTTTAATTGTAACCAAATATTTTTAACGCCGGCCCTGCCACTACCTCAAACTCTCTAATTTGATGTCTTGTCAACTCAGTTAAGTATCCACCTTTATTTTCTGGCATTATTGCTCTTTGCGTCTTTTCTTTCCATGCTAAAAATTCTACCGGCTCATCATTACTCTCATAATACTTTAGCATAATAGGTGAGTAGCTAATATTTAAGTAGCAACAAACATCATTTAAAACTACCTCAGGGTTAGCTATCAAGTCCTCATACCTAATTATAATTGCCCCTTTACTTTTATATTTCAATGCTGAGTTTGCACTTTTCAACCATTGGTATGCTATTTCACTTATAGAGTCGCTTAGTTCAGGAAAGTACCTTGACTCACGACTAATTTTTGCTAACTTAAAATAGGATGATGCTACATCTCTTCCATCGCGAATAATAAAAATTTTTTTTGAGCTAGGAAAAAACACACTCAAACGCTCAACCTTATTTATATAGTAATTATTTTTATCTCCTATCAATAAAGGTTTTTTATTAAACTTATTCGCGTAACTAAGGTAAACACAAGTACATAAATCCATGTAACTTTTAGGAGAGTAATAATATATAACTTTAATTAAATCATCATAACTAACCCCCCATGTTTCAAATTTTCTACATTTACAGACAGCTTCAGCAAATGTACGATAAGTTTTTTTGTTCAATATTACGTCAGAAAAATCATTTATGAACCATTCAGCAAATCCACATTCAGGAGGAACGATTATATCAGGATGACTATTAAGCATTAATCTAAAAAGAGTCGTGCCTGAACGAGGATTACCAAGAATAAAGAATTGTTTCTTATTACTTATCACTTCACCCTCACTTTACAATACTATTTATAACATCAAGAACCCACCGTTCTTTTATATTATAATACATAGGAAAACATAAAACTCTCGAAGATATATTCTCCGAAATATATAAAGTTACTTTGTCTTTTTTTATATCTAGAGTGTTTAATGAAGGAAAAAAGTAACGTCTAGTTTCCACTCCTTTTTTTTTAAGTGAACTCTTTATATATTGAACCTGTCTTTCACATTCACACAGAACAGAGAAATATGCATAATTATACTTAACGTCATTTGATATTTTTTGTAGCTTTAGCTTACTGCCTAATTCTTGTTCATATCGGAGCCAAACCTTGGCTCGTGCTGAGAGATTTTCTGCTATTTCATCTAACACACTCAACCCCATAGCAGCATGTAGCTCACTCATTTTTGCGTTAATGCCAAGCTCTTCTATAGTTTCTGGCCCCGTTATACCAAAGTTAATCATTTTTTTTGCACGTTCGTAATCTTCTTTATGCTTAAAAACTATTGCACCGCCCTCGCCTGTATGGAAAAGCTTGGTAGCATGAAAGCTTAAAGTTGCTGCATCACCGTGCTTTAATAAGCTTTCTCCTTGATATTTAACTCCAAAGGCATGGGATGCATCATAAATCACTTTAAGATTATGCTTTTGTGCAATGTGTTCAATAGCACTAACGTCACAAGCATTACCAAACACATGCACAGGAACTATCGCTTGAGTATTTTCTGTAATTGCTGCTTCAATATTATTAGGATCCAAACACCAAGTATCTGCATCTATATCTACAAATACAGGCTCAGCCCCCTCCCATTTCTGAGAGCTAGCTGTAGCAACAAAAGTAAATGGAGTGGTAATAATTTCTGATTTAGTGGTAGAGTCTTGCCCAGTAACACCTAAGGCACGATAAGCAATTTGTAAAGCTAGAGTACCGTTAGCAACCAATAGTAAATGTTCAACACCTAAATAACACTCCAAGCGCCGTGTTAACTCTTGCACTAACTCACCATTATTTGTAAGCCATTCACGCTCATAAATACCATCTAGATATTTATTAAGCTTTTCACGACTAGGAAGATACGGCTTTGTAACTGGGATCATATATTATCCTCGGCAAGAGCAAGTAAGTAATTTCCATAACTGTTCTTAGCAAACTGTCCGGCTTGTTGCTGCAGCTGCTTTAATGTAAGCCAGCCATTATTATGAGCAACTTCTTCTAAGCAGGCTATTTTATAACCTTGTCGCTTTTCAATAGTTTCAACAAAGCTGCTTGCTTCCAGCATGCCTTCGTAAGTACCTGTGTCTAGCCAAGCAAAACCACGACCTAGCAACTCAACATTTAAGCAACCACGTTCTAAGTAAACTTGGTTAATGCTGGTAATTTCTAACTCACCACGACTCGAAGGTTGAACGCCTTTAGCTATTTCTATTACGTTATTATCGTAAAAATATAATCCTGTTACTGCGTAGTTAGACTTTGGTTTTTTGGGTTTTTCTTCAATTGATACTGCTTTATTCTCTTTATCAAACTCTACTACACCAAAGCGTTCGGGATCTTTAACTTGATAACCAAAAACAGTAGCGCCTTCTTTCTTGGTAATCGCCTTTTTTAACTTTGGCGTAAAACCATGACCATAAAAAATATTGTCACCTAGCACTAAGCAGACATTACTTTTACCGATAAACTCTTCACCAATAATAAAAGCTTGGGCAAGGCCGTCTGGGCTTGGCTGTATTGCATAACTAAGGTTAATACCGAAATCACTGCCATCACCGAGCAAGCGTATAAATGCGCTTTGGTCTTCTGGTGTAGAGATAATCAATATCTCACGAATTCCCGCCAGCATGAGAACTGACAACGGATAGTAAATCATCGGCTTGTCGTAGATAGGCAATAACTGCTTACTTACGCCTTTGGTAATAGGATATAAGCGTGTACCAGAACCGCCTGCTAGCACAATGCCTTTCGTATTATGACTCATACGATCACTCCCAAGCGTTCACCTTGATAGCTACCATCTAACACTCGCTGACACCACTCTTGATTGCTTAAATACCACTGTACCGTTTTACGAATACCAGACTCAAAAGTTTCTTGTGGCTTCCAGCCAAGTTCACGCTCTATCTTTGTTGCATCTATCGCATAACGGCGATCGTGACCTGGCCTGTCGGAAACATGGGTTATAAGTGCTGAGTATTGAGTGTTAGGTGAACTACTTAGCGAAGAGATAGGACACTGTTCATCTAAAATTTTACAGATGGTTTGTACTACTTCTAGGTTAGTTTTTTCATTATGGCCACCGATATTGTAGGTTTCTCCTACTTCGCCTTCTGTTATTACTTTATAGAGTGCTCGGGCGTGATCCTCTACGTAGAGCCAATCACGAATTTGATCTCCATTACCGTATATGGGCAATGGCTTACCATCTAAGGCATTTAAAATTACTAATGGGATCAACTTTTCAGGAAAATGGTAAGGGCCATAATTATTGGAACAATTAGTTACTACCGTAGGCAAACCATAGGTACGTTGCCAAGCGCGGACTAAGTGGTCACTCGCAGCTTTAGAAGCTGAGTATGGGCTACTAGGCGAATAGGCCGTTTGTTCAGTAAAAAGCGGAAGCGAAGCTTCCTCAGTGTTTAATTTTGAGTGTTGAGTATTGAGTGTTTGATCCTTTAACTCACGACTCACCACTAAACCCTCAACACTATCACTCGGGTGTGGCAAGTCACCATACACTTCATCGCTACTAATATGATGAAACTTAAACACAGACTTTCGCTTTGGTTCTAGTTCATTCCAATATGCTCTTGCTGCTTCTAGCAGGTTATAGGTACCCACTATATTGCTCTGAATAAACTCACTTGGTCCATCAATAGAACGATCAACATGACTCTCTGCCGCTAAGTGCATAACCATATCTGGCTGATATACCGTAAATACCCGTTGTAACTCAGAGGCATTACAAATATCGATATGCTCAAATGCATAACGTGAACTTTCACTCACCGTTAGCAGGCTTTCTAGGTTACCGGCATAAGTAAGTTTATCTAAGTTGACAACACTATCTTGTGTATTGCTAATAATATGCCGTATCACCGCTGAACCAATAAACCCAGCGCCACCGGTAACTAATATTTTCATAATCCTGTCCGCCCTATCCCAAAATACATCACTCCCGAATCACTCGCTGCACTAGGTTCATATAGATTGCGGCCATCAACTAACACAGGTGATGTTAACTGCTGTTTAAGCCAAGTGAAGTCTAGGGTACGAAACTCTTTCCATTCGGTGCAAATTACTAAGGCGTCGGCCTGCTGCACCGCTTGTTCTTTATCTTCGCTTAACGTCAGCAAGGGGTGATTATTTTTAGCCACCGTTTGTAATTGTGCAGGATAAAGCCGTGCGCACTCGATCATGGCTTCTGGATCGTAGGCTTGTACGGTTGCGCCAGCTTGCCAAAGTGCTTCCATAAGTACTCGGCTTGGGGCTTCACGCATATCGTCGGTGTTGGGTTTAAAAGCTAAACCCCATACTGCTATAGTTTTGCCCGCTAGCTGGCCATCGAAAGCTTGATTAAGCTTACGAAACAGCACGGTTTTTTGCCGTTGATTAACAGACTCAACCGCTTGCAGCAATTGGCTTGGGTAGCCTACTTGCTTGGCGGTGTGATTGATCGCTTGCACGTCTTTTGGGAAGCAAGAGCCACCGTAGCCACAGCCAGGGTAGATAAAGTGATAACCAATGCGCGGATCACTACCAATACCTTGGCGCACTTCTTCTATATCTACGTCCAATAAGTCGGCAAGGTTGGCCATTTCGTTCATAAAGCTGATTTTAGTGGCTAGCATGGCGTTGGCTGCGTACTTAGTTAGCTCAGCGGCGCGCACTTGCATAAACATTAATTTATCGCGATGACGGTTATAAGGCGCGTAGCATTCGCGCATCAGCTCTTTAACCCAGTTTGAGTTAGTGCCGACCACAATGCGCGCCCCACGGGTAAAGTCATCAATAGCCGCGCCCTCTTTCATAAATTCTGGGTTTGAACACACTTCAAAAGCAAGGTCTAAGGCCCTGCTCTGCAATTGTGCGCCTACCACTGCAGATACTTTATCGGCAGTTCCTACCGGCACGGTCGACTTGTTAACGATCACTTTAGGAGTTTGCATGTGTTGGCCAATACTGCTGGCCACTTGCAGTACATAGTTAAGATCAGCACTGCCATCTTCGTCGGGTGGCGTACCCACGGCAATAAATTGTAGAGTGGCAAAGTGTACGGCTTGCTCAACATCGTCGCTAAACTGCAAACGACCCGCTTCGCTATTATTAACTACTAGCTCACGCAAGCCTGGCTCGTAAATAGGAATATCACCTTGGCGCAGCACTTGAATACGTTTGGTGTCGACGTCCATGCACAATACATCATGGCCAACATCAGCAAAGCAAGCGGCCGCCACTAATCCCACATAACCAGAGCCATATACGGTAATTTTCATGCCATTCCTTGCGCTAATAAAGATAAGCTACACTCAATTGCTAATGGATTAATTAGACCATAAATAGCACTACAACAGCCAGCTTAAAGGCTATGTTGAATGTCGAAAAATCAGCGCCCAGCGCATAGCTGTATAACACCACAACCAAGCACCGAGTTAAACCGCGCCTTGTGTTGGCTTCTCCCTAGTCTGTCATTGCGGGGCTCGAAGCAATCCATTTCAAACAAAGCTATACATCTCACGCTGTGCGCCTTACGTTAAAGAAAGCACGGTTTGTTTTTTTCGGAAGGCGCTAGGCGTAAAGCATATGGTTGTCTGTTAAGTGGATTGCCGCGTCGTTTCACTCCTCGCAATGACCCAAAGGCAATGTTGAATGTTGGATTTTGAATGTTGAATTAACTGACAAACACTCAACTCTGCTTTCGCCCTTACGCTGTCATTGCGAGGCACGAAGCAATCCATTCCAAACAAAGCTGTACGCCTTACGCTGACCGTCATACGTTAAAAATAAAACCGATTTGGATTTTTCGTACCGCGCTCAGCGTAAAGCGTATGGCTGTCTGTTAAGTGGATTGCCGCGTCGCTGCGCTCCTCGCAATGGCTAAATAAACAGCTGTGCGCCTTACGCTGACCGCCATGCGTTAAAGGTAAAGTCTTCCACAACCCGGTATCAGGATGACGGCTAAGGCTGCGCTGAGAGCTGTCATATAAAGAGAACCTAAACACTGCACGGCTGAAGCAGTGCCTACAGGACGGGACTCGGCTAATAATTAATAACTTTGATGTCTCGATAGAAGTTTTCGTGGGTACCCAATGCTATTAACTCTAGGGTAACTCTACCACTCTCATAACTGTAGCCAAGCAGGGTAAGCTGCTTCACCATTTTAAACTTGTAAACAAAAAGAAAAGCAAGGTCCCCTTTTTTTTGCTCTCCTAATAGCGGGTTTTCGATAAGCTCTCTAATCGCTTTATCTAGATCCGCCTTTTGGTTTTGGTAGAGCTTTTTTACGGACTTTTTAAAGGTCGGTGTTTGCAGAACCTGGGTGATTTTAGCCAAAATTATACGCCTCTAGCTTGCCGGCTTCTTTTTCTGCTTTTGCGATAATCGCTTGCTTGACGAATTCATAAGGTAGATCTGGATTATCTTCCATCATTGCACCAACTTTCGCCCAATGTTCGATTTGTTTTGGCGTGGTTCGATGTAATGCTTTGCCCATAATAGCGGCTTTATCTACTAATTCTTGATCAATACGTATGCTAGTTGTAGACATAATATGCTCCTTGATATGACTCTCGACAACACTAACTGTAGCGCAACGCTACAAATGCTGCAATGCGCATCTAAAAAGAGAGCACTAGGTCTAACGCTATACGCCTTACGCTGGCCGCCATACGTTAAAAATAATACGGGTTGGATTTTTCGTACCGCGCTTAGCGTAAAGCGTATAGGTAGTTGGTTACTTTTTAGCTTCTTTTACAGAAGGCAAACTTGTCTCGAGTACTTATACTGCAACTTGTCAAACTACTTGGACACAACTACAATGACCTAATAAGAGACCGATTAGGAGACCTCTATTATGACTACTAGAATTTTAGCTGACGTTGCTGCCAGCATTACGGAGTTTAAAGCTAACCCTATGAAAGTAGCTACAAGCGCCTATGGCGAGCCTGTTGCTGTTCTTAATCGAAATGAACCTGCATTTTATTGCGTTCCAGCTGAAGCCTACGAGATAATGATGGACAAACTCGAAGATTTTGAGTTTTTAGCGTTAGCTAAAGAGCGCCAAAATGAAAGTAGCGTTTCGGTAAATATCGATGACCTATAGTCTCGAGTTTAAAAAGAGTGCACTCAAAGAATGGAATAAGCTGGGTGCAACACTCAAAGCTCAATTTAAGAAGAAATTAATTGAACGTTTGAGTAACCCTCACATCTTAGGGGCCAAGCTCTCAGGCGCTGATAATATGTATAAAATCAAACTTCGACAATCAGGCTATCGTTTAGTTTATCAAGTTGAAGACAGCATAGTTACTGTAACTGTTCTAGCAGTCGGTAAACGTGAGCGAAGCGATGTATATAAGAAAGCAACGATGCGCCTCGATAACTGACTGCGGTTCAATGCCGCACTCACCGAGCCTAATATGTTACCCAATGTTAAATTGATAGCTAACAGAAAGCTCGAGTTTAAAGGCGCTTTGCTGCGCTAAGTGCCAAGCTAAAAAAAACACCGCTCTTTTTCCCTTAGCCGTCTTGCCGGGCTTGCCCCGGCATCTCGTACTTTGGTTTTAAACATTAAATCGAGATCCTGATTGTCATCAGGAAGACAGCCTAAGAGCAAGATCCTGAAGCCTAACTTGCCACCCAATGTTAAATTATCCCGATGGACTCGGTGAACAGGTTAAAGAAAGCGCCTTGCTAAAGAACAACACTAAATGTTCCCGCTAAGACGGGAGTGCCAGCTAAAGCGGCACACTACAAAAGCAAGCGGCAAGCCTTACGCTGGCCGCCATGCGTTAAAAATAAAACGGGTTGGATTTTTCGTACAGCGCTCAGCGTATAACTAAAAGAAAGCCGTCAGCTATCAGCGGTAAGCTGTCAGTCCACTCAAGACTCAACCAGCGTCTGTTTGTTGGCTTATGGCCGCTCTGCGGTCGGTTTGTTTTTTGTTTGTCTGATAGCTGACGGCTTAAAGCTGATCGCTGCCCGAAGGGCCTGGATTGCCGCGTCGCTGCGCTCCTCGCAATGACGGCTAAGATCATTAGGGGAACGGTTAGTCGTAAGTTTCAAATATGATTATACTTCAAACCGCTCTCTTAGCCCCGCTGGTGCTAAGTAAGCAATAGTCTTATTACCTTTTTGTTTGGATGCCATTAATAGCTGTTCATTTGCTAACTGATTAAGGTAACTACGGGCAGTATTTTCGTTTACATCTAGCTCAATTGATACTTGCTTGGCTGTAAATATTTTACCTGGTTGCTTTACAGCTTCTTTTAAAATTTCTAATTGGCCTCTTTTTAGGCCTTTCAAAACAGGGCTTTTATCTACCCACTCCATAAACTGATAAAAATCGGATTTTTTACTCTCTATATAACTATGCAAAGAGTTAACAGCTTTAGTCACTATGTCTACTTGATGATATATGAAGTAAGTTAAATCAAAATCATCGGTCTCGGTATAGATATAGGCGGCACCGTAGTCGCTTCTTTTTTCTTGAATGAGCTTACTAATAGATATGTACTCAAATAACCAGTAGCCAGCCTTTAACATAGACCAATAAAAAAGCGCTCTTGCTGTTCTACCATTGCCATCACCAAAGGGATGGATATACCCTACCATAAAATGAAGAATAATCGCTTTTACTAATGGATGCATAAAGTGCTTAGAATCTGCACTGTCATCACACGCATTGGCAAAGGTACATAAATCTTGAAGCCTTTCTTTTAACGTACTTGCACAGGGTGGCTGATGAGCAACTTCGTTATACATATCTGCAACAGTAACAGTGTTATCTACCCGAAGTTCGCCAGAGACAGCGTCATTATCGATGGCTTTGTAGGTAGCAATGGCATGCAGTTCTAAAATAAGCTCAATTGATAAGGGTTCATCTTTTCTCTCGAGCGCCTTTTTCATCAAGAGAAAGTTATTAAAGATCATTTGTTCAGACTTATCGGTTGGCTTTCTGTTACTTTCCAACATCTCTTTGGCGACTTTACGCGTTGTTGAAGCCCCCTCAAGCTGCGAAGAAGTAATAGCCTCTTCTATCATAAGGTTTTTGACTAGGTAACGGTCTTTTTCTCTGCTTGTTATAAAAGGGCTATCGCTAATAGTGTGTCCGCCCCCTGTTACTTTATCTATGTAATGTAACTGGGCAAATAGAGAGTCAGGAATACAATAACTAAAAGACTGTTCTGGGCTATCTGCAGTTAGTAAAGTTACTGGCTTAGCAATAGCTTTTCTTGCAAATTTAGTCGCAACCCAAGCTGCTTCTTCATCAATGCCCTTTTCTACCCGCCATATAAACTTATCCCAGTGCAGATATTCTCCAGCTTCATTAGTCGCACCATAACGTGCTAATAAGGACATTAGTTTATCTGGTGCTATAGTTTTGAGCAGTACCGAAAAAGGCTTTGGTTTTCTAAATCTTGCCATCACACACCTACAAACGTAATTTTTATATTTTGACTTTACCTGCCTAAGTTAGCCTCATCAACTAAAAATATAAAAGTTACGTTTTATTGCTATGCAAGGCTTAGAGGGAAGGCAGCGCCGAGTATCAAGGAGCTCGGCGCTGTCCTTTTTGTGCGAATAAATTCGCCCCTACGAAAAGCCAGAGCCACCCTTTGGTCATTGCGAGGAGTGTAACGACGCGGCAATCCATTTAACAGACAGTAATAAGCTTGAAGCTAGAAGCCGGAAGTAAAACCAAAAATAAAAATGCCTCAGTGTTTTTGTTTAGCTTACCGCTTCCAGCTCTGAGCTTCCGGCTTTCTATACGCTTTACGCTGAGCGCCTGACGAAAAAACAAAACCGCATTTTTCTTTAATGTAACGCGGTCAGCGTTAGACGTAGCGCTTTCTTTGAAATGGATTGCCGCGCTACGCTCGCAAAGACGAAATAAGGGCGCATAACAATATAGTGCAAAGCGGTGATTTTCAACCCAGTTGTCCAAATAAGACTGTCTAAGCAGCCATTTTATTTCGCTCCATTTCCTCGAGTTTACAGGGATTGAGCGAGACAGCTCCCGTCACTTCCCAGTTTCGGGTATTACCC
>NZ_JAGDFX010000023.1 GCF_017498065.1 Oceanisphaera pacifica | reverse complement strand
GGGTAATACCCGAAACTGGGAAGTGACGGGAGCTGTCTCGCTCAATCCCTGTAAACTCGAGGAAATGGAGCGAAATAAAATGGCTGCTTAGACAGTCTTATTTGGACAACTGGGTTGAAAATCACCGGTACATATGGTGTATGCGTTAGGTAAGAAAGGGTAGAACATTGTTTGAAAGCATAAAAAACAACTCTGCAAAATCTCGGATTATTGAAGAGCAGCTTTATGAGCAGGTCGCAAATGAACTTGATCAGGGTGCAGTTCGGGAAGGACTTTGGGCTAAAGCGCTCGCACATAGTGGAGGCTCTGAACAGACGACCAAGGCTTTGTACATGAAATATAGAGTTCAATCTATAAAAGATGAGCTTAGAGTTACAGTGGAAATAAAAAAACAGCAGGATAAAAAAAGTACAAAAATAGGATGCGTGGAAGAGTCGAAGAACGAAAACACTGATAGCCTATCAAATATACTCACTTTTCTAGGGTTGGGTGTAATAATATTTATGATTTGGGCTATTTTGTCTAAACTTTGGGCATGAAAAAACACGTCAAACGCACCATTAAAACCCCTGATTTAAGCGGCCTTAGTGCCGCTGATTTGCGTTTGGTTATGGCTCAGATGCAGCAGCAGTTTCAAACTGTTATTGATGACCAAAATGCGCGCTTATTAAATCAAGATAAAGCGTTAGACGCTGCCCATCGTCGTATCGAGCTACTGGAAGAAATGAACCGCCTGCTCAAAACGCAGAAGTTCAGTGCCAGCAGCGAGAAATCCACCTTTCAGCTCAATCTCTTTGATGAAGCCGAGCTGGAAACCCAACTCGATGAACTGTTTGATGTGCTGCCTGAAACGCTTGAAGAAAGTGAAGAAATTGCCCAGCAGCGTAAAGTACGCCAAACACGCCAGCGGGGCTTCTCGGCAAACTTGGTGCGCGAGCGCATTGAGCATACGCTGACTGAGCTTGAAAAGGCCGGCGCGGAGAAGACCTTCTTCACCAAAGTGAAAGAAGAGCTGCACTACATCCCCGCTCAACTCAAAGTGTTAGAGCATTGGCAAGAAAAAGCCGTGTTTACCGCTAACTATGATACCAAAGATGACCAAATGGTGGCCGCGCAACGTCCGGTACACCCCTTTGGTAAGTGCTCGGTCACTACCCCCTGATTGCGCACATTATTACCGACAAATATGTGTATGGCATGCCGCTGTATCGTCAAGAAAGTAAATTCAAAAGGCTAGGCCAGTCGATTTACCGTAATAACATGGCGCAATGGTGCATGCGCTTTGCTGAGGCGGCTCAACCCTTGCTGCACCTGATGCGAGAAGTGCAAAACAGCGGTGATTATCTTCAAGCTGATGAAACCCGTCTACAAGTGCTGAAAGAAGACGGAAAAGCAGCACAATCTGATAAGTGGATGTGGGTGACCCGAGGTGGGCCGCCCCATCAACTCAGCGTGCTCTTTGAATACGATCCGTCGCGTGCCGGTAGCGTGGCTGTGCGCCTGCTCGATGATTTTAATGGCGTGCTGCAAGCTGATGGTTATTCTGGTTACAGTAAAGTATGCAAACAAAACAGCATTACCCGCATTGGATGCTGGGATCATGCACGCCGTAAATTTGTGGAAGCCAATAAAAGTACTGACCCTAAAGCCAGAGCTAAAGCTAAAAAAGGCATCGTAAATAAAGCCGATATCGCGCTCAGCTATATCCGCAAACTGTATCGCATAGAAAGCAACATAGCAGATAAAACCGATGCAGAGCGATTAACGGCGCGCCAAGAAATCAGCGTGCCGGTACTGAACGATTTTAAACAATGGCTGGAGACCAACGCCGCCAGAATTATGAAATGCGGCGCACTGAGAGCGGCTATCGACTACACCTTAAAACAACGGTGTATGTCAGCCAGGTTGGCGTTGGATTGCGAGCTCAGTGTTTGTACGATGGCACCGATGAGATGGAGTGGAGAGAGCTGCCGTAACCGTTTGATAAAGCCAGTCTTACGGGCCAGACCGAGCAGGTATTGAGGTTCAAACAGGGATTTAAGATTTTGCTGGATAGTGGTAATCTTCATGGGTGCTGTCTGTTGTGAGTTTTTTGATTTTTGGCGAAACCATTAGATCACAGCAGCAGCACACTTCAAACCATTTTTCTGATAAATCAATCGACTAGCCTCCCTACAGCAAGCTTTGACAGCAGCCTCCGCTTAAGATCCTACGAATGAGTGCGTGATATGGAACATTATCAGCAGTTTTTACTGGGAAAACTCACCCGAGTAAATGGCGTGACCGGCGTGCGCTCCAGCTTTGTGCTAAGGCGAATCAAGCACGAAACGGCATTGCCGCTGGATCACTTAGGTTAAATTAAAAATCTTAAGTATATAGCTTAGGGCTTCGCTGTCCATTTCAAAAATAGTGCTTCGCGAAGCAAGCGTTAAATTAACAATTGCCACCTAAGCTATACAACATTAGTAATAATATCTGTAATTAAATAACAGCTGTGATTCATTAACCTGTTCGCCTACATACTTAGCCAAACCAATATCAAATGCCACATTTTTATTAAAATAATGTGTATTAGTTAATTCCATAGCATAAATAAATTCACTATCATTCAATTCATTAAAGTTTAATCGATATTTAAGACGAAGTTTAGAGCCGCCGGCTAAATACATGAAACTGCCGGTCTCTAATTGAGGAGCTGCCCACAACCCTCTGTTATTAGCGGACACTTCAGAACCAAAAGTTAAATAAGTCAACATAGCAGGGTGTATATCTGTCGCCATTCCTAATGCTGCAGTTAAATTAAAGCGTTCATTATGCCCATACGATGCATAACCGCCCCGTTCCCAGCCTAGCTTAAACTTGCCAGACCAACCTCCAACGATAGAATCGTAAGGAATATAGCTCTCAATTCCATATAAAGTTAATTCATGCAATGAAACACTTCTTTCATTAATACTAACAGTGCTCTTTAACACCTCCAATGAGGACTCGCTAAATGCATTAGTATTATCGTCAGTTAATAAATGAGAAGCTGGCAACCAAGAAAACAACAACTCCTTATTATATTCATTATGATTAAAACCTATTGCCAGCTGACTATCTGGCGAGCGTAATATAGGGTTTTTATACCCACTTAAATCTAATTCATAGTCCGAAGTCTCATTTAATAATACTGCGTTATTCTTTTCATAAACTTTTTTAGTCAGTTCCTCAGATTGGTAAAGCCAGTCATTTAGGGCTTGTTGATATTCATAACTTAAATAATCTGGTTCTTGCCCCGAGTGGTGAGTGCTGATACTTCCTGACTTCACTGCTCTTAAAAATGCTTGGCGCTGAGCGTAACTATATACCTCACCAAAAGCTCTAACTCGCCAGCCAATTGCAGGAGCAGCTTCAGTATTTTTAACCATGCTAGTGTCATTGATATACTTTATAACATCAAGAGGACTCAGCCACTCTTCACTGTACTTTATTAAACTGGGCTCAACGATAGACAAAATATCCAGCGTCAAAGTGGCACAGTTATTGGTATGGAAATAATAATCTATTTTCTTATCTTTCAATTCCCAAAGATGTAATTTAATGAGTTCTCTTTCGAAACCATCCAGCAACAAGTTATATTCATAAACATTCCTACCCTCAATATCCTTATAATAATCTTTAGCCTCTTGATAAGGGGATATTATAAAATAACCTTCCTTACCCGTTACCAAGGACTCAAACATTATCTTAGGTAAATTAAACCCTTCTACATTAGTAAAGTATGAGACAGCATGACTGAAATTATCATCTTTATCTTTAAGCTTAAGAAAAGAGTGCCCCATAAAGCTGCTCGGACTGACAATGTTCTCAGAAGCATAGATAACACTAATAGCATCTGCAGGCACAGATCTCAGATAACGGCTTAACTCTTCACAATGTTGAAAGCTAGGAGGCAGCATTGAAAGTTTACGGGACAACCACAATGATCGAGCAGGAAAGCGACAAAGATAACTGCCTCTCGTCTCTTCCGATATAAAGTCAGCGTAATTATTTTTAAGTTCTTGTTTAAATCCTATATAAGGTGACTGCAATAAAAATTTATTATCTAATATTTTAGGTGCATCATCTTGGATATGAAATAAAGCGCGCAGCTGATTCTCTTCGCTCACACTAATGTCATCAAGCGAATTAATATGACAGTAAGCATTTAGACTTACTAAAAAAAAAGAAGCCGCTAGGCTTCTTTTTATATAAGATAATAAATTCATTACTGAGCGCACTGGATCTCAACAGACTCTTGGTAACGCCACATTTTTTCAGTGGAGTAATCAGTTGTAGAACCAAAAGCACCCCCAGATAAAATATTAACAAAGAAAGTAGGCTCAACTTGCTTGTTTAAAGCAATTTGCTGCTCACAACCTTCGGTTTTTACAGTTAGAGTTTTATCTTTATTTTCTTTAAGAATGGTAACGATACCTGGTGCGTTCTGCACTTGGCCATCGATTTCTACTTGAAGATTTTTAGCATTAGAAACAACATTAACGCGCTGGGTCTTCTCAGTTAAAATACTAGAACAACCAGATAAAGCTACAACTAAGCTCACAGCAGCAACAACTTTCAATCCCTTCATCATCATTCCTATCATCAATTATTTTTGATGCGGATTATACTACTGCGACAGTTTTTGTCAAAAGAAGATTCAAATAAAACTCCAAATTGCAATAAATCTGCTATAGCAGCCTTAGGAAACTAATCTCCCTCTTTAAGATCAATCATCAGGGAAAAATAAAGCTACTTATGAGCGAGGTAATTGTTATGTTACAACCAACTCATTCGTAGGATCTTAAGCGGAGGCTGCTGTCAAAGCTTGCTGTAGGGAGGCTAGTCGATTGATTTATCAGAAAAATGGTTTGAAGTGTGCTGCTGCTGTGATCTAATGGTTTCGCCAAAAATCAAAAAACTCACAACAGACAGCACCCATGAAGATTACCACTATCCAGCAAAATCTTAAATCCCTGTTTGAACCTCAATACCTGCTCGGTCTGGCCCGTAAGACTGGCTTTATCAAACGGTTACGGCAGCTCTCTCCACTCCATCTCATCGGTGCCATCGTACAAACACTGAGCTCGCAATCCAACGCCAACCTGGCTGACATACACCGCGCCGCTCGTTACTCACTGATAGAAACCGCCAAAGCAAATAACCTCGATCCACAAGCCTACATCAAGCACATTCTTGACCGCATAGCTGTCGCTGACACATTAGAAAAACTCGAAGCCCTGCTGCCATGGAATGTAGAGCTGGATTAAGCTAAGTAGCCGTTCTGCAAGGGTGCTGATTTAAGGGCGCTTACATAAAAAGAGATCCTACTTTCCCACGACCCATAAAAATGGGAGAGTCACGGCAGGCAGCGGTGATGTTTAGGTTGAGAGAGGTAGATAGCTGGCTAACACAAAGGCAGAAGGGTCATTATGCCTCATAGCCAAGAGATAGGAGGATGCAGAGCGCCGCTTAGGCAGGGAGACGCTCTGCACCCGTATAACCCATTGGAGCGATGCATAATTACGGGTTACGAAGTAAATATAGCAGTGTTTGAACAGGTGGAGGGGTGGCGCATGCCATGAAAGCGAATAAACCGCTTAATCCAATGACAATAGGTTTGCTCGGTTTTGTAGGCCAGATTTCAACTACGAATCAAAGTGCGCAGTGGAGCAATGAAGCGAGTTGGTTTGTCTGGCAGTCTGGGTGGTACATCCATAACCATACGCTCACTTTAATACATAGTGGCCTAGCTGCTGCGGTGATAATTTCCTAATGAAACGCGGATCTATACGACAATTGTCGTAAAACTTCATGATTTTGCTCTATAAAGCTTATAAACTACTGAAAAATCAGCAGTAGTCGATAAACTTACAAATAAATAAGCGAACAGAAACTTTGTGTAAAAAACGACATTTGACGCTTATTTCTTGATGTGTCACTACTGCGCAGTTTAAGTGTTTGATAAATAAGTTAATTTAAATATTTAAGATTACGCTTCGCGAAATAGATGCGGTTTGCATAGATGTCACTTGTCGTTGAATTAGCTGTTATGAATCCAGGAGGGATCGATGTATATCTATGAAATAGTGAAGCCAGGAACTTGGCTTGAAAGCGAAGATCGAGAATGGAGTTGGGAAATAGAAGGCATTCTTCGTAGCTTAGAAGGTCAGTTTTACGAAGCTAATCTTGCTTTTAATATGTTCCTACATACTTTACAAAGAGATAGAAGGCCTCCATCTAGAGAGCAATGGGAAGCAGATGCTAATCGTCGATCTGAAATCCGACGAGAAATAGTGCAAAAGTACGGAAACCCATATGACCATTCTGTATGGGATGAAATACATCTACAAACAGAAATAATATTTAAGCGAGAGCAGTGGCAGTCCGGCAAATTACCCAGAGAATTTGAGCACAATCAAGCCTTTATGCATGCTCGTGCATTCTTGTATGCTCTAGATTCATTCGACAAGTTTCTAAGAGTTCTAAAAAATCAGCCAAATGTTCCTGAAGAAATCTCAGGGCTGCACGATGAAATCGGAATCTCTTTTCCTGACCTACGAGGCGTAAGAAATACTTCCCAGCATATGGAAGATAGGTCACGAGGGCTCGGAGCCGGACGAAGAGGTCTGCCACCTCAACCCCTTGAACTTCAGCCCATCGACAATGAACTCGTAAAATCCGAAAACGGTGCCTTGATGTTAAATTGCCTAAATGGAACCAAGTATGGGAACACCATGGCTGATGGTCATTATGGAGAGGTCGATGTATCTCCAGCATCAATGGAAGCACTACACTCGATCTTTCAGAGGTTGCTTGAGGCATTTTCATGGAAAGGCCCTAAAGTACATTTGCCAAGCATATGATTCATAACAAACCAATCAACTACGCGCCTGCGGCGCCGGACAGCTTACACTGCGCTTCGCTACATTCCAGCTGCCGGTTATTGGGGCGTTATATGCCTTTCAAGGATGATTTGTGAAACCTGCTCTTTATCAATTATTAATCGTTATTTTGGTGTTTGCTGCACTAGCTTTAGCTATTCCGCCAATACCATCAATAGAAGTAGGTCACGGTTACGATGCTTTCCCAAATCCTAGTTTATTTATTGGCTTAGTCTTGATCGCTCTATCAGCCTTTGTAAGTATTAAAACTTTAAATTCTCCTAAATTCTTTTGGGGTATTTCGGGTGTGGGTTATGTTTTATTTTCTTTAGCAATTCATGCTAGAGTCTGGTGGTAATGGCATATAACAAGCTGTTTAATCAGGACAAAATACAGTTGGCTGTGTTTCGTTCCTCAACAATTTTAGCCAACTAAATTTTGCCCATTAACGAGGGCGTTATACGCTACTCAGGTTTTGGTCACATGAAACAAGTCTCAAATATACTTCTAATTATTGTTACTTTGACAACTTGCCTTAATATGATCTATTTTCCATGGGAGCTAAGGTTTGTTAATACCAAATATAATTACCTATTTGTTATGGTATTAGCGATTATTTTACCTATTTCTGCATTTTTTTGGTCTACGTTAAGGGACACTAAATCGGTAAAAGTAATAGGTGTTATTATTTCGGTTTGTTTGGCTATTCCTTGTTTTTTAACATTTACTTTTGCAAAGCTTGATTACGCGGATATAACAACTAAAGGTGTGGATTATTCTTTCGAGGAAATAAACAGACTAAAGGTTGGTGATGAAAGCTATGTTCTTTATAGAACAAATGGTGGTGCTACAACTTCGTTTGGTTTGGTTCTTCGCATGGAAAAAGAAATCGCTTTAGGCATTAATGCTGTTAATGTTATTTATAGTAAATATAAAGCTTCGGAAAGTTCGTTAGAGCTAACAAACGAGAATCAAATTAAAATGCAAATTCAACCTTATGATAAACATGGTAAAGTAGAAGTTGTCGTATTGAGTATTTAGCGTATAACAAGTCGTTTAAAAGGACAAAAAACAGTTGGCTTTTGCTCCTTCGTCGCTAATTTTAGCCAACAATTTTATTGCCTCTTAACGAGGCGTTATGAGTCAATAGTCTGCCAGCCACGGAGTCAATTTATAACGTTATTATCGAGCTGACTGAAAGGGCAGAGTAAAAGGGCAGCGTTGGCATTGTCTTTCGGAGAGTTGGGCAAGGTACTTGGCTGTGGTTCTCAATATTCAATATCTCAGCTGGGCATCTCGTTGAACATCCGGCGAGCTACATTCAATATTGGCAGCGGCGGCGCGGGCGTTTTATCTGATACTTTCGGAGCACAGAGGTAAATTCGTACTTTTACTTAAGCTCATAACAAGGCCAATCACAAACGCCAGCAAGCTGGCTGGACTCGCTGACGCTCGCCTGTGTTGGCGGCGTTAGGTGTCCTCCAGTAGCTAGATTCATCTGTGCAAAAGTATCTGTTGCTTATATTTATTGTATATACAATAATACTCCTCATTATGAACATTGATAAGCCTCGGGGAAGACCCCCAAAATCAAATTCTGCTTCTGAGACTTTGTCTCCAATAAGGGTAACTCCAGAGCAGAAAGCTCTTTACAAGAAGGCAGCAGAAAAAGCCAAGCTTTCTGTTTCTGCTTGGATAAAAGAACTTGCTGACCGAGAAGCTAAGAAAGCACACAATTGAGAAGATATGACATCCTTAAGCAATCAAATCAAAAAAGATCTAAATAAATACAGGAGTGATGCAAGCATCACTCCTGTATTTATTCAAGGCGATTGCCTTGAAGTACTTAAATCAATGCCCGATCAATCTATAGATATGTGTATTACAAGCCCACCATATTGGGGGCAGCGCCAATATGAAGGCGGAGGCATTGGTCTAGAGAAAAATCATAAAGATTATATCAATGAACTATGTGAAGTCTTTCTTGAACTTAAAAGAGTCCTTAAAGATGAAGGCTCATTTTGGTTGAATATTGGAGACACCTATAAGAGCAAAGCTCTATTAGGCATCCCGTGGCGAATTGCTTTTGAGCTAATTGATGAGCAGGGCTGGGTCTTAAGAAACTCCGTAATTTGGAATAAAGTAAAAGGGGCACCTGATAATTCCAAAGATAAGTTGAGAAACATCCATGAAAACGTATTTCACTTTGTAAAAAAGTCTAAAGGTTATTATTACGATGCTGATGCAGTCAGGAAAAAACCTCGCGAGGCCAAAGTAGAAAACGGAGCTGTCGTATCAGCGACTGGAGTCAGCGGAGTGAGATACAAGCGCCAAATAGAACTGTCTACTGATTTAAGTATGGAAGAAAAAAAGAATGCTCTAGGTGCTCTTAACGAAACGCTAGAAAAAATCAGAAAGGGTGAGTTATCTGACTTTAGAATGATCATTCGTGGCCAACAAAGAGCAACACACTCTGATTCAGAGAAAGTTTCAGGACGAGCCAAAGAGCTTAGAGATAAGGGGTACTGTATTCTTAGGTATCACCCTAAAGGTAGTAAGCCTAGTGATGTTTGGGATATTTTGCCTGAAGATACCCAAAAGCGTAAAAAACACTACGCAGCTTACCCAGAAGATCTTTGCAAAATCCCTATTCTCGCTACCTGCCCCCCTGACGGGATTGTCTTCGACCCCTTTTGTGGTACAGGTACGACAATGCTTGTTGCAAAATCATTTAATAGAAAATCGATTGGCGTAGACTTATCGGAAGAGTATTTAGAATTAGCAGAGGAAAGATGTAGCGAATGGCATCAGCAAACAATATAGCAGAAATATACGGCATTTCTATTCATAACAACGAAACTGATTGGAATGATCTTGTTGGCCAACAACAATGTCCTTATCTTGGCCGAAAGTGTTTAAAAAACAGAAAGAGCGAAGCAGAGCTAACTATAGGTACTTGCTCAGTTACTTATGGCAGAGACAAAAAGGATGTAATAATCTGTCCTCATCGACTTCTTGAAAGAAGGCAAATATTTATCGACTGCCTTCACTTGCTTACTTCTCATGAGCCAGGAAACGAGTTGCACGTTGTAGCAGAGGTCGGAATTCCTGGTGGTAATGTTGACTATTTTCTAGTTTCTACTCGCGACAGAAAAGTTAAAGATTTCGTCGCAATTGAATTGCAAACGCTTGATACAACTGGAACTGTCTGGCCCTTTAGGCAACGATTTGTGAGTTCAAAAGGAATTGACGCGAAGCAAGAAGATATTGATTCAACTAAGCCATTTGGCATGAACTGGAAGATGACGGCCAAAACAATTCTAGTTCAAATGCATCATAAAATTGAGACATTTGAACATATTAATAAGCATCTTGTGCTAGTGGTACAAAATCACTTATTAGAATATATGGCCAGAGAGTTCTCATTTGCTCATATAAATGATAATGCAAGAGTTGGTGACTCAATGCACTTTCATGCTTATGAGCTAAGCAATAATGAAGGTAATTTTCGTTTGAATTTGGCAGATCGAAAGAGTACTGACGCGGAAGGGATTTCTACTTGTTTAGGCTTGGAAACTGAAGCACGAATAGAACTCGAAGAAATTATAGAAAAGCTAGAAGCCAAAATTTCAGACTCGACACTAATGACAGTATAAGCACCTAACAAGGCGCTGCTGTCGGACAAATTTTCCGCTGCGCTCCAAATTTGCCGCAGAGCGCGGCGTTAGCCTGATTGAATCTGGCTTAATTTTCTAAAATTATAAATAATGGGTAGATGATATGGTTGATTTGCTATTCAACGTTCCCCCTTATTCGCGCTACTACTCTAAACGAAAGCGTACTGTAAATATTGCCTATCTGGAGGCGAATAACTGGGATGATTTTGGTTTTAAATCTACATTTCACCTAGTGGTCTATGACGCAAATGGAGAGGAACATGATATCGGGGGAGTAAAAATTGGCTATGTAGGTCAAGAGAGTGGGTGGACTCAAAAAAAACTTCCCAAAGAATTCCCAGCACTAGATAAAGCTTTCTTTGCACTTGGGCAAAGCGATGAATACTATCAAAACCTATATGCTTTAGATCAAGAACTAAGGGCCTGCATTTTAAAAAGCTTAAACGATGTAGTGCATGATCATAGTACTTATGATATCGCTTTCAATGAAAAGGTAATGAAGGAATCTTTGCTGCGAGAAGTAAGTATTGCTTCAATAAAAGGGCAGTTTAAGCGATTACTTAATGGCGGAAAGCTGCGTACAGAATTTGATTTCTCTTATTCGCTTCCGCAAGGAAAAAGTTCTGCTGGATTAGATTTGGATTTTTATGTCGATCCAGAATCTAACCCTCCTTCAAATATTCATGTCTTAATTGGTCGAAATGGTGTTGGTAAAACCTACCTTCTTCATAAAATGGTTAAGGCTCTTGTGGATACTGACACAACTCAAGAGAGTGATGGGTGTTTTTCAGTTGTAACTGGTCGCAAGGAGTCTACTAAGAGAGAAGATCTTCAAGAAATGTTTGCTGGTGTCGTTTCTGTAGCATTTAGCGCATTTGATCCTTTTGAGCCGATACCTGAACGGAAAGATAAAACAGAGGGGCTCAATTACGCTTATATCGGTTTAAAACAGGAATCAACAACCAAAGATGGCGAACACATTCCTATGAGCCGCCCAATGCTAAATAGAGAATTTTCCTATTGTTTAAACAATATTCGGCGATTTGGATACCAAGATCGATTGGTTGAGGCAATTCGAGATCTAGAAACAGATAGTCTTTTTAAAGATATTGCACTTGCCGATGTAGTACTGTCTTCAACTGATGATTTGGAGAATACTACGAAAAACATTTTTGCCAAGCTAAGTTCAGGCCATGCAATTGTATTACTGACTATTGCTAAGTTAGTTGAAAAAATTGAGGAGAAAACCCTAGTTCTTTTGGATGAGCCCGAATCCCACCTACATCCTCCGCTACTTTCGGCGTTTATACGTACTTTATCTGAATTGCTCTCTCATAGAAATGCGGTGGCGGTTATTGCAACACATTCCCCTGTAATACTCCAAGAAGTACCTAAAAGTTGTGTATGGAAGTTAAGGCGAAGTGGGTTTGATGCCGTTGCTGAAAGGCCTGAAACTGAAACATTTGGTGAAAATGTGGGCGTATTGACACGAGAGGTGTTTGGGTTGGAAGTAACCGATTCAGGCTTCCATCAGATGCTAAAAAAAGAAGCTGAGTCTGCAGACACCTATAAGCAGGCACTGAGAAAGTTCAATGGCCAGCTTGGTGCAGAGGCTAGAGGCGTATTACGAGGACTATTTCTCGACAAGGAAGTAGACAGAGGTGAAGCATGAAGGTAATTGCTAAGCCCGATCTGGTTGCAAAAGACGTATATGAAACGTGCATAAGTAAGGTTAGAAATAGAGCTCTAAAAGAAAGATTTCTTAAAATCTCAGGCTCTATAGAGATAGCTGCTCGGGAATATCAAGAGAAGTCTGAGGAGCAACAGTGGTTCTTGATTGAGAGTAGTGATGGTGTTGACGGCGTAGTAGGTAAGGCCGAGATGGAGAAAGTTTATACGCAAAGAATGGTTGGAAAAAAAGCTCCAGGAAGAGCTTTATATGATCAACTTAAAAACGCAGCACCAAATGGAATCTGCCCGTTATGTGGCCAGCGAGTAGTCTCAACCTTAGACCACTTTTTACCAAAATCTGATTTTCCCTCATTGATCGTTGTCCCACTGAATTTGATACCAGCCTGCTCAGATTGTAACAAAGCAAAATTGGATAAAGTCCCTGGCAGCGAAAGCGAACAAACACTCCATCCTTATTATGATGATGTAACATGTGAACAGTGGCTCTTTGCCGAAGTAAAAGAAGAAAGCCCTGGAGCTATTCGATTCCATACATCGGATGTTGATGTTTATGATGAGGCACTCAACGAAAGAATTAAATTTCACTTCAGAGAGCTAGATCTTGGAAGTTTGTATATGTCGAATGCAAATTCAACCGTGACGGAAATTCAGTTCCGATTAAACAGACTCCATCAAAAAGGAGGAAAAAATTCTGTGAAGGCCTATCTCGAAGAGGAGGAAGAATCGCGGCGAAATAATCATGTTAATTCATGGAACACAGCAGCTTACCAGGCGATGATGAATAGTGAATGGTTCTGTGATGGTGGGTTTAATGAATTTAAAAGTGGTTAAAATCGCTTGTTCTAAAATATGAAACTTAGGCTAACAAGCGCATGTTGTCGGACAGGTTTTCCGCTCCGCTCCAAACCTGCCGCAAATGCGGGCGTTAGGTAGAGGGGCTTGACCTTACCCCTCTTCAGTTCAAGCTTCTGGGCTAGAGAGCTGATTTGATATCGTTGGTTGTGACGTTTCTTGTACTGCTGCAAGTACAACTTGTTTTTGGCCTTTTTCTGCAAGTTTTTTTGCTGCTACTTTTGGATCAACGCCGGGCTCCGCCAGTTTCATCTGGTTGTGAAAGAACATTCAAGGTAATATTAGTCATGGCGTATCACTCAACTGTTGGTTATTTCTTGGTCGAAACAATCAACAGGATACGCCACCTTCTTTTTTCCTCATACACCACAAATGACTATAGCTCAAGGCCAAGTCGAATAACCTTGATCCCCAGAGATACATTAAACACATTCTTGACCACATTGCCGTCGCCGACACGCTTGAAAAACTCGAAACCCTGCTGCCATGGAATGTAAAGTTAAGCTAACGCGTTCGAAAAGTGTTTATTTAAGCGCCAAAGTGCTGATTTAAGGGCGCTTACGGTGGTTATCGAAATAGAGAAGTGATTTCCAGAACATTCTGGGAGTTTGAGGCAGCCAATGCCATATGCTTTAGAGTTGCTCACCCGAGAGCTACGCGTGGGCATGGTGATTTTCGCGACAAGGTAATTGATAGAATTAAAGCTTGTACGGCAGGTTAATAATTCTTCTCGTATAATAAAAGATAGCAGCGGACAATCCGCTCTTAAATTTCACGTAGCGTATTTTTGTATGTCAAGCGAGTTAAAAGAACATATCCGTGCCTTCGCCATTGGTCGTAAAAACTGGTTGTTTGCCGACACACGAAAAGGCGCAGAAGCCGGTGCAGCGTGTTACTCGCTAATAGAAACGGCCAAGGCGAATAACCTTGATCCACAGACCTACATTAAATACATTCTTGACCACATTGCTGTTGCCGATACGCTCGAAAAACTCGAAGCTCTGTTGCCATGGAATGTAAAATTAAGCTAACATACTCGTGAAGTGTTTGTTTAAGCGTCAAAGTGCCGATTTAAGAGCGCTTACAAATCACTATGTAATTAAAGCTGGATAAGACAGATCCAATGTTTGATACGAATGGTGTTATTCTGGACAATATGATCAAAAGATCTATAATTCTGGCTGTTTACGAATAAAAGCTGGCTATAGTAGCTTATAACCAGCAAAATTCTAAAATTTATCCACGTTCAAAGAGCATGGAAATACCTTGACCGCCACCGATGCACATGGTGATGAGACCAGTATCAGCTTTTCTGCGTTCCATCTCGTACATCAATTTAACGGTCAGAATGGTGCCCGTTGCCCCCACAGGATGGCCTAGTGCTATGGCTCCTCCATTCACGTTTACCCGATGCTCATCTAGTTGCAGATCCTTCATAACAGCCAGCGCTTGAGCTGCAAATGCCTCATTAATTTCATAGAGGTCAACTTGATTGGCGTCCAAGTTAAATTTCTTAAGCAGCTTTTTAGTTGCTGGAGCAGGGCCAAAGCCCATGATTGCGGCCTCGCAACCGGCAACCGACCACCCTCGGATGGTCATATGAGGCGTGAGACCCAACTCTAAAGCTTTGGAGCGTTTCATTAGTACTACAGCAGCAGCGCCGTCATTAATACCAGAGGCATTAGCTGCGGTTACACTGCCGCCTTCCTTGAACACAGGGCGCAGGTTGGCGAGTTTTTCACGGTCAACCATTCTGAGATGTTCATCGGTATCGAACAGCTTGGTTTCCTTACGGCTGACTTTAACTTCTACTGGTAATATTTCATTTTTAAACAGGCCGTCTTCTATTGCTTTTGCTGCTTTAAGTTGACTGGATATAGCAAAATCATCCATTTCTTCACGGCTGATGTTGAAACGATCTGCAACATTTTCAGCTGTTATACCATTGTGGTAAGGACCTTCCGGCCAAGTAAGAATAGAAATTAGGCCATCTTCTAGAGAGCCGTGACCCATGTTATAGCCATAACGACCTTTACGAACATAATAAGGCAGCTGAGTCATGTTTTCTGTGCCACAGGCCACCACTATCTCGGCCTGACCGGTTTGGATTTGCATCATACCGTCAGCTACAGCTTGCAGTCCGGACCCGCATTGTCTGTTAACCGAGTAGGCGGTTGTTTCATTGGGTAAGCCTGCTCTTAGTTGGCAAATGCGGCCAATAAATCCACTCTCGGCTATCTGTCCTACGTTACCTACTATCACTTCATCAACCATGGATGGCTCAATACCAGCGCGTAAAACTGCTTCGCGAATGGTGTTAGCACCAAGGTCATGCTGGTGTACATCCTTAAGGCTGCCACCTAGTGTACCAATTGCAGTTCTGACACCGCTGACAATTACGATATCGTCGTTATTTTTCATGGTTACTCCTAAAGTAATGATGAATGGTTAGTTAATTACTTTCCAAAGAAAAAGTCTGGAAGCCAGAGAGTCAGCCCTGGGAATATATTTACTAAGATCAAAACAATAATTAATGGTGGTAAAAATATTGCGGTATATTTTGTAACTTTTTCTACTGGTGTATTAGAAACGCTGCTAAGCACAAAAAGCACTGTACCGAAAGGTGGCGTTAAGGTGCCGATAATCAAGTTAAGTACAACAATAATACCTAGTTGAATAGGATCCATACCAAAGCCAATGGTCATTATTGGCAAAATAATCGGTACCAGCAGGTTGATCGCAGCAACGGTCTCTAAAAACAAACCAACTAATAGCAACAATAAGTTAAGAGCCAATAAAACAAGCAGGTAGCTTTCTGTGGTTGAAAGTATTACCTGAGAGATACTTTGTGGTATTTCCTTGCTAGTCAATATCCAAGCGAATAAGTTAGCTGAAGCTACAATCAAGAGAACTTGAACGGATGTTACAACCGAGTTCATTACTGATGTCTTGAAAGAGGTATAGCTAAATTCTTTATAAATAATACTTAGAATAATAGCATAGGTACAAGCAATAGCTGCTGATTCAGTAGGGCTGAATATACCGGTAAAAATACCACCTAAAATAATTACTGGTGCCATAAGAGATGGAAGGGCACGACTTAAAGCAATCCAAATTTCCTTTCGGTTTGCCTTTTTTTCAGCTGGACACTTTAGACGTTCACTGAATATATAGATCATCACCATTAGTGACAATGCCATTAAAAATCCAGGAGCAATGCCAGCTGCAAACAGGCGCTCAATTGATTGAGATGAGGCTATAGCATAGACAATGATCGCCATGCTGGGAGGTATGATAGGGCCAATAATAGAGGAGGCAGCAGTGACACCAATTGAAACGGGTTCACCATATCCTTTAGCTCGCATAGCTTTTATGGTTGCTGCACCAAGACCACCGGCATCTGCGACGGCGGCTCCAGACATACCAGCAAAAATAACACTTGAGGCAACATTGACATGCGCCAGGCCACCACGGATATGACCGACACATACGGCAGCAAACTCAAATATTCTATGGGTAATGCCACCGCTGTTCATTAGGTTTCCGGCAAAAATGAAAAATGGAATAGCCAAGAAAGTAAATGAGTTAACACCAGCAACCATCCTCTGTATTGCTGTTGTTTCTGATAGTGAAGGGTCTATTAATACATAGAATAGCGAGGCCGCGCCGATAGAAAATGCAATCGGTATGCCTAGCAACATGAACAGAAAGAGTAATCCTATTAGTATTAACATCACTCAGATCCTTTTTTAAGCGTTTTGTATATTTTAAATAGTGTAATTAATGTAATAAAAACACCAGATATAGGTACAATCATATAAAGATAAGATTGACTAATGTTTAGAGAGGGGCTGCTGAAAAACTTTAACCGCTCTGAAAAAATGTAACCATAGTAAGAAAAAAAACCGGAGAAAAAAATAATAACAGATAGCTTTATTATCTCGATTATAGTGATAGTTGTAGGATTAATTTTTCTGCGAAGGTAATTCCAGAATGCATCCACCCTGATGTGTTGATCTGTTCTGAACAAATAAACAGAACCTAGGAAAGTAAGCCATACTAACGCATACCTACTGAGTTCAATAGGCCAATCAAGCGCATTAGAGCTTAGTTCTCTAGTTATTATATTAATCATCATTACTATAAAAATAAGAGAAAATATAATGGCAGGTAGTGCGGCCTCTACTTTCAGATAGATTTTTTTCATGTCAATCTCGTATATGTTAGAGAATTTCATGCTCGTCCGAATTTAAAAATTAGCCCTTTCAATATAGAAAGGGCTTTTCCGGATATACATCGACTCACTACAAATCACTAGTGTTTAAAGATTAGAGATCTCGGTATAAAGATCACCATATCCAGACCAGTTTTTCTTGTAATCATCTGACATTTTCTTTGTTTTTTCTTTGAAGGCATCTCGATCAACTTCTACAATGTTGACACCTTGCTCTTTGAAAAATTCTAGAGAGTTTTTATCATCCTTTTCAACAAGGTTTTTAGTGTATCTCCCCATACCTTTAAATACACTAAGCACAGCTTCTTTGTCTTGAGAACTTAAAGATTGAAGTGAATTATCATTAACAACATAGTGTACAGCAGTAATGACATGGCCGGTCAAGCTAAGATTGTTACCGACTTCGTAGAACTTCATTGATCTGATTGAGCCCAGTGGGTTTTCTAAGCCATCGACCATATTTTGTCTCATGGCGAGATATGCCTCAGAGTATGGGACAGGCGTCGGGTTACTGCCCATGGCTTTAGCATAGGCCATTGTGATGGCCTGTTCAGGTACACGTAGTTTAAAATTGTTAAAGTCTTCAGGGTTGGTAATGGATTTGTTACCTATCACATGCCGTACTCCCCAGGTGCTAGAGCCTACGATATGAGCGTTAAACTGTTGATGAAAATCGTTGAATATTTTATCCGCAGTTTCGCTTTCGAAAAACTGCAACAAATGTTCATTGTCTCTGAAAATATAAGGCATTTCGGTGATAATGATAGGCTTGAATATATTGCCAAGTTGGCCTGAGCCGACTTCAACAATATCTACACCACCGACAATCACCTGTTCAAGAAGTTCTTGCTCTGAGCCAAGAGCACTGGATGGGAAAATCTTTATTTCTACTCTGCCTTCCGTTTTTTCAGCAACCCTGCGAGCTGCTTCTTCGGCGCTCTTATGCCAAGGATGATTAACATCATATACGTGCCCAAGCTTCAGAGTGTCTGCATAAGAATAACTAGAGGCAAGTGCAAATAGAGTTGAAGCAATGATCGTTTTTTTCATAATCAAAAATTCCTTTTCGTTAACGCTTGATTGGGATCCTAATCATTCAGATCATTCAGACTCCCCGAGTGAGATGATGGTCCAAATTTAAACAGCATGTTTTCTATCGAGTCACTATCCAGACTAACAGAACCCCGCAGAGAAAATTTGAGCACGAGCACATTTACAAACACGAAACAATTATTACCCTTTGTGCAAACATACAATGGATAGCGTTAACACTTAGGCCGGCAAACGGGTCACAGATGAAGAGGGGGCTAGCAAAGCGATAACATGCAGTGTTAATTAGGTGTGAACAAAAGTGAACCCTGATCAACTCTAATCTATCATTGTGGGAGCACGATCATTTTGTAGTTGGAGTGAATATTTTGGCCAAAAAGAGAACAAAAGGTTCTCATCATATCAAATTGGTAGTTGAGCACTCAAAAATACCCCCTAATGTTGCTTCCGACATTCCGCACCTGATTTTCTAATTTATTGTTCTTGACACAGATCCGCCATTTTGATCTATTACTTCTATTTGGCGGCCATAATCATGACAACTCCTTCTTATCACATCAAGAATCTCGACCATCTGGGCTTGGTTGCTGGCTCGCACGCATGGTGGACGCCATTATACCTAAGCAAGGCGAGCATCATGTTAGTCATGGTGAAGCTCTCGTTGCTATGATTATCAATGGCTTAGGGTTTCATAGCCGCACGTTACATATGGTTCCTCAATTCTTTGCTGATAAGCCGACCGAGCGTCTACTGCGTCCGGGGATCTTACCCGAGCACCTCAATGATGATGCGTTAGGCCGCTGCCTTGATGCGCTGTTTGAGGCCGATGTTTCTCTGCTCTACCAAGCCATCGCCGAGAATGTCGTCACACAGCTGGGCCTGAATAACAGCGCTGTTCATCTTGATATCACCAGTTTTCATGTGGACGGAGCTTATGCTCAGGAGGAAGGCGCTGCTGGCATTCAGCTTGTTAAGGGTTACAGCCGTGATCATCGGCCCGAGCTGAACCAGGTGGCTCTAGAGCTCATCTGTGAAAATTTAGCTGGAATACCCGTTTATATGCAGGCAATGAACGGCAACACCAATGATCAAAGAGCGTTCGCTGATGTCATTAAAAATCACGTGAAGTCTTTAAAGTCAGCGCAGCAAAGCCGTTACTTCATTGGTGATGCCGTTTTGTATACCGCTGAGTCCATCTGTGCTTTGCACCAGCAAGACCAGTTATTTGTGACTCGTGTTCCGATGACCTTGAAAGATTCAAAGGGCGCGGTTTCATCGCTCAAAACAGGCCAGCTGGAAGCGCTAGAGAATGGCTATCATGGATACTGGCTCGAGGCTGATTATGCAGGTGTTCCACAACGTTGGCTGATGGTGCGTAGTGAACAAGCAACGCATCGAGAGCAAAAAAACGTACTCAAAAACCGACTTAAAACGGGCACTCAAGAGCTTAAGCAATTCCAGAAACTATGTAAAAAAACCTTTGTCTGCCAGCATGATGCAGAGCAAGCTTTAGCTGAATTTTGCAATAAGCTCAGCGTGTTACGGATAGAAGATAGCGGAACACTAGCCAAACCAGTTTTTAATGGTAAAGGCCGACCTAAAAAAGGCCAAGCTCCGGACAGCATTGATTACCTTCTCACAGGGCAGGGCAGGCCATAACTTACCTCAAAAAAGTCGCGAAAGCTAAAGAACAACCAGGCATTTTTATCTTAACCACTAACGACATGAGTGATGAGCTTGATATGGCTGGGCTACTTGCCGCCTATAAGTCTCAACAAACTGTTGAGCGCGGCTTTCGTTTCTTGAAAGCCCTGACTTCATGGTCTCTTCTCTATTTCTGAAAAAGCCAAAGCGCATCGAGGCATTGTTGATGATCATGACTTGTAGCCTGATGGTTTACGCTGCGTTAGAGCACCGGATCCGCCAGTCACTGAAACAGAATGAGCTGACTTTCCCTGATATGAAGAATAAGCCGAGTCAAAAGCCGACGGCCCGCTGGGTATTCCAATGTTTCGGCGGCATTCATGAGCTTGGTGTTGGAGAAGCCCCGCCACTCGTAGTGAAGCTTCAACCTCCGCAGCAGACAATTATTAATGCTCTCGGTGAACACTATCTCACTATTTATTCTTAAATTAGGTGCGGAATGTCGGTTTCCTAACAATATAATAACATTAAAGCCTTGGTTTTGACGCTAACCTTAATGTAGCAGGGCAGAAGTCATGGTTACTATCTTAGATCTCTGCAGAGTAGCGTATTGAATCTGGGATGAGGCTATTGTTAAGTTGTGCAGTAGCACCGATAATCTGCTCATTTACGCTACTCTGGTTGTAAGCCAAGGCATAGCTCGGCTCATGTGAGGGGGTGACGAAGACCGAGACAAGAAGCTCAGTGAGGTATCAGTTTTATCTAACGGTACGTTACAGCAAGTAGCGCCTCATCAGCACAGCTACCAGCAGTAGGAGAACATATAACTACAGTATATTTTTAAAACTTAGATAATGCTCTCTATCCAGATCTTTTTTCTGGGATGTTCTTTTCTGTAATAATGAATAGAGATTGTTAATTGTAACAAATCCAAAAATTTTAGAGGGTCTAGCAAGGTGATCTTTTTTATGCTTGATAAACGATAGGAAAGAGTGTTTCTATGGATATTTAGTTGAGTTGCTGTTTTACCCAACTCGGCATTATTTTCGATAAACAACTCTAGAGTTTCAATGAGTTGATGTCCTTGGGTATGTCTAACTAAATTATTTACTATTTTTTTAAAGAAGCTTGATAGGTAGCTGCTTTCTAGTTCTTTTAAAAGACACTGAATAGCCATATCTTTAAAGCAGTATATTCTTTGTTCACTATTTGACTTTGTTCCTACATCTATAACAGAACGAGAATATATGACTGATTCTCTAATGTCTAAGGGTGAGCATGCATTAATACCCACCCCTATTTTAAAGCTACTCAATTGGCTAGCAATAGCTAGTTCGGCTTTCTCTATAATGGAAGAAATTGAAGAGTCGGCAGGGGGAAGCAGGAGTATTTCATTATGATTTAACAAAATAATTCTATTACTATCAGTCATTGATGATAGTTTACTTAATAAAGAGTCTACTACCTCGCTCATCATAATCGTATAAGCGCCTGTTTTTATTATGATGGGTATGGTTTCTATATTTAGTACGTTGCTATTTTTATTTATTTTATCAAGCGCTGAAACACCTCTTTTATGCTCGCCATACTCAATGAACTCATTTATTAAACTATCATTTACTCTTTTTTTCCAATTCGAAGAGTTTATTTCACTTGCTTGCTTTAACAACAGTTCGGCAGTAAGAATAGCCAACTCTGAATAACGGGATATAATAGCCGGGTTACCACTTATCCCTATAGTAATAGCCACATCACCTTCTATTATTATAGGGTGATTAATACCTGGTTCTGTATTTTCATAGCGTTCGGCTTCCATATCATTATTAATAGTTATTCGAGCACCTTTTTTTATTGCCTCAATTGCAGCACCATGTTTTTGTCCTACTCGCTTATGATTACCAGATGCTACAATAATGCCGTTGTTATCTATAACATTAACATTGTGATGAATAATAGCTATAGATCTTCTAACAATTTCATTAGCTAATTCTGAGTTGATCTTCATAAGTACTGCCTGTTGATAGTATATTTACCTATAGGAAAGCAAGGTGGTCGATTCTTAAGGTATGAGCGTCTAGCTCCGTAGCCGATCCGCTTGAGCTTCTCCAACCGACGTTGAAAATTAGGGGCCGGTAAGGAAAAAAACAGGTATTCCATGTGGTTTCGCATCGAGCAACACCTACCCTGATCTTGTCAAAAGTTGTTATATTATCAACCTGCCTGTGTCATAGATAGTCAGATTACTGCCTGTAAGTACATCATCAAATTGTATGGTGATAGATGTTCTTGAGTTCTTAATTCAAGGTGTGTATCAGTGATCTAGAGCTCAGCTCAAATCTGCGTCGTTGCTGTCAAGCTCAAGCCATCAGAAAATTGAGTTGATGAATGACAGGCTGATATTATCTGGGTATATTTTGCCACAAAGTCGGGATCTAAGAGTGTCTCTAGATAATATAACAAAGATGTCTGGATCACACATAAGCTAATTTGGGATAAACTTCAACCACTTATTTCCTTTACTGCGGAGGAAACAAGTTTGTTCGTTCATTCCTAGCGAAGGGGTGACCAAACTTTGCTTAAATTGAATTAAAAGTGATCACGCGTCGGTCTTGAGACTAGTGACATTGATTAGTTTGCCTTAGAAGAGAGGAGCCTTCACAGTTGATCTTCGCTCCTCTCCATTATTCGTATAGGTCACCGGTATGTAAATAGTACTATAGACGAGCAGTATTTGTTAAATACAATTGCGGTGTTAGCATCGGCTTGCTCGATTTAATGGCTTTCATTTCATGAATAGAATAGTGAGGATAATTTTCCTTTTATCTTTACATGTCATAATGAATAAGCATGATCAAACTGATACGAGAGGCAAGCTATTTTTTTGAATTACAGAACCATGCCACCGCCGACATTGATTACCTCACCGTTAACATATCGTGCGGCGTCTGAAGCGAGAAAGGCTACACATTCACCTACATCTTCTGGCTCGCCTGCAAAGCTCGCTGGAATTTTAGATATCATGGCGTCCCATACTTTTTCCGGAACTCCTCGGGTCATTGCAGTATCGATAAACCCAGGACATATAGCATTTACCGTCACCCCTTTTCTGGCTAGTTCGCGACAAGCTGTTTTGGTCAGCCCCACAACACCTGCTTTTGAGGCCGCATAGTTTGATTGGCCCACATTTCCTAGCCAGCTGGCGGAAGCGATATTGATAATTCTTCCTGATCCCTGTTCTCGCATCTTAATCGCTGCTGCCTGCATGCAACGAAAGGTGCCTTTCAGGTTCACATCAATTACGCTATCCCAGTCGTCCTCACTTAGTTTATGCAGCATTGCATCGCGGTTGATGCCTGCATTATTTACTAACACATCTAACTTGCCATAATTTATTTCTACGAATTCAAAGAGCTCATTTATGTCTTCTTTATTGCCAATATTGCATTTTACAAAAACAGCATCCGTACCTTCATTTTTTAAATTATTTACAGCAGACACTCCACCTTCTTCATTCATATCCGCAATGATAACTGCTGCGCCTTCGCGTCCTAGAACACGAGCGATACCAAAACCAATACCTTGATTTGCACCAGTAACTATGGCTGTTTTCCCTTTGAGTTTCATTTTTTTCTCCAGTGTATAATTATTGAGTAAATAATGATTGATCCATTAATTTTAAATTTTTTGATATCAGAGGCTTGAAGTCCATAAGATTTAGTATGTCTTTTTCAAGGTCAATGCCTGGGGCAATTTCAATCAACATTAGGCCTTGTTCAGTCATCTCGAATACAGCTCGCTCAGTAACAAAATGCATTTTTTGATTTTTTTCTATGGCAAGGTTTCCACTATAAGATATCTGATTTACAGTGTTAACCATCTTTTTTACTTGTCCTTCTTGTACTATGCTCAATTTCCCATTGCCTACTTCGACTTTAAGTCCTTTAGCAGTAAATGTTGAGCAAAATACAACGTGTTTTGCATTTTGTGTAATATCAATAAAACCACCCGCACCAGTGCATTGTGAACCCAATCTTGTGGCATTGACATTTCCGTCTTTATCCAGCTCACCTGCACCCATATAGGTTATATCTACGCCTGCACCATTGTAATAAAGCATCTGCTCTTGATGACTGATCATGGACGATAGGTTTCTCCCGATACCAAAGTCAACTCCGCCTGCCTGTATTCCGCCATAAATACCAGACTCAACCGTAATAGTGACACTAGCTGCCATGTTTTTTTCTTTTACTATTTGTCCTATTACGTCATTGGGGATGCCAGTTCCTAGATTGATGATAGCACCTGGATTTATTAACTCCACAGCTCTTCTGCCAATAAGTTTCCTAATATCAAGCGGTGTTTTTGATATACCTTGCTGAGTTGATACTCGTATTTTTCCACAATAGGCGGGGTCATAATACCAGGATGAAGTCTGACGGTGATCGGTTTCCGGATCACTACAGAGTACAATGTTATCTATAAAGCTACCGGGTACAACGACTGATTTAGGATCAAGGCTACCGTCTTCCACCAGGTACTTTACTTGCGCAATAACTCTGCCGCCAAAGCGTTTAGCCGCGAGTACCGCAGGGAGTACTTCAAGCTTTATCGCTTCTTCATCTGTGGTCAGATTACCTTTGGAGTCGGCGGCAGTACCGCGGATGATTAATGTATCTAGGGGGATGGCGGGGTAGAATAGATACTCCTGATCCTTGATTTGCATCAGCTCTACAATATCTTCTTTTGTACAGCTGTTCATTTTTCCGCCTTCAATTCTTGGATCTATGAAGGTATTCAGACCAACCGGTGATATTCTGCCTTGCAGGCCAGCTGCCATGTCACTGTATAGGTGTACCATTTGTCCCTGAGGCAAGCAGTAGGCTTCTACTTGATTATCTGAGATCATGGCCATCCATCTAGGAGCCAGCCCCCAGTGTGAACCAATAATTCTTTTTACCAGACCGGGATGAGCTAAGTGCTGTATACCTCGATTTCTATCACTTTGACCGGCAGCATGAACCAGTGTCAGATTTTTAGGGGATTCTGTTTCGAGAAAGCGTTTTTCGATCGAAGATAATACAGACTCGGAGGCGCTGATCAACGTCATCCCTACGGTACAAATTGTACTGTCATCACGGATAAGCTCAGCTGCTTCTTCTTTAGTCATAATTTTGTTTTTCATTATCTCTCCATTGATGTTATTCCGACCATATCAAAGATATTTATGGACGCTTTCCTTAAGAATTTTTTTACTTATTTTTCCATTTTTAGTTCTTGGAAAGTTTTCTACAAATATTATTTTTTTAGGAATTTTGTATTTTGTTAGTTTTGTATGAGCCCAAACTAGGAGCTCTTTTGTTGTGATAGGGTGGTCGCGGTCAGCTATAATGAATGCCATGGGTTCTTCACCATATATTTCACTAGGGAAGGGGACTAACGCTACTTCATTAATACCTGGGTAGGCGGAAAGTATATTTTCAACCTCTAGTGAATAAATTTTCTCCCCACCCCTATTAATCATATCCTTCAGTCTTCCCTGTATATAGATATAATTGTCATTGTCTATATAGGCTAGGTCACCAGTGTTGAACCAACCATCCTCAAAAGATTCTTTATTGGCAAGCGGGTTATTCCAATAAGATTTTATAACAACAGGCCCCCTTACCCAGAGTAAACCAGTCTCACCATTAGTTAATGTCTCACCATCTTTACTTTTTATCAGAAACTCCACACCGGGAATGGCTTTTCCTGAGCTACCTAACTTATTGTGCGAACTTAAATCTTCAACGAAGATACTGGCAGGAGAACTGGTTTCTGACAAACCATAAACAGGATGAATATCAGTATTCTTGAATATGCTTTTAATAGTTTTGATGGTGCCATTGTTAAGGTGTCCGCCACCGCACACAACCTTTTTTAGAGAGCCCAATTTGTAGTTTGTCTTACTGGTTTTGAATTCATTACATAGTAAAATAAATACGGTAGGTGAGCCATGCATAAAAGTAATGTTTTGATTTTCGATGCACTCTAGAATGATTTTAGCATTAAACTTTCTTTGCAAATTAATTGTTCCACCAATGTGGATAAACAAGCCAAGAATAGCGGCTAGGCCAGTAATATGATAAATAGGAACCGCTAATATAGTGCTATCTTTTTCGGTTAATGAAAAAGCGCTTTGATATGATGTTATTCCATGCAGGAGATTGCCATGGCTTATTATTGCTCCTTTAGGTTGCCCAGTTGTTCCTGAAGTGAATATTATTATAGCAGTATCATCATGGCAAACATCCGAGGCAACTACAGGGTTAAGCCCTTTGCTTGATAACAATTCCCATTGACTCAAGGTTGTGGTTTTTGATTTAAAGGATAAAGAGTCAGTATATTTTTCAATATGATCATCATGGCACAAAACCCATGAAGGCATTACTTGCTGCACTAGCGATGCTACTTCATCGGATGTCATTTTTGTGCTGACAGGTACGACAATGATGCCTAAACTCATTGCTGCATAAAATACTTCACAGAATGATATCTCATTACCAATGGCCAGAATAATTTTATCATTTTTTTGCAACTCGAATTTATGTAGAAGCAGGCCGGCAACTTCTTTTACTCGTTGCAGAAAAACTCGATAGGTAATACTTTGATCACCAACAATAAAGGCTTGCCTATCTGGCCATCTCTGAGCACTCAGCTCTAGACTCTGATATAAGCTGTTATATTGAAGCTTGTGTGACATCTATTCTGACCCCTTGCTAGCCATTACATCAATGGTCGTCATTATTTTTTAACTAGGTAAAATACTAGTCTATTAGTGATTAATATCTGTGTGAGGGCTCACACAGATGTTAACGAATTTGTTGGGTTATGTTGTGAATGTGCACATATAGTGTGCTTAGTATTGGCGTTGCTTCCTGAGCTAGGGGGGCATCTGCCTCCCTCGAGATTCGAACTCCTACCTAACGGACGATATTAAAGTAGGTAGGACGATATCTATTCATTGTTATTTTATACTATTAGATACACGGCAAAGCATAAAAGTAACTTATACGTTATTCGATGTGCTATTCGGAACGCTATCCGTTGTTACTGCAAGTGCACAGGGCTACCAATAAGCGCTACAGCCTTACTAGGGTAGAACGCTAAAGGCTTATCGGCTAAAACTATTTTTAGACTCAGAGAGCGCTTGATGAATGAGCATCTAGAGTAACGGCAGCGCGACTTGAGCTGTTTAATGGATTGCTAGCGTGAGTTTTATCGACCTGTCCAAAGTCTAGCTACTGCTAACAGCGCTTTGGGTTTTTGGAAAGCGCTTAGCAAGGTTTATCCATAGGCTCAGTACACTCCTGGATAGTGAGCAAGATCTGGAGCAATCCAACAGAAAAAACGCGGCTAGGTTTTATCATAATTCATAGACATTGTTTACATCATCAGTTGATAAGCCCCACACCTTTAGTGCGGGGATTTTTTATACTATTGCTCTACTTTTTCTTGCGTATCGCCCTCTTCAATCTCAAACAGCTCCCCTATCTGAATATCTAAATATCTGCATAAAGTCTCGATTACATCCAGCTCTACTCTAGTAGCCGTTTCGTTATAGAGGCGGTGTAGGGTGTTTCTGTTGATGCCCGTTTCTCTGGATACCTCAGCTATTTTTTGTTTTCTCTCGCCCAAGATTCGCGATAGATGGCATTTGATCATTTCACCTCCAAAGTTAAAAAATACCTGTAGTAGGTATAAATGACTTGCAATGGTTCTTAAGTGTGCTAAATTCTCTTCAGTAGGTCATTAATGTTTGTTGAAGAGCAAAAAGCGAGGGTTTGATTATGACACATACCTATCTAACAACTGAAGAGCTGTCTTCTCGTATCAAGTACGACGTTCGCACCATCCGTCAGTGTTTAAAGGATTCGGTGTTGTTTGAGGGGGTACATTACATCCGTCCCTTTGGTGGTCGTAAGATTTTATTTATTTGGGAGCGGGTGGAAGAAACCATGCTGCAAGGTCTGTCGGTTAACGATGCCATCGGCATGATGTAAGGAGCACATTATGGGAACGGTTAATACACGCGATGGACGTTTGTATCTGGATTTTCGTTTTAAGGGGAAGCGTTGCCGCGAGCAAACCAAGGTGGCAGATACGCCTGCGAATCGTAAGAAGCTAGAAAAACTGCTGGCGCAGATGGAGCAGCAAATAAAGTTGGGCACTTTTGATTATGCCCACCACTTCCCTGACAGCCCGCGCGTAGAGACATTTCGTCATATTGCGATATTAGAAGCGCAGAAGGCAACCGGTGGAAAAATGCTTTTTTCGGTTTTTAGTCAGCAGTGGTTAGAAGAGAAGCGGGTGGAGTGGCGAGAGAGCCAGTATGAAACCGTAGAGGGCATTTTACGTTGCCACCTTGAGCCGAAATTTAGTGATATACCGATTGGAGCTATTACTAAAAGTGATATCTTGGCATTTCGTCTGGGTCTTTGTGCGGCTGATGCAGTGACGGGTAAGGCTTTATCTGCATCGCGTATCAACCATATTATGACCTACTTGCGACTTATCTTGAATGAGGCAGCTGATCGCCTTGGGTACGAGTCGCCATGGCGTAATATTAAAGCTCTACCGATGCCTCGTGCTGATATTCAGCCCTTCTCGCTAGAAGAGGTGTCCATGCTATTAGCTAAGATACGGCCGGATTTTAGACCTTATTACACTGTGCGCTTCTTTACCGGGCTACGCACTGGTGAAATAGACGGTTTAACCTGGGAACATGTCGATTTTGGCGCCCGACTCATTCATATCCATCAAGCGCTAGTGCGTGGCAAATTGGGGCCGACCAAAACATCAGGCTCGTATCGCACACTTTCTATGTCTCAGCGGGTTTATGACGCCTTATTTGAACAATGGGGTAGAACAGGTGAAAAAAGTGAATTTGTATTTTGTGCACGTAATGGGGAGCCTTTAAACCACCGCAATGTGACGCGACGAGTTTGGTACCCGCTGTTAGAGCATTTAGATCTTGCTAAGCGTAATCCCTATCAAACACGGCATACCGCCGCCACTTTGTGGTTAGCCGCAGGTGAAAATCCAGAGTGGATTGCCCGCCAGCTGGGCCATGCCAACACTTCAATGTTATTCCGTGTGTATTCACGTTACGTTCCTAACTTACTGAGGCGAGATGGGGCGGCCTTTGAATCATTACTTGATGAAGAGTTCACAGTGGAGGAAGAAGCATGAGTCCATTACTTTTGACACAAACTCGCCCTGAATTGCTCTGGGCAGAGCAGCAATTTGATAATGGTGTTGCTACGGTATGGCGGTTTAGCTCAGAGAAACGTGAAGTATCGTTATCGCTTATGCCTTTGCAAATGCAAGCGGTCAATCCAGATGGTCAATGGGTGCTTGCTGATATTATTCATCAGGGTGGTATGTTCCAGCTCTGCTCAGTAGTTTCGTTACCTCAACTGATTGATAAGCAAAAATTGACTCAGCAGTTGGCCTTAGTGTCCGAAGAACAAAAGCCTTTATTAGAAGAAATATGGAGCATGCTCGCGTATATCGAAGGAGCCGCACTGCGTGATTTCTTGCTCGAAGTGTTGATGAATGATTCTATTATGGTGCCATTTTGTCAGGGGCAGGGTAGCCATCGCCACCATCATGATGAGCTAGGTGGGTTGCTGGCGCATAGTCATGAGGTAGCGATGACGGCTGCTATGTTATGTAATAAGCATCAGTTAGGTGGCACCTCTGTTTGGGTCGCGTTCGTCGGCGGTCTGTTACACGACATAGGAAAAATTCGTTTATATTATAATCAGCCCTCAGGTATGTGCGTACAACATGAGTCTTATAACTTTATGTTGCTGGCTGATCCTTTAGACCGGCTCAGTGTGCGAGCACCGAAAATATTTGAAGCATTAAGTGCATGTTTATCTGTAAAAGTCGGTCAGCATGGTGAGCCTTATCAGGTTGCCAGTATCGTGCGTATGTGTGACCGAATTTCAGCTGAGGTCTCTAACTGGCGTCGCGCATTCACCAATGTTCCTGATTATTACTGGTATGCAAAATCTCCTCTAGATAATCAGTTGTATAAGCGATTAGGGTAATGAACACCTTTAGCTAAAAACGGGCTTTCATAGCCCGTTTTTTATTAGTCTTCTCGACTGTTGGGTCGCTCAGAGTCTAAGAACTCGACGTCTTCATCCGATGTTTGCCAAGCGCTAATTTCATCTGCTGTAAATAATATAATAGCGAGCCTGTGTAATAAAATACGCAGGCTATGAGATGAATAACCTAGCTTACCTGTTTCTTGGCGCTTTTCCTCTTCTCTATGGCGTAGCTGTAGCCAGCCTGAGCCCTGATTAAACCGAGCCTGCTGTTTCATGGGATAGCCTAAAATCTCCATTGAGCCATATTGCCATTGCTGAGTAACTTGCTGATCAGTGTAGCGCAAGGATAGTCGCCAACGTTTCTCATCAAACACTTGGCTTGCTGTCGTCATAAAACGTTGAAAACAAACAGGGTCGTCGAATTTAATCCCTGACCGCGAGCTATTACTGTGTGTGAGGGTATAACGAATTAAACTGATTAACTCACTTCTAGTCTCCGGTGAGGTATATAACTCACGACATCGTTTTAAGCCGATAGCTAAATCACGTCGTTCTGCCACGCCTACCGGCTCTGGTGGAAGTAGTTGATGACGACGGCTACGAGGGAACAAGCGAGATAGTTGCTTTTCAGTAGTCAGTGCTCGCAGCGCTAGAGCACTTTGATGCCATCCTTCTATTTGTTCTGTACTCAGCTGATAAAACCAGGCTATTTCCCTATGATCATAACCGTCTTGTATTTTGGCCAGTACTGCTAACATGGGCTCGTATTTGCTGCTACTTCTAGAGGGTAGCGCTATTTCAGACGGAATGGCTTGAGCTTCCTTTGGCATCAGCACGGGGTCGATATAGCGTGATAGGCGTTTGCGTATATAGTCTGCAGTGTGCGCTGGTGTAATGGGGATCTCTTCTTTTTGCAGCTGGCTAATGCGAAATGGCCTGAGTCCAAGTAACGTTTGGGCTTGCTCAGCGTTGAGCTCGCGCTGGTTATGCCTTAAATGCAGTCCTAACAGTATGTCACTAAAATGCAAGTAAGTACTGAGTGTTGTATCTGGGCTGCTATGTCCTGCAAATACTGCCAGTGCTGAATATCTATCTCGCAAGCGACTTTGCCCTGTAATTAGAGTACGAAGGCTTTTCCGTTTAGCGACGCTGTAAGGCAGTAACGTCGCCAGATATTCAGGCAAGCTCAGGTAATCCTCATGTAGAAGCAGTTGTAAGCGGGACAGCGCACTGTGGCGTAGATGATAGAGTCGGTAATATAAACCTCCAGTACACTCAGCCAAAATGGTACGCACAGCAAGAGATAACGGCATGGTATCCAGAGGCTCATAAGGGTTTTCTGGTTGATGAAATAGCAATTGTGTTGTTTTTTCGCTATTCAGGCGACGCTCCCCTATAAATTGGCTAACTAGCTTATGCTCTGTTGCAGTTAGTAGCGGGTATAATGGAACCTTACGCAGGGCAGCCTCAGTTTTATTACTGCCGTATTGGTTGTTACGCACAAATAGCCAGGCTGTGGCAGAAGGCTCGATATCGCACAAGCGCAGTTTGGCTATTTCGCCAGGTCTCAGACCGGTGCGGTACGCGATGATCAGAAAGCAAATATAGGTGCGGCGCAAATATTCGCCAAGATCTTCTAGGCTCTGAAACTGCTTCAAAAGAGCAGAAAACAGGGGCTCATCCACCACCGCTGAGCTAATACGAACGATAACATCGCTCCCTTCCTGCAATGGCTCTGGTAAAGGAGGAAATCCCAGCACTTTAGCCCCAAACAAATGGAGATCTTCCAGACGGCTCGCCCGATATTCTCTATCTTGCTGGCTACGAGGCCGATTGAGTATCGATAAATACAAGTCATGAAAATCCTCGCCACAATAGCTGAGCAAGTCCTGATCAGCTGTCGCAATTAGCCATTCGGTAGCAATTGCATTGAAGTAACGTTTAGCTGTCGATATAGCGTTACCTCTGTCTTCAAGGTGTTCAAGCAGCCAGTTGATCAACGCACTCTCAGGCAATGCTAGTTCTTCTCGACTAAGCTCACGTAACTCGTTGATGACAGCACGTTTACTTTTATAGCGAGCAGGGTCAGTTGTTAACAGTCCTCGCAACAGGCTAATTAAATGTGGTTTTGGACGGCGATTATTTTGCTGGCGGCGCTGCTGAGTGAGTCGTGGAGGAAAGGTTGAGAATTGCGTAAAACTTGTGACTTTACAAGAAAGCAGTGCCGGTTGAAGCAATCGTCGCCAGTAACAATAAGGCAGACTTGCACTAGGCTGACGACCCGTAGCATATTCTATCAGCACCTGAGGTAGCTCGATCCCTTTTTGATGTTCAGTGACGGTGATTCCCCCATGTGCAAGTTGCATTTTAGAAAGATCTGTACCCAGCTCTTGGTTCAGCAGTGTTAAGCATTCAGCAGTAGTAACAGGGGGCTGCCAGCCTGATGGCTTCTGCTGTAAAAATTGCCGTAATAGGCCAAGACTGATGGTATCGGGCACATAAAGGATCTCACAGTGGGTGACCAGCTCGCCAGTCTCTGGTTCTCTGATATACAAGTTGCTGGCTTGATGACGATCTGGGACGCGCTCTAGAACTAGCCAGCAACATTCACTATTACCTTTGAGGGGGCTGGGTTTGTTCAGTGCTTGAGCTAATGCCGGCCATAGTGCTGGACGGCTGAGCCCGCCATAGAGCACCATGGAGAGTAATAGTCGGGAAAACAGCGCATCAGGCTCCAGTTGACTGGGTTGTAGGCTGATAAACCAGTGATGCTCTGCTTCGGCTATCAGCCGGGAACTATGTTGCCAGGTTAGGGTTCGGGTAGGGCGTCTTCGGCGTAATGTGATATATGGAGCCGGTACCTGTACTAGCCAGATCCCTTTACGATTTCCGGCCTCTAGCTGTTTGCATAAAAAGCTGTAGGCATGTCGGTAAGCACTCTCATTTTTCAGCTCCCCCCGGAGTGACTGCTCTATTTGTGGCCAAGCTTTATCGAATCCTTGAGCGTCGGGCGGATTATGTAGTATGCGAGGAAAATGTCGGCGCACGATACTAATAGCTACACGCAAAATTTGCTCATCTCGTAGCTGGCGCTTAACCCGACGGTGTTCTCGGCCCAACATGATCATGGCAGCTTGTCGTGATGCAGGTAAAGTTAGTGGGTTGTCCATCCGATAATCGCCTTTATTTTGTGCGTAACAAAAATAGATTCAATAATATCTGCTACCTCCCTACAATCAGCCATGCTCAAAAAACTGTGGCGGCCTAATGCTTCCTCGCCAATTTCCTCATGTCCCATCCACCCGTCTATCAGTTCAGGATTAACGCTGTATTTAACTAGCTCAGAGCGTAAATGATGGCGAGCCCAGTTTCTAGACCAGGGTAGACGAGTCTGCAACAGGTCTGCCAGCAGCGATGGAGTGAGATCTGCTGGTACTTTTTTATCCTGCTTATCGGTGAGGATAAATAGCAGGTTACCACTGCCATCCAGGGCCTGCTGGCAACGTACTGCAAGATCCGGATCCAAAAATCGGCAGTGTATTTGTAGTTGGCGCAGGTGCTCTAAATAGTGTTCAACCTGTTTGGCAGCGGTAGGCGGAATAATCAGGGTTCTGGCTGCCAGCCCATGACGTCGCTCTTTATCACTAATCCACCAGGTATGTTGATAGGGGTTGTAATCAGTGATTTTCCCTAGTGGAGCGGTGACGTCCCTGTGGCCCGTGGCGAAAGCCAAGATTGCCCAGACATAGCCAGTATAGTCATTATGAACAGTCCAAACATCGCGCTTTTGCTTAAGTGGCGATGCTAATATATCAAAAGAATTGCCGAGCACTGACCGTGACAAGTGCAATCTGCTTCCTAGGTATACTTCTGTTTTGCGTGAGGTTGGTAGCTCCGGGTCTTGCCCCGCCATAATGAAAATAGCGTTTACATAACGATAGTGGCACAGCACTAATTCGTCTTGATGCAGGTGACTGTAAGAGAGTGCAGGGCGGGATTGATAGTGTTCGCCTCGCATAAGTGCGATGATGACCCGATCAACACCATGGTTCAAACACCAATGTTCCATAAATCGCACAATTCGACCTAGTGTCAAGCGAGTCGAGTGTTGCTTATCAATGTCTTTAAGCCAAGCTCGACACTCGCTTTTAGTAGGAGGTTTTGTAGAGGAAGAAAATTGTACCACCCAGTCATATAGCTGAATAGGAAGAGCCTGATAGAAATGCCCAGACACCTCCGGCAACACTTCTTTTAACATCTCCGCCTGCTGGCTAGCCGGCACACTATGTTGCATTTGCACACAGGGATAGCCTTTTGCTAGCTGGAGTAACTTCCACTGCTTGGCTCGAGCGTGCAACCAGGCTGGGTCTCGTCCTGTGACCAAGGCTAGTATTATCCAGCCAGCGAGTTTATCTTTTTGTTTCAACTTCTCCAAACAGTACAGAATAAGATGATGGATATCCCACTCGGTGAGTTGTTCAAAACTGGGGGGCAGTGACTGCTGCCGACTGGCAAGTAGCTCTGCGAAGCGCTGTCCTTGCAATGCAATCATGGTTTGTGTTTGCTGACGTTGCTGCGGATCATGCACACGCATTGCTTTTCCTGGTTCCGGCTTCATTCGTTCATCGGTGGCTTGGATATCTGTTGTCTCGGGAGTGATTTGCAACAGGTCGACTTCAAGGCCGGAGTCATCAACTGGTTCCAACGATATCAGCGTGAGAAGTTCGGGCGCTTCAAACTTTGGTGTCTTAATTTTTCTGTTGCGGGTGATTCCTTGTTTGAGATGAGCCGCGCTTCTTACAGCGACAGACAGGTAGCCTATACCTGTCGATTCAATATTTGGCTCTGCATAACGCAACCTAAGTACTTCTAACTGTTCTCCCAGCTCGGCCAGTGAGTGGAAACTTGTTGGAGTGGGTAGCAACTTAAATATGTTCGCATGCTTGGCGTCGTTAGCAATCAGCCTGATTTCTCGGAGCGCAGAACTAATGGCCGAATCGTATTGTCCTTGAATGTGCAACTGACAGCAGCAAAGCACTATCACTCCTAACCATTGAGCGTACCTTTCATGATCGTCGATTCGAGGCCAAGGGGCACAAAGTGCAGCCGCATAAGATGCGTAAGTTAGCCGCTCTTTTTTTCTCAAATGCCGATACGCTAGTTGGAGTTCAACGCCATCTTTTGGTTGTTGCTGTGCCGTATTTTTTAAGCGTTGCTCCAGCGAGTCAGTGAACCAAACTAAATCGTTTTCGAAGTGTTCTAACAGCGGAGAACAAAGCTGAGCAAGACGCGAAAATATGATCTGCCGATGCCATTTTGTCAGCTCTTTAGGCGCGATAGCCTGAGTAATGAGCCTCCGTCTGTAAGAGCGAAACTTGTATTCAGTCATCTGGACTCCGAGTTTTTTTCAGCGCCGCAATTAACTCATCAGTTGACTGTGGAACTTCCGCTATCGCTTCATCTTCGCGAATTACTTTCCTCTGTCGTTGTTGCACTAGAGTACCTCGAGAAATATTTAGCCATCTGCATAACATAGGATCACTTAGCACCTTTGCTCGGAGTAATTTTTGGTGCACTTTGACTGGCATATGGGCTACAAGTGCGTCACGGATTTCAGCAGTTTGGTGATGATCCACTGACAACAAAAGTGGACTAAGTGCTGACAGCCAAGCTGCGGTTTCGACCTCCTCATCTGATATTTCTTGCGGACTTAAACTGACGAGCAGAGTGCCATTTGGGGGGCGTGTTGATGGCCACAATTGTATCGACCACAGCGGTGAGTAAAGCATAAAGTGACGTGCAGATTTATTGTCTTTCTTTGTACCTTCTTCTTTAATCATGACGCCGCGTAGGGGCTCTTTACTCAGTCCGGTTATGATCGGTTGAGGCAGATCAGACCAACTGATTCGTTGAGGGTATTGCATGCACCATTCATATGCTGAACGTGCTGCAGGGTGGAGTTCAACATGGATGTTTCGATTAACAAAAACAGCAGCCGGCATAGTGACACCTGAGTGATAAATAAGCTAATATCAGTGTGCATGTTGCAAAAAATCAGATCAAGAATTGATCTGTGAAAAATTAATATACTGTGACCGTGACCACTTAATTGTTGTCAATTTATCTCAAATCCATAAAATTAACATACCAGAATTAACTCATTTATATCAACTAGTTAAGTTTAATGTAGAATAGCGTATATTAAGAAATATTGACTGGCACGGCCTGTCACGCCGGGGGTCGCGGGTTCGAGTCCCGTCCACTCCGCCATCATTCAAAAGCCCAGACTTAACAGTCTGGGCTTTTTTCATTCTGGCTCCGTGGATAGAGCGGTCGAATAAATTCGACCCTACAGGTCGCTGCGCTCCAACCTTCAAACGCGGTGCGTTTGCCACCCCGCCATCATCCCAAAGCCCTGCTCATCGAGCAGGGCTTTTTTCATTCGGGCTCCGTGGACTAATACCAATCTAAGTAAAGATATGGTCTAATTGTTCCCACCCTGCCTTACTTGATGATTATTCTATGGATGACTTCAAAAATACGGACTTCACAGCGCTTGCTCGTAAGCAAAAGTCTATACAAATGA
>NZ_JAGDFX010000001.1 GCF_017498065.1 Oceanisphaera pacifica | reverse complement strand
ACGAAGGTCTTCCTGGGCGTGGTTTTTCTTGTAACCCGGACAAGCCCTCGTTCAAGTAGGCGCTTACCCACTTGTTGACACTGGTTCTACTGACTTTCAAAAATTGCGCAATTTGAGTGCGAGACTTTCCATCTTGAAAATGCGCCAGTGCCAGTAAACGCATCTTCATTTGTATAGACTTTTGCTTACGAGCAAGCGCTGTGAAGTCCGTATTTTTGAAGTCATCCATAGAATAATCATCAAGTAAGGCAGGGTGGGAACAATTAGACCATATCTTTACTTAGATTGGTATAACTGACCGCTTTCAGCTCAAACAATGAGGTGAGGCACATAAATCATTAATTATTGTTGTAGAAAACTTGCCGAAATCAAGAAAGCGGCATAGCGTTAGGGTGTCATCAAGGCGTCATTATAGCCATGTTCAATGGGTATAATTATAAAGGCGTAGGCCTAAGGGAGCATATTTATGGATGATCATACCCGTAAGCGCTTTATTTTGGACACTAACGTGCTATTGCACGAGCCTCTCTCTATTTATTCTTTTAATGAGCACAACGTTGTTATCCCTATGACAGTGCTTGAAGAGCTCGATCGTATTAAAGACCGTCAGAAAGATGTGAGTCGCGATGCTCGTCAAGCCATTAGAATGTTAGAAAGCATTTTTCATGATGCTACGCCAGAGCAAATTGTGGCGGGGGTCTCGCTTGGCATGCAAGGCCAAGGCGATGATGCAACAGGCAGTATTGCCATTATAGCCGATAAGCAATTGCCGCAAGGTTATGAGGTGTTTACTGATGATGAGGCTGATAACCGCATTATTAATACTGCGCTTTATTTGCAGCACAATACACAGTCAGGCATAGCAGTATTAGTTACTAAAGATATCAATATGCGGCTAAAGGCCAAAGGAGCAGGGCTAGAGCATGTTGAGGACTACCGCTCAGATCAACTCATAGACGACATTAACTTATTATCTAAAGGCTTCTACCACCAAGAGGACAGCTTCTGGGAGCGAGTAGGGGAGTGTGAAAGTGAAACCCATGGCCGAGAAGTGATCCACACAGTGGCCGACGAGTTAATACCCGGAGCACATATCAATCAGTATTTGCTGGATGACACTGGTGACTTTGCTGGGCGGGTGTTAGAGAAAATGCCCAATAAACTGCGCTTTGTTGATTTAGGCCGAGAGCGGATGATGGGGCGCAAGGCTTGGGGCATTCAGCCAAAAAATATTTATCAAGCTATGGCGCTCGATGCCTTGCTGGACACTAATATTGATTTGGTCATTTTAACTGGCCCAGCCGGCAGTGGTAAAACCTTACTGGCTATGGCTTGTGCATTAGAAATGACCATTGAGCGAGGGATTTATGACAAGGTTATTGTGACCCGTAATACGCCAGAAATTGCCGAAAGTATCGGCTTTTTACCGGGGACAGAAGAAGAGAAGATGGCACCTTGGCTTGCTGCCATAACCGACACCTTAGAGGTGTTGCATAAGCAAGATGAATGTATGGATAGCTCCCTTAGCTATATTATGGATAAGGGAAATGTGCAGTTTAAGTCGGTTAACTTTATGCGTGGTCGCAGTATCCAAAATACCTTTGTATTACTCGACGAATGCCAGAACTTAACGGCTTCACAATTAAAAACTATTATCACGCGCTGCGGTGAGGGCACTAAGCTGGTCTGCTCGGGTAACTTGGCGCAAATTGACTCTAATTATTTAACGCCCGTTACTTCAGGGCTCACGTATATTGTTGAGCGCTTTAAAGACTTTGAAGGCAGTGCCAATGTTTATTTAAATGGCGTGATGCGTAGTCGTCTGGCTTCGTTTGCCGAAGAAAATCTCTAATGTATCGCAAGTAAAATCAGAAGGGTGAGCTAGGGCTTGCTCTTCTTTTTTTTGTGCTTATTTCCCTAAGTAAGCGGCTAACTCTGGTGTCGAGGGGTTCTCTAATAGCGCAGTAGAGCCTTGCTCTAAAATGGCACCGTTATAAATAAAAACGATATTGTCAGCGACTCGGGCCGCTTCTTCTGGGTGATGGGTAACGAATAAAACAGTCAGCTGTAGCTGATCGGTTTGGCTGCGTAATAAGTCTAATAGCTCTAAACGTAACGCCGGGTCGAGCGCTGAAAAAGGCTCGTCGAGTAGTAAAATAGGCAGGCCACGGGCCAAGCAACGAGCTAGCCCCACTCTTTGCTGCTGCCCTCCCGACAAGCTGGAGGGGTTACGTGCTAATAGTTCACTAATGCCGAGCTGCTTTGCTACTTGCACAATTAATGTCTTTTGCTCTGAACTCAGGCGTAAAGATGGGGATAAGCCGATGGCGATATTGTTATAAACTGACAAATGCCAGAATAAATTATTATCTTGAAATAAAGTCGTGATCGGCCTTTGGGCAGGCGATAGCGGCAATAAAGAGTGTTCATTATGCTGTAAGCTGCCCGAGTCTATTTGGGAGAAACCACCTATCATGGCCAGCAGGCTGGATTTACCAGCACCGCTGGGGCCAATTAAAGCGGTAATTTCCCCAGCGTTAGCCGATAAGGTAAAGCACAAGGCTTGCTCAGGGTAATGAGCGCTTAGCTTAGTGAGTTGTAGCATCTTTGCCCCCTAATACACCTTCAATAACACCGAATAGTCCTAAGCTCAGTAGCAATAATACTAAGGCAGTGGCGGCGGCCTCTACCATTTGATAGCTTCCTAATTGCTGATATAACAGCCAAGGCAGGGTTTGTAGTGACTGGCTACCAAAAAGAGCAATGGCACTTAAATCGCCCAATGACAGCATCATAGCTAGCGCAAAGGTCAGTGCGAGTGGTTTTCGTAATAAAGGCCACTCTATGTGTTTAATGCGCTGCCAACCTTGAATATTCAAGCTAATACATAACCTATTATACTGCAGGCTCACTTGCTCCATGGGGAGCTGTAAGGTGCGTAAGCCATAAGGGAGAGCCATTAGCGCATTGACCAGCAAAACCAATATTGGGCCCAGTGTAAACACGTCGGCAATATTACGTAATAAAATAAATAACCCAGTGGAGAGTACGACGGCGGGTAAGACTAAAATGGCCGAGCCGGTTGCTTCCATCAGATTAGCCAGCCTTTTACGTTTGAGCTGTAAACGTAAATAGCGACTGCTGCTTAATAAGCCTGTTGTAATAACGACTGATAGAATGGCGGCGCTTGTGGCAATGATGAGAGAGGTGAGTGTTGCTCGCCATAAGGTGCTGGAGGCCAAAGCTGTCCAGAGTGCGGGGTTAATACCATTACTGATAATGGCGAGCAAGGGTGGCAGAAAAATACCCAAGCAAATACTGAGGACTAGTGCATCCCAAGCGCGCACGCGTATTATTGTGCGATCGGGGCGTAGTGTTGCGCTCTGGTATTCACCATGCTTTGGAGCCGGCTGAGTGAAGCGATACTGCAACAGGAGAAAGCCACTGCAAAACACCAGCTGCAATAGCGCCAGCATACCGGCAAAGGGTAAATCAAAGTCAAAGCGTAACGCCTGATAAATCGCTACCTCTAGGGTAGTGGATTTAGGCCCGCCACCTAACGCCATTACAGTAGCAAAACTGGTAAAGCACAGCATAAAAATCATACTGGCTAATGCCGGCAGGGCACGGCGAATACTGGGCCATTCTAAGCGGATAAAAAGTTGCCAACTGCTAAAGCCTAACTGGCTGGCCATTCGCCAATGGCTGGCAGGAATAGACTCAATATTTTGCAATAAAATTCGGGCAGCTAAGGGCATATTAAAGAAGATATGTGCCAATAAAATACCAGTGAGGCCATAGAGGTAGCCTACAGAGTCAAACCCTAGCGCTTGCAGTAGCTGATTTACCCAGCCTTGGCGGCCGTGTACTGTGACTATACCAAAGACTACCAAGATCACCGGCAGCACTAACGATAAGCCAAATAAGCGTAATAGTAAGCTGCGACCGATAAAGTATCGGCGTGATAGCGTTTGAGCCAGCGGAATAGCCAGTAACAAACTGAGTGCAGTAGAAAGCAGTGCCTGATAAAAGCTAAACCAGATAATATGGTGCAAATAACTGTCGTGCAGCAGGCGAGACCAGCCTTGCTGATTACTTTGCACTAACAGCGCGATAATGGGGGCGACGGTGAGTAAGAGGATGCCCAGCAAGCTGATACTGCCGGGCAACCACCAATATTGGCGTTTCATTAGCGTGTTATGGCGCTAAGCCATTGTCTTAACCAGCCGCTGCGTTGCTTGGCTACTTGTTCGCCACTAAAGCTTAGTGCTTGTGTGGGGGTTACTAAGTCAGCAAAGCTGTTGGGCAAGGGCGTCTCTATTACGGGATACATCCAGTTTCCCGTGGGGATCTGCTCTTGAAAGCTTGGGCTTAGCATAAACTGCATAAACTGATCGGCAAGCTCGGGTTGCTGACTGGTATTAAGCTTGGCCGCCACTTCGACTTGTAGATAATGGCCTTCTGAAAAAGCCGCGGCTTGGTATTGGTGTTCTTGTTCGGCTTCAATATGATAAGCCGGTGAGCTGGTATAAGAGAGCACCAAATCGGCTTCGCCTTTAAGAAACATACCATAAGACTCGCTCCAGCCTTTGGTCACCGCCACGGTGCGTTTAGCCAAGTTTTGCCATACTTGTGGCGCTTGATCGCCATATAACTTTTGTACCCACAGCATTAATCCTTGCCCAGGAGTGCTGGTACGGGGGTCTTGATACAGTAAGCTTAGTTCAGGGCGTTCAAGTAACTCGTTAAAGCTTTGTGGTGGCTGTTCGAGCTTATCGGCATTATAGATAAAAGCGAAATAGCCATAGTCATAGGGAACAAAGTAGGCATCATCCCAGCCACCCGGCATAGTCAACTCAGGTAAGGACTGCTGATGTTTGGCCAATAACCCTGTGTCTTTAGCTGCGTGTAGCAGATTGTTATCTAGGCCCAAAATAAGGTCGGCTTTGGTACGCTTACCTTCTAATTTCAGCCTATTTAAAATAGACACACCGTCATCTAAGGCCACTAATTTTAGCTCGCAGCCACATTTATTCTCAAAAGCTTGTTTAATTGCCGGACCTGGCCCCCAATCAGAGGCAAATGAGCTATATGTATAAACAGTGAGGGTCGGTGTTGCAGCTATGGCTTGGCTGGTGAAGAGTAAAGACAGAGCAATAAAAAGTTTGTTCAATGGACACTCCTTATTAATAAAAATAGAGCCGAGAGCGTCACTGTAATATCGGATTTTACCGAGTCGGTGACACGAGTCTGTTCTCAGCGGTTGACCGCACCTCGTTTGCACTGTGCTATTGTAGGTTTATTCTGCAGGCTAAACTAGTGCCATATTATTTAAGACTGATAAGGAAGGTAACTATGCTTACGGCGAATCATGATCAGCGTTCTTTTCAGCGTATGGCGCTGGACACCAAAATTATTTTAGCGAACGCTCAAGAAAGAGTGGAAGGTATTTGTCGCAATATTAGTGCTACAGGGGCACTGGTTGAAGTGACAAGTGGGCAATGTCAATTAGATGAAGAGTGGCAGTTAGTGATGCCATCTGCCGATAATAATGTTGAACCGCTTAAAGCCATTGCCAAGGTGTTGCGAGTTGACGCGGGCAGTACAACGGATGTGATTGCACTGAGTTTAAGTGCGGTGCGTTAATCGGCCGTCACTGAGTATAAAAAAGCCGACCATCATGCTCGGCTTTTTATCAATATGACAGCTTAGGCCAGATACTTACAGCCAGCTAGGTTGTTGGGCTTCAAAGCTATCGATTTGCTCTTGATGCTGTAGCGTTAGGCCTATGCTATCTAGGCCATTGAGCAAGCAGTAACGACGGAACTCATCAATTTCAAACGAGAAATTAAGGTCGCCCGCGCGCACTTGTTGAGCTTCTAAATCTACCGTAACTTCGGCATTGGGATTAGCTGTTACATAGGCAAAGAGCGCATCCACTTCGGTATCTGCTAATTTAACAGGCACCATGCCGTTATTAATCGCATTGCCATAAAAAATATCGGCAAAGCTTGGGGCGATCACGGCTTGTAAACCAAAGTCAGCCAGTGCCCAAGGTGCGTGCTCACGGCTTGAACCACAACCAAAGTTTTCGCGTGCCAATAAAATCACCGCTTTATCAAAAGGGGCTTTATTGAGCACAAACTCAGGGTTAGGTTGTTCGCCAGCGTCGTCTAAAAAGCGCGAGTCATGAAACAAGTGCTTACCAAAACCTGAGCGCGTTACTTTTTGCAGAAACTGCTTAGGAATAATCTGATCGGTATCCACATTCGCCTCATCTAACGGGGCGGCAATACCGGTTAATTGCTTAAATCCGCTCATGTTCTGTCCCTTATAAATCACGAATATCGACGAAGTGTCCAAATACAGCGGCAGCTGCCGCCATGGCAGGGCTCACTAAATGAGTACGACCACCGCGGCCTTGGCGGCCTTCAAAGTTACGGTTACTGGTTGCGGCACAGCGCTCACCCGGTAACAAACGGTCGTTATTCATGGCCAAACACATAGAGCAACCGGGCAAGCGCCACTCAAAACCGGCTTCGAGGAAGATCTTATCTAACCCTTCTGCTTCGGCCTGAGCTCTCACTTGTTGTGAGCCGGGTACCACTAATGCTTGTACGCCTTCAGCCACAGTGCGGCCTTTAGCGATGTCAGCTGCAGCACGTAAGTCTTCAATACGGCTGTTAGTGCACGAACCAATAAATACCTTATCGATATTCACATCAGTCAGCTTGGTGCCGCCGGCTAATGCCATGTAATTGAGTGAGCGCTCAGCGGTGTGGCGTTCAATCGCATCTGTCATGGCTTCAGGTTTAGGAATGGTGCCATTAACAGCCATTACTTGGCCGGGATTCGTGCCCCACGTTACTTGTGGGGCAATATCGGCTCCCTCTAGCTCTACCACTGCATCAAACTGGGCATCGGCATCGGATTTTAGGGCTTTCCAGTACGCAACTGCTTGTTCCCATTCTTCACCGCTGGGTACAAAAGGCTTGCCTTCTAGATAATCAAAAGTGGTTTGATCCGGGGCAATTAAGCCCGCTTTTGCTCCTAATTCTATGGCCATATTACAAATGGTCATACGTGATTCCATGGATAGCGCCTCAATGACGCTGCCGCAGAACTCCACCACATGACCCGTGCCACCGGCATGGGTCACTTTGCCAATAATGGCCAATACCACGTCTTTGGCACTTATGCCGGGGTTAAGCTTGCCATTTACCTGAATTTTCATGGTTTTCGCCCGACCCTGTTTGAGGGTCTGGGTGGCCATCACATGCTCAACTTCTGAGGTACCAATACCAAACGCCAAGGCGCCGAAAGCACCGTGAGTGGCGGTGTGAGAATCACCACACACAATAGTGGTACCCGGCAGGGTTAAGCCTAGCTCTGGACCAATAACATGCACAATGCCTTGGTACTTATGGTGCAAGTCATACAAAGGTACGCCAAATTCTGCACAGTTTTTAGCCAGCGTTTCCATTTGAATGCGGGCCATTTCACCGGAGGCGGCAATATCATTGGTTTCGGTGGAGACGTTGTGATCCATGGTTGCCCAGGTGCGGTCGGGGCGGCGCAGTTTACGGCCCTTTTCACGTAAACCGTCAAAGGCTTGGGGTGAGGTCACTTCGTGTACTAAATGGCGATCGATATAAAGCAGCGGTGTTTCGCCGGCTTCATTACGAACCAAGTGCGCGTCGAATACTTTTTCATAAAGGGTCTTAGCCATTAGCTTGCTCTCCTGATGCGGTTAGCGATGTGTTCACCCATTTGAACTGTGGTTTGTACGGGGTGTTTAGCATCGGCTTTATATAAATCACCACTGAAGTAGCCTTCAGATAAGGTCTCGCTAATTGCACGTTCAATGGCAAGGGCTGCGGCTTCTTCTTTAAAGCTGTAGCGCAACATTAACGCGGCAGACAGTATTTGTGCCACTGGGTTAGCAATACCTTTACCGGCAATATCTGGAGCTGAACCACCAGCAGGCTCATATAAACCAAAACCTTGGTCATTTAAGCTTACCGATGGCAAGAGCCCCATAGAGCCGGTGAGCATGGCCATTTCATCAGAAATAATATCGCCAAACAGGTTAGAGCACAGCATCACATCAAACTGCGATGGGTCTTTAATCAGCTGCATAGTAGCGTTATCAATATAAATGTGGTTTAAGGTGACATCTGGGTAGTCTTTAGCAACCTCGTTTACCACTTCACGCCATAAGATAGAGGCTTGCAGTACGTTGGCCTTATCTACCGAGGTGACAATACCTCGACGGCCTTGAGCGGCTTCAAACCCTAAGCGTGCGATGCGCTCAATTTCATAGCGGTGATACACTTCAGTATCAAAGGCTTTTTCTTGCGCGCCTTCGCCTTCGCGACCTTTAGGTTGACCGAAGTAGATACCACCGGTGAGCTCGCGCATACAGACGATGTCGAAGCCGCGGGCACTAATGTCGGCACGCAACGGAGAGAAGTCTTCTAAGCCTTCATAAATACGTGCTGGGCGCATATTACAAAACAACTTAAAGTGACCGCGCAAGGGCAGTAGGGCGCCGCGCTCGGGTTGATCATTGGGTGCCAGATGCTCCCACTTAGGGCCACCCACAGAGCCAAATAAAACCGCATCAGCTGCTTCACAACCGGCCAAGGTCGCGGCAGGCAATGGGCTGCCGTGGTTATCGATGGCCACGCCACCCACATCAAAGTGGCTTAACTCAAGGGTAAAACCAAATTCCGATTGCACTTTATCTAGTACCTTGAGGGCTTCTGCCATCACTTCTGGGCCTATGCCGTCACCGGGCAAGACCGCGACCTTGTAATTTGCACTCATACTCACACTGTCTCCATACGAATTTTCTTTTGAATTGCTTCTTTTTTCTTTTCTGCGACTTGTTCGGCACGATAAATACTATTAATAACATGCACTAAGGCTTGTGCTGAGGATTCTACAATATCGGTCGCTAAGCCCATGCCGTGAAAGTTACGCTCTTTATAAGTGGCCACAATATCCACTTGGCCTAGCGCATCTTTGCCTTCGCCTTTACTTTGTAGCTCATATTTATCAACGCTAATGTCGTAGCCGGTTACGCGGTTAATACATTGGTAAACGGCATCTACAGGGCCATTACCTACAGCGGCTTCATTAATAATTTCACCGCCTACTTCCATGCGTACGCTGGCGGTCGCCATTACGTTGCTGCCAGATTGTACGCTGACGTATTTTAATTTGAACTGTTCGGGCTCTTCATGAATTTGACTAAAAAACACCAAGGCTTCTAAATCATAATCAAATACTTGGCCTTTACGATCCGCCAAAGCTAAGAAGCTTTCATACAAGGTATCAAGCTTGTAATCTTGCTCGCTATACCCCAGCTCGCTCATACGGTGCTTGATCACATGACGGCCAGAGCGCGACGTTAAGTTCAGCTCATTTTTCTGCAAGCCAATGCTTTCTGGGGTCATAATCTCGTAGGTGTTTTTGCTTTTTAACACGCCGTCTTGATGAATACCTGACGAGTGTGAAAAGGCATTCGCGCCCACAATGGCCTTATTAGGCTGCACTGGCATATTACATAAGTTGCGCACTAATTGACTGGTACGATAAATTTCTTGGTGTTTAATATTGGTGTTAAGACCTAACAACTCATGGCGAGTTTGCAAGATCATGGCCACTTCTTCTAACGAACAGTTACCAGCTCGCTCACCAATGCCGTTAATCGTACATTCAATTTGGCGAGCCCCTTGCTCAAGTGCGGCAATGGAGTTGGCAACCGACATGCCTAAATCGTCGTGGCAATGTACGGAAATAACCGCTTGATCAATATTGGGTACTCGATTAAATAGCGCCGCTATAATGCGAGAGAATTCGCTAGGCACAGTATAACCCACAGTGTCAGGAATGTTGACCGTAGTGGCACCGGCTTTAATCACGGCTTCAACCATGCGGCATAAGTTATCTATGGGGGTACGACCGGCATCTTCGCAAGAAAATTCCACATCATCGGTATAACGGCGTGCATGTTTAACGGCATTCACGCCCATCTCTAATACCGAGCCAAACTCTTTGCGCAACTTGCTTTGCACATGAATATCGGAGGTTGATATAAAGGTATGAATACGGAATTGATCCGCCACCTTAAGCGCTTCACCGGCAGCATCGATATCGGACTCTAAGGCACGAGATAAGGCACATACTCGGCTGTCTTTAATATGACGGGCTATGGTTTGCACCGACTCAAAGTCACCGGGTGATGAGATAGGGAAGCCAACTTCCATTACATCGACCCCCAAACGTTCTAGCGCATAAGCAATTTGTAGTTTTTCTTTAACTGTTAAGCTTGCAGAAAGCGCCTGCTCGCCATCTCGCAAAGTGGTATCGAAAATGATGACCTGGTTCGACATATCGCTTTCCCCTTAATTGGCTGCACCCTGCAACGCACATAAAAAACCCGTGCGGCTGGCACGGGTTTTTATAAAAGTATGTGGATGATGAATTCCAGCTACGCTCGACCCGTGCGCGTTAGCACCTGAGAGTTTAATAGTAGTAGTCGCTGAATTGAATTAGACATAACGCTCATCATCAAGTTGTAAATCATTAATAATGCCATATGAATAGCGGTAAATTGTGACGCTGTCAACAAATTAGGTCAAATTTTAAAACAGGGTGCTTCTCATATTGTAAAGGTGAGATGACTATTAGGTAGGTGTTAGCTTTTTAAAATTAAAGAATAGTGGTTTATTGTTTTGAATATCATAACGCTGGCGTGATAATTCCCTAATTCCTGTCTTAAATGTTCATTGGTCAGTCGGTTATAAAGACGGCAGTATACGCTAAGCAACTGGCCTTTTTGTGAGGCTTTAATGGATTGTTTTTGGGGCATACGCTCTTGAATTAAGAGAGTGTATGCTGCTTGAAGCTTGATGAGTTGTGCTTTTAGTGAAGCGCATAGACAAGAGATTTAAAGCAGGTTAAGGTAAAATTCTTGTCTTTTCTGCTAAATATCGCTATCTGGCAGAAGTGTTTTTTAAATAAAGTGGCTTGTCTTGAGATGTCACCCGTATATTGCGAGTGGCGCGAAAAATAAAAAGCAGATTGAATAAAAGTAAAGCCTGGAGGGCTTATCATGGAGATGTTATCAGGCGCACAAATGGTGGTTCGGGCGCTGGAAGATCAGGGAGTCGAGCATTTATTCGGTTACCCCGGCGGTTCAGTGCTTGATATCTATGACGCCTTATTTGAGAACAGTAAAATAGAGCATGTATTGGTGCGTCACGAGCAGGCCGCCGTCCACATGGCTGATGGGTATACGCGCTCCACTGGAAACGTTGGTACTGTATTGGTCACCTCAGGCCCTGGTGCGACTAACTGTATTACCGGTATCGCAACTGCCGCTATGGATTCAATCCCTATGGTGATTTTATCGGGTCAGGTGCCAACCTTTTATATTGGTGATGATGCATTTCAAGAAACCGATATGATTGGTATTTCTCGACCTATCGTAAAGCACAGCTTTTTATGTAAAAAAGCGTCTGATATTCCCATGGCGATAAAAAAAGCCTACTACATTGCCGCCAGTGGTCGCCCAGGCCCGGTTGTGGTTGACTTGCCAAAAGACGTTCAAAACCCACTAGAAAAACACCCTTATGTGTATCCTAGCTCGGTTGAGATGCGTTCTTATAATCCCTCTAGCGCAGGGCACAAAGGACAGATAAAAAAGGCCATGACTGCGTTAGCTGACGCCAAACGACCCATTATGTATGTGGGTGGCGGCGCGGTTACTTCAGAGGCCAGTGCTTTAGTGGTTGAGCTGGCCGAGAAGTTTAATCTCCCTGTGACCAACACCTTAATGGGTCTGGGTGTCATGCCGGGTACCCATAAACAGTTTGTGGGTATGTTGGGCATGCACGGCACCTATGAAGCCAATAAGTCGATGCATAATTCTGATCTGATATTAGCTATAGGTGCGCGTTTTGATGACAGGGTGACTAACAATGTGGCCAAATTCTGCCCTCACGCGACTGTGGTGCATGTCGATGTGGACCCGACGTCTATTTCTAAAAATATTCAGGCCCATATTCCCATTGTTGGTTCGGCTGATACGGTGTTAAGCCAGATGCTGGGGGTGATTCGGGAGTTAGGCTTGCAAACCGATGCTCAAGCGATGAGCGACTGGTGGGAGCAAATTGAACAATGGCGCTCGCGTGATTGCTTAAAATATGAAACCAGCGAGCAATATATTAAGCCTCAGCAGGTAATAGAGTCTGTATATCGCATTACTAAAGGTGAGGCTATGGTGAGTTCGGATGTGGGGCAGCATCAAATGTTTGCTGCTCTTTACTATCCTTTTGATAAGCCTCGCCAATGGATTAACTCCGGCGGTTTAGGCACTATGGGCTTTGGCTTGCCTGCGGCTATGGGCGCTCAAATGGCACGGCCCGATGCGATATCGATATGTGTCACCGGTGATGGCTCTATTCAGATGAATATTCAAGAGCTATCTACCTGTATGCAGTACAACATACCGGTCAAAATTATCTCCATGAATAACCACTCGCTAGGGATGGTTAAACAATGGCAGAAAATGTTCTATGAAGGTCGTGAAAGTCACTCTTACATGGACTCTCTGCCTGACTTTGTGAAGCTAGCAGAAGCCTATGGCCATGTGGGTATTCGTGTATCTGACCCTAAAGAATTAGATGCAGCATTAGAGAGATGTTTCTCAATGACAGATAAACTGGTGTTTATGGACATTGTAATTGACCCAGAAGAGCATGTTTATCCCATGCAAATTAAAACCGGTGCTATGGATGAAATGTTTTTAAGTAAAACGGAGAGAACCTAATGCGACGTATCATATCCCTGCTACTGGAAAACGAATCCGGTGCTTTGAGTCGAGTGGTTGGGTTGTTCTCTCAGCGGGCATATAACATTGAAACCCTTACTGTGGCACCCACCGAAGATCCAACCTTGTCGCGTATGACGCTGGTCACCACAGGTAATGAGCGTGAAATTGAGCAAATTACCAAACAGCTGAACAAGCTGGTGGATGTGCTTAAAGTGAGTGATTTAAGTGAAGGCAGCCATATTGAGCGCGAAATAGTGTTAGTGAAAGTGCGTGCCGATGGTGCTAATCGCGATGAAGTGAAACGCACGGCAGATATCTTTCGAGGACAAATTGTTGATGTTACGGCACATCTGTATACGGTGCAGCTAGTGGGCACCAGCGACAAATTGGATGCCTTTATTAGCAATATGACAGATGTAACCGAAGTCGTTGAAGTGGTACGCAGTGGCGTTTGTGGTGTATCACGTGGCGAAAAATCGCTCCGCCCTTAAACCCAGAGTGTTAACCAGATACCAAAAACCGCCCTAGGGCGGTTTTTTTGTTGACATCTGTCATCATCAGTTGATGATCGGAGCAATGAGTGATGCTTGTATTTGTGCAACATCACTCGACAACACTTTGCTATATATTACTGGATATGACTGGGTAAGCGATAAACTTCAGCTGATCCCATTTAGGAGCCCTAATGACTAAAACGACAATTGCGACCGAACATGCCCCTGCCGCTATTGGCCCTTACGTACAAGCCACGCGTATTGGCAATACCCTGTATACCTCAGGCCAAATTCCACTCGATCCGATTAGTATGGCGGTAGTAGAAGGCGGCATTGAGGCGCAAACCATACAAGTGATGGATAATCTGTTAGCGGTATTAAAAGCCGCTGGTGCTGATGCATCTAGCGTGCTTAAAACAACCTGTTACTTATCTGATATGAACAACTTTCTGGCCTTTAATGAAGTGTATGCCAGCTACTTTACGCTAGGGGCCCCTGCACGTTCTTGCGTAGAAGCGGCGCGCCTGCCAAAGGATGTGTTGGTTGAAGTTGAAGCCATTGCTTACGTTAAGTAATTTTATTGTTCAATAATAAAGAGGCTGGTTATGACTCAACCCGCATTGCGGTTTGCTTTATTGGTCACAGGCCCGTGTTATGGCAGCCAATCGGCGAGTGATGCCTATCGGTTTGCCTGTGCGGTAATAGAGCAGGGCCATGCCATTAGTCATGTCTTTTTTTATCAAGACGGTGTTTATAATGCCAATCAGCTGGCTCAGCCTGCTGCGGATGAACTCCACTTGCAGCAAGCTTGGGTCGAGTTTGCCAATCAGCATCATCTTACCTTGGATGTTTGTGTCGCGGCGGCCTTGCGTCGTGGCATTTGTGATCAGGCGTCGGCGGCAGATACCGAGCAAGGCCAATGGAACTTAGCACCGCCGTTTTGTATGACAGGCTTAGGGCAACTGGCACAAGCAGCCCTAACGGCAGATAGGGTGGTGCAGTTTTGAGCGCGCTATATTACGCACGAGTTGTGATGGGTGTTTATTATGAATAAGGTCGCCTTTATATTTCGAACTCCCCCCCATGGCTCGGCGTCTGGCCGAGAGGGATTAGATGCTGCCTTGGCGACCTCTGCACTTAATGAAGATATAGGTATCTTTTTTATTGGAGACGGTGTTTATCAAGTGTTAGAGGGGCAAGATACCAGTCTCATCCTTGGGCGAGATTATGCGCCAACCTTTGGTTTACTCGATCTCTATGATGTTGAACGCGTGTATGTATGCGCTCAGTCGTTAGCTGAACGAGGTTTGGCGTCTACACAAGTCAGCATAGTCGCAGAGGTGTTATCAATGGATGCTTGGCAGCAGCACTTAAACGACTACTCAGTGCGACTGAGTTTTTGAGGCATTATGCTACATACCATTAAATACTCCCCTTTTAGCCATCAAACACTCAATCTGGCGTTATCGCAGTTGCAACCAGAAGACAGCTTGCTGTTATGGCAAGATGGCGTTATTGCAGCCAGTGTGACCGGTGCATTGCCGTGGCAGGCTCCATTACAAGCACTGGCCAGTCAAGGGCGCTTGTATGTGATGCAAGAAGATTTAGCGGCCCGAGGTCTGTCTCATAAGTTGGGCGAGTTAATTAGTATGGCCGATTGGGTTACATTAGTGGCAGAATGGGGCAGCCCTCAAGCTTGGTAAGCGGCAATTTTGCTAAAAATCGAGCAATAACGATAAATGTTCGAGCAATAATTGTATAAATCTTGACTCAAGGGCGTAGCAAGCATAGAATTTTGCGTCCCCACTTTTGGGGAAGGTTTCTTCACAACTGTAGAACGATATATTTTCAGGAGCTGTTAATGACTACAATTAATCAGCTGGTTCGCAAACCACGTAAAAAAGTCGTTGCTTTAGGCAGCGTACCAGCGTTGGAAGCGTGCCCGCAAAAACGTGGCGTATGTACCCGCGTATACACCACCACTCCAAAAAAGCCGAACTCTGCACTGCGTAAAGTATGTCGTGTTCGTCTAACCAATGGTTTTGAGGTTAACTCTTACATTGGTGGTGAAGGCCACAACCTGCAAGAGCACTCTGTTGTGCTTATTCGCGGTGGTCGTGTTAAAGATTTACCAGGTGTGCGTTATCACACCGTTCGTGGCGCACTAGACACCTCAGGTGTTTCTGCACGCCGCCAGGGTCGTTCTAAGTACGGCGCTAAAAAACCTAAGGCTTAATAGTTCTCTGTTAAGTAAGGCCAAACATTTTATTCAATAACACACTGTGTTTTGGGTTATCCCTGAAGTTACGGAGAATTTGCAATGCCAAGACGTCGCGTAATCGGCCAGCGTAAAATTTTACCAGATCCTAAGTTCGGATCTGAATTGCTGGCAAAATTCGTTAACATTCTGATGATTGATGGTAAGAAATCAACCGCAGAAACTATCGTTTACTCTGCTTTAGAAGCAGCTGCAGCTAAAAGCGGCAAAGAGCACTTGGTGCTGTTTGAAGAAGCGTTAGAAAATATTCGTCCTACAGTTGAAGTTAAATCGCGCCGTGTAGGTGGTTCTACCTACCAGGTGCCAGTAGAAGTACGTCCAGTGCGTCGTAATGCTTTAGGCATGCGCTGGTTGGTAGACTCTGCGCGTAAGCGTGGTGAAAAGTCTATGGCTCAACGCCTAGCTGGTGAGCTGATAGATGCTGCCGATAACAAAGGTTCTGCGGTTAAGAAGCGTGAAGACGTGCACCGTATGGCTGAAGCAAACAAAGCGTTTGCACACTACCGCTGGTAATTTGCTGGGTGCGCAGTTTGCGCACCCCCTTAATTGCCTACTAAGGGCATTGACCTTAGCAAGAGGATTTTATTGTGGCTCGTACAACCCCAATTGAGCGCTATCGCAACATTGGTATTAGTGCTCACATTGATGCGGGTAAAACTACCACCACAGAACGGGTACTGTTTTATACCGGCGTAAACCATAAAATTGGTGAGACCCATCAGGGTTCTGCCACCATGGACTGGATGGAGCAAGAGCAAGAGCGTGGTATTACTATCACCTCTGCCGCCACCACCTGTTTTTGGGATGGAATGGAGCACCAGTACCCTCAGCACCGTATTAACATTATCGATACCCCAGGGCACGTTGACTTCACGATTGAAGTAGAGCGCTCTATGCGGATCCTCGATGGTGCTGTTATGGTTTACTGTGCTGTGGGTGGCGTTCAGCCTCAGTCTGAAACCGTATGGCGTCAGGCGAATAAATATCATGTTCCGCGTATCGCGTTTGTTAATAAAATGGACCGTACCGGCGCTGACTTCTTGCGTGTAGTTTCACAGATTAAAAGCCGCCTAAAAGGCGAGCCAGTTCCTGTGCAATTACCGATCGGCTCTGAAGAAAGCTTCAAAGGCGTAATCGACTTGGTCAAGATGAAAGCGATTGACTGGGACAGCGATAATCACGGGACGACCTTCGTTTATTACGATATTCCCGAAGAGATGCGTGAGCTAGCCGAAGAATGGCGTCAGAACATGGTAGAAGCTGCGGCTGAAGCCAACGATGAACTGATGGATAAGTACCTAGAAGGTGAAGAGCTAACCGAAGCTGAAATTAAAGCAGCTTTGCGTCAGCGCGTACTGAATAGCGAAATTATTCTGGTGACCTGTGGTACCGCCTTTAAAAATAAAGGCGTGCAAGCCATGCTAGACGTTGTTGTTGATTATCTGCCGTCTCCGGTTGAAGTGGCTGCCATTGCTGGTACAAAAGTGGATGGGGAAACCCCAGATACTCGCCCAGCCAGTGATGATGCCCCTTTCTCTGCCCTCGCATTTAAGATTGCGACGGATCCGTTTGTGGGTAGCCTAACGTTTTTCCGCGTGTACTCAGGTGTGGTAAGCACCGGGGATACAGTGATGAACTCCGTTAAGGGTAAACGGGAACGTTTTGGTCGTATCGTACAGATGCATGCCAATAAGCGCGAAGAGATAAAATCTGTTTGTGCCGGCGACATCGCCGCCGCCATCGGTTTAAAAGACGTGACCACAGGTGACACCCTGTGTGCTCCTAATACGCCTATTATATTAGAGCGTATGGAGTTTCCTGAGCCTGTTATCTCAGTGGCCGTTGAACCTAAAACCCAAGCCGACCAAGAAAAAATGGGCTTGGCATTGGGGCGGCTGGCGCAGGAAGACCCGTCTTTCCGCGTTAATACCGATGAAGAATCAGGTCAAACTATCATTGCTGGCATGGGTGAGTTGCACCTCGATATTCTGGTAGATAGAATGCAGCGCGAGTTCAACGTACAAGCTAACGTGGGTAAGCCCATGGTGGCCTATCGTGAAAGCATTAGCGGTAGTGTTGAGCAAGAAGGCAAGTTCGTTCGTCAGTCAGGTGGTCGAGGGCAGTTTGGTCATGTGTGGATCAAAATTGAGCCACAAGAGCCCGGTGCTGGTTATGAGTTTGTGAATGCTATTGTTGGTGGTGCAATACCCAAAGAGTACTGCCCATCAGTAGACAAAGGCATTCAAGAACAAATGAGACAGGGGGTATTGGCCGGTTATCCAATCGAAGATATCAAGGTCACCCTGTACGATGGTTCTTATCATGATGTTGACTCTTCTGAGATGGCCTTTAAAATCGCAGGGTCGATGGCATTTAAAGATGGGTTTATGAAATGTAACCCTGTGCTACTTGAGCCTATGATGAAGGTTGAATTAGAAACGCCAGAAGAGTATATGGGTGATGTTATCGGTGACGTTAATCGTCGTCGAGGTATCATAGATGGCATGGAAGATGGCGCATCAGGCAAAATAATTAATGCTATGATTCCCCTGTCGGAAATGTTTGGCTATGCTACAGACCTGCGCTCACAGTCGCAAGGTCGTGCTTCTTACTCTATGGAGTTTGCTAAGTACGCCGAAGTACCTGCCAGCATGGCTGAAGCGCTTATTGCTGCTCGTAAAGGTTAATAATCTTTGTTTAAACTTTCCACCGCAACGCGAGTGGGAACAAACTAGGAAGGACTAGTCCGTGTCTAAAGAAAAATTTGAACGTAATAAAACACACGTAAACGTAGGTACTATCGGCCACGTTGACCACGGTAAAACAACTCTGACTGCTGCCATTACTACCGTATTGGCTAAGAAAATGGGTGGTAGCGCTCGCGACTACGCTCAAATCGATAACGCACCAGAAGAAAAAGCACGTGGTATAACCATTGCTGCATCTCACGTTGAGTACGATACTGAAGCACGTCACTACGCACACGTAGACTGCCCAGGTCACGCCGACTATGTTAAAAACATGATCACTGGTGCGGCTCAAATGGATGGCGCAATCTTGGTTGTTGCTTCTACTGATGGTCCTATGCCACAGACTCGTGAGCACATCCTGTTAGCCCGTCAGGTTGGCGTTCCTTACATCGTTGTATTCATGAACAAATGTGACATGGTTGACGATGAAGAACTGCTTGAGCTGGTTGAAATGGAAATCCGTGAGTTGTTGTCTGAGTACGACTTCCCAGGTGATGACACGCCAGTAATCCAAGGTTCTGCACTGAAAGGCCTAGAAGGCGAAGCTCAGTGGGAAGAGAAGATCATCGAGTTGGCTGATGCCCTTGATTCTTACATCCCTGATCCAGAGCGTGCTGTTGACGGTGCTTTCTTGCTACCAATCGAAGATGTGTTCTCAATCCAAGGCCGTGGTACTGTTGTTACTGGTCGTGTTGAGCGCGGTATCATCAAAGTTGGTGAAGAACTTGAAATCGTTGGTATCAAAGACACCACCAAAACTACTTGTACTGGTGTAGAAATGTTCCGTAAGCTGCTTGACGAAGGTCGTGCAGGTGAGAACGTTGGTGTTCTGCTACGTGGTACTAAGCGTGAAGATGTTGAGCGTGGCCAGGTTCTTGCTAAGCCAGGTTCTATTACTCCACACACTACTTTTGAATCAGAAATCTATGTTCTGTCAAAAGAAGAAGGTGGTCGTCACACTCCTTTCTTTAAAGGCTACCGTCCACAGTTCTACTTCCGTACAACTGACGTGACCGGTACTATCGAACTGCCAGAAGGCGTTGAGATGGTAATGCCTGGTGACAACGTACACATGGTTGTTACTTTGATTGCTCCTATCGCGATGGAAGATGGTCTACGTTTTGCTATCCGTGAAGGTGGCCGTACTGTTGGTGCTGGTGTTGTAGCGAAAATCGTTGCTTAATTAGCGCTTAAAAGTATGCAAAAAAGGAGGCCTTTGGCCTCCTTTTTTTATACCTAAAATACGGTAAACCATGGCTATACGCTATACGTTAAAAATAAAACAAAGCTATACGTTAAAACTAATATAGCTTTACACTGTAAACGTAAGGCGTAAGGTGTTTTTATGGAGGTGTAATATGGAAATCAAATTTGTTACAGCTGATTTTTCGGTGGCAGATCAAGTGACTGGCGATGATTTAGTCGCCCTTAAAAACGCCGGTTTTGGCACTGTGATCTGTAATAGGCCCGATGCTGAAGCCCCAGAGCAACCTACAGCGGGTACACTGGCCGAACAAGCACGTAGCTTAGGGTTGAACTGGTATTGGTTGCCTATTACGCCAGGGCAGTTTACAGAGGCTAATGTGAGTGAGTTTAAACAGCTACTCAAGAGCAGCGACGAGCCCGTATTGGCATTTTGTCGAACAGGTACACGCTCCATTACCTTATGGGCGTTATCTCAGGCCGCTGAGGTGTCTAGCGAGCAACTTTTACACAAAGCCACGGCAGCAGGCTATGACTTATCAAAGTTGGCTCCTACGCTTGATGAGCGCATGATCAATAATAATGAAAGCAAGCTTGTTCGTTAAAGCAAATCTATGATCTCGCGCGCTGACGTAAAAAGCTTAAGTAATAACCCTTGCATTGATAACTAATATCATTTAGATTTACTCCATTGAATGCGGAGGGTTCTCAAATGTATGTATGTTTATGCAAGGGTATTACCGACAGTCAACTGCGTGCCGCAATAAAAGACGGTGGCAGTGAATTTAAACGTTTGAAGAAAGAGCTGGCGGTGGGAACACAGTGCGGTAAGTGCGTGCCGGTTGCTATGTCAATTCTTGCTGAAGAAACGGCCAAGAATGCGGTTTACTACGAAGTTGCTTAACCCACCCCAAGTATCCCTCTGCCAAAACGCCGCCAGCGTCATACTAGGCAAACGGTCGGCTTTGCTGTTTAAATGCTCATAGATAAATCTTGCAGCAACCGCTGTGTGAACAAATGGTACTTTCTTACGTTTCCAGCTTAGCGCTTGCTTTTTGTTGCCTTTAATGACGATCTAACTGTTTGTAGGCGTATTTAGGGCGGGTATTTAAAATCAGATCTTTTTGTTCCTCTGTCATGCTACTGGGGTTAATTCCCAGCACCTTAAATGTCAATAATGGACGTGCTTCAATACTGATCATTAATGGCTTAATGGCATTTAACCCCATTTCTCCTGGTTCACCATAGGCATAAGTTAATATACCCTGTTCTAACAAATTTTTGACGGCAGGCTCTGTCACAGGCAATTTTATGACGCTTTTACGTTGGATCACAAACTCACGTAACACCGATTTTTCATTTGCATCTAAATAGTCGAGTAGCTCTTTTAGTAACTTTTCTTGCATGGCACGTTGCTTACGAGAAAAGACATACTGAAATAACATAATGGCGGCATGAGAAAAAAAGTAAGCGCCAGAAGCGACCATGCCCAGTATAAACAGCAGACGATAGTTATGTAGCCATTGGCCAAATGAGCCGGTAAACAAACTCTGCGGCAATAAGCTCATTATGGTGCAGCTCAGCAGTAACCAACACATAAACCGGTTAAAGCGTGAAACCTGTCGAAAATCCAGCATATTTATCTCCAGAAGCAGAAAGGGCTAGCTTGTCTTCCTGCTTAACGATGCAGTGCATAAGCCTGTTATTGATAAGACGTGACTGACGGTTATTCAGTATGACTTATGCTCACGTTATGGCTATGCTAAGGTTAATATTCACGGTTTATAGCAAACTAAAGCAAAAATCATACCAGATATTTACTCCTTGGGTGAGCCAGCCGATATTGGATGCCTGTAATCAGTGAGTTTTTGTTATTTAACAGCCTAAAATGTGCTTTTGATCACAGACAATAGACGAGTAAATACATTACCTTAACGTAAGATGCGAACGAAAGATCTTAACATTGTGTCTGTTTTATGCTTTATTAGTGCTCAATTCTCTTCTATTGTTACTGTTGTTACCATCGACAGGGAGTCCATAAATGAGCACCATTAGACTTGAACAAGCGTTAACCATCACGCGTGGCGCCTTTGAGCACGCATCAGAGGTTTCCGCCGCCCCCCTTACCGTTGCTGTATTAGACAATGCGGGTCATCTTATCTCCCTTCAGCGCCAAGATGGCGCCACCTTATTACGACCCGATATTGCTAAAGGTAAAGCATGGGGTGCTGTAGCATTAGGGCGCAGCTCTCGAGGCTTAGCTGAGGTTGCAGAGACGCGTCCGGCCTTTATGTCTGCGGTTAATGTGATGTCCGATGGCGATATTATTCCCGCTCCCGGTGGCGTATTAATTCGTGATGCCGACAACAACATACTGGGTGCTGTAGGCATTAGTGGCGATCTTCCCGATGTAGATGAAGCCTGTGCTATTGCCGGTGTTAAGCTTGCCGACTTGGTGGCAGATTACAGCTAACTAACACTCGGTCAGATTAACAGCCTTAATATTATCAAGCACCAGCATTAAGCCTGTTATTGATACTAGCGTTCACTTCAGTGAACGCTTTTTTATGTATTTTTGCTCACAGTCTTGGTTAAATTGGGGTAGGGTTAACCAAGAAACGCCTCATATAATGGTTTGGAGCTTACATTACTATGTCTCGGATCCGAGCAAAAAACGAAGAAATTATTATACGCGCGGCAAGTCAGGTGTTTGCTGAACATGGCTATGCCGCGACTAAAACAGCGACCATTGCCCAGCTTGCAGACTTACCCAAACCGAATATTTACTATTACTTTGGCAGTAAAGAAAAGCTCTACCGAGCTGTACTTGAAAGTATCACCGAGCCTTTGCTGGCCGCATCTGAGCCTTTTATTCAGCATCAAGACCCCGTATTAGCGCTAACCGCTTATATTAAATCTAAGCTAATGATCTCAAAAAATTACCCTTATGCATCTAAAGTATTTGCAAATGAGATCATGCATGGCGCCCCGCATTTACCTCCCGATATTATTGAGCGCCTTAGCGAACAAACTCGCACTTTAAGTGCCAAGCTTAACGATTGGATAGCACAAAACTTGCTGCATGCTGTCGATGCACACCATTTACTGTTTGCTATTTGGGCGTCTACGCAAACCTATGCTGATTTTAATTGGCAAATTACCATGACCTTGGGTAAAGAAGAGCTAGACGATCACGACTTTGAGTTGGCAGCACAGCAGATCACTCAGCTGGTATTGAGTGGTTGCAACGTTCAGGCTCTGTCTTATTAACAGCACTGTATAGTCTAATCGTGAAGTCTTAAACAACACCAAGCCTACAAGCTTGGTGTTTTTTTATCGTTTTTTATAGGTGATTAGCGGTGATTTCTTGCTATAGAAGGCAGATAGCGCAACTTGGCGAGCTTATACAATCCCTATGGCTGACGACTTCAGTCATGATTTCGGCAGCAAATTAGGATGATGTTAAACTTATGTTTCAATAAAAGTTGTAAAAAGTAAAATTAATTATTGACTAATTGGTCAACTTTTATTTTAATTACACATGAAGATATTATTTGTTGTTTAGCCATATGTGCAGGGTTCTGCTAAAGGAGGTGAGCTTGATTAAGTTCCTACTTAACCAAGAAATGCGAGAGGAAACTGACCTGTCGCCCAATATGACGGTGCTTAATTATTTACGCGAACACCTGGGTAAAAATGGCACTAAAGAAGGCTGTGGTTCGGGCGATTGTGGTGCCTGTACCGTAGTGCTTGGTGAGCGTGAAGGGGATCATATCCGTTATCGCACCGTTAACTCTTGCCTTACTTTTGTCTCGACATTGCACGGCAAACAGTTACTAACAGTGGAAGATCTCAAATCAACCGATGGCAGCTTGCACCCAGTTCAACAAGCCATGGTCGACTTTCATGGCTCGCAATGTGGCTTTTGTACTCCCGGCTTTATTATGTCTATGTTTGCCCTAAGCAAAAATAAGCCCACGGCACAAAAGCACGATATTTTTGAAGCGCTAGCCGGCAACCTTTGTCGCTGTACCGGTTATCGCCCCATTGTGGATGCAGCTAAAGCCATTGCCGAGCAGCCGCAATTAGTGGATCAGTTCTCACGCTACGAAACCGAGATATTAGCCAAGCTGGATCAGATTGAAACCGATGCTTTAGTTACCCTTAACGGAAACGGTAATGTGTGTTTTTCACCGGTATCCAGCGATGAGCTCGCCGGCTTATTAGTGGAGCACCCCGATGCACAGCTGCTGGCTGGCGGTACCGATTTAGCACTGCAAGTGACGCAGTTTTATCGTGAACTACCCAAGATGATTTATGTGGGTAATGTGGCAGATATGAAGCAGCTAACAGAAGATGAGCAGCAGCTCGAAATAGGCGCGGCCCGTAGCTTAAACGATAGCTATGACGCCCTTAGCCGAGTATTTCCTGATATGGGCGAGTTGTTAGAGCGCTTTGCTTCGTTGCAAATACGTAACCAAGGTACCCTAGGGGGCAACATAGGTAATGCCTCGCCCATTGGCGATGCACCGCCGGTGCTTATGGCATTAAATGCTCGCTTAGTGCTGCGCAAAGGTGATATGCGCCGTGAACTTCCCATAGAAGACTACTTTTTGGATTACAAAAAGACCGCGCAACAAAGCAGTGAGTTTATTGAGAAAATTATCGTGCCCAAGCCCACTGCCAACCAGTGTTTTAAGGTTTATAAGCTTTCTAAACGTTTAGACGATGATATTTCTGCAGTGTGTGGTGCCTTTAATCTCACCATTACCAATGATGTGATCACTGAAGCACGCATTGCTTTTGGTGGTATGGCGGGGGTGCCTAAGCGGGCCAATGCTTGTGAACAAGCGCTACTTAATCAACCTTGGACGAAAGTGACAGTAAAAGTTGCTATGGATGCCTTAAGTGGTGATTTTGAGCCTCTTACCGACTTTAGGGCGAGCAAGGAATATCGCAGCAAAACGGCCACTAATTTGCTCTATAAATTCTTTCTTGAGCAACAAAGTCTGCAACTCGAAACAAGGGTGACGTCTTATGTCTAATACAGCAAAACAGACACTGACCATCGATGAAATGATGGCCTTGGTAAAACAGAATCTGCAAACTGGCGTGGGCAAAAAAGTCCCACACGACAGTGCTGCCATGCAGGTATCAGGCGAAGCGCAATATATAGACGACAGATTGGAGTTTCCTAACCAACTGCACCTGTATGCTAGACAGTCAGAGCGTGCTCATGCTCGCATTACCAAGCTAGATGTCAGCCCTTGTTACGACTTTGAGGGTGTGACGCTGGCCATTACCGCAAAAGATGTGCCTGGGCAGTTAGATATTGGTCCTATTTTGGCCGGTGATCCGCTCTTAGCCGATGGTAAAGTGGAATACGTTGGCCAAGTGGTGTTGGCGGTGGCGGCTAAAGATTTAGTGACGGCCCGCAAGGCCGCCATGGCCGCTATCATTGAATACGAAGACCTGCCCGCTATTTTATCGGTAGAAGAAGCACTAGAAAAAAAGCACTTTGTGACAGAAAGCCACACCCAACAAAGAGGTGACTCTGCCGCAGGCTTGGCGAGCGCTAAGCACGTTATTGAGGGCAGCTTACATATTGGTGGCCAAGAGCACTTCTACTTAGAAACCCAAGTCAGCTCTGTGGTGCCCACCGAAGATGGCGGCATGATGGTGTTTACCTCAAGCCAGCACCCGACAGAAATTCAAAAGTTGGTGGCCAGTGTATTAGGGGTCCCTATGCATAAGGTGGTTACCGATATGCGACGCATGGGGGGCGGTTTTGGCGGTAAAGAAACCCAAGCTGCAGCCCCAGCCTGTTTAGCGGCAGTGGTGGCGCGCCTAACCGGTCGACCAACCAAAATGCGTTTACCCCGTGTAGAAGACATGATGATGACAGGTAAGCGTCATCCGTTTTATAACCAATACAAAATTGGTTTTGACGACACAGGTCGCATTCAAGCCTCAGAGATTATAGTGGCAGGTAACTGTGGTTACTCACCGGATCTCTCGTCGTCCATTGTCGACCGCGCCATGTTTCACTCAGATAACGCCTATTACTTAGGTGACGCCACAGTAGTGGGTCACAGATGTAAAACCCATACCGCTTCTAATACGGCGTATCGTGGTTTTGGTGGCCCCCAGGGCATGATGACCATAGAGCATGTGATCGACGAAATTGCCTCTCATTTGGGTAAAGATCCACTAGAGATCCGAAAAGTTAACTTTTATGGCATAGATGAGCGCAACGTCACTCACTATCATCAGCCGGTAGAGCACAATATTATTCATGAGATGGTTGAGGAACTAGAAGAGTCCAGTGAATACGCTCGCCGTCGCGATGAGATAAAAGCCTATAACGCGCAAAGCCCTATTTTGAAAAAAGGGATTGCCATGACCCCAGTGAAGTTTGGTATTTCGTTTACCGCCAGCTTCTTAAATCAGGGCGGCGCTTTAGTGCACGTGTATACCGATGGCAGTATTCACCTTAACCACGGTGGTACTGAAATGGGGCAGGGGCTGAATATTAAAGTGGCACAAATTGTGGCGGAAGAGTTTCAGGTAGACATTGACCGTATTCAGATCACGGCCACCAATACCGATAAAGTGCCAAATACTTCCCCTACAGCGGCCTCGAGCGGTACCGATATTAACGGTAAAGCGGCACAAAATGCGGCGATAACCATTAAAAATCGCTTAATTGAGTGGGCGGCCGGTCATTTTCAGGTAACGCCAGAAGAAGTGGTGTTTAAAAATAACTTTGTGACGATCCGCGATCAGATCATGTCATTCCCTGAATTTATTGAGCTGGCCTATTTCAATCAGATTTCGCTTTCAAGCACGGGTTTTTACCGTACTCCTAAGATCTTCTACGATCATGCGACCGGCTCAGGCTCGCCTTTTTACTACTTTGCGTATGGGGCTGCCTGCTCAGAGGTATTGATTGATACCTTAACTGGCGAGTACAAAATTTTGCGTGCCGATATCTTGCATGATGTGGGGGACTCGCTTAATCCCGCCATTGATATTGGCCAAGTAGAAGGGGCTTTTGTGCAAGGGGTGGGTTGGTTAACCACCGAAGAATTGGTGTGGAATGATAAAGGTCGCTTAATGACCACAGGGCCTGCGGGTTACAAAATTCCTGCCGTGGCTGATATGCCGATTGATTTTCGTACTAAATTAGTCGAAAACCGCAAAAACCCAGAAGACACTGTGTTTCATTCTAAAGCCGTGGGTGAGCCGCCCTTTATGTTGGGTATTTCGGTGTGGTGTGCCCTTAAAGATGCCATTGCCAGTGTGTCTGATTATCAAACATATCCACATATTGACTCTCCTGCTACCCCAGAACGAGTGCTATGGGCGGTAGAGCAAATGCACGAGTGGGTAGAAAAGAATGAAGCCACCGCAGGAGATGTGTGAGGGGAGGCGAGTATCAATTGAGGTAGCGGCAGAAGTCGAACCAAGGGCTTACTCCTCCGACTCGTCGTGGGATATGACACTCATTGTTTGAGTCAGCTGCGAACATTCACTGGATATTTGGTCAGACTCAAACAATTTGTCACGGCGAGACAAGCTCGCCCCCTGGGGGCTCAACCGCGCCATCCCTGGCGCAGGTGGTCGGTTGAGTAATTCCCTTGGTCCTCCCTTAAGCACTGAGTTGCTTAAAGGTATACCAATCGGCGGCTGAGATATTAGGAAGAGGTAATAAAGGTTATGTTTAAAGATAACTGGATTCAAATATTGGCCGAATTAGAACGCAAGGGTGAACCTTGCGTTATGGTGACAGTGGTTGAGCATAAAGGCTCTACACCGCGCGATAGCGGCACCAAAATGCTGGTTACCGAGCAAGGCTGCTACGCCACTATTGGTGGCGGTCACCTTGAGTATAAAGCCCTTAAGCTGGCGCGCGCGATGCTGTTGAGTGGTGAGTCACAGATGAAAGTGGAGCGCTTTAATTTAGGGGCGAGTCTTGGCCAGTGCTGCGGCGGCATGGCGAGTATTATGCTAGAGCCTGTGGTGCGTGCCCGTCATCATCTGGTGTTGTTTGGCGCCGGTCATGTGGCGAAAGCCTTGGTGCATATTCTGGCTACGTTACCTTTTCGTATTACCTGGATTGACGAGCGTGAAGCTGAGTTTCCTGCTGAGCAAATCAGTGGGGTGACTCAGCTGGTCAGTGATGACCCTGTTGGTGAGATTAATAGTCAACCGCCGGGCAGTTTTTATTTGGTGATGACCCATAACCACCAATTAGACCTTGAGCTGTGTGCGCAAATATTAAAACGCAATGATGCCCGTTATTTTGGCGTTATTGGCTCACAAACCAAACGCAAACGTTTCGACTATAAGCTAAAAGAGCGGGGCGTGAGTGATCTGGAACTAACAAAAATGATCTGTCCGATTGGTTTAAGTGAAGTGAGCGGCAAGCATCCTGCCGAAATTGCCGTCTCGGTGGCGGGCGAGTTAATCCGCGAATACCAGCAAGTAGCCACGGAAAAAAGTGAGTATTGCGCAGTAACTAAACGCAATATCTCGCCTATTGCAAGCTCGGCATAAGTAACCTAGCGCTCAGTGTTAGGTGATATTAATTATTTTCCGTGGATGTCGTGACTCCGTGGCAAAAGCTGTATGACTGAATTTTTGGAGACGTGTTTATGACACAAGTGACCGCTTACCGCGCCGCTATTATTAACTGCTTGGCTGATCCTAACCAAGTCGGGCTAGACGGCAGCTACGACTATTATGAAGATGGTGTTTTGGTGGTCACCGATGGCCACATTAGCGATATCGGCTCTGCCAAAGAGGTATTAGCGCGACTTCCTGTGCAGACCCAGGTGGTGGAGTTTAAAGATAAGCTGCTTAGCGCCGGCTTTGTTGATACGCATATTCATTATCCACAAACGGAAATGATCGCCTCTTACGGTGAACAGCTCCTTGATTGGTTAAATAACTATACGTTTCCTGAAGAAGGTAAGTTCTCCGACCCTGAGCATGCCAAGCGCGTTGCCCGTTTTTTCTTAGACGAACTACTGCGTAACGGCACCACCACTGCCTTGGTGTTTGGCACTGTGCATAAAGCCTCCGTTGATGCGTTTTTTACCGAGTCTGAGCAGCGCAATATGCGTATGATCGCCGGCAAGGTGATGATGGATCGCAATGCACCTGACTATTTATTAGATACACCAGAAACAGGTTATGCCGACAGTAAAGCGCTGATTGAGCGCTGGCATAACAAAGGCCGCCAGTTGTATGCCGTCACCCCAAGATTTGCCCCTACTAGCAGTGAGGCGCAGCTCACTATGGCCGGTCAGTTATTAGCCGAATATCCCGATGTCTATTTACAGACACACTTATCGGAAAATAAACAAGAAATAGAGTGGGTAAAGTCTTTATTTCCTGAACGAGCCGGTTACTTAGATGTTTACGATCACTTTGGTTTACTAGGTGAGCGTTCGGTATTTGCACACTCAGTACATTTGGATCAAGCAGAAAGTGAGCGCATGGGTGAGACCGATTCTATCATTTCGTTTTGCCCCACCTCTAACTTATTCTTAGGCTCAGGCTTACTCGATTTACCTGAGGTAGAAGGCCATGGCATTCGTGTGGGATTAGGTACAGATGTCGGTGGGGGCACGAGTTTCTCTATGCTGCATACTATTTCTGAGGCCTATAAAATACAGCAATTACAAGAGCATAAACTACACCCCATTAAAGCGTTATATTTAGCAACCTTAGGTGGTGCAGCATCATTAAGTTTAGACGATAAAATTGGTAATTTAAGCGTAGGCAAAGAAGCCGACTTTTTAGTATTAGACTTACATGCGACGCCATTAATGGATGCCCGCATCGCCAATAGCCAGCATTTATTTGAACAGTTATTTGTATTAATGATGCTCGGAGATGATAGAGCGATTGCCGAAACTTATATTGCAGGTCATCGTCAATATCAACGAGAACGGGGTTAAATGAATCTCAATAAACCCGTGTTACAAACAACGCCCAATGAGGGCGTTTTTTGTGTTCAGTCACAGTCTTGACAATTTTGGCTACCGAATTGTGCAAAACACAGTAAGATTGTATACGTAATTACAAAAATTTAACTTACAAGCAAACATTACGAAGCATAAGCACACAATAATATGTTAGCGGTTTGTCATGTTAGCCCTAATTGGAAACCTTAATTATGAGTTCACTCAGCCAGCTGGAGCCTAGACCCGTCAAGTCGAGCTCAAATACTCAAGATGATGTTGTTTATGAACACATTTTTGATGCCATTTTAGAACAACGCCTCGCTCCTGGTACCAAGCTTAGTGAAGAAGCCCTAGGCGAGATATTTGGCGTAAGCCGCACCATTATTCGTCGTGCTTTATTACGCTTATCTCATGAGCAGGTGGTGAGTATTCGACCTAATCGTGGGGCAGTCGTGGCGGCGCCCAGTGTGGAAGAAGCGCGACAAATATTTGCTGCTCGGCGTGTGGTTGAGCTTGCTGTTATTGAACTGGCGGTTAAAAATGTAACTCCTGCGAGTTTAGAGCGCATTCGTACTTTAGTGCAGCAAGAGCAAGATGCTTTTGACCGTGGTGATCGTGGTAGCGGCATTCGCTTATCAGGAGAGTTTCACCTAGAGCTGGCGCACATGGCTAACAATACGCCGCTGCTTAACTTTCAGCGCAGTGTGGTATCTCAAACCTCATTGATTATTGCTCAGTATGAAGTCGGGCATCAAGCAGATTGTTCTTTTAACGAACACGAGGCCTTGCTGTCAGCGATAGAGTCGGGCGATCCGGTTCGTGCTGTGGCTATGATGGCGCAACACCTGGATCATATCGAAGGTAAGTTAAACCTCGATAATGAAACGGCGTCCACCGATTTACATGCGGTATTCTCAGGGGTGAGGAAAAGAAAGTCTCGCCCAGCTTAAGTAGTGAATTCTCGTATAGTTAGCTAATATGTAGGTGGTGATTGCCGTGCTTGATGTTAGTTGGCCGCTCACCACCTGATATTCTATTAGTTAATCTTCTGCGGTTGGGTCTTCTGGTCTTGGCACAATTAAGACCGGAATACGGGAATCACGTAACACACTTTTAGCCACACTGCCTAACAATGTTTCTATCCACCCCTTCTCGTGTGCTCCCATAACAATTAAGTCACACTCAAGGGCGTTAGCACGCTCTAAAATCGTCTGATTAGCATTCCCCTCTACCACTTCATACCCCACAATATGCTCGCGTAAGCGCTGCTCTTCGGGCGTACAGGTTTGCCAGAAATTAGTTAATTGTTGGTCTAAATGCTGATAGGCATGATCGAGCCGCTTTTGTAAAAACTCCTCGCTGCCACTTTGATTAAGAATATATGACTGCAAAGTGAGGCGCTCGTCACTGGTGAGCTGCTCTACTACTTTTAAAATATGTACCTGAGCGCCAGTGGTTTTGGCTAAATACACAGCATACTGAAAGGCATAAGCTGCGTTTTTAGATAAATCAGTACAATAAAGAATGTTATTCACGTTCGGCAACATAGAAATATCCCTTATATAAAGAGTGTGATGGCTTCCAGCCAGCCCGAGGGCAAGTGTGAACGGATGGCTAACGTATGATTATACGCCTTACGTTATACGCTTTACCTTAAAAAACAATAAAATAGTCAGCCCCAGTATGTTGGCTGTTAACGTATAGCGGTCGGCGTATAGCGTACCGCTGTCTCTTCGTTAATCCTTATTACTGTTTGGTGGCGCTATATGACACTCTTGAAATATTCTCGCGGTACAGGTGTGGCAAATATTGGGATCTAATTGATCATAAATACCATGTATTGCTTTGCCCTTATTAGCAAAAATATGATCTTCTCCCAAACGCTCAATCAGGTTATTGCGTTTAAGGGTGCGCATCACTCCCTCTTTTACATTACATAAATACAGGTCACCCCCCTGAGCGCGCCGGCGCAGTGACTCTTGTAATAGCATTTGTGCGCCAACTATATCAACAAAGTTCATGCCGTTACCCACAATCAGCAGCCTAGGTTCGCTAATATTTTGTAGGTACTCTTGAACGTGGTTGACTGCACCAAAAAATAGCGATCCTTCAATACGAATAATGCGCAGCTGTGGGCAATAAGGCAGTCGTTTATTTTCTGCACTCACAAATTGCGGATGCTTAGCGCTGGGGTCGGGCAGAATACTTACAATACGTGGGTGTGAGGTACGTTTTAAATAAAACACCAGTGATAAAATAACCCCCGCGTAAATCGCAAATTCTAATGCCACCAGCAGGGTAGCGGCAAAGGTGACCAACAAGACTGTGGTTTCTGATTTAGCGGCGCGCATAATCAATTTAATATGATAAAAGTCGATCAAGTTCCATGCGACCACTAAGAGTAATCCGGCCATGGCAGGAATAGGGAGCCAAGCGGTTATATCAGAAAATAATAATAAAATGACCAGCAAAAAGCAGGAGGCGAAAATGGCTGCCATGGGCGTGCGGGCGCCTGAGGTAAAGTTAACCCCAGTACGGGTAAACGAGCCCGAAGAGGCATAGCAAGAAAAGAAAGCCCCCACTACATTCGATAGCCCTTGGCCAATAAACTCCTGATTATCGTCTAGGCGCTGATGCGAGCGACTAGCAATGGCGCGAGAAATAGATGAGGCTTCTACCAAGCCTAATAAGCTAATGGCCAAGGCTCCAGATGAGAGGGCACTCATATTATTAAAGCTAAGGTCTGGCATGCTAAAAGGCGGTAAACTGGCAGGTATTGCTCCCACCATAGCAATATGCTGTTGGGTAGGATCTAAGATAAACGCTAAGCCGCTGGCCAGTGCTAAGGCGATCAGCATATTTGGCCAGCGGGGACGAAGCTTTTTCATGATCACGCAGCTGATTAAGGTGGTGAGGCCCACTGCTAAGCTATAAGGGTCGGCACTGGATAAATGACTCAGTACTTGCCAGCTATTATCAGTAAAGGTGCCTGTGGTCTCCAGTGACAACCCCAATAAGTTTTGCAGCTGGCTGACCACAATTACCACAGCCGCCCCCGCAGTAAAGCCAATCACCACAGAATGCGACACAAAGTTTACTAATACTCCAAGCCTTGCTGAGGCCAGCACGAGCTGAAAGACCCCCTTCATTAAAGTAAGGGTAAGGGCGAGTGCAATAAATTCGCTGCTGCCTGGTGTGGCCAATGGGCTTACCGAGGTAAATACTACCACCGACATGGCGGCGGTAGGGCCAGAAATTAAATGCCAAGATGAGCCAAATAATGCGGCAATAATGGCCGGGATAATGGCGGCATACAGCCCATATTCTGGAGGCAGGCCGGCAATAAGGGCATAAGCAACCCCTTGTGGCAGTACAATAATGGCATTAGTGAGGCCGGCTTGGGCATCGGCGCGTAAGCTGGCGCCATTGATAAGCGGAGTCCATTGTAAAAATGGCAATATCTTGGGCCAGATGTTAGGTTTTCCCTGCGCTCGATTTGGCATAATGCCTGCACTCCCTTGCCGCTAATAATATCTGCTGATCTTTATTATACATAACAAAGGCCCTAGCAGGCTCTAAACCGACAGCTATACGCAGTACAAAAAAAGCCACCGCTTAGCGGTGGCTTTCATCTTATTAAGCTTATTTAGGTTATTTACATATAAATAAACTTAGCAATAAAGATAACACTTAGCACGTAGACACCAGCAGACACCTGGCGGCCTTGGCCGGTGGCCAGTTTCAATACTGCGTAGCTGACAAAGCCCATGGCAATACCATTCGCAATAGAGAAGGTGAACGGCATCATCAAGGCTGTAATGGCCGCTGGCGCCATTTCAGTATAATCATCCCACTTAATCTTAGAGAGGCTGCTCATCATGGCAAAGGCCACAAAGATAAGAGCACCTGCCGTGGCGTAAGGAGGGATCATGCCTGCTAACGGCGCTAAAAACATCGACAGTAAAAACAAGATGGCAATAACAATAGCAGTTAAGCCAGTACGGCCACCTGCAGCTACACCTGCTGCACTTTCTACATAACTGGTTACCGGTGGGCAACCCACAAAAGTACCAATTACAGAGGAAGCACTGTCGGCTTTTAGTGACTTTTTCAGGCCTTTAATTGAACCATCGTCCTTGCGTAAATTTGCCCGCTCAGCAACGCCCATTAGGGTGCCTGCGGTATCAAACATATTCACAAATAAGAAAGCCAAAATAACCGTGATCATGCCCACATCGAGCGCACCCATAATATCTAGCTTCATAAAGGTTGGCTCAATACTCGGTGGCATAGCGAACATACCATTGTATTCAACAATGCCCATTCCTAAACCAATCAGCGTGACACTCAATACCCCGATTAGTACAGCGCCAAATACATTGCGATACACTAATACCGAGATAATTAAAAAACAGGCAGCAGCCAGTAAGGCACTAGGCTGAGTAAAATCACCGAGTGTAACTAAAGTGGCAGGGCTCTCTACTACAATACCGGCACTTTTCAGACCAATGAGGCCCAAAAATAAACCCACACCGGCGGTCATGGCATAACGTAACGACTCGGGAATGGCATCTAGCACCCACTCACGTATTTTCCAAAAGCTCATGGCGGTAAAAATAATACCCGACCAAAAGACAGCACCTAGCGCTATTTCCCAGCTATAGCCCATTTCACCGACTACGGTAAACGCAAAAAATGCGTTTAGTCCCATACCCGGTGCCAAACCGACTGGCCAGTTGGCATAAAGTCCCATAAATAAGGTAGCAATAGCGGCACCGACACAGGTCGCCACAAACACGGCACCAGAGTCCATTCCCGAGGCGGCCATAATATTAGGGTTAACAAAAATAATATAAGCCATGGTGATAAAAGTGGTTAAGCCGGCAACCAGCTCAGTTTTTACCGTAGTACCATGCTCTTTTAACTTAAACAGTTTTTCTAACATGCCATTGTCAGCGCGCGCTGGCTCTGTGGTTGGCTTTACAGTTTCATTATTGGCATTTTCCATAGCCGTATTCCTCGAATTTAGATGGTAGCAAACTGTCAATGCCGAACGAGGTTTCCAGGGACGGCATTGACAGGTGCTGCCTACTACTTATTAGCTGCCTCTGTAAGTAGAGTAGCTATAAGGAGAGATCAGCAGCGGTACGTGGTAGTGATCTTGATCTGCTGCCAAACCAAAACGGATAACAACGTCATCCAAAAAGGCAGGCTCAAGTAACTCAACACCTTGCTTGCGCAAGTAAGTACCAGTGTGGAATACCAACTGATACTTACCGGCTACATAGTCGTCGCCTTCTAGAACAGGTGCATCAGTACGGCCATCACTATTGGTGTATACAGTGTTGATAAGGGTGGTTTTTTCACCTTCTTCAACGAGATACAGCTCAATCTTAATGTCAGTACCTGGTTTACCTTTAGATGCATCTAGAACGTGTGTCGTTAACTTTCCCATTTTCCATTACCTTGCGCGTATTACGCGTCTCCATATTAATACAAGGTATTATCTTCGACACTCTTAATCATCATGGCTCTAGGTCATGAGTACCCTTAACAGTACGACGACAATACTAATTTTACATCAAGATAATATTTAATGTCTACATTTCATTAACATAAATTTGACTCGCAAGTCACATTTTGAACTGTGGCGTGAAATCAAGGTTACTATCTTGATGTATAGGATTGTCTTTGCTTTAAGAGGGCAAAGCAAGATAAGCTGTACCTTCTGATACAAAAAGCAAACCTGTTATTTACATATATCGACTTTATTGTATACAATAGAGTCGATATTCGACTGGCCAGCCCTCTGCATATCTTGTTTCGGCTGGTGTCCCACCCTTCGTTTCAAGGAGTTTCTGATGAGCCAAACAACCGATTACCCTCGTGATCTTGCTGGGTATGGTGCTAACCCACCCCATCCCAAATGGCCAAATAAAGCCCGTATTGCCATTAACTTTGTACTGAACTACGAAGAAGGCGGTGAGCGTAACGTATTGCATGGTGATGGTGAGTCTGAAGCTTTTCTATCTGAAATGCCAACTGCCGTTGCGTTTCCTAACGCCCGCCACATGAGTATGGAGTCTATCTACGAATACGGTAGCCGTGCTGGTGTATGGCGTATGCTGCGTTTGTTTAAGCGCTATAACATTCCCATGACTATTTTTGCGGTAGCCACCGCTCTTGAGCGCTACCCTGAACTGGCTAAAGTCTTTATGGACGAAGGTCACGAAATTTGTTCACACGCTTATAAATGGATCACTTATCAGTTTATGAGTGAAGAAGAAGAGCGTGAGCACTACGAAAAAGCCATGGAAATTTTTGAGCGCGTATGTGGCGAACGTCCTAAAGGCTGGTATACCGGCCGTGATAGCCCTAATACTCGTAAGATCGTAATGGAAGACAAAGGCATTTTGTATGATTCCGACTCTTACGGTGATGATCTTCCTTATTGGGTAGACAACGACGGCGAAGGCCATTTGGTGATCCCTTATGTAATGGACACCAATGACATGCGTTTTGGTTTAAATGGTTATAACAACGGCGAAGAGTTCTTCCAGTATCTAAAAGACTCATTTGACGTATTGTATGCAGAAGGTGCTGAAGCGCCTAAGATGCTGTCTATTGGTATGCACTGTCGTATATTAGGCCGCCCAGGTCGTATTGCGGGTCTTGAGCGTTTCATTAAATATGTTCAAGGTCATGATCATGTATGGTTTACCCGTCGCATCGACATTGCTAATCATTGGTATGCAAATCACCCTTATAAAGGAAGCAAGTAATGAGCCGTTTTACTACCTGTACTCCTAGTACCATGAGCCGCGAAGAATTTGTTGCAACATTTGCTGACATTTACGAGCACTCACCATGGGTTGCTGAGCAAGCATTTGATCAAGGCCTAACCGCTGAGGATAATATTATTGCTAACCTACATGCACGTATGGCTGCGGTAATGAGCAATGCTGACAAAAAAGCACAGTTAGACCTGATTAATGCTCACCCCGATTTAGCGGGTAAAGCGGCCCAGCGTGGCGAGTTGACAGAATCTTCTACTAACGAGCAAGCCGGTGCGGGTATTAGCGAGTGTAATGCTGAAGAGTTTGAGCGCTTCACTTACCTGAATAACGCCTATAAAGAGAAGTTTCAATTTCCTTTTATCATGGCGGTAAAAGGCTCAAACCGTCACCAGATTTTAGCGGCATTTGAAGAGCGTATTCATAACGACTACGACACTGAATTTGCTCGTGCGGTAAAAGAAATTAACAAAATCGGCGAGTTTCGTTTAAGCGCTATGTAAGCTAAAGCAGTCTAATTAAGCGTTAAACAGCTGAATTAAAAATACGGGGTGGCTAGGATCCAAACGATCTTAACACCCCGTTTTAATGAATGAATGGAGGCAATATGAACAAGACTCTTAAAATAGAGCCGTTAACGAAAGAAGCGTTTGCAGAGTTTGGCGATGTGATCGAGTCTGTAGGTCGTGATCACTTTATGATCAACAACGGCTCTACCGAGCGTTATCACAACGTGGGTGACGTACAGTTAGATGAAGATGGTAAAGGCATTATCAGCATCTTCCGCGCTAAAAAATTAGAGTACCCACTGCAAATTAAAATGCTAGAGCGCCATCCTTTTGGCTCACAGTCTTTTATCCCGCTGTTTGGCCATGAGTTTTTGTTGGTTGTTGCCCCAGTAGGTAATGGCAGCATGAATATTGACCCAAGCACAGTACGCTGCTTCCGTGCTAATGCGCGTCAGGGTGTAAACTACCACAGAAATGTATGGCACCACCCAATTATGGCACTGCGCGATGACGACGAGTTCTTAGTGGTTGACCGTTCAGGCCCAGGTAACAACTGTGATGAGTTCTTCTTTGACGAGTCAATTAACATGACGGTTGAATTAGACTAATAACCGCATTGCGAGTTATTAATATAAAAAGCCTCTTGCTGCATGCAGCAAGAGGCTTTTTTAATACCTAAAGAAGGTACCATTTTCTTTGTATCGCGGCTAAGTTGGTCGGGTGTTTATACCAATCTGAGAAAGTAACTGATCTATTTATCACCCTTGTAGGAGTCAAATCTTTTATTCTCCCCTATGCCACAAAGTCGTATGCTGGCTGGGTTAGCAGGCTGCTTGTGCGTCAAGGAAGGCACCCAGTTAAAATCAGATCAAACTTTTATTAGGTTGGTATTATTTTTGGCTGGATACCTCATGCTTAGCAATGGGAGCAATTTCTTCATACGGGTCGGCATCATTAAACTCGCGCATAAAAATATCCCACACCACTAAAAACAATGCCGCCACCAAAGGGCCAATCACAAAGCCATTAATGCCCATTAAGCTAATACCGCCTAAAGTAGAAAACAGTACTAGATAATCAGGGAGTTTTGTATCGCGGCCCACCAATAGCGGGCGCAGTACATTATCGGCTAAGCCAATCACCACCGCGCCAAATATTGCCAAAATAGAGGCTGAGCCCCACTCACCCGTAGCATACAAGTAGAGGGCGACAGGTAGCCAAACTAAGCTGGCACCAATGGCCGGAATTAAGGATAAAAAGGCCATCACTACCCCCCACAGTAAGGGGCCAGGTAGCGCCAAAGCCCAAAAGATAAAGCCGCCCAACGCGCCTTGTACCATGGCTACCACAATATTTCCTTTTACGGTAGCGCGGGTAACTTCCGAGAACTTAGTAAATAACTTACGCTCACGGGCATCTCCCAAGGGTAGGGCTTTTACCATTAGCTCAATTAATTGGCGGCCATCGCGCAATAAGAAAAAAGTTAAATACAACATTAGGGCTGCACTAATAATAAAGCTAAAGGTAATTTGTCCCGCCCCTAATGCCTTCTCCGCCATAACCTTACTGGTAGATATGGCACCTTTAGACACAGTCTCGCGGATACTACCTAAATCAACACCTAGGCGCTCAAAAAGTTCTGGCACTATAGGAAAAGCATCACGAATTTGCCCTAGCCACTCAGATGGATTGACTTCACCACTATGAATGCGCTGATAAAGAGATAAGCCCTCCTGAATAAAAGAGGCCGTAATTAGTAAAATGGGCAGTACTACAATTACCACACAAATAATGAGAGTCAGCAGTGCTGCACGGTTTGGCTTAGCGCCAATTAGCCTTAAAATACGATCTTGTAAGGGGTTAAAGATAACGCTAATCGCACAGGCCCAAAAAATAGCTCCCCAAAATGGCTTAAGTAGCAATACGAACAACAAACTGACTAACAATAAAATAAATAGAAAAGAGCGTTGCTCGAGTTTTTCGCGCATAGAATTAAGATCCTAAAAAGAGGCTAAATACAGCATAGAGGTGATTAAGATAATCGACTATTGATTGAGCGGCAAATAAATTGCGCCAACACAAGTGTTGGCGCAGGGTGTATAGACGGTTGCTTATGCATTAGCCTTTGGCTATGTTTGATAGCGGCCTACTAGTTGCTGCAAGCTCGCCGCCAGTTCACCAACTTGCTTACTGATGCTACTTGCCGCCCGAGAACCAGAGTTTGTTTGTTCACTAATGGCGACAATTTCATGTACGTTAACATTAATATTTTCAGATACCTGAGTTTGCTGTTCGGCGGCACTGGCAATTTGTTCATTCATACTGTTAATGGTGTTTACTGCACCGCTTATTTCATGCAAGGCTGTATCAATACGTTTCGCTTCAGACACAGTCGTTGCACTGCCTTCGCGTATATACTCAATGGCGTGTACGGCGTCTTTAGCCCCTTGCTGTAAACGAGTAATCATGTCATCAATTTCTGCGGTACTGGTTTGGGTGCGACCAGCTAAGTTACGTACTTCATCGGCTACCACCGCAAAGCCGCGGCCTTGTTCGCCTGCTCGGGCCGCCTCTATGGCCGCATTCAGTGCTAGTAAGTTGGTTTGCTCAGCAATATCACGAATAACATCCAGTACAGTGCCAATTTGCTCAGACTCTGTGCCTAAACGCTGAATAATGTCTACGCCATTCACAATTTGATCTTCTAACCCATCTATCACGGCAATGGTGCCTTGTAACAACTGCTGTGCATCTACCACCTGATCCTCGGCTTGTTGTGCCGCCTCTGCAGCCCGTGCCGCGCTAGAGGCGACTTCTTGGGCGGTCGCCGACATCTGGTTCATGGCGGTAGCAAGTTGATCACTTTCGTGATCTTGGCGCGCGATGCCAGTTTCAGTTTCCACCATAAATTGCTGCAGTTGATCGCTGGCCTGTTGCAAGGTATCAGCCGACTGACGGGTGTTTTGTATTAAGCCGCTAATTTGACCAGCAAACTGATTAAAAGAAGAAGCGAGCAATCCTAGTTCATGGCCTTGTTGGCTATTCAATCGGCGTGTTAAATCACCTTCACCTTGTGCAATATCTTGCATAGTTGAAACGGCTTGGCGCAGTGGGGCGTGGATGCTGCGCACTAACAGCAATGCTAAAGCTGCAATGAGTAAGAGTAATACAGTGGCGGATAAACCAGAGTTAATAAGACCTTGCATCACAGAGTCAGAAATTTCTTGCTCTAATTGAGCCACTGTTGCTTCTAAATCATCCACATAAAACCCAGTTCCTAACAACCAATCGGTATTTGGAATTGGCGTAATGTGTGCAAGTTTAGGTGCATTTTGCTGGGTGTCAGGCTTGGGCCAGTTATATTCAATGATGCCACCGCCTTGCTCACCTAGCGCCACATATTCTTGTACCAAATGACGGCCACTTGGGCTGCTCGAGTCTAAGTAGTTCTTATTTTCTCGAGCCGGATTATCCGCACTAACCACCTGCATGCCTTGGGTGTTATACACAAAAAAGTAACCTGTTCCCTCATCAAAACGCAGTTGGCGTAATTGTGCTTTCGCGGCGTTAATATCACCACGCTCTAGCAGCGGGGTGATACCGGTAATGGCTAATTCTGTGTAGTTCGATAATTGCTGCTTGCGAGCATCGGTGAGTGAGCTATGCAAACTATCGCTACTTAACTGTTTAAGACGCAGCGACTGATTCACGTTCACCCAAGTACTGACCGCCGCCAGTAATAATAGCGGCAGCAATGCCAGCAACAATATTTTTTGTTTAATAGAAAGTCGGTTCATTACAGATCTCAAGGTGTTAATGCTTGTTTACAATCTTGTATCATTTTGTATATCAAATGTCATTAATCTAGATTAAATCAAGCGCTGCTCGCTGTCTGCTGACCCTTGTGAAGTGCGTTGTTAGGCCGCTACTGTTAATATTGTCCGCAAACTCTTCATAAAACAGAAACCCATGAGCAATAGCACCACTTCACTTCAAAACGAGGATGTCATGATCGGCACTCTTATTAAAATGCCTGCTCAGCTGGCAGATCCTATTCATTACCAGCTGGCAGTAGGCGAACACAGAGTCGACCTTAGCGCACGCTTAGGGCAACCTATTACGCTCACCCATACCGGTAATATCTATTGCAGCGCTTGTGGTAGAAAAACCAAAAAAAGCTACTCTCAAGGTCACTGTTTTCCGTGCATGAAAACCCTAGCCCGGTGTGACATGTGCATTATGAAGCCCGAAACCTGTCATTATGCTGCTGGCACCTGCCGTGAGCCCGAATGGGGCGAACAAAATTGCATGGTGGATCACATTGTTTATCTAGCCAATACCTCGGGTCTAAAGGTGGGCATTACGCGCCACACTCAGGTGCCTACCCGTTGGATTGATCAAGGTGCTACCCAAGCCTTACCGATTTTACGGGTCGCTACCCGTCAATTGTCTGGTTTAGTGGAAATTGCCTTGGCTAAAATGGTGGCAGATAAAACTAACTGGCGCACCATGCTTAAAGGGGGCGAGGCAGATATCGACTTAACAGCCGAAGCGGCACGTCTGCTACCCGAAATACAGCAAACCATAGCCGAACTACAAGCACAACACGGTGAATCTGCCATTACCGTACTCAATGAGCCGATTGTAAATTTACGGTTTCCGGTGTTGGAATATCCCAGCAAAATTACCAGTCACAACTTCGATAAAAACCCAGAAGTATCAGGCGTACTCATGGGCATTAAAGGTCAATATCTAATACTCGACACCGGCGTGATTAACCTACGTAAATTTACCGGCTATGAAGTGAGCCTAAGCGAGTAATAGCACTCGTCTGAGCTATCTGCTTGCCTTCAATAAGAGGGGATAGATAATTGCACTACTTTTTCTGAGCAGTGCAATATAAAGTTTGGGATAGTATGAGTCTGGTAGCGATAATGCCTCAATAAAACCTAGTATTTCACTCAAGCTTTGATTAATATTTCGTCCCCCCAAATTGCTTACTCTTAATCTCAGTTCTAAGGAAGTTGCAGGTGCTCAGACGTTTAAATATAGGAACCCGCCTAGCCATTGGCTTTGGTGGCTTAGTGACGATCACAGTGGTTATAATGGCACTGTTTTATCTAGCCAATGCCAACCGCGTAATCGAACAAGCAGAAAAACGCGAGCTACAAAGCCTATTAGGTGCCGCTAGTGCTCAGCTAGAAAGCCAAACCTTTTTTGCCGAAGCCATGAGCCGCATTGTGGCAGAGCAGCCAGACGTGCAAGCTAAGTTAGCAGCCCATGATCGCCAAGGCTTAGTGGAGCAGTTTCAACCTGTATTTAAGCAATTACAACAGCACTATGGTGTGGCTCAATTTCAGTTTCATACCGCTCCTGCCACTTCATTTTTACGCCTGCATAAATTAGAAAAATATGGTGATGATCTTAGTCAGTTACGTCCTACCATAGTGGCCACTAATCGCACTCAGTCGCCGGTACACGGCCTAGATGGTGGCGTTGCTGGTATCGGCATTCGTGGTTTATCGCCGATGCGTTACCAAGGAAAACACCTAGGCTCAGTCGAATTTGGCCTAAACCTAGGGCAGGGATTTGCAACGCGTTTTAGTGAAGAGTTTGGCGCCGGTATTGCTATTCACGCCGTAAAAGGTAACCAAGTTGAAACGCTCGCCACCACCATTAAAGGTAATAGCTTAGTTGGCAAAGCTGACATATTAGCAGGCTGGAAAGGCGAGTTTGTATTGGGACGAGAGCAATATAGCAGTACGCCCTATGCCACACTCACTCATAATGTAGATGGCTTTTCTGGCGAGCCTATTGCCGTGATTGAACTGGCAATGGATCGCAGTTTTTATGCCGACAACATCGCTAGCACACGCCGCTTTGTGATTATGATGTCGGTGGTGGCCATCTTAATTGCCTTGCTTATGGCCTATTGGTTGGCACAAAGCATTGTGCAGCCGCTGCGTGCTACCGTGGCTAATTTACATGATATAGCCGAAGGGGAAGGGGATTTAACACGCCGACTCGATGAAAACGGCCAAGACGAGTTAAGTGAGCTCGCCCAAGTTTATAATCAATTTGTTGGCAAAGTGCAGCACTTGATTAGCCAAGTCTCAGATGCTACCAACCAAATGGCGACAGCCACCGAAGAGCTATCGCATATTGCTAATCAAGGTAAACAAGGTGCCCAAGCACAGCGGGATCAAACCACGCAAGTGGCCACCGCCATGCATCAAATGACGGTCTCTATTCAAGAAATTGCTGGCAATACCAATAGCGCAGCCGACACCGCAGAAAGCACCACTCAAACCACAGAGCAAGGGCACCAAGCGGTATCACGCAATGTGTCTACTATTGGTGAGCTGGCCGACGAGGTGATGGCTGCATCATTGACTATTCAAGAATTAGAGCAACAGAGCAATGATATTGGTCAGGTGCTAGAAGTGATAGGTAACATTGCCGCACAAACCAACTTGCTGGCGCTAAACGCAGCGATAGAAGCTGCGCGCGCCGGCGAACAGGGGCGTGGCTTTGCCGTGGTTGCTGATGAAGTAAGAAATCTTGCCCAGCGCACTCAAGCGTCGACCGTTGAAATTGAAAAAATAGTCGAAAATATTCAAAGCAGCACCCACAATGTGGTTGCTGTAATGGACAGAAACCGCCTTAAAACTGATTCTGCGGTAACCGAAGCCCACATCACGGCTGAACGGTTAACTGATATTAAATCTTCTGTAGATGCCATACACGATATGAACACTCAGGTAGCGGCTGCTGTAGAAGAGCAATCTCATGTGGCAGAAGATGTCAACCGCAGCATTAACACTATCAGCGATATCGCCGAGCAAAGTGAATTGTCGGTGGGGCAAACCGCTCAAGCCAGCCAAGAGCTATCTGTGCTGGCGACTCAATTACAATCGTTAGTGGGGCGTTTTAAAATCCAATAAGCGAATGAAGCAATAAAAAAAGCCGAACTTATTGTTCGGCTTTTTTGTGCCCGTTTATTATGCAAGGTCAGTATTTTTTGTGTGCTTAGGGATAATGGCTAGCGTCGCTTTAACCACTGATATAAGTAACGGCCAAGTACCGCAATAATAGTGGTGATTAAAATAATAAAAATAATGCCATAAGTGATCACCAGTGGCACGTCAAAGTAGTTAAGAATGGTATATAAAATAACATTCGCAATAGCCATTATGATGATATAAAACATGCCGTTATACCTAGTTGATGAAGATATGTCGTGTAAGCGAAAGGCGAGCAGTATCGCACGACTACCCAGCCCAAAACCAGCGTGTTGCGGTGGCAATCGCATCTCGCATTAAAAACGCTTACACTGCGACCATCTTTTGCTTGCACCCATTCTTTGTAGGTTTACATGTCTTATCAATGCCCACTTTGTCATCACGCGCTTATTCCTAATAACAGTGGTTTACAATGTGAAAACAACCATCAATTTGACCGCGCCAAAGAAGGCTACGTTAACCTAATGCCAGTGCAGCATAAACGCTCAAAAGAGCCAGGTGACAATGCTGAGATGATGCAAGCGCGCCGGCGCTTTTTAGCGTCTGAGCACTATCATACAATGCGTAAAGCGGTAGCTAAACTGTGCTTAACATACACCGAAAATACCCCTCGACAAATCCTCGATATCGGCTGCGGTGAGGGTTACTATACCGCTTATATTAGCGAACAACTTAGCGCGCAATCTAGCTGTAGCACCTGCTATGGCTTAGACATTTCCAAAGTGGCCATTCGCTATGCCGCCAAACGCTACACCTCACTACAGATGCAATTTTGTGTCGCTTCTAGCCAGCGCTTACCCTTTGCCGATCACAGCCTTAACGCTGTTGTGCGCATTTATGCCCCCTGTGAAGCCCCAGAGCTGGCGCGTGTACTGGCCGATAACGGCGTTGTTATTACCGTTACCCCAGCCGCACGCCACCTTTACCAATTGCGCGAGCAAGTCTACACAGAAGTACACTTACACGATGAAAGCGCAGAGCAGCTTGCCGGCTTTGAGCTTATTGCTTCATCTAAACTTAGCTACCCCATGGCTTTGACCGGTGAACAAGCAGACGACCTACTGCAAATGACCCCTTTCGCCTGGAAAGCCAGCCCCGCACTGCGCGGCAATATAAAAGCCAGCCCGCAATTTAACTGCGAAGCCGATTTTATGATCCGTGTGTATCAGAAAAACAACAACCTGCCTGCTGCGACTAATAGCTAATCTATATAGATTTTGCTTTATCTAGAGCAGAGTTGTACCAGAGCCTAGTGTAATGAATGTGACTTCTCAACCAACACATCATTGATGGCTGATTATAACCAAAATGCTAATAATTACTCATTTTAATGTGCAATTAGATTGAAACTAATGATTCGAAGGTAGCGTAGTAATGATATAATTTAGTCTAGAACGCTAAATTTCCCCTTGAAGTTGCTAACTCTCGCTCTTTAAAGAGCTGAACTTAACGAAAAAGTTCTTTTGGCGTCATAGGGTGTGATGGCGCCCCTCTAATACCTCTATATAAATAGGAACCTAATGTTAGCAAGCAGTCATAACCAGATACTCGTTATCTGCTCAATCATTGTTGCTGTATTAGCATCTTACACCGCTCTTAATATGGCGAGTCGAGTATCTAATACCTCTGGTAAAACGGCAATGTGCTGGCTGGCTGGTGGCTCATTCGCGATGGGATTTGGCATTTGGTCGATGCACTTTATCGGAATGCTGGCCTTTAATCTGCCGATAGCGTTAGGTTACGACGTTCCTCTTACCTTCATTTCACTACTTATTGCAATCGCCTCCTCAGCACTTGCCTTGCATTTAGTCTGTAAAGAGACACTGCCTATCAAGCGTCTTATCTCAGGGGGAATCCTGATGGGTGGAGGGGTTGCCAGTATGCATTACACTGGCATGGAAGCCATGCTAATGACGCCGCGTATTGTTTATGTGCCTTGGATATTTGTGCTATCGATTGTGATTGCCATTTTTGCCTCAATCGCGGCTTTATGGTTAGCTTTTCGTCTGCGCTATGATTCTAAGCGCACAGCCTTTACTCGTATTGGCGCCTCACTGGTGATGGGCTGCGCCATTGTAGGTATGCATTATACTGACATCGCCGCTTCTAAATTCCCGCTAAATAGCTTTTGTGGTGCGACCAATAGCGGAATTGACACTAAATGGCTAGCAATACTCGTTATTATTGTCAGCTTAGCAGTGTTTGCTATTGCACTTATTATTTCGATGCTCGATGCTCGATGTTCGAACAGATCGACTATCTCATTCGCTTAATGAAGCGAATAATGAGCTAACTGAACTGGCGTTACATGATCAACTAACACGTTTGCCTAACCGTATGCTGTTAGAAGATCGATTAAAACGAGCCATATATCGTTCTGAGCGCAGTAGCGGTGAGTTTGCAGTACTTTTTATGAACTTAGATGGTTTTAAGGCTATCAATGAAACCTTTGGTCACCATGTGGGCGATAAGTTATTAAAAGCGATTGCACGTCGCTTACAGCAAGTATCTCGTGAAGGAGATACTGTTTCTAGAATCGGTGGCGATGAATATGTACTCTTGATTGAGCCTGCCTCTCCTGAACAGTCTGCATTAATGGCAAATCGCCTAATTGATGCTTTAGAGCAATCTTTTCAAATCTCAAATCAAGCCGTGCATGCCTCTGCGAGTATTGGCATTGCTATTTATCCGCAAGATGGAAAAAGTCCACATCAGCTAATGGTTAACTCAAGCGCGGCTATGCATCACGCTAAACAACAATGCCGTAATAGTTATCGTTTTTTTGAGCAGGCTATGAATGCAGACGTACAGTTGCAGATGCAATTGCAACAAGACCTACGGCAAGCCATTGATAACAACGAATTGATGCTCTATTACCAGCCTAAGTTTAAGGCGACGGATGGTTCTATGAGCGGCTTAGAGGCATTAATACGTTGGCAAAGTGCCAAACACGGCTTTATAACCCCTGATCGCTTTCTGCCCCTGGCAGAAAGCTCTGGTCTAATTGTTCTTATCGGCAACTGGGTCATTAATGAAGCTTGCCGGCAGATGAAAGTGTGGAGTCTTCAAGGACACAGAGATTGTAGCGTGGCGGTCAATTTATCTGCGTTACAATTACAACATACAAGTTTAGTTGATGTTGTTGCGGCGACACTAAAAAAACATGAACTTTCACCCTCACAGCTGGTGCTTGAAGTTACCGAGTCTACTGCTATGCATGACGCAGAGACTAGCCTTAAAGTGCTCAATAACTTGTCTGCGCTTGGCGTCGCCATTTCTATTGATGATTTTGGTACCGGCTACTCTAGTTTGCTCTATCTGAAGCAATTACCTGCTAATGAGCTGAAAATTGACCGAGGTTTTATTACTGAGCTAGAGCAGGGCAACGATGATGAGGCCATAGTGCAGGCGATTATTGCGTTAGGAAAGACCTTAGGCATGCGTATAGTGGCAGAGGGCGTAGAAACGTCAGAGCAGCAGATGTTATTGACCCGGCTAGGTTGCGACATATTGCAAGGTTACTTGTTGGGTAAGCCGACACCAGCCAGCGCTTCCCCTTTATCGAATACAGCCTTAACATCCTAGTACGCTCGCCGACTGCATAATCGGTGTTTAGCAAAAACCATCGCTTAACCTTGGCTCCCATACCTTAATATGGGAGCCAATCTCAAAGAGACTATCAGCCTTATAACAAAATTAATGTAAGCACATACACGACGGCTATGCCTGTGACACCTTGTACTAAGGTGGCCATAGTTTGTGCACGATAGGCTTGAGGGACACTCATTTTACTAAACTGAGTGACGACCCAAAAGAAACTGTCATTAGCATGAGACACTGTCATGGCACCTGCACCAATAGCCATTACCGTTAACACGCGGCCCATTTCACTCCCCAAGCCAATGTCACCCAGCATAGGCGCAACCAATGCTGAAGTTGTTACCAACGCGACCGTAGAAGAGCCTTGTGCAGACTTGAGAGCCGCAGAAACAATAAAAGGCATAAAAATACCAATGCCTAACCCCGATAATGTCATCCCCAAATAACTACCTACATCGGTTGCCTTAATCACAGCACCAAAAGCACCCCCTGCACCGGTAATAAGTAAGATGGGAGCAGCGGAAACTAAACCTGCGGCAATGTGTTCACTGAATACTTCTAGTTTATTTTTGCCTTTAATTAAACGTACCGACAAAAATAGACCAATTAATAGTGCATTTAACGGTTGGCCTAAAAAGTTGAGTATTTCATAAGTATGACCATCACCCAGTGGCAAGGTAGGGAAGCTGGCCACAGAGCCCAAGCAGATCAGAATAATGGGTACAAAAATAGGTGCAAAAGCATTAAAAGTACTAGGCAACGCACCATAGCTCTGCTTCATTTCTTCGAATTCTTCGGCTTTTTCAAGTAGCTCTTCAGCACCTTCACCATCGGGCAGTTCGTTCTTAAACCGGTTAGCCCACACTAAACCTGCCATAGCAGCAAAGGCTGAGACTAAAACCCCTACGCCAATCACCAGCCCAAGGCTACTTTCTAGCCCCAAATTACCCGCCGCCGCTATGGGGCCAGGAGTTGGAGGTACAAAAGTGTGTGTCGCATATAAGCCAGTCGCTAATGCCACACTCATGGCCACACTAGATACTCGCATTCTATTGGCCAAGGATTGTTTAAGTGAATTTAAAATCACATAACCCGAATCACAAAACACCGGAATAGAAACAATATAGCCAATAATAGACACGGTTAGCGTAGGAAAGCGTGGCCCGAGTATACGGATCACGGTTTCTGCCATGGTAATGGCTGCACCACTTTTTTCTAAAATCACGCCAATAATGGTACCAAGTACAATAACTAGACCGATATAGCCTAAAATACCACCAAATCCATTGCTGATGTTTTTGGCTGTATCTGCCAGCGGTAAGCCACTTAATAAAGACAGTAAAAAAGCTGCCAGTAATAAGGTAAGAAACGGATGTAACTTAAACCGTGCTGTTGCCAGCACAATAAAAGCGATAACCGCAACTAAGATCAACAGAGTCCCCATAGAGCCATATCCCTAATAATGAAAAATATTAGTGATTTTAGCTGCAAAAACCATAAAAACCCATGTAAAAAGCGATAATTAACTCAGTATCATGATTTTTTATTTGATGGTGAGAAAAGCTCAAGCCATGTGCGTAGCTGCATAGTAATAAATGTTTGCTTTTCCCCTCTTTTAGCACCTGAATTCAAGCGCAAAAGGGACTAACATCAAAGAAGCTGTTAGCCAAAAGTAAGGCATTAAGCCATTAGCAGAAAAACCTCTAACGAGAAAGGAGCCCGCTATGCGTAAGCTAGGATTAGTCGGTGGCACTGGGCCTGAAGCTACCGTCTTATATTACCAAGGGTTAATTGCGGGAATAGGGCAGCTTAAAGGGTCAGAAGTATTGCCCAAGTTATCCATTGAAAGCCTCAGCCCTTTCGAGGTATTTGCATACTGTGAAGCACAAGATCTTGCCGGTTTAACCGAATATCTGCTTACCGCCATTCATCATCTTGCCGCTGCTGGTGCAGAATGTGCTGCTCTTACTGCGGGCACTACCCATATTGTGTTTGATGAGTTAGTCAAGCGCTCGCCGATTGAACTGATCAGCATGCTGGATGCTACCCGAAATGCCGCACAAGATAGTAAGGTTAATACCGTTGGCCTATTAGGCACCGCCTTTACCATGAATCACGACTTTTTTGCCCGCAGCTTTGCCGAAGTCGGTATCAAAGTCGTCACTCCAAACACCGACAACATAGCGTTAATTCAACAAATTATCGCCAGCGAGCTAGAGCATGGCGTGGTAACAGACGCCAGCCAACAACAACTGCTGCGCATTATAAATGACATGGTCATCGAGCAAAAAATAGAGCAAGTGATACTCGGTTGCACCGAACTGCCACTGATCTTAAACAACAGTATCAGTCCCGTATCTTGTTTAGATCCAGTACCGCTCCATATCAAAAAACTAGTCACCCACATCGCCTGTTAAACGCCGGCTGCCATACGAAAAATAATAAGGTTTGATTGTTAGTTAGAGCTTCCTTAATTAGGGTTATAACTTAGCTGGCGCTGCTTATATCTTTAGCTATAGATCATAACGGCGTAGCCAGCGACGACTAATAAAAAACACAGCCGCAGGAATTAATATAAACACCCCACAGGCCGCAGCAATTGCCAAACCAATAGGAAAGCCTGCCGCAAAAGACAGCGCAAATGCTAAGCCGGTAAATGAGGATATGGGGTTAAGCGACATTAACCAAGATGCATTGTCAGCAGCTCCCGAAAACAGCCAGCACAGTGCAAAAAATGTCCCCGTGGCCGCCAAACTAGCTATTAAAGTACTGTTTTTCATATCGCCTCTCTTTGAACGTTATAGTCTATTTTTATCTCCTGCCTATGTCCCATATCTGCGATTGCTCCTAAGTAGCTGGATAAGCCCAACGCCTATAAGGTACAGTGAAGCTCCCCGCCCTTACTCAGCGAGCCTAAGAGTGAGTATGACAGTTTGAGCATATTGAATAACACTCCTAGCTCATGCTCTTAGGCAAAGAATGAAGCAGATAAACTGTTATTCTTTAGGCGGCCTAAAGTACATAGTCAGTGACGCAGATGGGCAAGGTGTAGCCCTCTGTCGTAAGGTGTGAGTATCGGATACTAAAAATCCAACTAACACAACTAACAGGCCACCCATAGGTATTGGTTGTTTTTTAGCCTATCACCAAATCCAACTAACAGGCCACCCATAGATATTGGTTGTTTTTTAGCCTATCACCTATACTTAAAATGTTCAGGGTTGAACTTTTTAGGAGGCTAGGATGGCTAAACCACGGGTTGCCCAAGTGAGCTTACAAGATACGCCCTTTTACCATTGCGTAAGTCGCACGGTGAGAAGGGCATTTTTGTGTGGTGTGGATGAGGTTTCTGGTCGTACGTTTGAACACCGTCGACAATGGTTAGAGAAGCGATTGCTGTTTTTGACGCAGGCGTTTGCCATTGATATTACCGCCTATGCGGTTATGTCTAATCATGTGCATGTGGTGCTGCGTATTGATGCAGAAACAGCGGTGAATTGGCGAGATATTGATGTGGTAAATCAATGGCATAAGCTGTTTAAAGGCACACCGCTCACCCAACGGTTTGCGAACGGCGAGGTCGTTAAGGCTTATGAAATCGACATACTTAACGAGAGGGTTGCCGAGTATCGACGTCGACTGATAGACATCAGCTGGTTTATGCGCGCCTTAAACGAGCCAATAGCTCGCCAAGCGAATAAGGAAGATAACTGCACCGGACGCTTCTGGGAAGGGCGCTTTAAATCTCAAGCCTTACTCGATGAAGCTGCGGTGTTGGCCTGTATGACCTACGTCGATTTAAACCCCATTCGCGCACAAATGGCCACCACCCCAGAAAAGTCTAAGCACACCAGCATTAGGCGACGTATAGATGCAGCAAAACAGGGGGGACAACCGAAGCGTCTACTGCCCTTTGTGGGTAATGAACGCAAACAGTTACCCAAAGGCTTACTGTTTGACGTCAAAGATTACATCACCCTCGTGGACGATATGGGCAGAATATTACGCGATGATAAACGAGGTGCTATTGCAGAAAGTACCGCCAACATACTGAACAGGTTGAATATTCCGCTAGAAAACTGGTTAAAGATAACCGAAGAGTTTAAGTATCTGTTCACCGGACCGGTTGGGTCGCTTGAAGACTTAACGCGTTACTGCAAACACTTAGGTATGCAGCGGCGCGCGCACCTTAAAAGTTGCCAGCACTGGTCAAGCTGAGTACTTAGCGTCAATCAACATAGCTAAATACGTACACTCCAACAGGAGTGCGCAAGTGCTACCTGAATATCGTTTAAACGAAGCAAATTACTAGCAAACCACATCAAATAAGAGCAATCTGCTCCATTTTAGTTTTTCATCCCATTCAATTTTGCCAATCACAGCCAAAAATCTAGGTGGCTGGCCCAACATGAGTCTTAGTGGAACAATGAGTCTTAGTGGAACAATTTAACATTGGGTGGCAACTTAGGTTAATTTAACATTGGGTGGCAACTTAGGTTCATTAGTGGAACAATTTAACATTGGGTGGCAACTTAGGTTCATTGGGTGGCAACTTAGGTTCAGGTTCGCTGGATTTTTTGAAGAGGGACAGGTGCCTAAGCCTCGTTTTACTCCAATTACTCAGTTGATGCCGTTTCCCATGGGAAGTGGTCTCTCCACTTTACTGAGATAATCAATCAGCACTAAACGCAGCATTAGCGCCAGCTCTGAACCGTCTGTTGTCGAGGCTCGGCAAGAAGCTCTTATCAACTTTTCTCATCACTGCTCTTGCTTACGCAGCAGTAACCGTGTCTTAGTTAGCTCAAGATTGTTTTCTGGTAGTTTAGCTTGTAACTCGCTTAGTAACAGATGCGCCAACGGCACTGCCAATAAGTCAAACAGCTATGCGCTTATTTGACCCATTACTTGACCCACTCTTAACCATAAGGAGGCAGGCACAAAAAAGGGTTAGCAGATATTAATCTGCTAACCCTTACTATATATGGTGGCCCCTCCCAGACTCGAACTGGGGACCTAACGATTATGAGTTATGCGGATAAGGAATCACTGTCGTTACCTGCTTGCATATTACTATAATTAAAACAGAGCCTTACGCGTAACTGTTGTTACTCTTGATTCCCTGCAAATACCTATATAAAGTATCCCACTGGTATCCCAAGGTATCCCATGGGTATCCCTCGAGACCAAACGATTATGGCAAATAGGGGCGGTGAATTGGACAGGTTTAACTTCACTAAACGGGCTATTAATGATTTAGCCATTCCGGAGATAGGCCGCAAAGAATACGCTGATACAAAAATATCAGGGTTGCGTGTTCGTGTGGCTGCTAGTGGCCGTAAGGTTTTTTGTGTGATCCGCAAAAAAAATGGAAAGTTTATCCGCTCAACTATTGGAACATGGCCAGACCTTACCGTTGATGGTGCGCGGCGTGTAGCCATGAATGTATTGCGCGATATTGCCACCACGGGCAATAACCCGAACGAAACCCGCCGCATCCACCAAAAAGCTAGCGTTACCTTGCTGGAAGCTCTTGAGGAATACATAAGCAGTCGAGGCGAGCGCATTAAAACCACCACCGCCGAACAATACAGAGCTGCTCTAGGTAATTACTCACAGGGTTGGATGGGCCAGCCATTGCGCAATATTTCACGGGAGCGAGTACAGCAACAGCACCAAGCAATTAGCGAGGGGCGTATAAGCTGGATAAACAAAGACGGGCAAGCGGTGAAAATGAGAAATGCCAGTAAAGCGCAAGCCGATTTATGGGGGCGCTCTTTGCGGGCTGTATATCGCTTTGCACATGATCATTATCGTGACGAAGATGGGACGACTTTATTACCTGATCCCCCTACCTTGGTTTTATCCACAAAGCGGCAATGGAATCATGTATCCCGCAAAACTAGCCGAATAAGAAACCATGATTTAGGCCGCTGGCTTGCCGCAGTTGAGCAAGTGCGAAGTGAAGCCACCGCGAACCGTCAAGACACAACGGCCGCTATTTGTGATGGGCTGGACTTGGCTTTATTTACCGGTTTAAGGCGATCAGAGGTGTTCGGTCTTACATGGGAGCGGGTAAACCTTGGGGGGCGTTTCTTTTGGATAGAAGAAACAAAAAACGGCGACCCTTTAGAGCTACCGATCACCAATACCTTGTTAACCATCTTTCGCCGCCGCTGGAATGTTTGCGGCATGGTTAGCGTTTATGTGTTCCCGAGTGCAAGCAATATTAAACCCATCCAAGAGCCCAGAAAGACCATTAAAAGAATAGTAGCCCAAACAGTGCCAAGCCCTAACTCTGATGGTTTAACCCCTATTGCCTTTACTTGCCATGATGCCCGCCGCACATTTGGCAGCGTGGCAGAGTTAGCAGGCGTGGGAACTTACATTCTAAAGCGGTTGATGAACCATAAAAGTAAGCGCGACGATATAACCGAGGGTTATTTGTCTTTTAGTGCCGACGAGTTGAGAGGGCCGGCCGAACGGATAGAGCGGGCCATGCTAGAACATGCGGGGCTGGCGCAAAAACCTGATGCGGCTATTGATAGCCAGTTAGCCGCCTTGGTAGAGGGAATGCCAGAAAAGGACAAACGCCGCTTGTTGTTCGAGCTGGCCGCCAAGCTACACGGCAACGACGACACCAGCGCCAGCAATGACACCGAACAGGGATAAGACAATGGCAAAGCGAATTAATAAACCGGAGCAGTTGCCCGAATGGTTTAAATTAGAACGGTATGATGTGCTATTGGAATTACCAGTGGCTGAGTTTATAGATCAGCTAATTGAGCGAATATCACTTTTTGAAATGCCTTTCCATGGAATTAATGATGATGGACAGCTAAAGGTAGCGTTTAGCCCACTCCTTGATACAGGATTGCACGCAGTTAATAACGCCCCACAACATGCCAGACAAATGGAAGGAAAGGAGAGCATTAGGCCAATAACTTATTCTAGACTTGCTTATATGGACAAGAGAGCGAGGGGAGCAGGTGCTTATGGTGCCTTGGCTGACCGAGGGCGAACATTGACAGTTATTGATGATCTGGACGCCGTCATTAATTTTGATACTTTTGATCATGCAATACCTATGGATGAGGGGCTGGCTGTGGCTGTAAACCTTGCAGAGTTCACGGATGAAAAAATATTAACCGATATAGCTCAATTGTTGCCATTTTGGCGAGAGTCACTTAAACACCCAGAGCCGAAGCTAGAAAAAGACAAAGCAGGGATAGCTAACTTGACTAAAATTATAATTTATCGCGCGATCCCTATGCTTGATTTAATGTTTTGGGAGCAAATGCGCGAAGTGTGGATAACAAATGATTTGCTGGCTGCTACGTTACACCCAGATTTTACGGTTAGCGGCGCTCAAGTTGGCGCTACAAGAAAACCATTTATAAAAGAGCTAATGGAAGCCAATTTTTTGGATCGGATGATGCTGGCGCTAGATAAAGAGCCGCACCTTTACGGTTGGCCAGTAAGTGATTTTTTAAAGCGATAGCACTAAATTAAAATTACTATCGAATTCTGAGTTTTCCGCTTTTCGATAGAGCTAATTAAAACCCCCCGAGATAATGCCCCCATAACCACCGAATGAAAGGGGCAATACATGCAAACCACCACGCACCACCCTGCTTTAAATAACCGCTTAGCCGCTGAGCTAGAAGCAAACCCGCGATTAACCCGCAAAGAGGCCGCCGCTTATTTGGGCTTGGCGCATAAGACATTAGCGAACTGGGCCAGTACAGGGCGTTATGGGCTCAAGTATCACCGATGCGGCAAGAAAGCGATTTACTTAAAAGCCGATCTTGATGCTTGGCTTGATGGGCAAAGCGGCACACAATCAGTTTAAGGTGGGGTATCAGCATGACAGCAAACAAAAAGGGCTTGAACCCTGCACAGGTTCAAGCCCCACAATCTACAAAGCGCAACAATGACAAGACAGAGTGTAGCACCAACCAACAGCGCCAGCCAATAGCGACAAAGCCAGCCACAAAAACCGAGCGGGCTTATATGTTGTTACTATCATGGCCTAAAGGTGTAACAGAGGGCGACATTCTCAGGCATTGCCGCCTTTCTTCCGGTCGGAACTATGCCAGCAAAGCAGAAAGAGCCCTAGGCATTAGATTAAACCGCGAATCTATGGATAATCCGGATGGTATAGGCTGCCATTATCGTTACAGCGTGGCGAACTGCCAAGATGCCGAGCGCTTAGCTAGTCTAATCAGTCAGATGCGCCATAAACGTAATGCGCCAGCACTTACACCGGCAGAAGTGGCCCAACTAGCCGCGCCGTACCCCCTAAATAATCCCGCAATGGTTTAACCACCGGAGAACCCACCAATGAAACATTTAATTAATGGGCGAAATGCTCAGGGGATCGGCTTGTCTAAAAACAGTGTTTCTCACTCTTTTGGCTCAATACCCCGCGAGTTTAGCTCTTTGCGTATGACCCGCTTAATCCAAGCGGACATAGAGGCATCCCCATCTTCTTTTAAGGCTTTTATGATGCCTTGTTCCAAATCAGGTTCCACACGGAAGTTTATTTGTTTGTTGCCTTTAGCGTTTATGACTGTTGACACGTGTTGTACTCCAGCTTACTATTATTTGGTAAAGCAAGTGTATGACACTAGCAAAGCAAAAACAACAAAGCCCGATAGTGCTGTAACACTGATCGGGCTTCTAACCACAAACGTTAAAAGGCTAACGACTATGGCTGTTAATAAGTTTACCTTTGTTATTGCCCAAGGCAAGCAGCGGATTGCTGCTATACAGAAAATCCGCTTTATTACCGTATTGGCTAGCACCGAACAAGAAGCCCGCGCGATTGCTGGCGCTAGCTCTTTGGTATTTGTAAGCCGTTACCCAGTTATGGGGGTGGCAGCATGAAACCAATTGATCTAATTACACGCCAACAAGTTAATGAGCTGATGCGGTTTACTAATAGCTATAACCGCATGGAAGCGATTAAGGAACTTTATAATCACACACCTAGCTCGATGTGGTTTGAGCTTTTAGGAGAAAACTGGTCTCTTTGCGATAACATTTACGAGCACATAACCCCGCTATCTATTCGGTTAAGTCTCGCTAGTAGGGAAGACCTTGATCGGATGATGAATACGGATGAACTAGCTATTTTCCGTGGTTTATCTGCTGGAATGAAAGTCTATCGAGGTGGATATTCCGATAATATTCAAGGTCTGAGTTGGACACTTGATAAAAGGATTGCTGAAAACTTCACACTTCTAAATAGGTATAGCCGCAGTGACGCAGGCCCAAGACTTTTGGCCGAGGCTGTCATTATTGACACTAAGAGCATGGTTTATATTGCTGGACGAGATGAGCAAGAAGTTATTGCTCCAAATCCAACAGCAATCCGCATTGTTAATATTGATAGTTTGCAGGGGGTGAGCGCATGAGTCAGGTTAACTTTTTTATTCACACAGTGGATCATGATGGTGCTGATCTAATGATGGGCCCTTTTATTGCTAACCTGACTCAAGATCAGGTTATGGATGAAGCCCGCGCCGCCTTTGTTGGTGCTAACTGCCAACCTAAAGCCGTTCTTTTTAATATCGGTATTTGTCCGACAGCGCCAGAGATTAAACATGCTACCAATTGGAATGGTGCCGAGTCTTTGCGTTTGTTTGGTATTAAGCAGGAGGCTAGCGCATGAAGCCATTTAGCGAGTTTTGCCAACGGTACGAGTTAAACCCAGATACAGAGGATGCAAGGGAGCAATACGCCGAATACCAGCGCCAGCTTGAATTATTCCGCAATGCTGCCGGTTTGGGTAACCCTAGCGAACCGCCTAGCCATTCTTTTGTGTGTGTTCTTGGTGAAGTTACTGTTTGCAAGCAGAGCGGCGGCCGTTTCACCGTGAGCAATCAAAACATGGGCTTTTTTGTTCAATGTAGGCGCGATAACTTCTCTATTGAGTGCTGGCCAATGAGTGCTGAGCTTAGGGAACCGGCGGGCGCTCAAGCTGTAATATCAAGCGGTGACGGGCTGCGCTTAGTATTGCCTGATCTTTGTTATGAAGACGCAGCCCGCTTAGCTTGGTTTACTGGGGTTAACCTAACGATAGATAAAGAGTGAATACCTCAACCTTTAAAAGTTACTGGGCTATTTTGGCCAGTGGCGTTATACGCTAGGGGGAGGGTATGGCTAAGATTGATCGGGATGGTGTACCCAAACGCGCCAGCAAAAGAAAGACTGCGCCGGTTAACTCTGATTTTTGGAACGGAGATAGGGGCGGCTTTGCTGCTATACCGAGACGGGTATTAGATGGGCCTGATTTTATGGCCTTAAATGGCGGTTCTATCAAGCTGCTCCTTGAGTTTGCAAGGCAGGTTAACGGCCACAATAACGGCGACCTCACGGCGGCGTGGTCTATATTAAATAAGCGAGGCTTTGCGAGTAAAGACACAATAGAGCGATCTATTAAAGAGCTAATACAGCGCGGCTTAATTGTAAAGACTCGCCAAGGTCAGGGCGGCGTAGATGGTAAGCGCCAGCCTACTCTATACGCGCTCACTTGGCTGGCGATATGCCCGATCAATACTTACAACGGTAATGGTCGAGTGTTCGACGTTGAGCCCACCACTCAACCATTAAGGCGTAGCTACCTAGATCCTTACGATGGGCGAGCGCTGACGACCCCAAATAAGAATAGTTTGTTGACCGCATAGCCCCAATAAGGGGCTTTTTTATTTCTGCCTTATTCGATTTTCCCCACCCCGATAATCGGGGCTGCTAATCTCGTAATAGACCCGATAAACGGGGCAGGTTAACGCCGGTTCATCTTTAATAGCCCCGAAAATCGGGGCGGTAAAGCTGTTACTGACCGCCTAGCCCACCCCGATAATCGGGGCACTTTATATACTAGCCATATAGAGCTGCTAATCTTGGCAGTTAATAACAATATTAAGCTTACGCTAGTGTGCTGGACGAAAGCGGCTCGGGGCGCTGGCCGGTTATTACGCCGCCATGGATTAAATGAGCATCCTACCCCTGACATTCGGCCTTTACCTAACTTATGCCGCCCCTTCTAATCTTTCCCAAAAACAGGGAAACATTCCCCAAAACAGTAAACCTTTTACTAAAACCGTAAAACTGGCGGTTCGATATGTTCACCGACCTATTAGCTAACACTGCTAATGGTTAGCTGTTATTGCTAATGAGACGGCAAGCCGAATAAAAAGGTACTCCCGAGAGGGGACCCCTTACGGGTGCGTGGAGGCTCGACCTTTGGCTATTTAAAAATTTATTAGATGTGGTTGTTGTTTATCAACAGTGGCCGAACCCTTGCCAAATAAGGCTTGAGTACCAGCCTAAACAACAACTTGGAATGTTTGTAAAAATAGCTTGTAGGCAACCGCCAACTTTTCGGCGGTTGAGCAAAAGTAACCAAAGCTGGAAATCCGACTTTGAGAACATACCGCACCAACGGGCGCAAAGTTACGCCCGTAATTTTACGGGTGTTCGTTCCGCTAATGTATAACCGCCACCACTTACCCGCCATTACACCAAACGCCAGCGCCTAAAGTGCCGATCATCTTTACCCGCTAGCTAATAATCTGCTGACCGTTAAGCATTTTTATATCAACAGTACCAACACCGACAAGGCCAACAACGGCAAGGGGTGGGGCTTGGTGCTGCTGACGACCCTAGAGCCCCGAAAATTAGCCGAAGTCCGCGGCTCTACGCCCCCGTGGACGACACAAGAAAGCGAATAAGGACCCATGTTTTTGTGCGAGCGGGTGCGTGATTGATGGTTTGCAATAAAGACCAGCAAAGGTACTATTGTACTGTATATAAATACAGTTAAAGGGGTGGTTATGAGCAGTAAGGGCCAAGGGCGAGGGCGGCAGGTCACTATGACCAAGCGCCGCCGCCGTGAGTTGATTGAGCTCTTGAATGATAGGGCAGAGGGTGGAGATGTGAGCGCCGCCGGTTGGCTCTTGGTGCTCGACAGCATTAGCCATAATGCAGAGGTACGCCACCATGTTCACTAGCCGAAACAATGCCAGCCTTTCCACTTTTCTAAACCAAGTAAAGGTTAACAGAGAGGCGCAACAGTTAGGGCAGGCACTAGAGGCAGCCCCACAAGATATTAAAGAGCGGATCGTAAGAGTAGCCGCTCAAGTAGAAGCAAAGACCATAACCGATAAGGCTAAGCAATGACTACAAAAAGCAATAGCGCCACCACTTGGCGCAACTGGATTACTGAATCACAAGCCAAACGCGCAGAGCTGGCCAAAGCAGAAAGCGAGCTCGACGACTTAGCTCAAGCGGTAGACCGCGCAACCCTTGGGGCTTGCTCAGTAGCTAAGGAAGCAAACCACCATGTAGGTGTAGATATTAATATGCAGGTGCCAAGCAGAGAAGAACGGGATCAGGTTCGTGCTGCTCTTAGCTTAAGGTTATCGCCCGCTGGCCGTAAGCGTATGCTTATAGACTCAGGTCAAGCCCTAGCATTATCGAGCCATTTACAGGCAATGGAGGAAGCTGAACGGGCCCTAGACGAGTGCCAAGCTAACCATGATAGGCTAACTGAAACCATACACAGCTTGGCGGAGCCACTTGCAACGCTAGAAGGTGAGCGGCCAGAAGCTAACGCTGTGGCACTTATGGCATTTAACGATCAGTTGGAATCTATGGATCAGGATGCAGAAAAGATAGCCGATCTTATAGCGAGTTATAGTGAAGGAACAAGCGAAGAAGAAAGCCAAGATGATATAGCTATTGCACAGGCTAAACTTGATGAATTGGCCGCGCTAGATGCGCTTGGTATGAGTTCGGCCGAAGATAAGAAAGCAGCACAGGCAGCATTAACCAAAGCCAAAGCCGCAGCACAAAAGAGCTTAGAAGAAGCCAACCAGAGAGCCGCAGCGCTTAGAGGCTTAGAGCGCAAGGCGTTAGAGGTAAGCGAGCAGATAGCAGCGCTTACAGATACACGCGATCATGTTGCTCGTATTGTGCATAGTGATGAGCTAGCGGAGTACGAGCGCCAGCTTATTGAGTATATACAAGATGATAAAGTTGGCGAAATTATGGCAGGTATCCGCAAAGCCGCGAGCGCTTTAGAGTCAGTGACAGAGGGTAGCCGGTATGATGTAGGACGTTTAGTTATTCAAATGCCGCACCTATACACCCCCCCGAACCGTGGAGAAATAAGCGGTACTAAAATAACAATCTAGCGCGGCAGACTTTACGCACCACCAGAACCCCATAAAGCCCTTACTGTATTAGTGGGGGCTTTTTATTGCCTAGATCACAGATGTTAAACCAGTATATCAATACGAGGATCTTACCTATGGCCACCCAACAAATAACCATGGCCAGATTAGTGGCATCACAAACCGCCTTTTCTATTGAGCGTGACGGCATCATGATCGGGTACGACCGCGAGAGCTTAGGGATGTGTGTAATTAAAAGCGGAGGGATCACCATTTTAGCCCGACCCTCTGAGGTTGCGCTATTGGGGAGTTCACCACAAATTAAGATAGTGACCGATGAGCTAACCGTGTGCGTAGATATATCTTGGCGAGTACGTCAGGCATTACTTAGTCTTTATAGTGGCGTTTGTCAGTGAGCGCCAGCCGCTAGACTTGAACAACTAGAAGCCGAATCTCGCCACCGGCCCAACCAGATAACCAAAAAACATTCCTTATTTATCAGGCATAAAAAAACGCTTGAGGGTGCGGTGTCCACCGAGTAGGGGCATAGAGATTGACCCACCCCCTACCCATAGAGCCGCCGCTTTTATCGCTGGCGCGGAGTTAGGCGCGAGTTTGTGAAGCATAAGGGATAAGGGCTGGCGCTATGTTGGTGCGGTTTACACGCCGATTAAGGGGGGCAGTATTACGCCGATCTAAACAGTGAGGCTTTACGGTTACAGGCTGGCGCAAGTGATGGGCAAAGTAGGGACATTAGCTTGCAATGGTACGCTATTGTTACCTGATACTCCTTACCAGAAGTATCCCATAGGTATCCCCACAAAAAAGGGTTAGCGGCTGTTAACCTGTTAACCCTTGCTGTATATGGTGGCCCCTCCCAGACTCGAACTGGGGACCTAACGATTATGAGTCGTGTGCTCTAACCAACTGAGCTAAGGGGCCAAAAGTGGGATGATTATAGGGAAAGCCGTGCTTGCTGTCTAGTGGACTAGCTTGATATCCGTTTGATTTTTAGACGGTTGGCATAACTTTTTTGTCGTCTAGTAGTTATTACCGAGCCCAGCGCCAAATAAAGTTTAAGACTGGATTGCCGCGTCACTACGTTCCTCGCAATGACCCAACCCCTTCGAGGAGCCGTCAGCTATCAGCGGTAAGCTGTCAGTTTTGAGTTATTCCAATGGCTTGTTCACTAAACACTAATCCCTCACCACTGCCCTTAAGCCTTTACCATTAAATCCTTTTCAGATTTTATCTCTAATTTTCCGTTGGTTCTGCGTTCTTCCGTTGCAAATAGGTCTTAGGTTTAGTCTAAGAATAGGCAAAGAAAAAGGGCGCGTGCGCCCTTTTGTCATTTATTGTGCAAGACGGTGTATTAGCTTACTCGTCTAAGAAGCTACGTAGCACTTCTGAACGGCTAGGGTGGCGTAGCTTGCGCAGTGCCTTAGCTTCAATTTGACGAATACGCTCACGGGTAACGTCAAACTGTTTGCCTACTTCTTCTAGCGTGTGATCAGTGTTCATATCGATACCAAAGCGCATGCGCAGTACTTTTGCTTCTCGTGCGGTGAGGCCCGAGAGTACGTCTTTGGTAGCGTTGCACAAGCTTTCGTTGGTGGCTTGGTCTGCCGGTAACGATAAGGTTGTATCTTCAATAAAGTCGCCCAAGTGGGAGTCTTCATCATCACCAATGGGCGTTTCCATGGAAATTGGCTCTTTGGCAATTTTAAGCACTTTGCGGATCTTGTCTTCTGGCATGATCATGCGGTGTGCTAATTCTTCTGGTGTTGGCTCACGACCCATTTCTTGCAGCATTTGTCGCGATACACGGTTGAGTTTGTTGATAGTCTCAATCATGTGCACCGGAATACGAATGGTGCGCGCTTGGTCAGCAATAGAGCGGGTGATCGCTTGACGGATCCACCAAGTAGCATAAGTTGAAAACTTATAACCACGACGGTATTCAAACTTGTCTACCGCTTTCATCAAGCCGATGTTGCCTTCCTGAATTAAGTCGAGGAACTGCAAACCACGGTTGGTGTATTTTTTGGCAATGGAAATAACCAGACGCAAGTTAGCTTCAACCATTTCTTTTTTGGCACGGCGCGCTTTGGCTTCGCCTATGCTCATACGGCGGTTGATATCTTTTATTTGCAGTATGGTTAAATCAGTTTCTTCTTCTACTTGCCTAATTTTGCTAATAGAACGTAATACGTCTTCAGCTACTTCTTCTAAGCGTGGTGACCAGCTTTTGCCAGCTGCCAGCTGTTTGTTAAACCACTCTGGGTTACTTTCATCTTGGGCAAAGTTCTGCACGAAGGTTTTCTTCGGCATTTTACACTGATCTACACATAACTTGAGAATGAGGCGTTCTTGTACGCGAACGCGCGTCATGGTGTCACGCATGGCGTTAACTAAACGATCAAACTGTTTAGGTATTAAGCGAAACTCACGGAAGATATAAGCAAGCTCGTCGATTTCTTTAATGGCTTCAGCAGAGGCGCGACCTTTGCTTTCAATAACACTGCGCATAATTTCGTACTGTTCACGCAGCGCACCAAATTTTTCACGAGCGAGTTCAGGATCGGGGCCGGTATCAACCTCTTCTTCGTCCTCCTCGTCTTCGTCTTTTTCATCGTCGTCTTCATCTTCCAGTTCTTTTTCGCTGAGCTCAGAGCCAATATGCGTGGCTGTGGGAGCTGCAGTCTCGGTAGAGTCTGGGTCAAGAAATCCGGTGATAATATCGCTGAGCTTGATGTCGCCTGCTTCAAAGCGATCAAACTGATCAAGCAAAGTGGTTATGGTCTGAGGATACTCAGAAACCGAGCTTTGTACTTGATTAATACCTTCTTCAATCCGCTTGGCGATCACAATTTCGCCTTCGCGGGTCAGCAGTTCTACTGTACCCATTTCACGCATATACATGCGTACAGGATCAGTGGTGCGGCCAATTTCAGATTCAACAGAAGCCAGTGCTTGAGCGGCGGCTTCTGCGGCATCTTCATCGGCCGATGTTTCAGTCATCATCAGATCATCGGCATCGGGGGCAGTTTCTACTACCTGAATGCCCATGTCGTTGATCATTTGAATGATATCTTCAATTTGATCTGAGTCGACAATGTCTTGTGGAAGGTGGTCGTTAACCTCGGCGTAAGTCAGGTACCCCTGTTCTTTACCTTTGGCAACGAGAAGTTTAAGCTGTGACTGTGGGGTTTGCTCCATAGAACTCGTCCGGTTAGATGTTGCAAGAGGGTGTAGGCAATTAGGTACACACTAGTGTGATACATAATCAGCCGGTGATAACAAAACTTAACCAACGCCGCTGTGTTGTTGGTGTATGCCTGCTAACACGCCAGACTTAGTCATGGGGGTGTTGCAGCTTCTAGGATTTTATAATGCCCGCTTATCGGGTTTAGTTACTATATGAGGGCATAACCCTCAATTTTCAATGTTCAGTTATTATTTGCTTTACTTTCGCTGAGTAATAGCATTAATTCTTGTGTTTCTATCGGCGTTAGACCGCCTTGTTTGCTCTTTTGTTGCAGCATGTCGATATGACTTTCAAGATAATCGTTAATTAGGACGACGAAAGTATCTTGTAGCTCTTGCTCTATATTCTCGCCTGCAAACAGCTCTTCTGCCATTGCAAGTCTTGCCAATGCTTTTGCAAAGCTGTGTCCACGCCAATGTTCAAGCAGCTGAGCTGTGGTAATACTGGGCTGAGCTCGTATTTGAGCGAGTAGGTCTCGCAGTAAATCCATACCGGGCATAGTCAGCTCGGTGAATTCTGGCATATCAGGCAAGTTAGACGCCGCAGCCGGATATTGTAGCACAAGTGCAATAGCTCGGCGAATAGGTGTGAGCTTTATCTTTGAATTTATTGGCCTAGAGTCGGTTGTTGTTGACCCACTTGGCTGCAATCGGCTAAATAAGTCGCGCACTCGTCGCTCATTTTCCCCCCAGTTTAGCTGTCGAGAGAGTTGAGTAATTAGCCCTTCGCGGGTGAATCCTTCTGGTACTCGCATAATGGCTTCTGCCGCTTTATTGGCTAATTCATGCTGGCCAGCGTCACCTGTCATGGCATTTTGGCCCAGGCGTTCAAATAAGAAGTCACCAAAATCTTGCGCTTGCTCCAGCTCTTGGGTAAAGGCGTCTTTACCCAGTTTACGCACTCGAGTGTCTGGGTCATCACCATCGGGTAAAAAAACAAATTTTAAGCTACGACCATCTTGTAGTAATGGTAGCGCATTTTCGAGTGCGCGCCATGCGGCTTCTCGTCCAGCGCGATCGCCGTCGTAGCAACAAATAACTTCACGAGTGGTACGAAATAGCAACTGTAGATGCTCGGGTGTGGTGGCGGTGCCTAGGCTTGCTACGGCATAGTCGATGCCAAATTGCGCAAGCGCGACCACATCCATATAGCCTTCTACAATTAAGATGCGCTCAGGATTACGGTGAGCTTGGCGAACTTCATATAAGCCATATAGCTCTCGGCCCTTATGGAACACCGGCGTTTCTGGCGAGTTTAAATATTTAGGGGTGCCATCACCTAACACACGGCCACCAAAGCCAATTACACGGCCACGGCGATCGTGAATAGGAAACATAATACGATCGCGAAAGCGGTCGTATACTCGGCCACTATCACTTTTAATCAGCATGCCGCCTTCAGTAAGCTGATGTTCGGCTTCATTATTAGGGGCAAATTGACGCTTTACGCTATCCCATTGCTCGGGTACATAGCCGATGTTAAAGCGTTTGACCACTTCACCGCTTAGGCCGCGTTTTTTGAGATACTGAATGGCGTCTTGTGATTGGCGCAGCTGAGTTTGATAAAAGCGACTAATGTCGTTCAGCTGGGCATATAAGTCTTGGCGTACCGCTTTAGCGGCCGCTTGTTGTTGTGGGCTAAGTGAGGACTTGCTGTTCTCGCGTGGCACGGTTAGCCCGTGCATACTGGCGAGCTCGTCTATGGCATCTAAAAACTCTAAGCCATCGTATTCCATTAAAAAGCCCAGCACTGTGCCGTGGGCACCACAACCAAAACAGTGATAAAACTGTTTTTCGTGACTGACGGTAAAAGAGGGGGACTTTTCGTTATGAAATGGGCAGCAGGCTTGATAATTTTTACCCGTTTTTTTGAGCTTTACCCGCTGATCGATAAGATCGACGATATCGGTTCTAGCCAAAAGGTCGTCAATAAATGATTGGGGGATTCTGCCTGACATGATTCACCGGGATAGCGAAGAAAAAACAAAGCCGTGCCCCAAAAGAGGCACGGCTCGTTAGTAGGGTATCGCTTTGCTTTTAAGCCAGTTTGGCTTTAATGCTCGCGCTTACCTTACCCATATCTGCACGCCCCTGGATTTGCGGTTTTAATACCGCCATTACTTTACCCATATCTTGCATGCCATTTGCGCCGGTATCGGCAATGGCAGCAGTGAGTAAAGTTTCCAGTTCGTCTGCGCTAAGAGGTTGCGGCAAAAACTCTTGCAGCACCACGATTTCTTGACGCTCACCATCAGCAAGTTCTTTACGACCAGCTTCATCATAAATAGAAGCGGCGTCTTTGCGCTGTTTTACCATTTTGGTAACTATGGTGACGATAGCTTCATCGGTCAAGCTTTCGTGGCTATCTATCTCTTTTTGTTTGATCTCTGCCAGCAGCATACGCAAGGTGCCGAGGCGCGCCTTGTCTTTGGCACGCATGGCAATTTTTTGCTGTTCAGAGAGTTGCTCTTTTAAGGACATGAGATCAATAACAACTTAGTACAGACGGATGCGACGTGCGTTTTCACGAGACAATTTCTTAGCGTGACGCTTAACGGCAGCTGCTTTTGCGCGCTTACGCTCTGTTGTTGGCTTTTCGTAATACTCGCGACGGCGCACTTCAGAAAGAATACCGGCTTTTTCACAAGAGCGTTTGAAGCGTCGTAGAGCTACATCAAACGGCTCGTTTTCACGTACTTTAATTACTGGCATGTGCCTCTCACCTCGGTTAACTGATTTTTTATAAATCAGTCTGACTAATAAAAATGGTGCGAAATTCTACTCTGAACCCTAACCTAAAGTAAAGTCCCACAGAGGTTCGCTGGTTAAAAAACCACTTAAAGGGTAACATAACTCCCACTTTTTCGACAGCTTTGAATGACTAACATGCGTGTATTAGGAATAGAAACCTCTTGTGATGAAACTGGCATCGCCATTTATGACGATAAGCTGGGCATTATGGCTCACCAATTATATAGCCAAGTGGCATTGCATGCGGACTATGGCGGCGTTGTGCCGGAGCTTGCGAGTCGTGACCATATTCGTAAAACCATTCCCTTAATTGAAGCAGCATTGGCCGATGCCGGTTGCAGCAAAGACGATATTGATGGCGTGGCCTTTACCGCAGGACCGGGCTTAATGGGGGCGTTAATGGTGGGGGCCACCATTGGTCGCAGCCTGGCTTTTGCTTGGGATAAACCGGCAGTGGCTGTGCATCATATGGAAGGGCATTTACTGGCGCCTATGTTAGAAGACGATGCCCCTGCATTTCCGTTTGTCGCCTTATTGGTGTCCGGAGGCCATACATTACTGGTGCGTGTTGATGGTATTGGGCGCTATCAAATATTGGGTGAGTCAGTTGATGATGCCGCGGGTGAGGCTTTTGATAAAACAGCCAAGTTAATGGATTTAGATTACCCAGGCGGCCCTCGCTTAGCCAAGCTAGCTGAATCGGGTACGCCGGAGCGTTTTATATTCCCTCGCCCTATGACTGCTAAACCGGGTTTAGATTTTAGTTTTTCTGGCTTAAAAACCGCCACCGCTACTGCCATGGCTGAGGAAGTGGCCGCGGGGCGAGATAATCAACAAACTCGGGCCGATATTGCTCATGCGTTTCAGCAAGCAGTGGTCGATACTTTAGCCATTAAATGTAAGCGAGCGTTAACGCAAACTGGCTTAAACCGATTAGTAGTAGCAGGTGGCGTAAGCGCTAATGTATCGTTACGCGCCCAGCTGAGTGAGTTAATGACGAGCCTGAATGGGGAAGCCTTTTATCCGCGCAATGAATATTGTACCGATAATGGTGCCATGATCGCCTTTGCTGGATTACAGCGTTTAAAAGCCGGCGATACAGAGCCACTAGCCGTGCGTGCGCGCCCTCGCTGGCCGCTAGACGAGCTAACGGCTGTTTAAGAACAGCGCCGAGCACCAAGCGCCTAGCTAAACAAAAACTGTTTTGGTTGTTATTTTTAGCTGGGCGCTTGGTGCTTAGCGCTTGGCGCTGTTCTCTTTATCTTCTTTCTTAAACCGCTCGATAATGGGTTTTTCTTGGCGGTGATACAGGCGACTGATATTGCCGTGATGGCGCAAGATAATCAGACAAGAGAGCAAAGAGACGGAAAGCGTGTATTCAGGTTTAATAAAGTACACGTAAAGTGGGGCGACTAAAGCGGTCAGTAAAGACGCCAAAGAGGAATAGCCAAAGAGTCCTAAACACACTAACCAGGTCAGCATCATCAGGCCTGTCATATCCATGCCTAAGGGTAATAGTGTCCCCAGAGCGGTCGCGACCGCTTTGCCACCTCGAAAGTGAAAAAACAGCGGAAACATATGGCCTAAACAGGCTGCCATGCCAATAAAAGCCAAGTACAGCGGGCTGATATCTAAAAACCACGCCAAGTACACGGGCAGTGTGCCTTTCATAATGTCGAGTAATAATACCCATACCGCAGCGCTTCTATTACCAGTGCGTAGCACATTGGTGGCTCCCGGATTGCCGGAACCATGTAGGCGAGGGTCGGGTAAACGGTAGAGACGAGAGATCAGCACGGCGCTGGAGACAGAACCCCCTAAGTAGGCAAGTACAATCATCAAGAAAATGAGCGCCGTCATTGCGGTTTATACCTCGGGGTCAATCCGTTACTATTGCGAACCTAAACCGAGCGATTGGCAGGCTAACTAGGGTTGTAAACAAGGACTTTTGCTAGCCGACGCAACTCGATTGCGAACCTAATTACCAGCTTAACAGAAGATAGAGACGATGGATAAAGTGTTTGTGCAAGGCCTAGAAGTGCTCACCACCATAGGCGTTTATGAGTGGGAAAAAGGTATTCAGCAAAAGCTGCGTTTTGATTTAGAAATGGGGTACAACAATGCCCCAGCGGCCAGCGATGATGATATAAATAAAGCACTAGACTATGCGACTTTGTCGCAGTTAGTGACAGAGTATGCTGAGCAACACCAGTTTGAATTGGTGGAAACCATGGCGGAGCGAGTCGCTGAGTTGATTCTTCACCGCTTTGCAGTGCAATCCGTTAAAGTGCGCCTTACTAAGCTCACTGCGGTGGCGAATGCGGCTGGTGTAGGCGTTGAAATTGAGCGCTTTGCTTAACTGTGCGCTAAATGCCATAAGGGAACCTAGTCGTCATTAGGCTGTCATCTTATGTGATTAACGTATTGAGGTTACACACTTAAAGGACCACGTAATGGAAGTGCACGCCATATTATTGGCTCTTATTCAGGGCTTTACTGAGTTTTTACCTATTTCTAGCTCGGCGCACCTTATTTTACCCTCAGTACTATTGGGTTGGGAAGATCAAGGTATGGCGTTTGATGTTGCCGTACACTTGGGTAGTTTATTGGCGGTGGTGTATTACTTTCGCAAAGAAGTGGCAAGCCTAGCAGTGGCTTGGTTAAGTTCGATAAGCGGCAAGGCGCAAAATGCAGAGTCTAAGCTGGCTTGGTGTATTATTTTGGCCACCATTCCCGCCTGCATTGTGGGTGTGCTATTTGGTAGCTTTATTGCTGATTTTTTACGCTCGGGTTGGGTAATTGCTGTTGCTACTATCGTATTTGGGCTCTTGCTATGGCGGGCAGATAAGGTCGCTCAACATTATAAAGGGGAATATCAAACCGGTTGGCGTGGTGCCTTGTGGCTAGGCTGTGCTCAAGCACTGGCGTTGATACCCGGTACTTCCCGAAGCGGTATTACGTTAACAGCAGGGTTAATGATTGGTATGACGCGAGATGCAGCGGCCCGTTTTTCTTTTTTGATGTCAATTCCCATTATCTTTTTAGCGGGCAGTCATCAAGCGACAGGCTTACTGACTGCCGGTGCGACTATTCCTTGGGGCGCGATTGGCTTAGGCGTGATTGTCTCATTTGTCAGTGCACTGGCGTGTATTCATCTGTTTTTAACGCTGATTAATCGTATCGGTATTATGCCATTTGTTTGGTATCGCTTAGGGCTAGGCGCAGTGCTATTTGTTGTGCTGTCAGGTCAGATGTAAGCATAATAGCGCCAAGACTATTTGAATGTTGAGCTTTCGGTTTCTAGCTCTCCCTTCCTTACTCTTTTAAGATCTGCTTAAGACGTTCTAGTCTCGCTTGAAAGATGGCCTCGCCAATGGCGGGGCCTTTCAATCCTTGGGCAACAAATGGCTGTGCGGTAATGGTTTTTAGTTCATTAAACCACTGCCATAACCGAGTGCCTTGTGGGTAATGGGCAAGCCCTGCGTCGGCGTGGGCGCACAGCAATAATTGCGCGAAACGTTCGGGTCTGCGCCAGGCATCGGTTGCTTGATATAACGCTAACACTTCCTCGGCCTGCGCTAAGCCAGGCTGGCCAAGCTGATGAATATGAGCGTGCCAACGACTGGCCAGCAGCGCTAATTCTTTATGCTCGCTAGGTACTTTAATGCGCTGGCATAAGGCGCTAATCGTGTCTGTATCGAGCGTTTGACATAGCACGGCAAAGCGACAAGCCACTCTCGTCGTTAACGTTTTTTCCAAGGTATTTGCCAACTGAGCGCTGTATTTGAGCGCTTGTAATGCACTTATCTGTTGTTCAGAGCTTGTGTCAGTAGTGTCCCATAACGGCGCTAGCTCAGGGAACAATGCCGCCAGCGCATGGCAGTGATATAACACCTCAAAAAATACCTGCGGCTGATCACAGGCCAAGGCTTTTTCTGTCTCTTTCCACACGCGCTCAGGCGTGAGGCTCATTAGCTCGCCACTGTCTGCCATTTGCTGCATTAGGGCGTGAGTTTCTGGAGCCACACTAAAACCTAATTGATGAAAGCGAGCAGCAAAACGCGCCACCCGTAACACTCGTAAGGGATCTTCAATAAAGGCATCAGACACATGGCGTAAGGTGCGCTGGGCAATGTCTGCTTGGCCACCATAGGGGTCAATCAGGGTTCCGTCTTGCTGTTGGGCAATGGCATTAATGGTGAGATCGCGCCGACTTAAGTCATCTTCTAACGTAACATTGGGGCCAAATTCGCAGATAAAGCCGGTATAGCCAGTGCCGGCTTTGCGCTCGGTGCGAGCTAGGGCATATTCATTTTTGCTGTCGGGGTGTAAAAATACCGGAAAGTCTTTGCCTACTTGTTGATAGCCTAGTTGCAGTAGTTGTTCGGGCAGTGCGCCCACCACCACATAGTCTTTATCGTAAACAGGTAAACCTAATAAGGCATCTCGTACCGCGCCGCCCACTAAATAGATGTGCAAGGGATATTCCTTAATGTATGCCAGCCAAGACTGTATGTTACTTATTTTTAAATAAAGTATCGATTTTCTTGCGGTGGTGACTCAGTCGAGCGCAGTTAGCAGGATCTTGCATACACTCTGGGTGGCTGCTGATAGGGCAAATGTATCAAGTTAAGTTGATAATGCCGCGCTTGGGTAACGGCAAGGGTGGTAGGGGGGCTAAGCGTGACCAGTGTGGGTTGCTGGGTACGCACCATTTTTAGAATTAACTCTATGCTACAGCGGCTAGTGACTAAGATAATTCCCTTGCCATGATCTTGCTGGCGATGATGCCAACCCAACAGCTTATCGAGGGCATTATGGCGGCCTACATCCTCGCCTGCAAACAGTATATTCCCTGTTCTATCGGCAAAAAAAGCGGCATGCAGGGCGCCACTGCTTTGATTGAGCTTTTGCCATTCAGGAAGCTGCTCACGTAACCCCATTAGCGCTGGTGTGCTGGGCAATGGGTGGGCGTCTAAAGGAGGAAGATCAGGTAGCGCGGCATGTAACGACTCTATACCACATAAGCCACATCCAGTACGGCCAGCTAAATTACGTCTTTGTTCTTGCCAGGGTTGATGGCAGCGATTAGCCAAGGTGACATGAGCGATAATGGCATCTTGTTGATGAAGAAACTCAAAATCGTGAATATCCCTATGGTGCTGAATGATGCCCTCAGTTAATAAAAAACCGATAATAAAAGCGTCTAGCTGATAAGGGCTCACCATCATAACGGCATGATTAATACCATTAAGGGTAATGGCAAGTGGCACTTCGCTTGCCAAGGTAAAAGGAGTCCCTGTCACTGTATTGACGACTTGGCTGGGGAGAATATGTTCAAAGAGAGCATCGTCCATCAATATCGTCCTAGGCGTGAAAAGTTAACCATGGTTTGAGGATAAGGCGAGAGTGATAGTATGGCGGAAAGTAGTAGGAGTCGAACTTACCTAGGAGTGTCTAACACCCCCAACTGGGTTTGAAGCCCAGCCGCACCACCGGATGCGATTACTTTCCAAAATAGGGTGATATTGGCGTTGGCCATCACTTTATATGCACAATGCCAAGATTACACTAGCTTGTAAATAGCATATTGTCGGTACGGATCACATGTCGGTCTTTTAAGCGTCGGCTATAGCCAATTCGTTGAAAAAACTCGAGTATTTGCAGTGTTCTTTTGCGTCCCAGCTGTAGCTTGTCGCGTAACTCTGCTGCTCTCACTCCTTGGTTTTTAGGATATTCGCGTAATAATATCGCCAGCTGCTCAATATGCCGGTGATGATAAAACAAGTCGGGGCGAACTTGATATAGCAGGCCCTGTTGCACTAGCTTACGGGCTAATTGACGTATGTCTTGTTCTGGCGTTTCAAGTTGGCTGGCCATATCTCGTACCCAAGGGGGATCATATTGGCCTAGTTGCGCTAAGTGAAGAATGCGCTCTGCAAGCACTTGCTCTGAGTGACTTAAGCTCACCGTATGCTCGGGTAGACGATACCAAGCCCCTTGCAATATTAACTGCCGCTCTTTAACTAATTGTGCTAATGCGCCTTGCCATAACGGCAGGGGCATAGCCGGATCTGTCATGCGGCGTAAGCGAGCCCCTTCTATGCCGGGTTCATCGGGATAGCGTTGGTGAGCCTGGGCGAGTGTGGTCATAATGTGGGTCAGCTTTGCTTGCCATAATGTTGCATCAATTAATATGGCTGTCTGCTTTGTTCCCGTAGGAGTCACCCATAAGGCGCTATTTGGTATGCTAAGTGATGCAATATCCCTGTTGCTTAGGCGCTGCATAAGGGGGCTATCAATGCCATAGGGGGCCTGGCTCAACAAGCTTGAAATATCTTGATCCACTAAAAAGCGGGCGATGGCGGCTAGCCAGTTTAAACGTGCCTGTGTGCGGCGCTTACGATCGGGGGCTTTGGCATCCAGCACGCAGCCGCCACCTAAGGTATGTTTGGCTTGGGTATCGCGAATAATAAAGCGGTCGCTTGGCATGGCACACACAGTTTCTTCAAATACCAGCTGAGCCAAGCCTTTTTCTCCTGCTTGTAACTTGTTGCCACTCAAGGGGACGACTCTGGCCATCACATGAGCAGCGCCAATATGAAGGTGCACCGGCGTCCAAGTGGCAATGGGCGTTGCTATATCGGGCAGTAAGCTTAACGCTACATCTATGCGCGTTGAAGGGGTAAAACAGCGCTCATCGGCTAACCAGTCGCCACGCTTGATGGCTTCTTTGGCAATATTGGCAATATTAAAAGCACAACGTTGGCCGGTAGTGGCACGGGTGCTCGGCTGATTTTGGGCATGAATACTGCGCACCCTAACCGGCGTATTAGCGGGCATTAAACGCAATTTAGACTGTGGGTTATTAAGCGCAAAGGCGCCGCCGTGTACGGTGCCAGTGACGACTGTGCCTTGGCCGTCTAGGGTAAAAGCGCGATCAATGGCTAAGCGAAAGAGTCCATCAGCGCGCACGCCGAGCTGTTGGCTGGCCTGCTGTTGTAAAAATGTACTCAGTTCAGTTATGCCCCAGCCCGATAAACTATCGACCACAAATTGCGGCGCCTCGGCTAAAAAACTATGGGCTAATACTTGAGTGAGCTGTTGCTGAGTGTGTGCCAGCTGCTCGGGTTGGGCTTTATCGTATTTGGTGATCACCACGCAGCCCTGTGTTAACCCCAGTAACGATAAAATGGCGATATGCTCAAGAGTTTGCGGCATCACGCCATCATCAGCCGCCACCACTAGCATGGCATACTCAATGCCAGTCGCCCCAGCAACCATGGTATGAATTAAGCTCTCGTGGCCCGGTACATCAACAAAACCTAAGGTGACATCCTGCGCTAGTTGCTGATAGGCATAGCCTAAGCTAATGGTAATGCCTCTTTGCTGCTCGTCCTTTAAACGATCGGTGTTGACGCCCGTGAGGGCGCGCACTAAGGCGGTTTTACCATGGTCGATATGACCTGCACTACCAATAATCATAGCTGAATGGTGCTCCATCTGGTGTTAAGCGTGTGGGCGTGTTGTTCAGATAAACAACGGCAATCTAAGTAGAGGGCATCTTTATGGATGCGGCCAATAATGGGCAAGGGCTGGGTGCGCAGCTTGCGCTCGAGTTGCATAATGTGGCGGCTTGCTTTGGCTTGGCCAAGATAGCGGATCACTAAGCCAAAGCTGGGGAGCGATTCTACCGGCATGGCGCCGCTGCCAATTTGGCTGTACATGGGCTCACAGCTGACCTCAAAATCCTGTCCTACAGCCTGTTGCAGGCTTGGCTGGAGCTGCTTTGCTTGTTGTGCTATGTCTGATTGCTCACGGGTCAGTAAGCTCAAGGTGGTTAAGCGCTCAGGTAAATATTCTGGGCTACGATACAGCGCCAGCACCGACTCTAAGGCGGCCATGGTGAGCTTCCCCACTCTTAGAGCACGTTTTAGCGGATGCTTTTTAATCTTATCTATCAAGATTTTACGACCCACAATAAAGCCCGCTTGTGGGCCACCCAGTAGTTTATCGCCACTAAAGGTGACCAAGTCGACGCCGCTTTGTAGAATTTCTTTAACGGTGGGCTCATGGGGCAGCCCCCATTGTGCAAGATCCACTAAGGTACCGCTGCCTAAATCCATGGTGACCGGAATATGATGCTGTTGCCCTAGCGTGACCAGCTGAGACAGAGCGGTTTCTTTGGTAAAGCCCACTACCGCATAATTGCTGCAGTGCACCTTCATTAACATCGCAGTTTGCTCGCCAATGGCTCGCTCATAGTCAGCATAATGAGTGCGGTTGGTGGTGCCTACCTCTTTGAGTGTGCTGCCGGCGCTGCTCATAATATCGGGAATACGAAATGAACCACCAATTTCAACCAGCTCGCCACGAGAGACAATCACGTCTTTTTGTGGTGCTAAGGCACTCAGCATAAGCAATACCGCTGCCGCATTATTATTCACCACAGTCGCGGCTTCGGCCTCGGTTAAGTCGCAAATAAGCGCTTCCACTAAGGTGTCTCTGTCTCCGCGCTTGCCCGTGTTTAAGTCAAACTCTAAGTTCGTGGGCTGAGTGAGCACCTGAGCCACGGCTTGCACGGCGCTGTCGGGTAATAAAGCGCGGCCTAAATTGGTGTGCAGTACTGTGCCGGTTAAATTAATGACAGTTTTAAGCTCAGAACGAGTTATTTGCTCAAGCTTGGCAAGCAGCTGTTCAATAATATGATCTGCTGTCACCTTGGCCAGTGGTAACTGCTGGCTTAGCGCTTGAGTGCGCAAGTGTGCTAACAGCTCACGTAATTGTTGCGTGACCAAGGTAAGCCCGTATTGCTGAATACAGGGTTTAAGTTCTGGCTGGTGCAACACTTTATCTAGTGCCGGCAAATCCGCCGGCTGAGCTAAGGTGTGTAAGGTTGTCGCTGTGGGTGAAGAGTGAGTCATGGTTATTCAGCCAGTTGCCATAAATAAGGGTTATTGTTGGCTCGATAAAACTCGGCTTCACCCATTAAAATATCTAACGGTAAGCTGGCTAAATCATCGGCGAAAGCATCTAAGTGCTGATCTTTATCTAGGTATAAAATTTTTCGATACTGCTGACAATGCTCACAAGACTCGGCTTTAACCGCTTGGCTGCCTGCTTCTAATGTGTGGTAGGCAATATTTTTAGTGTCTTCGCAGTGGGTACAAGTGACACGCACAATATGCCATTGGCTGGCACATAAGGAGCAGGTGGCGTAGCGAAGCTGCTCTTTAGGGCCGCCCAGTTGAACTGTGCTAGATACCGGCTGACTGCCACAACAAGGGCAAATTCCAAACGGCGTTTGAGCTGGAACTTGTTGGCTCTCAAGTTGCACCATTAAACAGCGCCAATACACCTGTAAGGCGGCCATAATAAAAGGCGCGCGGGCGGCATCTATCTTATCTAGCTCTTGAGTAAGCAAAGCATCGGCTTGTTGCTCAATACGCTTGGGCTGAGTGGCTATCTCATCATTGAGTTGTGCGAGATTATGAGCAACAGCCTCGGGGAGGGTGTTTTGCTGCAATAGCTGCTTAATAATAGCGCTAAACATGTCTCGCCAAACGGGATCGCGCTTTGTGCTGCTGGCGCTAAAGGGGGGCATACCGTGTGCTTGCGCTTGGGCCAATTGTTGCTCGTTAAGCTGAGGCACAGACCAGCTTTGTTCAAAGGTGTGTTGCTGGGCATCGCTGAGCAAGGCTATCAGTAATAAATAATCTTGGATGGGGTTTTCTGGCGCCAAGTCTCTGAGTCGCTGAGCACGGGTGCTAAAGATATTCGGCTCTGGGAGCATCAGTCGTACAACACGGGTGCGATCTAGGTTTTCTATTTCGCCGCGGGTTAAAATTCGTTGCATGGGCACTCCTTAATAAAGCAGGCTCGGGCTAGAGAGATAAAGGCCGCCAAATGAGGGTTTCATTTGGCGGCAGTAATGACGGGCTTTGCTAAACGACAAGGTTACTTGGAAGAGGAATCGCGCATTTTCTTACGATACCACTTACGGTGATGCTTCCATGCCCAGCCCGGTGTTACTGTGCCGCGGGTCATGGCGCGTACCGATCCTTTCACCCAAATGCCCGCATAAGCATGCACTATAATGGCGCAAATAATGCCAAAGGCAAACAGCGCGTGTAGCAGCGATGAAAAGCGAATTAATCCAACAGGAAAGTCGAAATAAGCTCGCCACATCACTACCCCCGATAACAGCAAGCCGATCATAAAGATAATCAGTGACCAAAATAATACTTTTTGGCCTCCGTTATAACGATCGGCTTCGGGCACGCCTTCCTCTTGATGAGAAATCACCTTAGGCACGGCTTTTAACCATGCTTTATCGTCCTCAGTGATGCGGTTATCTCGCCATAGCTGGACTGCAAAACTGAAGAAGCTGACAAACATTATTAGCCCAATAAAGGGATGTAAAATTCGCGTCCAAGTGCCGCCTCCTAAGAGGTGACTTAACCAAAACAGGGCAGGGTGAAATAACGCCAGCCCCGAAATGGCTAACAGCACAAAGCTAAGAGCAATTAGCCAATGGTTAAGCCGTTGATTAGCACTATAGCGAACAATTTCCTTATCTTGGTTAGCCATGATCTTTCTCCTCAGCCGCCTGCTCTGCTGCATGTTTGGCTGCCAATTCATCAGCCTTTGTTACCTCAGAAGGGCGATTGCGAATATAGTGTGCCGCCCCAAACAGGGCTGTTAGTACCATGGCGGCAACACCTATGGGTTTGGCTGGGCCTTTCCAGGCCGATACAATCGCGCTAATTTTGGGTGCTTTAGGTAAGCCACTGTATAACTGAGGCTTATCAGCGTGATGCAGTACATACATCACATGGGTGCCACCCACGCCATCGGGATCGTACAAGCCGGCGTTGTCATAGCCGCGGGATTTCAAGTCGGCAATACGTGTATCGGCGTGATGCTTCATATCATCCTTAGAGCCAAAGGTGATGGCGCCGGTTGGACAAATTTTCACACACGCGGGTTCTTGCCCCACAGAGACACGATCGACACACAAGTTACACTTGTAGGCTTTTTTATCGCTTTTAGAAATACGCGGTACATCAAACGGACAGCCGGTAACGCAATAGCCGCATCCCACACAGTGTTCTTGGTTAAAGTCCACTATGCCGTTGGCATGCTGCACTATGGCACCTGGCGATGGGCAAGCTTTTAAGCAGCCCGGATCCTCACAGTGCATGCAGCCGTCTTTGCGGATCAGCCACTCTAGGTCGCCGTCCTCTTTTTCGTATTCGGCAAAGCGCATTACCGTCCAGCTGTTTTCTGTCATATCCGCTGGGTTGTCATATACACCTACGTTGTGGCCAACCTCATCACGCAGGTCGTTCCACTCCATACACGCGACCTGACAAGCTTTACAACCGATACACTGTGATACATCAATCAGTTTAGCCACGCCCCCGCCTTGCACGGGGGACTGACGAACACTTGATGAAGGAGTGGTGGTCGCTGAGCGACGTATAATATCCATGGATTGTGAAGACATATTTTGCTCCTTACACCTTTTCGACGTTGACTAAAAAGGACTTAAACTCAGGGGTTTGTGAGTTTGCATCCCCAACCGACGGCGTCAGCGTATTGGCTAAAAAGCCGGGTTTAGTGACCCCCACAAAGCCCCAGTGAATGGGAATGCCGATGTGGTGTACCCGCTTACCATCAATGTCTAAGCCTCGAATACGCTTAGTGACCACAGCTTTTGCCTTAATGTAGCCGCGATGAGAAGACACTTTAACAGTGTCACCTTCACTAATACGTAATTCTTTGGCTAGCTCAGCACCAATTTCCACAAACTGTTCAGGTTGGATCACACTGTTTAACAGTACGTTCTTACTCCAATAGTGGAAATGCTCTGTTAAGCGATAAGTGGTGCCCACATAAGGGAAGTCACTCACAGTGCCCATGGTGGTTCTGTCTTGGCTAAACAAGCGCGCTGCTGGGTTATTGGTTGCCTTGCTATTGTTTTTAAACAAGGGGTTATAGCCCAGTGGTGTTTCAAAGGGTTCATAATGAGTTGGGAAGGGGCCTTCTGCCATTTGCCCTTTAGCAAAAAAGCGTGCCACGCCCTCAGGGTTCATTATAAAGGGGCCCATATCTGCAGCTGGGGGCTCAGAAGCCTTATAATCGGGCACATCTGCACCTGTCCATTGTTCACCGTCCCAATGAATTAAGGCACGTTTGGCATCAAAAGGCTGACCTTGGGTATCACAAGAGGCGCGGTTATACAGCACGCGGCGGTTAGCCGGCCATGCCCAAGCCCAGTTAAGCGTTTGGCCAACCCCCGTTGGGTCGCTGCTATCGCGGCGCGCCATCTTGTTGCCTTCTTCTGTCCAAGAGCCGGCATAAATCCAGCAACCCCCTAAGGTGGAGCCATCATCACGCATCTCGCCAAAGCCAGAAAGTTGTTCGCCGGCTTTACGAATCACCTGGCCGCTGCTATCGGTTACATCACGTAGCGCGCGGCCATTTAACTCTTTGGCCAGCTCTTCTGCCGTGGGCTCAAAAGGATTGGCATAAGGCCAAGACAATTGAGTAATGGGTTCAGCAAAGGTGCCGCCTTCTTCTTGGTATAAGGTGCGAATGTGCTGATAGAGCGTGGCCATAATTTCAATGTCGGTTTGGGCTTCACCCGGTGGGTTCGCCGCTTTCCAATGCCACTGTAGCCAGCGCCCCGAGTTCACCAAAGTACCTGCTTCTTCTGCAAAGCAAGAAGTAGGCAAGCGGAACACTTCGGTATCAATATCAGCAGGGTTCACATCATTTGACTCACCGGCATTGCGCCAAAACTCAGAGGTCTCGGTAACCAGTGGGTCCATCACCACCATAAACTTCAGCTTAGATAAAGAATCTATCATTTTCGCTTTGTTAGGCGCTGCCGCCAGAGGATTAAAGCCCTGACAAATATAGCCATTCATTTTGCCCAGATTCATCAACTCATAAACTTGCAACATATCGTAGGGTTTATCGAGTTTCGGTAATAAGTCATAAGCAAAATCATTGTCTGGCTGAGCGTGATCTCCCCACCAAGCTTTGGCTAAACTAATATGGAACTTTTTATAGTTTTGCCAGTAGCTGAGCTGGTTTTTACGTAGCGGCTGCTGGGCGCGCTTATCAATGTAGCCTGCAAAATCCTGTTCAGCTTCATTGGGCAGTGTTAAATAACCGGGTAACAGATTGGTCATTAACCCCAAGTCGGTCAAACCTTGAATATTAGAGTGGCCACGCAAGGCGTTCATGCCACCCCCTGCAATCCCAATATTACCGAGCAACAGCTGTAACATGGCACCGGTACGAATAATTTGCGAACCAATAGAGTGCTGCGTCCAACCTAATGCATATAAGATGGTACCGGCTCTGTCTGGGGTGTGAGTGGAAGCCAGCAGTTCACACACCTGATTGAATTTTGCAATCGGTGTACCACAGACATTTTCCACCATCTCAGGCGTATAGCGCTGATAGTGTTGTTTTAGCAGCTGATAAACACAACGGGGGTGCAACAAGCTAGAATCGCTTATCACCTCGCCTTGTTCATCTAGCTGATAGTCCCAAGAGGCTTTATCGTAGTGACTGTTTTCCTCATCGTAGCCAGAGAATATGCCCTCTTCAAAGTCAAAATCTTCATGGACTAAGAAAGACATATCGGTGTAATTTTTTACGTACTCGTGCTGGATCTGATTGGTATCCAGTAAATATTTAATGACCCCGCCTAAAAAGACGATGTCGGTGCCGGTACGTATTGGCGCATACAAGTCAGCAACGGATGCCGAACGGTTAAAGCGCGGATCCACCACTATTAATTTTGCATTGTTATGTGCTTTGGCTTCAGTTACCCATTTAAAACCACAAGGGTGTGCTTCTGCGGCGTTACCGCCCATAATTAGCACGACATCAGCATTTTTAATATCGACCCAATGATTTGTCATCGCGCCACGGCCAAATGTTGGGGCAAGACCTGCCACCGTAGGACCGTGTCAAACGCGAGCTTGGTTATCGAATGCTAACATTCCCATAGGACGAACCACTTTGTGAGTAATATAACCCACCTCGTTACTACTGGCAGAGGCTGCCAGCATGCCGGTGGTTACCCAGCGGTTAACGGTTTTACCTTCGTCAGTTTTATGAATAAAGTTGGCATCCCGATCGTCTTTCATTAAGCGAGCAATGCGACGATAGGCTTCATCCCATGACATACGCTGCCACTTATCTGAGCCTGGGGCACGATATTCAGGGTAGGTTAAGCGATTAGGGCTGTGCACAAAGTCGACTAAGCCTGCGCCTTTCGGGCACAAGGTGCCGCGGTTGACGGGGTGATCATGATCCCCTTCAATGTGCATCACACTGGGCTCAGCGTTTTTCGCTCCATCACCTAGGGTATAAATTAAAATCCCGCAGGCAACAGAGCAGTAAGGACAAGTACTGCGCGTCTCTTTGGCGTGCAGCAATTTATATTGCCGGGCGGCGGCCACAGCAGGAGTGGGTGTCATTCCTAACATCGCCATACTTGAGGTGGCGAGGGTGGCACCGGTTACCTTAAAAAAATCGCGTCTGCTTAAATTGCTCATGACGCTCTCCTTGTAACACAATGTTCCAGTAGGGGCGGTTATTAAGTGTGCACCATGCTCTTTCTATGCAACTTAAAACAGCCCAGCTTATTGTTAATAGTTTCGTTTAAATAGGCTTTGGATTAATTGAATCCCATTAAGCTCAAATGAGCCTAGCCTATTTAATGCGCACTGGCCATTAGACCATAGTAATAATGTGGATACGGCCTCGTTATTAAACTGACCCCCTTCAGGAGCGATACGCCTTACGTTAAAGAAACACACCGCTTTGGCCTTTACATAAAGCGGTTGGCGTAAAGCGTACCGCTGTCTCTTAACCTTCCCCCAGTGACAGCAAAGTGGCATTACCGCCAATCGCAGTGGTGTTATTACTGATGGTTTTCTCAGTAATAAAGCGGGTGAGATAATGCGGGCCACCGGCTTTAGGGCCGGTACCCGATAACCCTTGGCCACCAAAAGGTTGTACCCCAACCATGGCACCAATTTGATCGCGATTAATATACACATTGCCCACGTTCGCCCGCTTAGCAATATGTTCAGCAAAGGTGGCGTTACGGCTATGAATGCCCAGTGTTAAGCCATATCCGGTATTATTAATATCATCAATCACTGCATCTATATCTGCTGCCTTAAAGCGGATCACATGCAAGATGGGACCAAAGTGTTCTTTACTAAGCTCGCTAATGGCGGCAATTTCTATGGCGGTGGGCGCAATAAACTCTCCTTGATGGCAGGCATCAGGCAAAGGCGTTTGCGCAATAATTGTTTTTCCTGCCGCTTGCATGGCCTCAAGGTGAGCCATTAAGCCTGCTTGCGCTTTTTTATCGATCACAGGCCCAACATCGGTAGACCATAAGGCAGGATCTCCGACACTGAGCTCCGCCATAGCCCCGGTCAGCAAGGTTAATACCCGCTCGGCAATGTCTTCTTGTAAATACAGTACTCGCAGTGCAGAGCAGCGCTGCCCCGCACTTTGAAAGGCGGCGCGCACTACATCTTTTACCACTTGTTCGGGCAGGGCGGATGAGTCCACAATCATGGCGTTTTGACCACCGGTTTCTGCAATTAAGGGGATCATGGCTCCTGAGCGCTGAGCCAAGGTTTGATTAATCGCCATCGCGGTTTGCGTTGAGCCGGTAAAGCAAACGCCTGCGATGCGCGGATCGCTAGTCAATGTCGCCCCCACCGTGGCGCCTTCGCCGGGTAACAACTGTAATACTTCTGGTGGAATGCCAGCCTTATGAGCCAATTCTGTGGCCAGTTGCGCAATTAAGCAGGTTTGCTCAGCAGGCTTGGCCAATACCGTATTGCCGGTGACTAAGGCAGCACTAACTTGTCCTAAAAAGATGGCCAGCGGAAAGTTCCACGGGCTAATACAGACAAAAGGGCCACGGCCTTGGGCTTGCAAGGTATTTAGCTCACCTGTGTAGCCGGGCAGTGTGGTGGGGGCCATTAGGCGTCGGCCTTCATTGGCATAATAGCGGCAAAAATCGACCGCCTCGCGCACTTCATCTATGCCATCTTGTAATAATTTACCGGCTTCTCGGGTACATAAAGAAACAAACTCGCTTTGATGATATTCAAGCAAATCGGCGAGCTTTTCTAATGCTTGTGCTCGTAGCTCAACTGGCGTGTCGCGCCAGGCAACAAACGCCGATTGCGCTCGAGTTATGGCGTGTTCCGTCAAGGTTGGGTCGGCAAAAACCACCTGACCAACAAGATGGCGTCTGTCTTGTGGGCTCATCACGTTGTGAGGCTTAGTACTATGCGCCTCTATAGTAGGGCTGGCTTGCCATTGTTTGTCTTTAAGTTGATTAAGGGCATTAAAAAAAGGAGTACGCATCCCCTCTATATTCATATTTAGGCCACAAGAGTTGATGCGATCAGGGAAGATGGCCAGCGGCAATGGAATTTTGTCGTTGGCAAGCTGCTCGCATTCAGCCAAAGAGACTTGAGGGTGGGTGATCAAGCTGTCAATGGGGGTGGCAGGATCCACGAGCTTATGCACAAAAGAGGTATTGGCCCCGTTTTCTAATAAGCGGCGCACTAAGTAAGGCAAGAGATCTTTATGCGCCCCTACGGGGGCATAAATACGACAATTTAGTGTGGGCTGCTCGGCCAATACGGCGTTATAGAGCTCTTCGCCCATGCCGTGCAAGCGTTGAAACTCATACGTTCGCTCCCCTGCCATGGCCATAATCGACACCACAGTGTGGGCGTTATGGGTGGCAAACTGCGGGTAAATCGCGCCTTTGGTAGCGTCACTTAATAAATAACGGGCACAGGCCAAATAAGAAAGATCGGTGCCGGCTTTGCGGGTAAAGACCGGGTAGCCATTAACGCCACCTTGTTGGCAGAGTTTGATTTCGCTGTCCCAATAGGCGCCTTTTACCAAGCGCAGTGGAATTTCATCGCCTTGTTCACGGGCCAATGCTGTTAACCAACATAATACTGGTAAGGCCCGTTTAGCGTAGGCTTGCACTACTATGCCTAACCCGCCCCATCCTTGATTGGTAGGATGGCGATATAAGGCCTCAAATAAGTCGAGCGACAGCTCAAGTCGGTCCATCTCTTCTGCATCTATGGTGACAAACACATCCAGTTGGCGGGCCAGCTCCAGTAGCTTAATCAGGGTATTGAATAGCTCAGTTAATACCCGCTCACGGTTGGCTTCTTCATAGCGCGGGTGCAGTGCCGAGAGCTTAATAGAGATAGACGGGCGGGGGGCGTTGGTTTTATCCAGCGCCTTGTTACCCACGGCGCGAATGGCATTGGCGTATTCTTGATAATACTGACGGGCGTCTGCGGCAGTAATCGCAGCTTCACCCAGCATATCGTAAGAGTGGGTATAACCTGCTTTACGTGCAGACTGGCTGGCGGCTAAGGCTTCTTTTATGGTGCGCCCCAACACAAACTGCTTACCCATTATCTTCATGGCACCGTACATGGCCGATCGCACCATGGGTTCGCCTAGGCGATGGATCATACGGTTAAGCACATTCGCCGGGTGGCCCTCTTGGTTTTTATCCAGGGTAATGACTCGGCCGGTAAGCATCAGTCCCCAAGTGGAAGCATTGACCAGTGTTGAGTCGCTTTGGCGAAAATACTTGGCCCAGTCGGCCCCCGATAACTTATCTTTAATGAGTGCATCTGCAGTATGGCTGTCGGGAATACGCAGCAAAGCTTCTGCCAAACACATTAAGATAATGCCTTCTTGAGTATCTAGGCTGTATTGTTGCAAAAAAGCGTCAATACCGTCACCGCCGTTACTCTCTTGGCGTACTCGTGTCACTAATTGATGGGCTTGTGCTTGAATTTGCGTCAAAGACTGACCTGTGTCTGATGCTTGCGCTAATAAAGACTCAAGGTAGTGGTTTTCATCAATAATATAGTGATCGGTAATGGCTTGGCGAAGCGAGGGCAAGTGACTGGGGCTATAACCGGGAGCAAATACAGCGGCGACGGTAAACATAACGACACTCCTAATTAGGACGAAAACGTGATCTTGTGATTCAAAATATACTAAGGTCAGGGTAATAGCAGCGCTAGTCTCTGCTATTTCGCTATATTTGAGAGCGAGTTGGCATTTAAATGGGCAAACTTAGAGAGAATCTCTGTTCTGCTTTAATTTGCTAGATGAGTGAGTCATAGGTGTCGGGTGGGTACAGGCATGCATCGCGTGAACACTTTCCAGAGATATAGCACTACGATGACAGTATGGGCACGTTGTTTGCTTGTTACGCCCCCTCTATAATATGCCCCCTTTTGTCAGTAATAAGTAAACAACATCGTGCATTATCAACGTCTTCCCAAGGGGTATTTAGCCCTTACTGTGGTTTATTTGATCACAGGTGCCTCCATTGCCGCTTCTATGGTTTTTTCGTTATTGCTGTTTCTCTCTTTAGAGCAAGGCTTGCTGATGAAGCTGATGTTTGGTGGCTTGGCCTTGGTTTTTGAGGTCGGAAAGTTCTATATCTGGTATGAAATGGGCGAGCGAATTAGCCGACGTGACTCTGTGGGGGCAGCTAAAGCTTTATGCTTCTATGTGGTGTTAGCAGGCTTATCGATTGCCGGTAGTGTGGGGGGGATTAATGCCGCCACTAATACTTTATTAGAGGGCGATGCGGCTAAGGCCAGTGAGGTACAAAGCTATAACGATAAAATTGCGGGCCTAGAGCGCGAAATTGAGATTAATGAGCAGGCCGCACAGGCTTATATTGATATGAATCGTATTGCCAATGGTATGACGAAGATGTTGGCGCGCAATACCGAGTTACGGGCACGCCAAGATGAACTGCGTCATGAGCGAGATCAAGTCGCGGTGACCAGCCAAAGCTCGTTAATGGGCTTAATGTCGAGCTTAGCCGACGGGTTAGGCTGGCCTTTAACTCGAGTGCAGTTTGGTATTGTGGCGGTGCTATCTATGTTATTGGACTTTTTTGCCGCCTTTTTTATCTCTTTATTAGGGGATGAAATTCGCTTTAGACGCAGCTTAAAAAAGCCAACCTTGTCAGAGTCTACTGAGTCTGAAGCAGAGCAAGCAGCAAAGCCTGCCGCTCCTATCCGTCCTGATTATTATCAAGACGTAGTCAATCAGTTAAGAACCGGAGAGCTGCGCTGTGCAAAAGGGGCGGTGGCGCGCATGTTAGAGAAGCCGTTAGAGGAAGTGGAAGATATCTTTCATTGGTTGCTACAAGATGACATTGTCTATCGCAAACCTAACCGCCACTTTGCAGTGAAGGGGTAAGAGCAGCGTCGAGCGCCCGGCTCCTAGCATCAAGCTTAAACAATGCGTACGGTTGCTTGTTAGATGGATCGCCGCGTCGTTGCACTCCTCGCAATGACCAAGAGTAGCGCCTAGCACCAAGCTTAAAAAAAACGCCGTACGACAAACCAGTCTGGTTCTTCGTACGGCGGTAAGCGTAAGGCGTACAGTGCATCACATAAGGCGTATTGCTGTTTGCTAACTAAGCGCTACTTTTACATCAATTCATCCAGCGGCCATTTTTACGCTTGCGGCGCAGTGGGATCATGGGTAAGAAAATACCCACCAATAAGCCCACGCCGGCTACTATGCCGCCATTTAATAACCAGTCTAAACGCATTTGATGTTCTTTATCATCCATCAAACTGGTTAGGCGTTGGTTTTCTTGCTTTAGTTCGGCATGTTGCTGGCGAACATCAACGAGCTGCTCATTTAACTCAGCCAGCTCTTGGTCTTGCTGTGCTAAACGGGCGCTCTTATCTAATATATCTTGCTGATGGCGTTCATCTGCAGTGTTTAGTCGTTGCTTAGTTTCTGCTAGTTGGGCTTCTAGCGCGGGTAACTTAGAGCGAAAGCTCTCGTTATTTTGCACAAAGTTACCATCAACCCAGCCAACTCTGCCGTCGGCATCGCGTATTTGTACATATTTAGTGCGCGCATCAGTGTCTAGCAGCGTCACAGGCTCACCTGCCTTAATGGAGCCAATAATGCGATATTTATTACTGGAGCCAGCATGTAAAAATGTGTGTACGTCATCAGCAATATAACGGTTAGCCGCTTGTGCCATACCTATCCATGACAGACAGCATAACAGCGCTACAAGAAGTTTTGCTTTCACCTAAAATTCCTTCAATCTCAACGATAAAGTCATGGTAATGGGTGCAGGGTACGAGGGCAAGAAGCAGGGGGCAAGAATGCCCCCTACAAAATGTGATTTAGCTAAAAGACCACTGAATAATATAGAAGAAAATAATGGCCAACACAGCGCCAGCTGGGAGCGTAACTACCCAAGAAACGACTATATTACGCAACACGTTAAGGTTGAGTGCGGCAATACCGCGAGCTAAGCCAACCCCCATTACGGCACCCACTAGCGTCTGGGTTGTCGAAATAGGCAAGCCCGTACCGGATGCGATCACCACTGTCGCAGCGGTTGCTAATTGTGCGGCAAAACCTCGGCTTGGGGTCAGGTGCGTAATGCCAGTGCCCACTGTGGCCATAACTTTATGACCTAATGATGCTAAGCCTATTACTATCCCTATGCCACCTAAGGGCAATATCCACCAAGCAATGCTGGATTTAGCGGCTATTTCACCTGAGCTTTGTACTATGCTCACCACGGCAGACAAAGGACCAATGGCATTGGCTACATCGTTAGAGCCGTGAGCAAAGGCCATGGCACAGGCGGTGACCACCATTAAAATGCCAAACACTTTCTCTACATTAGAGTACGACATATCTTTGTCATGGCTTGGGTTATATTCTTTACGCTTGATATAAAAACCACACAAGATGGCGGCAATCAAAGACAGAACAATCGATAGCCCCCAGCTTTGTAGGTCGTCCATCTCTAGCCCAACATGCTTAAGGCCTTTCTTTAAGGTCACTAAGCAAATGACCATAACGGTAAGAAAGATATAAACCGGCACGTATTTTTTGGCTGCTGCTAGTGGGTTTTCGGCATTAAAAATCAGCCGTTGCACACTAATAAAGGTAAAATAGGCCAGCACCCCAGAAAGAGCCGGGGTAATAATCCAAGAGCCAACTACGCCCCCCACTTTGCCCCAGTGCACGGCATCTGAGCCGAGTGAGACCAGTGCAAAACCAATAATGGCACCAATAATAGAGTGGGTAGTTGATACGGGCCAGCCGTAGAAAGAGGCTAATAGCAGCCAAGTACCTGCGGCCAGTAAAGACGCTATCATGCCAAACACTAATAAGTCGGGCTGATCAGAAAACGCATTAGAATCAATAATGCCGTTTTTAATGGTTGAGGTGACTTCACCGCCAGCTAAATAAGCCCCGGCAAATTCAAACACCATAGCAATAAGAATCGCTTGCTTAATGGTGAGCGAGCGTGTTCCTACCGATGTACCCATGGCATTTGCCACATCGTTTGCACCAATGCCCCAGGCCATAAAAAAGCCGAAGAGCGCCGCCACCAAAATAAGCCAGGTGCCGTAGTTCGCGATGATATCCATTTGTATACCTTGTTAGTCGCTCAAGAACGAGACAGCATTAGCTCTAAACGAGAACCGACTCGCTCAGCTTGATCTGCCAAATCACCCACCCACTCAAGGATCTTATATAAGAACATGATATCGATGGGGTTATAACCGTCTTCAATAGCTTGTAACTGCCGGCGCAGCTGAGCTTGCATCACATCAGTATCATCTTCAATAATATCTAACTGATGGATCATCTCAGAGACTAAGTCCATTTCACGACCTTTAAAGCCGGTTTCTAACAGCTCGTCGAGTTCATCAATGGCTTTAGCAGCTTGAGCCGTAGCATCAATACAGCGGCTCAGATAAATCATAAAGTCGGTTTTGAGTTGTATCGGTATGCCCATTTGGCGACCGATGATACGACCTGAAATATCTTTTGCTTTGTTGGCTATTTTGTCTTGTTGTGTCAGCAGCTCTAGCATGTCGGTACGCTCTACCGGCATAAACAGACCACGCGGTAATTTGAGGCGAATTTCTCGCTTCAAGGTATCTGCTTCACGCTCAAGCTGTGAAATACGACGCTGAATAAGCTCAGCTTGTTCCCAATCTTGTTCCCACATGGCGTCAAAGAAAGGAATTAACTGTTGCGCTGCTTCATGCACTTTTACAACATGCTTTTGCAGCGGCTTAATTGGAGACTTGGCAAAGAGCCCTAAAATAGTATTTACTGGCATGGATGACCCTGTGTCGGCGAAAAAACACTCGATACATAAATGTGGCGCGAATGGTAACTTAACTACTCAGGCAAGAAAACCGCATTTTTAACAATACTGTGGTAAATACCACTTGTTCTTTATATTTAAACTTTAAAATCAATGGTTTGGGATTATGGGTCGCCATTATGGATACTGAAATTGAACTGAAATTTTTGGTTACACCTGAGCTGGGAGAGCAATTACCTGCGTTGTTACAGCCCTATCATATTAGCCAACAGGATCAACAACATTTAGCGAATACCTACTTTGATACCGCCGATTTAGCACTGGGCAGTATAAAAGCCGGGCTGCGTATTCGCAGTCAAAATGGTCAAATGGAGCAAACCGTAAAGCTTGCAGGCAGCCAAGTGGGCGGCTTACACCAAAGACCTGAATATAATGTTCCGCTAACAGTACACAGCCCCGACTTATCACTTTTTGCTGCCGATATTTGGCCTGAAGAGGTAAACGTTGAGCAGGTGCAGCAACGTTTACAGCCTTTGTTTAGTACCGATTTTTTACGCCAACGTTGGCTCATTATCCTAGGTGATACCGAGGTTGAGCTCGCGCTAGATTCGGGCGAAGTGCAGGCGGGCTATCAGCGAGAAGCCATTCACGAGTTAGAGCTTGAATTGGTAAAAGGTGATGTATCACAACTATTTAAACTGGCCGACGAGCTAGTAAAAGCAGGGGGCCTACGCTTAGGCGCCGTTTCAAAGGCGCAGCGCGGCTATCGTCTGGCAGGTTTTGGTGCTGCGCCTCAATTACAGATGCTAGAGCCGCTACCACTGACGCAGACTGATCATTGTGAACAGACCATGGTGGCGTTGCTGCACAAAGGGCTCGCACATTGGCAGCATCACGAAGAAGGGTGGCTGGCAGAGCCGGGCGAGCGGTTAGAGTGGTTAATACAACTAAGAGAAGGGGTGTCTTTGGTACACCAAACCCTACTGTTGTTTAATGATCAAGTATCGCACCGCGTTAATAGTGGCTGGATAGATGATTTATTGTGGTTACAACAACAGCTGTCTTGGTTAGATAGGGCACAGATGCTGGCCTACTTAACTGCCGATAAAGGACATTATTTGCGTCGTCTCGACTGTCAGTCTTCGGTATTAAGCTTGCTAGAAGAGCAACAGCAACAGCTGCCTAATGAAGCCGATATTGAGTCGCTATTTTACAGCGCGCGCTATGGTCGCTTAATGTTGGGGCTCACTCATTGGTTATATCGCCAAGATTGGCGCGCTGGGTTAGCAGCAGAGCAAGCGGCTGGGCTAGCAGCCCCAGTGGCAGAATTAGCACAACAGCGATTAGATGAAAGCTGGCATGTATTACGCCACAGCGCCTTGGGGGAGGAGCAGTTAACCGGTGAGCGCTATATTCAGCAAAAAGGTAAACTTAGGCGCAATTTAATGGTGGGCTTATGTTTTAGTACCTTATATTCGCCACTCGACAGTATTGGTTTTCGTATGCCGTGGCTTGATATTCTGCGCGGCATAGAAGATTTAGATATGCTCTCGCCCTTGGCTGAGGTACAAGAGTCGCTTGAGGAGAATGAAGCGGGCGAACTCAAAAGCTGGTTGTCTCGTAAGCAGCAGTTTCTATTAGAGGCGCTAGAGCAATCTCGTCGCCAAGCCTTACAATTAAAGCCCTATTGGCAATAGCTTGGCAAGGCCATCAGTTTGTTCTCGCCATTCTTATTTATGATGTAAAAGGATCACTCTATGCTCGACATGCCTCCCTTATTGTTGGCGCAAGCTGATAAGCAGTGGGCTCGCTTTGTAGAAAGTGCCACAAGTAGCCAAGGGGGCTGTGAGTGTGCTAATCACATCAGCGAGTCGCGCCGCCGCGCGCTATATCGTTTATTTGCTTGTAGTGACTTTGCCGCCGATAGTTTGTGCCAGCAGCCGGAGCTGGCGCTCGATATTGATGAGGTGGCCGATCTGGCTAATAGCCAGCGCGCCCATGGCTATACAAGCAAGCTCGCAGAACAGCTCGCTGATATTCGCGACCAAGCTGATTTACTGCGTATTTTGCGGCGTTTTCGTCGTCGTGAGCTATTAGTGATTGCGTGGCGAGAAATGCTACTCGGTGCCAAGGTTGAAGAGAGCTTTGAGCATATTTCGGCATTAGCCGATGCACTTATTTTAGCCGCCTATCGTTGGCTGTATCAAAGTCAATGTAATGAGCTAGGCACTCCCACCGATGCCGATGGCCAAGCCGTGCCTATGTTAATTGTGGGCATGGGCAAGCTTGGGGGGCGTGAGCTTAACTTTTCTTCTGATATCGACCTTATTTTTACCTTTCCCCATAACGGCGTGACTCAAGGCGGTCGACGCGAGTTGGCGAATCAGCAGTTTTTTATTCGCCTAGGCCAAAAGCTAGTCAATGCCTTGCACCAAACCACCATAGACGGCCAAGTGTATCGAGTAGATATGCGGCTGCGCCCCTTTGGTGAGTCGGGCCCTTTGGCGATGAGCTTTACCGGTATGGAAGATTACTACCAGCATCATGGTCGTACTTGGGAGCGCTATGCCATGGTAAAGGCGCGCGTAATTAATGGCGAAGGGGAATATAGTGATCAGCTACGCGCCATGCTCAGGCCCTTTGTATTTCGCCGTTATATCGACTTTGGTGTGATTGACTCGTTACGACAAATGAAAGCCATGATTGCCGCTGAAGTGCGTCGTAAAGGGCTGCACGATAATATTAAGTTAGGGGCAGGGGGCATTCGTGAAATTGAATTTATTGCGCAGGTCTTTCAGCTGATCCGTGGCGGCCGCGAACCCTCATTGCAGGTGCGCCATTTACCCACAGCGCTGGCAGCCATTGAGGCACTGGGCGATATAAGTGCCGATGATGCCAAGCAATTGCACCAAAGTTATCGCTTGTTACGCCAAGTTGAGAACTTTTTGCAGGCGTTTGACGATCAACAAACACAAACCCTGCCTCATGATGAGTTGAACTGCAGCAGACTCGCCTGGTTAACCGGCCATGCCAACTGGGACGGTTTCTACCAACAACTGCGAAGTGCCATGTCGCGAGTGCGTCAGCACTTTGATGGACTAATTGGTGACAGTACAGAAGCAGAAGAAGAGGGGGCAGCACAAGTCTGGTTTGATGTCTGGCAAACCGAGCTAGATGAGGCTGAGTTAGTCCCCTTGTTAGAAGAGCAAGGGCTAGATCAAGATAAAGCCAGGCGCTTGGCCCAAGCGCTACAAGGCTTTAAAGACGAATGTCCGCGCCGCGCCATGGGCCCACAAGGGCGCGAGGCACTTGATACCTTGATGCCGGTATTATTAGAAAAAATAAGCTTAACTGAAACGCCGGGCATGCTCTTTGGGCGGTTGCAAAACCTGTTATTAAAAGTGGCCACTCGCACCGCATACCTGCAATTACTAGTAGAAAATGCCGGCGCCTTGACCCAGTTAATTCGATTGTGTGAGGCCAGCTCATTAATTGCTGAGCAGTTGGCTCAATACCCCATTTTGTTAGATGAGTTGTTAGTACCTCACGTCTTGTATAACCCCATACCACTTGATGGCTATAAAGATGATTTACGCCAATTTTTGCTGCGCGTACCAGAAGAAGATGTGGAGCAGCAAATGGAAGCGTTGCGCCAGTTTAAGCAAATTCACTTGTTACGTATTGCAGCAGCAGACATTGCGGGTGTGATGCCGCTGATGAAAGTGAGCGATCACTTAACTTGGTTGGCTGAAGCCATTGTAGAAGAAGTGATTAATCAAGCGTGGACACAAATTAGTGCCCGCCACGGTGTGCCGACAATGCTTGCCGATCATACTCATCACGGATTTGGTGTCATCGCTTACGGTAAACTGGGTGGGTTAGAACTAGCCTATAGTTCAGATCTCGATTTAGTGTTTGTACATCAAGCGGGGTTAACTGGGCAAACCAACGGCAAAAAGCCACTGGATGTACGGCAGTTTTATCTGCGCTTGGCACAGCGTATTATTCACTTATTTAGCACCCGCACCCCCAGTGGTGTGCTCTATGAACTGGATATGCGCTTAAGGCCCAGTGGCGATTCTGGCTTAATGGTGAGCCCGTTAGATGCTTATCAAGCTTACTTACAAGGCCAAGCTTGGACTTGGGAGCATCAGGCTTTGGTGCGCAGCCGTATGATAGTGGGGGATCAGGCCTTACAAGACGCCTTTGCCAAGGTGCGTAAAGACACCCTAACCTGCAAACGTGATAAAGCCGCGCTTGCAGAAGATGTTATAAAAATGCGGGAAAAAATGCGCTCCCATTTACTTAAAGTGCGAGCGGGCGAGTTTCATCTTAAGCAATCTGTGGGTGGCTTAGTTGATATTGAGTTTTTGACTCAATATTTGGTACTGGCCTATGGGCCTGACTACCCTGCCCTAACACGCTGGTCTGATAATATGCGAATTTTGGAGGTAGCGGTTGAGGTAGGCTTACTGGAGGAAGATGAAGCACAGCGCTTAAAAGCCGCCTACTCAGGCTTAAGAAACCGCGGCCACAGGTTAAGCCTCTCCGACCAAGCCGGCCGCGTCCCCGACACCGAGTTATTACAAGAGCGACAATGGGTCACGAACAGCTGGCAAAAATGGCTTAACATACAGCTGTAAGTTATCAGCTATCAGCCGTCAGCGAAGGTCAAATACAGAGCTAAACAGCCACCTCGATAAGATCGGGTGGCTGTTTTTAACTGACAGCTTAAAGCTGACGGCTTAGCGCTGTGTTTTAATATCGGTAAGGCACACCTTTTGGGGTGGTTTTAAAGCGTCTGTGTAGCCACATGTATTGCTCGGGAGCTAAGCGAATGGCGGCTTCTATTACTTGGTTGCTGGCTGTGGCGTCAGCAATCTCGTCACCGGTCGGAAAATTAGCCATAGGAGGCTGGATCAATAACCGATAGCCGCCTTTTTCCCGTATTGTAAAGCAGGGCAGGGTGACGGTTTTCTTTACCCGTGCCAAGGTTGCAGTCCCGGTAATGGTGGCCGCTTGCTCAACCGCAAAGAAGGGCACAAACACACTGGCATGGCGGCCGTAGTCGTGATCCGGTGCATACCAAAGCGCATCGCCTTGGCGCAGGGCTTTTAGCATGCCTTTAATATTTAGGCGATTCACCAAATATTTATTAGAACGACAGCGCCCTTGAACCTGTGCATATTCTAATACCGCATTGGTGTTAGGGCGATAGACGCCAACACCCGGGCGATATAAGCCAAATTGACGGGCATTGAGCTCCAGCGTTAAAAAGTGTGCCGATAACAGCAACATACCTTGGCCATTGGCCACGGCGGCATCAACATGCTCTGTACCCTCCATGCGAGTAATGGCGCGCATCCGCCAATGGGGCCAAAACCACGCCATGCCGGTTTCAAATACCGCACAGCCAACGCTTTCAAAGTTTGCCGTTAAGGTCTGCTCTCGCTCCTCTTGGGTGAGCTCGGGTAACGCTAGCTCTAAATTGCGCCGTGCAATTTTGACTCGCGAGCCCAAAATGCGCATAGAGAAGCGCCCTAATGCTCGGCCCAGCGTCATTTGTAAGCGCCAAGGTAATAAGGTCACTAGCAGCCATAATAATCCTAGGCCCAGCCAGTTAAATAAATAGCGGGGGTGTAATAGCGCTAAAGAAAAAGAAGAGGGTTGCATAAACACTGCCATAAACCATGAATAACAGAATTCTAATTAACTTACTCGCTAATGACTAGTCCTGCGGACAGCGATCAGCCTTAAGCGGTAAGCTGTCAGCTAAAAGAAAGCACCGAATTTTTGTAGCTACCGCTTTCACTGCAAGTCTAGGTTAGTAGTATAGATATTTTCGGGCCCAGTGTTTTTCTGACGGCTGATAGCTGACCGCTACGCTTTGCGAACGTTTGTGATAAGATTTCAACTTTCCCCTGTTCAAAAGAGTCGAGCCATGAAAATCAAGTTACCGGAATTCGATAATGCCAAGGTGTTGGTAGTAGGAGATGTGATGTTAGACCGCTATTGGTCTGGCCCTACAGGGCGTATCTCCCCCGAGGCACCGGTACCCGTGGTTAAAGTGGAACATAACGAAGAACGACCAGGTGGTGCGGCAAACGTGGCACTTAACGTGGCGGCGCTGGGGGCAAAAGCACGTTTATTAGGCTTAACCGGCAACGATGAATCAGCCACTGCGCTGCAAGATAAGATGCAAGGTGTGGGGGTTGAGTGTGATTTTGTACGCCTTGATACTCACCCGACTATTACCAAGCTGCGGGTGATGAGTCGTAATCAACAATTGCTGCGCTTAGATTTTGAAGACAGCTTTGCCCCAGATGATGCCTTGCCATTAACAGAAAAAACGCGCTCAGCCTTAGATGAGGCAGGGGTTATTATATTATCAGACTATGCCAAAGGGGCGCTCACTCAAGTACAAAGCCTCATTCAAGAAGCCAATCAAGCAGGGGTGCCTGTGTTGGTGGATCCTAAAGGGGCTGAGTTTGAAAAGTATCGTGGGGCCACCTTGCTCACGCCAAACATGAGTGAGTTTGAAGCGGTTGTGGGTAAAGTAAAAGACGAGCAAGAGCTGGTGGCGCGCGGTCGTGAGCTAATGAAAAAGTTCGATTTTAAAGCCTTGTTGGTTACTCGCTCAGAACACGGTATGACGTTAATTCATGCCGATGACCACGAGCTGCATTTACCAGCTCAAGCCCATGAGGTGTTTGATGTTACCGGTGCTGGCGATACTGTAATTGCCACGTTAGCCACAGCGTTAGCTTCAGGGTTACACCTAGACGAAGCCTGTGCGCTCGCCAACGTAGCGGCCAGCATAGTGGTGGGCAAACTGGGTACCTCAACGGTGTCTGCCATTGAGTTGGCGAATGTCTTATATGGTACGCCAGAGTTTGGTATGGGCGTGGTTACCGAGCAGCAGCTTAAACAAGTGATGGATGCCGCGCGTCGCCAAGGTGAAAAAATTGTTATGACCAACGGCTGTTTTGACATCTTACATGCCGGCCATGTGTCTTATTTAAACCATGCGCGTCAACTAGGAGACCGCTTAGTGGTGGCCGTGAATACCGATGCCTCTGTGCGCGCGCTTAAAGGTGATGGCCGCCCAGTAAACACAGTTGATAGACGTATGGCGGTATTAGCCGGCCTAGGCGCGGTAGACTGGGTTGTGCCTTTTGCCGAAGACACGCCACAGCGCTTAATCGCCGAAACGCTACCGGATGTGTTAGTAAAAGGCGGCGACTATAAAGCAGAAGACATTGCCGGTTTTGATGAGGTCACCGCCAATGGCGGCGAGGTAAAAGTGCTGAACTTTGAAGATGGTTGCTCCACCACCGCCATTATTCAAGCCATTCGCACACGGGGTTAACAGCAGCTGGAAGCGGTAAGCTAAAAGCGGGAAGATCACCAAAGCCAACGAAGACAGATACCGTCTTTCGTTGGCTTTGTCGTTTTTGCCGCCTTGTTCTGGTATCTGTTTTAATGTTGTTTTTAATTATGAGTTTATAGCTGACGGTTTCAAGCCTGTCTCTTAGTCACAAGTCTGTAGAATGCCATAGTGCAAGCAGAGCCAGCAGGCTTGCCTTCGTCAACTCGCTTGATTTGATGACACTCATTGTTTCTGCCTACTGCGAACATTCACTGGACGTTCGGTTAAGCAGAAACAATTCGTCACGGCGAGGCAAGCTCGCCCCATCGGCGCTCGGCAAATGCTGTCAACCGCCATGGATGGCGGAAATGTCGAAATGGCAGGAGCATTTTTCGACCCTGGCATTTGACGGTTGACTACGGCAATGCCTCCCGTCTCTTCTTCATGTTTTGGTGCCGACTGTTTGTAGTGACATGCAGCTCGGTGCTAATGGGAAGGCAGAGGGCGTCTGCTCCGTCGACCCTCCGCGCCAGGGAGGGCGCGGCGGAGCCCCCATGGATGGGTTTATGGCGAGTCGAGCGGAGCAGTGCGCTCTGCCTGACTTCCACTAAAACACCAACAAAAAGATGTGATGAAGTGACAGGTTTCAAGCTTATCACTGCCCGATGGCCTGTCTTTACCAATAAAGATATCTTCAGACCAGATCTCTATTATTCCGTGGGTTCCGTTGCGAAATAGGGTTGAGGGTTAGCTCGGCGCTTGGTGCTGGGCGCCAGGCGCTGTTTGTAACGCCTGCCATGCCTCAAATTGGCTTAAGAACACTTGCCCAGATAACTGCTCTAAAAAGTGACTTTTTTGCAAGCGGTCCATAACCGGCCCTTTCATTTCTGACAAATGAAACATCACACCACTGTCTTCTAACCTGTGGTTAATTGCCTCTAAGCTTTCTAATGCAGAGGCATCAATTAGGTTGACTGCAGGGCACATTAATATCAAATGCTTAACGCTTGGCTGCTGAACAATTAACGCATAAATGCGGTCTTCAAGGTGGCGCGCATTGGCAAAGTATAAGCTTTCGTCCATGCGTAATGTTACTAAGTGAGGGAGCGTGATCACCTGATGGCGGTCGATATTACGAAAATGCTCTGTGCCGGGCACCAAGCCGACCACTGCGCTATGAGGGGTGCTGGTGCGGTGTAAAAATAACAGTAACGATAAGCTCACCCCGGCAATAATCCCCATTTCTACGCCTTGGGTTAAGGTGAGCAAAATCGTCACCAGCATGGCTGAAAAATCACTGCGAGAATATTGCCAGGTGCGTTTAATAGCTCCCAAATCAATAAGTGATAATACGGCCACAATAATGGTGGCGGCTAATGTGGCTTGGGGCAGAAAAAACAGTAATGGAGTTAAAAACAGCGCCGCCAGTGCAATGCCAAGGGCAGTAAAGGCACCGGCTGCAGGGGTTTGCGCGCCGGCATCAAAGTTGACTACTGAGCGTGAAAAGCCACCGGTTACTGGAAAGCCCCCCGCCAAAGCTGAGCCAATATTGGCCGCCCCTAGGCCTATTAATTCTTGGTTAGGCTCAATACGCTGGCGACGCTTAGCCGCTAGCGTTTGTGCCACGGATACCGACTCCACAAATCCCACTAGGCTGATAAAAAGTGCAGACACTAAGAGTTGTTGCCAATGTTCGCTATCAAAATGTGGCAAGGTAAAGGCCGGTAAACCCGCAGGAATACTGCCCACTATATGTACGCCTTGCTGAGCAAGATCTGCCGCCCATACCACTAAAATGCTGCTGATTACGGCCAATACAGGGCCGGTTTTAGAGACAAGTGCCGCAACATGAGGCGATAAGCCACAGCGTGTTAATAGTGGAGCAAAGCCCTTGCGTGACCAAAATAAAAACCAGACAGCACTACCGCCAATGGCTAATGTGAGCAGATTGGTGTTTTGAATGTTAGCGGCAACAGCCTGTAAAATGTCGAGCAAGTTATGGCCGCTGGCGCTAATACCTAATAGATGCTGCAACTGACTGGCGGCAATTAATAAGCCAGAGGCGGTAATAAAACCCGAGATCACTGGATGACTCAAAAAGTTCGCTAATATCCCAAGCTTTAATAACCCCATTACCACTAGCATCATGCCCGAAATAAAGGCAAGCGCGATGGCGGCAACTAGGTATTCGCTGCTGCCCTCGAGTGCTAAATTGCCTACGGCAGCGGCCGTCATTAAAGAAATAACCGCCACCGGCCCCACCGACAAGGTACGGCTGGTGCCAAATAAGGTATAGGTCAATAGAGGTAAAATGCTGGCGTAAAGGCCCACTTCAGGGGGCAGACCGGCCAGCATGGCATAAGCAAGCGACTGCGGGATCAGCATAATAGTTACTATGATAGCCGCTACCATATCACTGGCTAAGGCGTGCCTATTGTAGACGCTGAGCCAGTTAATAATGGGTAAATAGCGTTTAAGCATGAAAAGGCCTTACTTAGGTGTCGCTGCAAAATTATTATTTAAGTATATTCTTAATTACCTGTCTACGGCAACCTCCGCTCACCTTTGATACTAATTCGAATCAATATATGTAAAAAAAGCACCAAACCTCGCGATTCGGTGCTTATACTTTCTGGGCGCTGGGCGCTGGGCGCTGGGCGCTGGGCGCTGGGCGCTAAAAGCTACTCTGAGATCAAGCCATTATTAATATCTACTAGGTCTTGTTCGGTTAAGTTACCAGCAGCTTGCTTGAGTTTAAGCTGGTTTAACACATAAGCATAACGTGCTGAAGACAAGTTATTTTTAGCATTATAGAGTTGGCGAGTTGCGTCTAATACATCAACAATAGTACGGGTGCCTACTTCATAGCCTGCTTCGGTGGCATCCAGCGCACTTTGTGCCGAAGTTACAAATTGTTCAAACGCCCGCACCGAGCCCGCAGCGGCTTCTACGTTGTTATAAGAAGAATAAACTCGGCTTTTAACGGCTCTAAAGCTGCGCTCTAATTCTTCACTGGCAGCCACATAACCAAACTGAGCTTGTTTCACTTGTGAGCTAGTGGCACCGCCGCTGTAGATGGGTAAGTTAAAAGACAAGCCGACTTGCGCTTGATTATTGGTGCCATCTTGTCTGCTTGGGCCACTGTCTTTGTAATTGCTGTAATCGCTACCCAGTGCAGCATTGAGATCCAGTGTGGGGTGATGTCCTGCCTGCGCTAAGCTAATTTGCTCATTAGCAATGTCTTTTCCTATACGTTGTTGATGTAACTCTAGATTTTGATCTAGCGCTATCTCTAACCAAGCGTCCGCTACCATGGGAGATTGTTGTGGGCTAAATGACTCCGTATCTAGTTTATCTAGCTGGGCATAGCTCATATCGGTGAGTTCGCGCAGCACCTCTTTGGCATTATTAACAGAGTTTTTAGTACTTATCTCTTCGGCTAAGGCGTTATCATACTGAGCCTGTGCTTCATGTACGTCTGTCATGGCACTTAAGCCCACCTCAAAGCGTTGCTTAGTTTGCTCAAGTTGGCGGCTAACGGCCTCTTTATTTGCCTGCACAAAACTGAGTGCATCTTCGGCACTTAATACCTCAAAGTAGGCTTGAGTGGCGCGCAAAATCAGCGTTTGTTGCGCCTCTTTATAGACAACATCAGCTTGTGTCGCTTGCTTTTCGGTGATATCAAAATTAACCCATGCCGATTTTCGATAGAGTGCCTGCTCTAGTCTTAAACTTGCACCTGCTGTGTTCATATCACTGGTTTTGCTATTTTCTGTATAGTTAGCACCCGCGCTAAGATCCACCTGTGGCAGCAGGGGGGCCCGAGATTCTTTTACCTTTTCAAATGCACTATCGCGTACCGCTTTGGCTTGACGTATTTGTGGATCATTTAAGGTTGCTTGTTGATAAATATCAAGTAAGTCTTCAGCCTGAGCTGGGCCTGCCGCACAGAGGAAGATCAGGGTCGACAACAATGTTTTCTTCATTTAATTAGCCTTACATAACAAATGAGCAATGATCGCCTTGCTTAGGCAGACAGCGGGTATTGGTTCGTCAAGTATAAGAGTAACATCACTATAGTAGGTTGAAAATTGGTTAACGCCATAGTGATGCAGCCTTGTGTCAAACACGAGTGATGCCGTTGACGGTATTAATGTGTACTGAATGAACGTTCATTCATTTTGATGCTAGTCTAAAATTTACCGGTTAAAAGTCAAGAAAGGAGTCGAAATGAATAGCAATAAGCCAGCCCAGTTTGGGCATCAAGAGGTAAAGCTAGTAGCAGAAGACACCGGTTATCAAGGTTTTTTTAAGCTATTGCGACTACAATTACAGCACAAGTTGTTTGGTGGCGGCTGGAGTAAGGTGATGACGCGCGAGCTTTTTGAGCGAGGCCATGCCGCTGCCGTACTGCCCTACGACCCGGTGCGTGATGAAGTTATCTTAATTGAACAATTTCGCGTTGGCGCGGTTTATCATGATGCAAGCCCTTGGCTGCTTGAAGTGGTGGCCGGTATCATAGAAGAGGGCGAAACAGCAGAAGAGGTAGTAAGACGCGAGGCACAAGAAGAGGCCGGCCTAACATTAACCAAGCTGACCAAGATAAGTAGTTATTTTCCAAGTCCTGGTGGTTGTAGCGAGCGTATTAGCTTATTTGTTGGTGAAGTTGATGCCAGCCAAGCCCCCGAGTACGGCGGGTTAGCTGATGAGAATGAAGATATTCGCATTCATCGCGTCTCGCGCGAACAAGCCATGCAGTGGATGAATGACGGCAAGTTGGATAACGCCAGCACCATTATTGCCTTGCAGTGGTTAGCGCTAACAGGTGCCAGTTAATAAAAGAGTGACTTGGGTCGGTTTGTTAGCAATCGGGCTGCGGCTGAGGATTTTTTGTGAGTTTGATATAATGAGCAGCCTTTCTGCTTAAATCTTTAATACCCAACCTAAAGTCAGCCACGTCGGCATCTTGCTGGCAAGGAGAAATAGCGTGATAGCACAGGCCTTGGCTCAGAAGCATGTGCCAGATTTAAAAACCTTACAGCGTACCTGTGATATGAATTACATGGCGTTAATGAAACTGCTGCCGCAACAGGCTGTGGTGGGAGATACTGTGTCTATTGGTATTAGTGAGCAGGTATTATTTGTTCTAAAAGTATTGGAAACGGCTCCTTATACTTGGCATTTATCAGTGGAGCAATGCACGCCTAGTTTACCGTCCTTTATGCGTATGAAGGTAAAGGTGCGGCTTTATCATGATGTTAGAATGGCCGAAGTGTGTGCGAGCCAGCAGATATTGACTCTGCGTTCGAGTTATCATTACCCTAATGCCAAGATGCACCATCGCAATGAAAAAGAGCAGGTAAACTTTTTTTTGGCCGAATGGCTAAAATGTTGCCTACAACATGGATTTAGTACGGTTAAACAAATTTGAATCAAACACCCCCTCAGTTAGAGACTATTGAAATAGCACCCCAATGCCCAAGTGGCGTTGTTGAGTTGTTGCAGATTACGGATACTCATCTCTTTGCCGACAAAAATGCCGACTTTTTAGGTATTGCGCCTTGGCAAAGCGGTCTGGCCGTGGTGGATGCCATTCTTGAAAATGAACAACTGTCAGGGACTCAGCCTCACGATTTTATTTTAGCGACCGGTGACTTATCACAAGATCACTCTCGTGAGTCTTATCGCCATTTTAGTGAGCTAATGGGTAAGTTAGCGCCGCCGGTATTCTGGCTACCCGGTAATCATGATGATGCAGTGCTGATGCAAGCCGAGCTAGATAATGCCGGTATTAGCAATGCTAAGCACTTGTTATGTGGCCAGTGGCAAATTTTATTACTCGACACCCAGTTGCCGGGTGAAACTCACGGTGAGCTCTCAGCGGCACAGTTGTCTTTATTAGCGCAAGCACTGCAACAATATCCTGAGCACCACTTATTATTAGCGGTGCATCATCAGGGTATTCCGGTGGGCTGTGCTTGGTTAGATCAACATAATTTGCGTAATGCCTCGGCAATGAAAGCCTTATTAGCCGATCACCAGGCCTCCACAGTGGTGTTATGTGGCCATGTGCATCAAGGGTTTGATCAAGGTGAGCAGGGAGTGCGCTATTTAGCCAGCCCTTCTACTTGTATTCAGTTTAAGCCGTTATCGGACGAGTTTGCCCTCGACACCATGGCGCCAGGCTGGCGTGCTATGTCTTTGTACCCAGATGGTCGCCTCAGCACGCAAGTGTGGCGTTTGCCGCCGCATTTTTTTACTCCCGACTTTAGTGCCACAGGGTATTAAGATGCCAACTCTTGTTTATTTGCACGGTTTTAACTCCTCTCCGCAGTCGGTTAAAGCACAACAAATGTGGGAACACTTACAACAAAAGCGGCCCGATATTCACTTTATTTGCCCGCAACTGTGCGCAACGCCTGCGAAAGCTTGGGCTCAAATACAGGCGATTTGCGATGAGTTAGTGACGCAAAATCGTCCTTTTGGTGTAGCGGGCAGCTCGTTAGGCGGCTTTTTAGCTACCCGTGTTGCCGAGCAATATGGCGTGCGTGCTGTGGTAATTAACCCCGCCGTTAACCCACATATTTTGTTGCAAGATTACTTAGGCGAGCAGCTTAATCCCTATACCGAACAGCGCTATCTTTTGACTGAGCAACATATTCAAGAATTAGTCGACTTGCGTGTTAATCAGCCCAGCTGCATGGAGCGTATTTGGCTGTTGCAACAACAAGACGATGAAGTGCTCGATTATCGCGAAGCCCTGGATTACTACCGCTTTGCCCGGGTGTGTATTCAAAAAGGGGGTAATCACGCCTTTGTTCGTTTTGATCATTACTGCGCGCAAATCATCCGCTTCTTGCAGCTCTAACAGAGCAATATTGAGTTTTTAGTGTTGAATGTTTAATTAACCATTTACCCTGCAAAATTCAACATTGTCCGAGCCCTGTGCGCCCCCCCTTCACACCTCACCATTTTTATGTAGGCGAACGCTTGCTCTCGCATTTTGCCGTAGAGCTCGGCGCTGGGTGCCGGGCGCGAGTCTTTTCCCTTATAGCTGACAGGGTATAGCGCTAAGTAGTAAGATAGCGGTAACGAATTCAGATTATTTAGGGGCAACATGACATCCAGTCAATATACTGCTGATGCTATTGAGGTGCTCAATGGCCTAGAGCCGGTGCGTCGTCGCCCTGGTATGTATACCGACACCACGCGCCCTAATCACCTTGGTCAAGAGGTGATCGATAACAGTGTTGATGAGGCACTTGCCGGGCACGCCAGCAAAATAGACGTAATATTACACGCCGACCAATCACTAGAAGTGATTGATAATGGCCGTGGCATGCCGGTGGATATTCACCCAGAAGAAGGCATTTCGGGCGTTGAGCTCATTTTTACCAAGCTGCATGCCGGTGGTAAGTTTTCCAATAAAAACTATGAGTATTCGGGCGGCTTGCACGGGGTGGGTATTTCCGTGGTCAGTGCCTTAAGTTCACGATTAGATGTCACTATTCGTCGTGCCGGTCAAGTTCATGAAATGGCCTTTGAGCACGGCACCAAAGTCAGTGAACTGACCGTTACCGGCACCTGTGGCCAGCGTAATACTGGTACTCGGGTGCACTTTTTTCCTGATGCTAGCTACTTTGACTCGGCTAAATTTTCCGTTAGCCGCCTTAAGCACCTATTAAAAGCTAAGGCGGTTTTATGCCCAGGGCTTACGCTGCGCTTTGTTGATAAAGTTAATAACGGCACCAGCGAATGGTACTACGAAGACGGCTTGCAAGATTATCTGGTGGAGTCCGTTAAAGAGTTTACCTGTCTGCCAGACATTCCTTTTGTGGGTAATTTTAGTGCCGATCATTCGGCGGCAGAATGGGCGCTCACTTGGCTGCCAGAAGGCGGCGAGGGCATAGGTGAAAGCTACGTTAACCTGATCCCGACCACCCAAGGCGGTACGCACGTTAACGGCTTACGCCAAGGTCTTTTGGATGCCATGCGCGAGTTTTGTGAGTTTAGAAATCTTTTGCCCCGTGGCGTTAAGCTTACGCCAGATGATATTTGGGAGCGTTGCTCTTATATCTTGTCAGTGAAGATGCAAGACCCACAATTTGCCGGTCAAACCAAAGAGCGATTATCGTCTCGCCAAAGCTCGGCTTTTGTTTCGGGTGTGGTGAAAGATGCCTTTAGTTTGTGGCTTAACCAGCACACAGAGCTGGCCGAACAAATTGCTGAATTGTGCATTAGTAGCGCGCAACGCCGTTTGCGCCAAGCGAAAAAAGTGGTGCGTAAAAAAGTCACCCAAGGTCCGGCTTTACCGGGTAAGCTCACCGACTGTGCCTGCTCTGATCCGCTGCGCGGCGAGCTGTTCTTAGTTGAGGGTGACTCTGCGGGCGGCAGTGCCAAACAAGCGCGAGATCGTGAGTTTCAGGCCATTATGCCGCTGCGAGGTAAAATTCTAAATACTTGGGAAGTCGACTCCGGCCAAGTATTAGCCTCTCAAGAAGTGCACGATATTTCTGTGGCCATAGGTTTGGATCCCGACTCCACGGATCTGAGTGACTTGCGCTATGGCAAGATCTGTATTTTAGCGGATGCGGACTCAGACGGTTTACATATTGCTACCCTGTTATGTGCGCTATTTATGCGCCATTTTCGCCACCTCGTCGAACAAGGTCACGTCTATGTGGCCATGCCGCCCTTATACCGTGTTGATATTGGTAAAGAGGTGTTTTACGCCTTAGATGAAGATGAGCGCGATGGCATCTTAGACCGCATTAAAGCCGAAAAGAAACGCGGTAAAGTGCAAGTCACCCGCTTTAAAGGTTTGGGTGAAATGAACCCTAAGCAACTGCGCGAAACGACCCTAGATCCCAACACCCGCCGTTTAGTACAACTGACGGTCGAAGACATGGAAGCCACCGAAACGTTAATGGATATGCTGCTTGCGAAAAAGCGTTCTGGCGACCGACGTGAATGGCTAGAAACCAAGGGTAACTTGGTCGATCCACTGGTCTGAGGAAAGACATTTAATGAGTACTAATGATTTTACCATGGAAGGTGTAGAGCACCTGCCCATGCACACCTTTACTGAGCAGGCCTACCTTAACTACTCCATGTACGTGATCATGGACCGGGCCCTGCCGCACATTGGCGATGGTCTTAAACCGGTGCAACGGCGCATTATTTATGCCATGAGCGAGCTGGGGTTATCGGCGCAGTCTAAACATAAAAAGTCTGCCCGTACCGTCGGTGATGTACTGGGTAAATACCACCCGCACGGTGACTCGGCTTGTTACGAAGCCATGGTGTTAATGGCCCAGCCTTTTTCGTATCGCTACCCATTAGTAGACGGCCAAGGTAACTGGGGGGCGCCAGACGATCCTAAATCTTTTGCTGCCATGCGTTATACCGAAGCTCGTTTGTCGCGCTATGCCGAGCTGTTGTTATCTGAGTTGGGCCAAGGCACGGTTGAGTGGATCCCAAACTTTGATGGCACCATGAAAGAACCCGGTATGCTGCCGGCGCGTTTACCGCATATTTTAATGAATGGGGTGACAGGCATAGCCGTGGGTATGGCCACGGATATTCCGCCCCATAATTTAAGAGAGCTAGCTACAGCCTGCGTGCATTTATTAGAGCAGCCTAAGGCTGGTGTGGCTGATTTAATGCAGCATATACAAGGGCCAGACTACCCAACCGATGCCGAAATTATTACGCCGCGCGCCGATATTCAAAAGCTGTATGAAACCGGACGTGGCAGCATTAAGATGCGTGCCGTGTACGAAATGGAGCAGGGCGATATTGTGATCACGGCTTTGCCGCATCAAGCCAGTAGCGGCAAAATCCTTGAGCAAATAGCGGCACAAATGCAGGCCAAAAAACTGCCCATGGTGGCAGATTTGCGCGATGAAGCGGATCATGAAAACCCCACCCGTTTAGTGATCATTCCCCGCTCTAATCGCGTGGATATTGATCAGCTCATGCAGCATTTATTTGCCAGTACAGATCTCGAGAAAAGCTATCGCGTTAATCTTAATATGCTGGGGCTAAATAATAAGCCACAAGTGAAAAGTCTCGATATGATTTTAGCCGAATGGCTGAGCTTTCGTCGTGAGACCGTACGCAACCGCTTGCAGCACCGTTTAGATAAAGTGGAAGCGCGGCTGCATATTTTAGCGGGCTTACTGATCGCTTTTTTGAATATCGATGAAGTGATCGAGATTATTCGCCGCGAAGATGAACCCAAACCAGTATTAATGTCCCACTTTGACTTAACAGAGACTCAAGCAGAATCTATTTTAGAGCTTAAACTGCGCCACCTCGCCAAGTTAGAAGAAATGAAAATCCGTGGTGAGCAAGATGAGCTGGCCAGTGAACGTGATAAGTTAGCGCTAATACTGGGCTCTGAGCGTCGTTTAAGTACGCTGATTAAAAAAGAAATTTTAGCTGATGCCGACAAATTTGGTGATGATAGACGCTCGCCGCTTGTTGAGCGCTCTGAAGCCAAAGCGCTCAGCGAGAAAGAGTTGCTTCCTAGTGAGCCGGTAACCATAGTATTGTCAGAAAAAGGCTGGGTGCGTTCCGCCAAAGGCCATGATGTGGATGGTGCCAGCCTTAGCTACCGTGCGGGGGATAGTTTTTTATCTGCCGCCAGTGGGCGCAGTAATCAAATGGCGGTGTTCTTATCTAATATCGGGCGTGCCTACGGCCAAGATGCCCATAGCTTGCCCTCGGCACGAGGGCAGGGCGACCCCTTGAGTGGCCGTTGTAGTTTAAGCCCAGGCGAGCAACCCAGCTTTGTATTAATGGGCGAAGATGAGCGGTTATTCTTAATCGCCTCTGATGCCGGTTACGGTTTTGTGGGGCGCTTTGCCGATATGCTGAGTCGTAACAAAAACGGTAAAGCCCTGCTCACCGTGCCTAAAGGCGGCTTAGTACTAAACCCGGTTCCTATCGAGCAGCGTGAAAGTAGCCAATGTTTAGCGGTAACCAATGAAGGCCGTATGCTGTTATTCCCGTTGACTGAATTGCCATTGCTAAGCAAAGGTAAGGGCAATAAGATCATTGGTATTACGGGGGCCAAGGTACAGGCCCGAGAAGATTTTATTAAGCACTTAACCGTTGTGCCACTTGATGCGAGTGTGACCTTATATGCGGGTAAACGTAAACTGACCCTTAAGCCTACTGATCTTGCGCATTATCAAGGTGAGCGCGGTCGCCGTGGCGCTTTATTACCGCGCGGTTTACAACGGGTTGATAGTTTGGAAGTAGAACAGGCAGCACCGAGCGCCGAGCACCAAGCACCCAGCTAAACTCAATATCGAACCAAACAAAAAGGCATCCAGGCTCATATCCGGATGTCTTTTTTATTGGCGGGCGCTTGGTGTTTTGTAGGGTCGAATTCATTCGACCTCTTTTAGGCCGTGCCAAGGTTTTGGTCCAATGAATTGGACCCTACAAAAGATCAAAACAAAAAAGCACTGGTTTTGTTTTTTCGTCAGGCGCTCAGCGTATAACTAAAAGAAAGCCGTCAGCTATCAGCGGTAAGCTGTCAGTCCACTTAACACTCAACCAGCGTCTGTTTGTTGGCTTATGGCCGCTCTGCGGTCGGTTTGTTTTTTGTTTGTCTGATAGCTGGCGGCTTAAAGCTGACAGCTGCCCGAAGGGCCTGGATTGCCGCGTCGTTGCACTCCTCGCAATGACCAAGAGAAGTCGTTCGGGTTTTTCGTAGGGTCGAATTCATTCGACCTCTTTTAGGCCGTGCCAAGGTTTTGGTCCAATGAATTGGATCCTACAAAAGAGGGTGTTTGGGTTTAAGCCGTCTTCCTGACCAAGGTCAGGATCTCGCTTTAGATTTTTAGTACTTAAGTGCGAGATACCGGGGTGAGCCTGGTAAGACGGCATAAAGCTAAAAACGGCAGCCGTCTTTAGGTGGGCGCTTGGTGTTAGGCGCCGGGCGCTGTTAGTTTTTCAACAATTGGCCCATTAGCTTCAGGGAAGTCGTATTGAGCCAACTTGCTAACGGGTACCCAGCGGCTGGGTTGGCCTTCCAGCCCCCGTGGCTCGCCACTAAAAGCGGTAACTTTATGAATCGCAAGCTTAACTTGTTTATCACCATAGTCATGCTCTAATTGCATCAACGGCTGGCAGCGCTCTACCGTTATGCCGACTTCTTCGGCCAGCTCTCGGGTTAGGGCTTGTTCAACGGTTTCGCCCGCTTCTACCTTGCCCCCAGGAAACTCCCACTTATTAGCTTGATGCTGGCTAGCACCACGACGACAGATAAAAATATCGCCGGTGGCATTCTCAATCACTCCCACCGCCACTAGCACTGTTTTTTTAGTCTCAGTATTCATTTTCATTATCCTGATCGGGTAACCAAGCGGGTTGGCCGGGAATGCGTTTTTCTTCATCGGCCCATTCGCCTAAATCAATCAACTGGCAGCGTTTGCTGCAAAAGGGACGAAAGGGGCTTTGTTCTCCCCACAATACAGAAGTGTTACAAGTGGGGCAGGATACGCTAAGAGGTGTATTCATTTGATATTCGCCAATTCAAAGTCTACATGACCGATTTCACTGTTATCGACCGGCATAAAACGAATGGTATAACGGTATTTATTACCACTTACCACCGGGTAAATGGCCTGATCGGCCGACAGGCGTAACCGGATAATATGGGTGTTAGCTGCATCGTCTTGAAAAAAACCATTATGAGCGCGCAGGGTTTGAAATTGACCCACTTCACGCCATAAGGTGAGCTGTAATTCTAACCCTTGTTGCAATAGTTGCAGCTGCGCCAGCCAAGCATCAATATCTTGTTGCTGGCAGGCTTTAGACTGATGCAGCCAGTAATGCAGTTGTGGCACATCAAATGCGCATAGGCCGCCGGGAATGGCAAATCGACTGCGCACAGCAGACAGTAATTTATCTTCTCGCAACTGTTGGCCAAAACGAGGCGATTTAGGCAGTTGCTGACTTAAGTCGGCCAGTTGTTGCTCTAATTGATTTAGAGCACTGGCATCTATGCCTGGCACTGTTGCCCACGCCGCCAGCTTCTCTTTTTGCACGGTTAAGTCTTTGGCCAGATCGGTGCGAATATCGCAACGCTCTAGTAACTCAATAATATCTAACAAGGCCTTAAACAAGGCTGTTGTTTGGCCTTGGGCGGTGAGGCTGCGACATTGTTTTATTTGCTGTAATAAATCATTAAGGCGCAAGTAATTGCGACATTTTTCGTTTAGTGGATATTCGTAAACCAGTGATGACATAAGGCTCCGGCCCGAAATTAAAGGCGACAATAAGTACAATGTTACCTGTATCAGTCGGTAATAAACAAATCGAGTAGGCGGTTTAAAAAGCGCCGGCCTAATGGCGTAACTTGCCAATGCTGCTCTGTTTCTTCGAGCAGTGTTAGGCGCAATGCCTCTGCCAGTGGCGCTTGCAGCCGCGTGAGCGACAGGCCAGTGCGCTGCGTAAAGTCTTGTTTGGGAATAGGCTCGAACAAGCGCAGTCGATTCATAAAGTATTCCAGCGACAGATCTTGCTCGGCAATGGCCCAATACTGATCTAAATAAGGTCGGTCGGCTTCTAAGTAACCTTTAGGGTGTTTTACCTTAACGGTGCGCACCAGCTTATTTTCTAGTGGTAGCGTAATTTTGCCATGAGCACCACAGCCAATGCCCAAGTAGTCGCCAAAGCGCCAATAATTAAGGTTATGTTGTGCCTCAAAGCCAGGCTTAGCGTAGGCCGACACTTCATATTGCTGATAACCATTGGCTAATAATAAGGCATGCCCTTGGTCATAAATATCAGCCAAGGTGTCATCTTCAGGCAGAGTGGGTGGGCGCGAAGCAAAAGGCGTATTAGCTTCAATGGTCAGCTGATACCAAGATAAATGGGGCGGCGCTAATGCTATTGCCTGCTCCAAATCAGATAAAGCATCATTTAGGCTTTGATCGGGTAAGCCGTGCATTAAATCCACGTTAAAGCTGGTTAGGCCGACATTCGCCGCTTCTTGGGCGGCAAAACGCGCTTGCTCAGGGTCGTGAATACGGCCTAAGCGGGTGAGCTTTTCTGGCTGGAAGCTTTGAATGCCAATCGAAATACGATTAACGCCCGCGGCTTTAAAGCCGGCAAAACGCCCAGCCTCCACTGTGCCTGGGTTGGCTTCTAGTGTGATTTCCATCTCTGGCTGAAATGGAATTAAGGCTGCTATTCCAGCTAATAAGCGCGCGATCGCCTCAGGGCTCATCAGGCTTGGGGTGCCACCGCCAATAAAAATACTGTGCAACGCTCGGCCTTGAACAAAGTGCAGGTCTTGGCGTAAATCCTCTAACAAGGCGGCAATATAAGCCTGCTCCGGAATTGCCTCTTTTAGGGTATGAGAATTAAAGTCGCAATAGGGGCATTTTTGCACGCACCAAGGAATATGCACATAAAGACTCAGTGGAGGAAGGTGCATTATACAGACTCAGTTAGGTATAGGGGGTGTGCTTGCAGCAAAGCTTGTAGCTGGCGCAAGGCTTTTCCTCTGTGGCTTAGGCTATTTTTTTCAGCCGCCGTTAACTCAGCGGCGGTTTTATTCATCTCTGCGACCCAAAAAATGGGATCGTAACCAAACCCTTGGCCACCTTGGGGGTGAGTGGTGATGCCTCCCTCCCAAGTGCCTGTGCAAATGAGTGGCGTGGGATCCTGGGCGTGGCGCATTAATACCAATACACACCAAAAAGTGGCTTGGCGCTGCTCACTAGGCACTCCCTCAAGCTGGCTTAATAATAACTCAAGGTTTTGTTGATCGGTGGCTTGTTCACCGGCAAAGCGAGCCGAATACACCCCTGGGCGACCATCGAGTGCACGCACACTAATACCTGAGTCATCGGCAATGGCTGGTAAGCCGGTGATACTGGCGGCATGGCGGGCTTTTATAATGGCGTTTTCTACAAAAGTGGTGCCGGTTTCTTCTGCGTCTATAACGGCGAATTCGCTTTGCGCAATGACGGTAAGATTAAGCTCACCCAGTAGGCTCTGTAATTCAGCTATTTTTTTGGCATTGCCTGAGGCTAATACTATCTTTTGACTCATGATTGTCTCATTTCTGTGTGCACTAGATTTAGCCGCCTTCGGTATGTGGTAACTGACCGCTGATAGCTTACGGCTTAACGCTGCCCGTAGGGTGTGATTAATCCGTATAAAAGGTGTGTCTAAAAGACAGTTCGCCACCCTGTTTGGGGCCGCTAATATCGATGGTAAACAACACATTGTCTTCATTACGGTAGGGATATTGAGCAATGTAATAAATAGCGTCCCCTTCACGTATGGTCTGAAATTCTAACGCGCGCTCTGTGCCTAACAAGGTTTTTCCGTTGCCGGTTAAGTTCACTTGCACCGCTTTGCCGTTTTCATCTAATACCGCAATATTTAATAGGCCATTGTAGCGGCTACGCTCAATGCGATTAGCACGGGCTACGTCTGGTGTTAAAAAGGTAGAGGGCAGGGCGTTGTAATGTACAGTCCAGCTACCTATGGTTGTTTGTTCAGCATGAGCTTGGCTTGATAGCGCTAAGCCCAAGCTCAACAGTAAGGTGGTGACTATGTGTTTAAACATCATATATCCCTTATTGGTGTGTGACGAAATGAATGAAGGGGCGAGTCAACGTAAGTTTAGGTAGATTTAGGCAAATATTCACTTAGTGTGGCTGGAATATTTTGCGGTGAATGAATTACTACGCGCTTATGTCGACTGTTATGGCCCGATAGCAATTGCACCTGAGATGGTGCGACTTTGCACTGTTTTGCCAGCCATTTTAAAAGGTGTGCGTTAGCCTTGCCATCGACAGGGGGAGCGGTAATGGCAACTTTTAACTCGTCTCCCACCATGGTGACGATACGGTCACGGCTTGTTTTAGTTTGTACATACAGACTTAAATACAAGGTATCTTGCACTAAACGCACAGCCGATTTTATGGGCTCAGACATACAGGCTCAGCGTTACAGCTGCCACCATAAAGGGCCAATTAAATCGCCCATTAAAAAGTTAAGTACCTGCAAAATAATAAAGGCCACTAACATAGACAAGTCCAAGCCGCCCATGGCTGGAATAATGCGGCGAATTGGGGCAAGCAATGGCTCGGTTAATTGAAAGAGTAAATATTCAATGGGGTTATTGCCTTGGCTGACCCAGCTAAGAAGGGCGCGAACAATCATCACCCAAAACAGCATGGTACCGGCGGTTTTTAGTACACTTAGTGCCCCCACCAACAACATGGTGCCCCAGCTAGCATCCATGATATGTAATGCTTTAAACAGCACCAGCTTTAGGGTGGCTACTAATATTGCCAATAATACCGCGGCCATATCAATGCCAAAAAAGCCAGGAATAACGCGACGTAAGGGCTTAAGAACGGGGTTGGTGGCTTTAACGACAAACTGGCTAACTGGGTTATAAAAGTCGGCTCTCGCCAGCTGTAACCAGATTCGCATCAGCACTATCATTAGGTAAAGGTTACATATCGTATTAATAAGAAAGTAAGCGGTATTCATCAAGGTTCCTTAGAGCTGAGTTTCTAGTTCGCGGGCGCGTGTTACGGCGGCAGTCATGGCATTGGCAACCAAGTGTTCTAGGCCTTGCTCTTGAAAGTGCGCAATGGCTTGGGCCGTAGTGCCCCCTTTAGAGGTCACTTGAGCCCTGAGCTCGCCCAGTCCCGTATCAGGATTTGCGACCACCATATTGGCGGCACCTAGGGCGGTTTGCTGTACTAAGAGGCGTGCGTCTTGCTCGCTAAAGCCAGACTGAATTGCGTGTGCTGCCATGGCTTCCATAAACAAGAAAAAATAGGCAGGAGCGCTGCCCGCAGCGGCAATAATATGGTTAATGCCGTCTTCTTCATCCACCCATAATGTTTTACCCACAGCTTGCATCATATGCTCGGCATAATCGCGATCGCCTTGACTAATGTTGGGGCGAGCATATAAGCCGGTCATGCCCAAGCCCAGCAAGGAAGGAGTATTGGGCATGGTACGAATAATGCGCGTTTGCCCAGTCATTTCTTGTAAACGTGCCACATTAATACCAGCCGCAATGGAGATCAGCAAGGTATTATCAAGCTTGGCTCCTTGTGCTTGTAAATCAGCCAACATGCTCGCCATCATTTGTGGCTTAACGGCCAACACTACTGCTTGAGCCCACTCAAGAGCCTGGCCATTATCTTGGCTGATATGAATACCAAAATCAGCCGCTAATTTCTCAAGCTTACTTATTGAAGGGTTTGTTGCCATAATCAAATGAGCGGGATAGCCTGCTTGTATTAGCCCAGAGATAAGGCTGCGCGACATATTCCCCGCCCCAATAAAGGCCAGTTTTTTTTCTTCTATTACAGACTGAGGGTCCATTACTGATTACTCACACGTTGCGAGAGCCAAAAATAGCCGTGCCCACCCGCACTAGGGTGCTGCCACAGGCTACTGCGAGTTCGAGATCGTTACTCATTCCCATAGACAAGGTATCTATTGTGGGATGTTTTTCTGCCATTCTATCAAACAGTTGTCGTAACTCTACTAATTGCGCACTGAGTTTTTCGTTATCATCAGTGGCTTCAGGTATCGCCATAATGCCCCGTAAGCATAATCTAGGGAGTTTGGCGATGTCAGCCGCTAAGACTTCAGCTTCAGTAATAGATAAACCTGACTTGCTGGCTTCTTGGCTAATATTGACCTGTAAACAAATATTAAGCGCGGGCAAATGTTCAGGGCGCTGTGCACTGAGACGCTCGGCAATTTTAAGGCGACTAACACTTTGCACCCAGTCGAAGGCCTCGGCCACGGGTTTGGTTTTATTAGACTGCAAAGGGCCAATTAAATGCCAGACAATATCGGGGCAATCGGCGCGTAAGCTGGCTATTTTATCAAGTGCTTCTTGTACATAATTCTCACCAAACTGACGCTGGCCAGCTTGATAAGCGGTGAGTACACCCGCGGCAGGTTTGGTTTTGCTGACCGCGAGTAATTGTACGGTATCGGGATGGCGATCACAGGATATAGCCGCATTAGATATTCGGTCGTGCACTAAGTGCAGCTGTTGTAAGATAGTATTCATATGAGTAATAAACCAAGTGCTGCAGGGAGAGATTAATGGACATTACGGAATTATTGGCCTTTAGTGTAAAGCATAACGCCTCGGATCTGCACCTATCAGCGGGTGTATCGCCACAAATACGTGTAGACGGTGAAGTACGTAAAATTAACTTGCCCGTGCTAGAGCATCAAGAAGTGCACCGTTTGGTGTACGACATTATGAATGATCGCCAGCGTAAAGAGCTGGAAGATAATCTAGAAGTGGATTTTTCTTTTGAGCTGCCTGACTTGGCGCGCTTTCGTGTTAACGCCTATCACCAAGCGCGAGGAGCGGCTGCGGTATTTCGGGTGATCCCCAGTGAAGTGCTGAGTTTAGATCAACTCGGTGGGCCTGAAATCTTTCGACGTATCGCTGAATATCAGCGAGGGTTAGTACTAGTCACAGGCCCCACAGGTTCAGGTAAATCGACCACGCTTGCCGCTATGGTTGATCATATTAATGAGAATTATAATAAGCATATCCTGACTATTGAAGATCCGATTGAGTTTGTACACGCCAATAAAAAGTGTTTGGTCAACCAGCGTGAAGTACACAGAGATACGCACTCTTTTAGTCAAGCGCTGCGCTCATCGCTACGGGAAGATCCCGATATTATTTTGGTGGGGGAGCTGAGAGATTTAGAAACCATTCGCTTAGCGCTAACGGCTGCAGAAACCGGGCACTTGGTGTTTGCCACCTTGCACACCTCGTCGGCGGCCAAAACCATAGACCGTATTGTGGATGTGTTTCCTGGGGCGGAAAAAGACATGGTAAGATCCATGCTCTCAGAGTCGCTGCGCGCAGTTATTTCACAAACACTATTACGAAAAGAGGGCGGGGGACGCGTAGCGGCACACGAAATTATGTTAGGGACGCCGGCCATTCGTAACTTAATTCGCGAAGATAAAGTGGCGCAAATGTACTCAGTTATTCAAACCGGTATGGCGCATGGTATGCAAACTATTGATCAATGTTTAAAAACACTGGTAAATAGCGGCATAGTGACAGCGGCAGAGGCACGCTTAAAAGCGACGGATCCGCAAAATATTTAATAACGGGAGACCCTAATGCAATTAACGCCGTTATTGCAGGCCATGGTAGAGCAGCAGGCATCGGATTTATATATTTCTGTGGGTGTGCCGCCCATGATAAAAAGTCATGGCACCCTAGTGCCGGTTGGTGAGCATAAGCTAACAGCTGAAGACTCTCTGGCTTTGGTTAACTCTTGCTTAACCAAAGAGGGCTATCAGCACTTTCATCATGACAAAGAGGCCAACTTTGCCATTAGTGATCAGCAATATGGGCGTTTTCGGGTTAGTGCATTTTGGCAGCAAGAAAAAGCGGGCATGGTTATTCGCCGCATCGAAAGTAAAATTCCCTCTTTTGAAGAACTCTACTTGCCCGACAGTTTGCGTGAGATTGCCATGGCCAAGCGGGGACTGGTGTTATTTGTGGGGGGCACGGGTACCGGTAAGTCGACCACCCAAGCGGCCATGATTGGTCATCGAAATCGTCATGCTGATGATCATATATTGACCATTGAAGATCCGGTGGAGTTTGTGCACCAGCACGACCGCTCCATTATTACGCAACGTGAAGTGGGCATAGATACTGAATCCTTTGAAGCGGCACTTAAAAGCTCGCTACGCCAAGCCCCTAATGTGATTTTGATTGGTGAAATACGCTCAGAAGAAACCATGGGCTATGCCTTAGCCTTTGCCGAAACTGGGCATTTATGTATGGCGACCTTGCATGCCAATAATGCCAACCAGGCGATCGATAGGATCATGCACTTGGTGCCAGAAAGTAAGCACCGTCAATTACAGTTTGATTTATCCTTTAACCTAAAAGCCATAGTGGCACAGCAGTTGATTCCTACTCAAGATGGCGGTAAGCGCCGAGCGGCGTTTGAAGTATTGCTAAACACTCCCCTAATGGCAGATTTAATACGCCAAGGTGAAATGCATCGTTTAAAAGAAGTCATGAGTAAGTCACGAGAGCAAGGGATGCAAACCTTCGATCAGGCCTTGTTTGATTTATATACCCAACATCATATTGGTTACAGCGAAGCCTTGGCCTATGCCGACTCCCCGAACGATCTACGTTTAATGATCAAGCTGCAAGGCGGCAATCAAGGGCTAGATGCAGGCTTACTTGATAATGTGACTATTGAATCTGATTAACCCAAGGGCTTATCTTTAAACACTAAGCGCTTTTTTATAACAATGTAGAGGTAATGCATGCTAATTGTTGTCTCACCTGCTAAAACGCTCGATTACGATACACCGCCTGTGGTGAGTGATTACACACAGCCTGAGCTATTAAGCGAAGCGGCATTACTGATTGAGCGAGCGCGAGCGCTTAGCCCGGCAGATATTGGTAAGCTGATGAAAATTAGCGATAAGTTGGCAGGGTTAAATGCCGCTCGTTTTGCCGACTGGCAGCCTAACTTTACTCCAGAGAATGCCAAGCAAGCCTTATTAGCGTTTAAGGGCGATGTGTATACAGGGCTAGATGCCGAGACCTTAACCCAAGACGATTTTGCCTTTGCTCAAGATCATTTTCGTATGCTGTCGGGATTATATGGGTTATTGCGCCCGCTCGATTTAATGCAGCCTTACCGCCTAGAAATGGGTACCAAGCTTGAGAATGAGCGTGGCAAAGACTTGTATGCCTTCTGGGGAAATATTATTACCGATAAGCTCAATGCTGCGTTAGCGGCACAGGGCGATAATGTGTTGATCAACCTCGCTTCTAATGAGTACTTTAAGGCAGTACTGCCCAAGCGGCTCGAGGGGCAAATTATTACCCCTATCTTTAAAGATTGTAAGAATGGTCAATATAAGGTGATTAGCTTCTATGCCAAAAAGGCTAGAGGCATGATGGCCCGTTATATTATTCAGCATCAACTTACAGAGGTGAGTCAGCTGACCGACTTTGATACTGCGGGCTATTACTTTGTTGAAGCGGAGTCGAGTGCGACTGAGCTGGTGTTTAAGCGCGAAGAGCAATAGCGTTTTGGCCGCGATTAAAAAAAGCAAAAAAGTATGAACCTTACGGCTTTGTTGTACTCCTACTTATGTGCTTACTGAATTTGAAGACTCTCTCTTCTTCCTCTTTTGACCGGTCCTAATGGGCCGGTTTTTTTATACCTGGGCTGCGGTCACTTTCATGGTTATGCAATAAAAACAAAAAAAGCCGGAACCTTTCGGCCCGGCTATGCTCTTAATCAGTGTGCTTACTGAATTTGAAGACTCTCTCTTTCTTCACACTTTTGACCGGTCTTAATAGGCCGGTTTTTTTTATGACTGAAGGCGAAAAACGTTACTGATCCCACATGCTTTTCGCATTATCTATTTTGCGTCGTCCATGGGCGAGTATGCGGCGGTCTTGCTCGTCGGGCGGCCAGCGTAATAAATCTCGTCTATCTAAAATCTGCCGCCTTTGTCGTTGCCGCCGCTCCATGCCTGAGTAATATTTAAGTAACATAACGCCACCAATGATTGTAAAACTAAGCTTACATAACATTAAGTGTAGTCAATATGACTCAGGCTGGCGCTGATATTTGACGGCGCTTGTGACTAAACTACTGTGCTTTGGGCTTAGACTTTTTCGCCTTGCTGGGATTCGCCGCCGCTTCTGCTTTAGCGATTGCCCACTTAGGCTTACCCTTAGCTTTGGTATCGCGCGCGCGTACTTTCTCTTTTTTAAACGGCTCAGTCTTTTTCTTCAACTTACGGCCCGTCTCTTTTTTCTTACGCGAGCTTACTTTGGCTTCTTTATGCATGGGTCTTAACCCATCAATAAAGCGACGCTTAAGCGGCTCTTCGGTGTATTTTTCTATTTTTACCAGCAGCGGCATATCATGGGCTTCAACCAAGCTAATAGCGGTGCCTTTTTCGCCTGCGCGGCCGGTGCGGCCAATACGGTGCACATATACATCGGCGGTGCGCGGCAAGTCGTAGTTAATGACATGGCTAACTTGGGGTAAGTCGATACCACGCGACGCCACATCGGTGGCCACCAAGATATTCACGCGGCCAATACGAAAGCGACCTAAGGCTTCAACGCGTTTTTCTTGCTCCATTTCGCCGCGTAACCAAGCGTTATGTAAGCCTTCTTGCTGTAAACGGCTGGCAAGCTCCATTAAGCGATCACGGGTTTTAACGAAGATAATGCTGCGCGTGACCTCTGGTTGGCGTAATAAATGGGTGAGCAGGGCAAACTTATGCTCAGGATCGTCTGCCATGTGCACCCATTGATTAATCTTTTTACGCTCACTGCGCGGTGGCTCAGCACTCAGCTCGACTGGGGCTTTAAGTAGGTCGGCGGCAAAGCTGGTTAAGCCTTTGCCTTCTAATGTGGCCGAAAACAGCAGTGTTTGGCGGCGCCAGCGCGCTTCCGCTGCAATGCGGTCTACGTCTTGAATAAAGCCCATATCTAGCATGCGATCGGCTTCATCTAGCACCAGCATTTCAATATCACGGCAATCAAAACTTTCTTCATCAATATACTGCAATAAGCGCCCAGGGGTAGCGACCACAATATCGGTGGTTTTGGTTAATGCTGGTAAGTGCTGACTTTCGTGTACGCCACCGGTGATTACTTCAACCCGCAATGGGGTGTGCTTAAGTATGCGTTTGGCATCGTCACCAATTTGTATCGCCAACTCACGGGTGGGCGTTAATATTAAAATACGCGCAGGGCCGGCTTGGCGGCGGGGAAAGTCCAACAAGTGTTGGCTAATGGGCAATAAAAATGCCGCTGTTTTGCCTGTCCCTGTGGGGGCAGAGGCCAAAATATCCCGGCCGCTCATGGCTTCGGGAATCACTTGGCTCTGAATGGTGGTCGGCTTTGCATAGCCCATTTCAGTGAGTGCGCGGACTAAAGTAGGGTCCAGCTCCAGTTGCTCGAAGGTCATACTGCTCATGATCGGTCTCGGTCAGTCTAAAAGGCAGGTATTATAGGGGAATTAGAATCAAAAAACCTGACAGGATCAAGATGAGTAGCCGTGGTTTTACATTTAAGCAGTTTCATATCAATCATGACTGCTGTGCCATGAAAGTGGGCACAGATGGTATTTTGCTGGGGGCATGGGCCAATATTCAGGGTGCAAAGCGTATTTTAGACATAGGCACTGGCTCGGGGTTAATTGCCTTAATGCTGGCGCAACGCGCTGATAACGCACAGATAACGGGGTTAGAGCTAGACCCTGCGGCCGCCAAACAGGCGGCCAGTAATGCTCAGTCCTCGCCTTGGGCTCATCAAGTGAATGTTGTGCAAGGCGCTTTGCAGCAATATGTGGCGAGTGCTTTCGACCTTATAGTGAGTAACCCGCCGTATTTTGAACACGGGCAAGCGTTTATTGATGCAGCCCGCGGCCAAGCTCGCCATCGAGCAAGCCTTAGCTTGGCGGCATTATTTAGCCATAGTCGACGGTTATTAACCGATACCGGCAGTTTAATACTGGTGTTACCCCACCAGGCGCTAACCGAGGCTCTTGCCCAGGCGGTTGAACAGGAGCTGCATTTGGTAAAAAAGTGCGCCGTGTTTACCAAAGAGGGGAAGCCAGCAGGGCGCTTTTTATTACATTTTAGTGTTGTGAACCGTGCGCTTGAAGATGATTACTTGGTTATTCATAGGCATGATGGCACATATAGTGAGTCGTATGTGTCTCTGGTATCGCCTTTCTATCTGAAGATGTAAATTTTGTCTTGAATCTGCTTTTCACATCATTATGCTACTAGCTTGCTCGGCGGCCGTTAGAAACTCGCATTATACGATAGGTATCTGGTGGTAAGTCGTCCCATCTTGATCGTTGTTTAAGCGAAGCCCACATTAATGTGGGCTGCCCGCACTGAGGACCCCTGTGAACAAGTCTCTATCTACCTTTGATATTTTAGGCTTAGGTTTTATGACCTTTGCGTTCTTTTTGGGTGCCGGAAATATTATTTTTCCGCCCATGACCGGCTTTTTAGCGGGTGAGCATTTAACCAGCGCCATGGCAGGCTTTTTGCTAACGGGCGTTGGTTTGCCGCTGGTTACGCTCGTGGCCGCGGCACTGGCTGGCGGTGGCCTGCCCACCATGGGCCGCTATTTGCCGCCGGTGGTTGTTACCGTGATGGCCACGGCCATTTTTATTATTATTGGCCCCGCTTTTGCCGCACCGCGTACCGGATTAGTGGCCTATGAAATGAGCTTAAAGCCGTTTCTGTCCCATCCAGATCAATATACATTAACCTTGTACACCATTGGCTTTTTTGGCTTGGTGCTCTTGTTATCGCTCAACCAAGGGCGATTACTTGATGCCGTGGGTAAAGTATTAACGCCCATTTTATTGCTGTTATTAATCGGCTTGGCGTTAGCGGTGTTTATTAGCCCTCAAGGCACTCAGCCTCCGGTGTCTGAGGTTTACTTAACGGCTCCCTTCGTCAAAGGTTTTATCGAAGGTTATAACACCATGGACACCTTTGCTGCGCTGATCTTTGGGATGTTTATCTTAGATGTACTGCGTGATAAAGGCGTAACCGATGGCCGTGCTCAATCTCGTTACTTGATGATAGCCGCGCTGATTGCCGCCGTGGGTTTAGGCTTTGTTTATATTTCGTTATTTATTTTAGGGGGCACCAGCTTAGGGGTGGCAGACTCGGCGACCACTGGCGCTGAAATTATCAGTGCCTATGTGCTGTCGCTCTTTGGCCCTGCAGGGTTATGGATTTTAGCGGCCATTGTTTCTTTGGCCTGTTTAACCACAGCCGTTGGCTTGGTGTCGGCCTGTGCGGATTATTTTTATCGTTTAACCCATCAGTTAAGTTATCGCATTTGGGTGATCATTAATGCATTGGCCTGCATGTTGGTGGCTAATGTGGGGTTAGATACGTTAATTTCGGTCTCTGTGCCGGTATTAGTTACCTGTTATCCGGTTGCGGTGGCCTTGGTATTGGCCACTTATTTACGCCCGTTAATGCGCGCACCTGTGTTGGCGTATCGGTTAATTATGTCGGTGGCGCTAGTGTTTGGTATTTTGGATGGCTTGCATGCGGTGGGATTAAACATGAGCCTAGTATCTTGGCTGCCGATGTTTGACATCGGCATGGCGTGGGTTATTCCCACTGCCATAGCCACCGCCCTTGGCTTGGCCATACCAACACGCAAGCAAGAAGTGCAATGTTAAATGCTTAATTTTTAATGTTGAATAACAAAACCCCGCCTTGCCGTATCTTTGGTGAGCCTACGGCAAAGGTATATTTGGTTTTATCTTTTGTAAATATCCTGTTGGACGTCAAGGCTTTGCACTACATTGTTATGCGCCCTTATTTCGTCTTTGCGAGCGTAGCGCGGCAATCCATTTTAAAAGAAGGGCTGACATCTAACGCTGACCGCTTTACGTAAAGAAAAACTGCGGTTTTGTTTTTTAGTCAGGCGCTCAGCGTAAAGCGTATAGAAAACCGGAAGCTCAGAGCTGGAAGCGGTAAGCTAAACAAAAACACTGAGGCATTTTTATTTTTGGTTTTACTTCCGGCTTCTAGCTTCAAGCTTATTACTGTCTGTTAAATGGATTGCCGCGTCGTTGCACTCCTCGCAATGACCAAAGGGGGCCGCTCGGGCTTTTCATTCAACATTAAGCATTAAGAATTCAACACTCTCGCGCAGCGAGCTAGATTGTTGAGATTTCCTCTAAAATTTGTGCTACCCAAGTTTCAATGCGCGGGTCTGTGTCGTCGTACTGGTTGGCTTCATCTAAGGATAAACCCACAAAATACTCACCATCGGGTGTGAGCGCTTTAGAGGCTTCAAATTCATAGCCTTTATTTGGCCAATAACCCACCACAGTGGCGCCTTGGGCAATCACCTTATCGTGCAATAGGCCCAGCGCGTCTTGAAACCACTCGCCATAGCCCAATTGATCACCCATGCCAAACAGCGCCACCACATGACCGCTAAGATCTAAGGTGTCTATGTCGTTCCAATGGGACTCCCAGTCTTCTTGTAGCTCGCCAAAGTCCCATGTAGAAATACCAAACACAATAATGGGGTAGTCTTGGGCGCGCGCTAGGGGCACATCCTTGATATTATGCAAATCAACCAAATCTGCACCCAGTTGCTCGCCTATTTTTTCGGCGGCTATTTCTGTGTAGCAGGTGGTTGAACCGTAAAATAAACCGATATTCATAAAACCCCATGATGGCTATGTGCTAATAGCGCTATGATAACAGAAGCTTTTCTATGAGCGGAGTCTGACACCCAATGAGTTACCCTTTAGTTGAACAATTTGTTGATGCGCTCTGGTTAGAAAAAGGGCTGTCGGATAATACCTTGGCCTCTTATCGCAGTGATTTAACCCATTTCTCTCGCTGGTTAGATGACTCCGGCCAAAGTCTATTGTCTGTTGATGGGGTAAGCCTGCAAACCTACTTAGCTCAGCGAATTGACTCCGGATTTAAAGCCAGCAGCACGGCGCGCATGTTGAGCGTATTGCGCCGCTTTTTTCAGTATTTGCACCGTGAGCAATTACGCCCTGATGATCCTAGTATTTTAATTGCCGGCCCTAAGTTACCCACGCGTTTGCCAAAAGGCTTGAGTGAGCAGCAAGTGCTTAATTTATTAGACGCCCCTGAAGTGGAAGATCCGATAGAGCTACGTGATAAAGCCATGTTGGAACTGCTGTATGCCACGGGCTTGCGAGTCACTGAATTAGTGAGCTTGTCGATGGAAAGTATCAGCTTGCGCCAAGGGTTAGTTCGGGTAGTAGGTAAGGGTAATAAAGAGCGATTAGTACCCATGGGCGAAGAAGCATTGCACTGGTTAGATCGCTATTTAAAAGAGGCGCGGGCCGCCTTATTAGGCGAGCAGCTATCGGATGTGGTGTTTCCGTCGCGTCGCGTCCGACAAATGACCCGACAGACCTTTTGGCATCGCATAAAACTTTATGCGCAGCGTGCTGGTATTGGTGGTGACTTATCTCCGCACACCTTGCGCCACGCCTTTGCCACCCATTTGCTTAACCACGGTGCCGACTTGCGAGTGGTACAAATGCTACTGGGTCACTCGGATTTATCCACCACCCAAATTTATACCCACGTGGCTACCCATCGCCTGAATGCCTTGCATGAAGAGCATCATCCGCGAGGGTAGGGCACAGCGCCGAGCACCAAGCGCCCGGCGCCAAGCTAAAGATGAGCGTTAAAGACTAAAGGTTTTCTCGCAACGGAACCCGCGGAATCCACGGAAAAATAGAGATCAGATCTGAAAGAGATTTAATAGTTAAAGCTAAGACCTACAGTGCTTAGAGTTTGTCTTAGCTGATTGCTTACAGCTGACTGTTTAAAGTTTTATTTTAGCTCTTACCAATAAAATATCTTGGCACTTTTCGATCTTGTCCCCTCTTAATTTTTCCGTGGGTTTAGCGGATTCCGTGGCAAAAGTGGGGTTGGGTTGTTGTTAGCTGGGCGCTGCGCTTACCGTTGCAAAAAACGTGCGGCGCGGTTAGTGTTGCACTCCTGTTTATATAACCAGTATCAAACCACTATTGCCATGACTTCATCTCGCCTTAATATTCGCCGCCGCTCTATTGCCGAACACCAATTACCTGCCGATTTATCGCCACTCATACAACGCTTGTATGCCAGCCGTGGCGTGGTTAAACCCGAACAGCTTAACTTAGGGGCGGCAAATTTACTTAAGCCCAAATTTAAAGGCATGAGCGAGGCGGTAAAGGTACTTGAGCAAGGCTTAAATGAGCAGCGTAATATCGTGATTGTTGGCGACTTCGATTGCGACGGCGCCACTAGCTCAGCACTTATGGTGCATGGGCTGCGCGCCATGGGAGCCAAACGTGTGCAATATTTGGTGCCCAACCGCTTTGATTATGGCTATGGCTTAAGTCCGCAAGTGGTGGAGGAGGTAGCTGCCATGGGCGGCGAGTTACTGATCACCGTTGATAATGGTATTTCTAGTGTCAGTGGAGTGGCCGCGGCTAATGCCCGCGGTATGCAGGTGATAGTGACCGATCATCACCTGCCCGGATCTGAGGTGCCCGATGCGGCAGCGATTGTTAATCCCAACCAAGATGGCTGTGACTTTCCCTCTAAAAACCTCGCCGGTGTTGGCGTGGCCTTTTACTTACTGCTGGCGCTGCGTGCGGCATTAACCGAGCATGGCTGGTTTACGCGCTTGGGTATTGCCGCCCCCAATATGGGCGAGTATTTAGATTTAGTGGCGCTAGGGACTGTGGCAGACGTGGTGGCGCTGGACGAAAATAACCGCGTATTAGTGCATCAAGGTTTGCAGCGTATGCGCGCGGCACGGGTGCGCCCAGGTATTCAGGCACTGCTTGATATCTCACAACGTAATCAGTCGCGCTTAGTAGCCAGTGATTTAGGCTTTGCCTTGGGCCCACGGCTTAATGCAGTCGGGCGCTTGGATGATATGTCGATGGGGGTGGCGTGTTTGTTAAGTGAAAACTTAGATGAAGCGCGCAAGCTTGCGGCCATGATGGATGATCTTAATCGTGAGCGAAAAGCCATTGAAGCCAGCATGCAAAATGAGGCCTTGGCCACGTTAACTAAAATAAATATTAGCGATGGTGAGCTACCCAACGGCTTAGTCTTGCATCAAGACGATTGGCATCAGGGTGTAGTGGGCTTGGTGGCCTCACGAATTAAAGAACGTTACTACAGACCGGTGATTGCCTTTGCCGAAGCCGGAGACGACGAACTAAAAGGTTCGGGGCGCTCCATTCCTGGGGTGCACTTGCGCGACTTGCTAGAAGAAGTTGACCGCCAGCACCCTGGCATTATTGATAAGTTTGGTGGCCATGCCATGGCGGCAGGCTTATCCTTAACTAAGTCGGCGCTGGCGCCCTTTAAGCAGGCATTTGAAGCCATAGTGGCAGATTGGGTAAGCCCTGAATTACTGACTGGTGAAATTGTCAGCGACGGCGAGCTAAATGCAACAGAGCTAACCTTACTCATTGCCGAGCAAGTACGCTCTGCAGGTCCTTGGGGGCAGTCATTTCCTGAGCCTTTATTTGATGGTGAATTTCGCGTGGTTCAACAGCGCTTAGTGGGCGAAAAACACTTAAAACTGGTGCTCAGTGCTGATGAAGGCCGCACCTTAATAGACGCCATTGCCTTTAATATTGACCTAAGTGTGTGGCCGAATGCGGCCATTAATAAGGTGCAACTCGTTTATAAGCTGGATATCAACGAATGGCGCGGCAAACAGTCGCTACAACTGATTGTGGATAAAATAGCGCCGCTTTAGCCACTGCGTGGGAATGTTGAAGCTACGTCTGTCAGAAGATCGGCTTGGGTATTAGGCTCAAAGACAAAGTGCGAGATACCGAGGTTGTCATGCTGGGCCACAACTCGGTATCGGTAAGACGGCATAAGTTGAAAGCCACGTTACGGTGAAGTACGTATAACGCTGGTTTAGTTGAGTGCAGTATCTATACACTCAATTTTGCCCCGGCCCAAGCTCACTTTTCCTTGGCGCTCTAACTCCTTTAAGAGCCGATTTACGACCTCGCGAGCTGTGCCTAATTCAACGGCCAGCTCTTGATGAGTAATGACGATTGAACCTAAGGCGGCGCTGTGTTAGCCATTCTTCTAAGCGCTGATCCATACGTCGAAAGGCCACTTCTTCCACTAGCATCATCAAGTCATCGAGTCGCTTTCCATAAGAAGCTAATACCCGATAGCGAAACTCACTCGACTCACCCATCATGCGATTAAATAAGCCACACGGGATTAATATCGCCTGAGCTTCTTGCTCCACTTGGCTTCTGCTCGATAACCAGTACCGCTAATCAAGCAACCAATAGACAAGGTGCACATGTCGTTTTTAGCCATGCGATACAAGACAATGCCGTTACCCGATGCACCTATCATTTGCACCTTAATTGAGCCTGATAACACCACAGGTAAGCCTGGGCATTGTTCGCCCGCGCCAAATACCCTTTGTTCGGCGGCTAAAGTCATCACCTGACATTGCCGCTTGGCCTGCGCTAATAAATCTGGCGATAACGAATCAAAAATAGCGTGGGTCAACATGGTTTAAATTATTCCCTATCTAATTGCTAGCTTTCAGCTGATCGCTTTGTGTTCCTTGTGTTCCTTATGTGACTTTATCACCGAGTGGTGATTAAGAAAGACGTAAAGTACAGATAAGCTAAATTTATAGCGCACCCTGTACTGAATAGGAGCACAGCAATGAAAGTAAATATGGGAAATATCGACAGAGCATTGCGCGTTATCGTGGGGTTGGCACTGATTGCCATCGTATTTGTTGGCCCGCAAACGCCATGGGGTTGGTTAGGGCTTATTCCACTGGTCACGGCGCTAATGGGTAATTGCCCAGCCTACTCTATCCTTGGAATAAAAAACTGTAAAATCAAATAGACAGTGCTAGGCACACAAACAAAATAGGGAGCCAATTTGGCTCCCTATTTTATTTTAATGATGACTTATGATGTTAAAGCGTAAACGAGCTCACTAAGCCATTAAGTTCACCGGCTTGCTTACTTAAGTCTTTTGACTGTGCAAGAGACTGCTCGGCATCGTCAGCAAGTTCATCGGCCACATCTTTAATGGTGGTGGTGTTCTGGGTAATTTCACCTGTCACTTGGCTTTGCTCTTCAGCGGCAGTCGCAATTTGGCTAGCCATATCTGAAATTAAGCTGACAGCCGTGGTTATCTCAGTCAGTGCCGCTGCGGCAGCTTCTGCATCCTCAACACTCAACTCTGCTAAGTTGCGGCTGGTTCCCATCAGTTCTACCGCTTCTGTGGTGGCTTGCTGTAAGGTAGTAATGGTCACTTGTATTTCTTGGGTTGAAGCGTGAGTACGTTGTGATAACACTCGAACTTCATCTGCCACTACGGCAAAGCCTCTTCCTTGCTCACCCGCTCTGGCTGCTTCAATGGCGGCGTTAAGTGCTAATAAGTTTGTCTGTTCAGCAATATCTTGAATAGTCGAAAGAACTCCAGAAATATCTCTAGCGTGGTTATCAAGACGTTGCATAACCGAAGCGGCATTGACCATTTCTTCTGACAACGAAAGAATAGAATCGCGGGTTTTATTGACCTGCTGTTTACCATGAGCGGTGCTGGTGCTCGACTGTTGAGCCGCAGTCGCGGTTTGTTCAGCGTTGTTGGCAATTTCTTGGGTGGCTGACGACATTTCAGTGACGGCGGTGGCGACCATGGTCACTTCTTGCTGTTGGCGAGTTAACTCAGACACGGTTTGGTTAGCCCGTTCTGTGGCCTGTTCGGCATTGGTGCCTAGTTGTACCGCTTGGTGGCGTATTTGACCGATTAGTTCTGCTTGGCTAGCTACAAAACGATTAAAGTTAGTGGCGAGCGTACCCACTTCATCTTGGCTTTGAATTTCAATGCGACGGGTTAGGTCTCCTCGGCCGTCGGCAATTTGCTCTAGCGCTTTAGATACCCACAATAAAGGAGTCAGTAACCATTGCACTAATAAGCTAATGAATATTGAAGCCACAACAATTACCGCTGTCGCAATACCAAGCTGTTGCAATAGCATAGGAGTTAATGGCGCTTCGAGAGCGGCTTTATCCAGCATCATGAGTAGTTGCCAGTCGGTGCCTGGTACCGACTGGCTATACACCAATTTATCTTGCCCCTGAAACTCGATCGGCGATAGTTTAGTGCTTTGTTCCCATTTGCTTTGATTACTTACAGTAATATCCTTGTCTATTTGTGACGCCGGTTTTAATAGTAAGGTTTCATCTTTATAGGCAATCACAGTACCGTCTTTACTCAGCATCATGGCATAGCCTTTAGCGGGTAACTTAATAGCATTAACATCTTCAATCAGTGTTTTGATTGCCACGTCACCGCCTATTACGCCACTAAATCTACCATTAATATTCACTGGAGCAGCTAAAGAGACTACAGTACCTAGGCCCGCGGCATCTTCATAAGGGGCTGTCATAATGGCGCCCTTTTCTGCAATGGCTGCTTTATACCAAGGTCGGGTACGAGGATCGTAACCGGTGCGATCAACGCTTGGGTCACTGTCGTGCATCACTCCCTCTTTACTACCAAAGTAGCTAATCGCAAAGTTTCCTGCACTATAGGTTTGTTGCAAAGAGGGAAGCGGTGCTTTATCAAACTGTTGGCCGGCGGCGGCGAGCAGGCGGTGGCGAACATCAAGCCAGCGCTTTATTTTTTCGCCTTCACGCTCACTTAGCTCAGCAACCAAGGTGGTATAGTCTTTGTATAATTGTGACTTAAGATTATAAAAACTGATTGCACTTAATGCGGCCACCGTAATGGTGAGTGCGACAATAAAGCTTAGCAGTATTTTATGCTTTAGTTTTAGTTTGTTCATTCTGACTATCTCTGGCAAGGGGGTATTTTTTAGTGTGGCAGACTAAGTATAAAGGCTTAGCTAATGTCTTCATAGTAGAGAGCAGCTAGCAAATCGAATGCAATGTTATTCGATTTGCTATTTATGGTGCGGCCCCTGTTTAAAGGAAGAACTCACGAAATATGCTGGCAGCTTGCTGTGTTTGTGTGTGGTTTTCGGTAGAATCTAGCCAAATGTTGGCAGATAGCCAAATACACTCAGTACAATAGAGAGTCATGTGAGCATGTTTGAAGTAAACCCTGTGAATAATAAACTTAAGGAGCTGTCTGAACGGGCCGAGCTTCTTAGGGGGTACCTTTGACTATGACGCTAAAAAAGAGCGTTTAGAAGAGGTGAACGCCGAGCTAGAACAGCCGGATGTCTGGAATGAGCCCGAGCGTGCCCAAGCACTGGGTAAAGAAAGAGCGTCGTTAGAAACCATTGTAAATACCTTAGCTGGCCTAGATCAAAGCGTGCAAGATATTAGCGAGCTGGTTGAGCTGGCGGTGGAAGAAAACGACCAAGAAACCTTTGATGAAGCACAAGCCGATGTTGAAGTGCTCGATAAGCAGTTAGTTGAGCTTGAGTTTCGCCGCATGTTTTCTGGCGAGCAAGATGCTTCTGACTGCTATATGGACTTACAATCTGGTTCGGGCGGCACCGAAGCGCAAGACTGGTGTAATATGGTGCTGCGCATGTATTTGCGCTGGGGCGAAGCCAGTGGCTTTAAAACCGAGATTATTGAATTATCTGACGGTGATGTTGCTGGTGTTAAGTCGGCGACCATTAAATTTAGTGGTGAATACGCCTTTGGCTGGTTGCGTACCGAGTCTGGCGTGCACCGTTTAGTGCGCAAATCGCCGTTTGACTCCGGTGGCCGTCGTCATACGTCGTTTTGTTCGGCCTTTGTCTATCCTGAAATTGACGACAATATTCAAATTGATATCGACCCGTCAGATATTCGTACCGATACCTACCGTGCCTCAGGGGCGGGGGGGCAGCACGTTAACCGAACCGACTCAGCGGTGCGTTTAACCCACGAGCCCACCGGTATTGTGGTGCAGTGTCAAAATGACAGATCGCAGCATAAAAACCGTGATCAGGCGATGAAACAGCTTAAAGCTAAGCTGTATGAATTTGAGCTGCAAAAGCAAAACGCAGAAAAGCAGGCCATGGAAGACAGCAAGTCGGACATTGGCTGGGGCAGTCAGATCCGCTCTTATGTGCTAGATGACTCACGCATTAAAGATTTACGTACTGGGGTAGAAACAAGTAATACCCAAGCGGTACTCGACGGTGATCTAGACAAATTTATTGAGGCCAGCCTCAAGTCTGGAATTTAAATCAGTTTTTATAAAGGCAAATCATGACAGAGCAAGTACAAGACGAAAACAAGCTGATCGCCGAGCGCCGTGCCAAGCTTGATCACATTCGTAAAGATTGTCCGGCTAACGGCCACCCTAATAATTTTCAGCGCGAGCACCTTAGTGCCGATCTGCAAGCCGAATTTGGTGAGCGAGATAAAGAGGCATTAGTAGAGCTGAATAAAACTGTGTCTGTTGCTGGGCGTATTATGGCCAAGCGTGGTCCCTTTTTAGCGCTACAAGATATGAGCGGCCGCATTCAGGCGTATGCCACTAAAGATGCGCAAAAGATCATTAAAGAGCAGTATACCGGCCTAGATATCGGCGATATTGTGGGCGTGACTGGCGTGTTAAATAAGTCGGGTAAAGGTGACTTATATGTCAGCATGGATAAATTTCAGCTGTTAACCAAGGCCCTGCGTCCGTTGCCAGAAAAGTTTCATGGTCTGTCTGATCAAGAAACCCGTTATCGCCAGCGCTACCTCGACTTGATCACCAACGAAAGCTCGCGCCACACCTTTCAGGTGCGCTCCCAAGTAGTGGCAGCCATTCGCCAGTTTATGAACGTAAACGGCTTTATGGAAGTAGAAACCCCCATGATGCAGGTAATCCCAGGCGGTGCTACGGCGCGTCCGTTTATTACCCATCATAATGCGCTCGATATGGACATGTATCTGCGTATTGCGCCTGAGCTATATTTAAAGCGCTTGGTAGTAGGTGGCTTTGAGAAGGTCTTTGAAATTAACCGTAACTTTCGTAACGAAGGACTATCGCCACGTCATAACCCAGAATTCACCATGATGGAGTTCTACTGGGCTTATGCCAACTATCAAGACTTGATGGACTTCACCGAAAACATGTTGCGCACCGTCACCACGCAAGTGCTGGGTAACTCGGTTGTACAATACGGTGAAGAAAGCTTTGATTTTGGTCAGCCCTTTGCGCGCCTTAGCATGAAGGACTCAATTTTAGAGTTTAACCCAGAGGTAACAGCAGAGCAGCTGGCTACTTTAGAGGCAGCAACGGCTGTGGCCGAAGGCTTAAAGATTAATGTCGAAAAAAGCTGGGGTTTGGGTCGTGTGATCACCGAGATCTTTGAAGAGACCGTTGAGCATCGCTTGATCCAACCGACTTTTATCACCGAATACCCAGCCGAAGTCTCACCGCTGGCACGTCGTGATGATAAGGATCCTAGCATTACCGAGCGCTTTGAGTTCTTTATTGGTGGTCGTGAAATAGCTAACGGTTTTGCCGAGCTTAATGACGCGGAAGATCAAGAACAACGCTTTAAAGAGCAGGTGGATCAAAAAGAAGCCGGCGACGATGAAGCTATGTTCTTTGACGAAGACTACATTACCGCTCTTGAACACGGTTTACCGCCCACTGCTGGCCAAGGTATCGGTATCGACCGTTTAGTGATGTTATTAACTGATTCACACACCATCCGTGATGTGATCTTGTTCCCGACTTTGCGCCCCAGCGCTAAGTAGCAACAGACTGTTAGTTGTGAAGAGTGAGGCGCAAAGCGTGATAGGGTAAGCGCCAACAACAAAAAAGGCGCTAAGGGTAAACCTTAGCGCCTTTTTCTATGGCTGTTCAGCAGCAATGGTACGGTTTCGCCCCTGCCTTTTCGCTTGGTATAAGGCTTGATCTGCGCGCTTGAATGTTTGGCTGATACTGGTTGGGCTGCCCGGCCAATATGCCACGCCTAAAGAGATATGCACCACCCCAACGTCATCGGGCATGGTATGCTGCGCAACCTGGTTGCGTAAGCGCTCAGCAATGATAAATGCTTCATCAGCGCTGGTGCTCGGCAATAATAGTATAAATTCTTCTCCACCCGTGCGACAAATAGCATCTTGCTGGCGGGCGTTGTTCTGCATTAATACTGCAAGCTCTTTTAATACATTATCGCCAGCATCATGGCCGTAATTATCATTAATATGTTTAAAAAAATCGATGTCGGTAGCAATTACAGAGAAAGTTTGAGTTTCTGATTCATATTGTTCGAGTAATTGCTGTAGGCCGCGCCTATTGAGCAGTGCAGTCATGGGGTCTGTATGACTATCGGTATGCAGCTGGCTAATTTTATCGTGTAATAATCCCATGCCTTTTAGAATGGCACGTTTTAATTGAGCTGCTTCATAAAACCAAGAGTGAATATTAATAATTTTTTGCTGACTGTCCTTGTTATCCATTACTCTTGCTTGATTTGCTAACTCTTGTAGTGGTTTAGATATAAAGCGCGCCGACAACCAAATTGCAATTAAAATAAGTAAAATTAATGGTATGCTTCGCAAAAAAACCTGCCATATATGATCATCTAATTCAGTTAAGGTTGCTTTAGTCGGCCTCTGACTAACCACCCCCCAACCTGCCCGTGTTATAGGGGCAAAGCCGGCTAACATATCTATGTCTGCCGAGTTTTTAATCGCATAAGCATCGGAGTGCTGCTTAACAACAGCATCAATAGCCGGATTATCAAAGACCTTTTCTCCCACACGTTGAGGATCTGGATGATAAATCAGCGTTTTATCTCCATCCACCACATATAAATAAGATCCATCATTATAATAGTGTTCACCTAAAATAGTATTAAGTAGATTGTCATGCTCTAAATAAATAGTGCCAGAGATATGGCCTTGATATTGTTTGTTTTCATCAAATATAGGGTGAGAAATACTGATAAGATAGTTGTCTGCTTTTGATATAAAAGGCTTTGTTATCAAAGGCTTTTTTAATTCATCTAGGTGCGAAATAGTAGGGTGAGCGACGACTTGCCCTTTTACAGGTAAGCTAATAGGAGCCACTTCTAATATTTTATTATGGATGTCGATGACAACAACAGAGTTGAACATAGCCGATTGTTTATACAGTCGGTTAATTTCACTCGCCAACTGTTTGGGCTTGTCTATTTTTGAGCTTAGCTGAGACGCACTATAGGCTAACTGGCTTTGAGCAGTGCTAAGAAATACATCGGTAATATTAGCCAGTTTAGAAGCATAAACGCGGTTTGCTTCTAAGGTGTTAGTGATCAGTAATTGACGCTGAATTTGATAGGTGGCATAAAAGCTATTACCCAATGTCATTAACACACTGGCAATCGCTAAGATGAGAATAAGTCCACGTAAGCGAAGTTTAGCAAACAAGGGAGTAGGCATGATGAGCGTCCATATTTTACTGAGCACTTATATAGTTCAGTGCTAGCACCCTACTCCTAATCGATAATAAGACTGATGGGTAAGCGCTAGTTTGGCAAAGTACTGGTGTTGTACATTGTGGAGTGAGAGTTTAACAGATCTTAAGCCTCGTTCGTATCATGTATTAGTCGAGCTGAGTCGCTTTACTAATCTTGCTTGGCCTTAGTGTCAGGATCGCGTTAGCATGGATGTTTATTAATTGATTTGGATAGCTGTATCTATGAGCGAAACTTGGACCCAAGCCGCCGTTATTTTTATTGTGGTTGTTGGTACTGTATTACTGTTAACCCTTATTGGTTTATCTGTTACGGGTATAAAAATGTACCGTGAGGATAAACGTCAGTCTGCACATAGCATTCGTCGAAATTATCCAATAATTGGTCGGTTTCGCTACATTTTTGAGCATTTAGGTGAGTTTTTTCGTCAGTACTTCTTTGCCATGGACCGAGAAGAAATGCCGTTTAACCGCGCGCAGCGCGCTTGGGTCTATAGAGCAGCTAAAAATGTAAATAACACAGTCGCATTTGGCTCAACACGAGATATCTCCAAACCCGGCACTTACTACTTTCTTAATTGTCCTTTTCCGACCCTAGAAAAAGACGCTGCCCAAACGCAGCCGATGCGCATTGGTACTCATTGTCGTACGCCTTATGATGCACCTTCATTTTTTAATATTTCGGCCATGAGCTTTGGCGCCTTATCTAAGCCTGCGGTTCAAGCCTTGAGTGAAGGCGCAGCTAAGGCGGGTTGCTGGCTTAACACCGGTGAAGGTGGTTTATCTAAATATCACTTAGCCGGTGGTGGCGATATAGTATTTCAAATTGGTACCGCTAAATACGGCGTACGTGATGAGCAGGGAAATTTGGATGACGAAAAGCTTAGGGCGCTGGCGGATCTTAAACAGGTAAAAATGTTTGAGATAAAACTTTCTCAAGGGGCGAAACCAGGCAAGGGCGGTATTCTACCAGCAGAGAAGGTCACCGCTGAAATTGCAAAAATTCGTGGTATTCCAGAAGGCGTGGCATCTATTAGCCCTAATCGTCACCCAGATATTGGTTGTATTGACACATTGCTCGATTTTGTGGCTCATGTGCGAGAAGTGACCGGCAAACCGGTGGGCTTTAAGTTGGTGCTGGGAACGACTAGCTGGCTTAAAGAGTTTTGTGAGCGGGTGACGGCGAGGGGTGTTGAATCTGCGCCTGACTTTATTACGCTAGACAGTTCAGACGGCGGTACGGGCGCGGCTCCTATGCCGCTAATGGACAGTGTCGGCTTGCCATTACGAGATAGCTTACCCTTGTTAGTTAACCAGCTTATTCGTTATCAACTTAGAGACCGAGTGCGCGTTATTGCCTCTGGTAAGCTTATTAATCCAACTGAAGTGGCGGCAGCAATTTGCATGGGCGCAGACTTTGTAACGTCGGCACGGGGCTTCTTATTTGGCTTGGGCTGTATTCAGGCCTTGCAGTGTAATAAAAATACCTGCCCTACGGGCATTACCACTCATAATCCTCGGTTGCAGCAGGGCTTAGTCTCTGATGTTAAAGCCACGCGTATTGCGCATTATCATAAAAACTTAGTGCATGAAATTGAAAGCATTGCTCATTCTTGTGGGGTGGCGGAGCCAAGGTTGCTCAACCGCGAACACGCCGCCGTGGTAGTGGATGGTGGTGCGGTGGCACTTAATCTGCTGTACCCAGAAACATCGCGCCGTTTAAAACCCGAAATCATGGAAAAAGGCAACTAATCATCAAGCTGGTGGTGAGTGATTAGGGTGGCGTGGTGAATAGTGAGGCGTGTGGTTAATACCCGTACGCCTTTTTTATTGCAGAAACTAAAAGGCCACCCGTATTAGCTGATTGTTTTTTAGGCTTAGTGCTGCACCTAAAAAGTTCATTTCTGGGTTACTTTAGGAGGCTCGGGGCCTAATCTTCTATTGATATTGCCGCCACAAATAATGGTGCAGAGTATCGATAGCTAAAAATTTAGCATTCTACTTCTCACATTTTCTAATTTAACGATTGACCTAAAGCTTAATGATAATTATTATCAAGTGATTCTTGGGAGGGAGATTCGCTATGGTGATGCTATTGGTTTTAGGGTGGTTGTCTGTGCTGTGGTGGGTGCCGAGTGGCTCACTCACATTATGGCTAAGCGCAGGTTTTGCCTTGTTTGCCGTGGTGTTAGCCATGCCGGCAGTGAGTCGGCATTGGTATTGGCTTCCCGTTGGGGGCTTAGCTGGCATGGGGGTAGTGGTGGGCATGATAATGACAGAAAATGCCATCTAAATACCCAGCACTAACAATAAGCCAGAAGCTAGGAGCGAGAAGAAAAGAAGGTTTTATCTGGTTCCTTTCACTTTTCACCCCTCGCTCATAAAAACAGTAAAGTGGATTGACTAGATTAACCCGTGAGGGGTGAGGGGGCTATACTCAATCGGTGCAAATATTTTACTTTTGGCTTCTAGCTTCCAGCTATCTTTTAGCGTCGTGTGGCGTGATAAACCTTAAATTTGCCATTGATTGCCAGCGTTTCGCAATGACCAAAGCTTTTCTCGATAAGCTCGGGGTAGGGCAAGAAGGCATTGGCCACTAAGGTCAAAGAGCCGCCGGGTGTTAGGTAATCTTTGGCGGTGTTGAGTAGGGCTTCTGTGGTGTGATAAAAGGTTTTTAAGCCCGCATGAAAAGGCGGGTTGGCCACAATATGATTAAAAGTGCCGGTAACTTGGCTTAAACCATCGCTGGCGTAAACCTTTGCCTGATTAGCTAACTGATTGTTAGCCAAGGTTAAACGAGTGGCTTCTAATGCCAAGGCATTAATATCAATACACTCAAGAGTGAGCTCTGGTTGACGCTTTAGCAGGCTTGCACCAATTACCCCAGCACCGCAACCAAAGTCGAGTACGCGACCGCTTAATGACGCTAAATTCTCAAGTAGCAGTTGTGAACCTGAGTCTAGGTGTCCGGCGCTAAATACCCCGGGTAAAGTACATATTTGCAGTTGCTCTTGTGCTATTGAGTAGCCTTTTTGCCATTGAGTCATGTTAAATGGCGCGGCTGGGCGAGTAAGCTGCGCTTGATATAAACTGGCGCGTCGTGCGCTGTCGAGCTTTACTACTTGATCGCAGTAAGGTGCTAACAACTTAGGTGCAGATTTTACACCACCTTTATTGTCCCCAGCCATAAAGACCAAGGCGCCTTCTGCCAGCAGGGGTAAACAGGCGGCTAATAGATACTCGGCTTCCGCTTTTGCTTTTGGCATCAATAAAAGTATCGCGCTAGCTGCTTGAGAGTGGGGCTGTGTCCCAAACTCTATGTCTTTGATTCCTTGGTTTTTCTGCCATTGGTAATAGCTATAATCTGTAGTAAAAATCCGAGGTGCAGGGCCGGCATCAGCCAGCATAGTCGGTAGGTTATCTTCTAGCAGGCCACATACTAATAATGGCTGCTGAGTGAGTACATCTAAGTTACGTGCTAGCATTTCACTAACCGTGGTTAACGCCTTCAACATCTCGAATTCCACACTAAATTATTTGATAATGCATTATACATATCTATTGGCCTCTTGACATTTGCCGGGCATTAGCAAAAGATGCAATACAAGGTCTTTACAGGTGACAGTCATGCTTTTAATTATTAAACGCAAACAAGATAAACCGCTTAAACATATAGCGGCCTCTTTTGTTGCGTAACCGACGCCTGATCTTCTTTAAGACAAGATGTTCTCAAACCCCGGTGATGCAACAGCAGCCGGGGTTTTTTTATTTTAATTTTTAATCCTCTAGCCAGGAGAAGGAGTTTCCATGTTTCGCGGTTCACTCGTAGCCCTCTTAACCCCCTTTGACGGTACTCGCATTGACGAGGCGGCATTACGTCGCTTAGTTGACTGGCATATTGCTGAGGGCACACATGGCTTAGTTCCTGTGGGTACCACAGGTGAAAGCCCTACCCTAAGTCACGATGAGCACTGCCGTGTAATTGAAATTGTGGCTGAGCAAGCAGCGGGTCGTGTCCCTGTGATTGCCGGTGCAGGCTCTAATAACCCAGTAGAGGCCATTGAGTATAGTAACTGTGCCCAGCGTGTGGGTGCCGATGCTACTTTGCATGTGGCCGGTTATTATAATCGCCCTAATCAAGACGGCTTATTTGCGCACTTTAAAATGCTGCATGATGCGACTGAACTACCGATTATTATTTATAATATTCCGCCGCGTGCTGTGGTTGATATTCAGCCAGAGACGCTCGCGCGTATGGCCGAGCTGCCACGCATTGTTGGGGTAAAAGATGCAACTGGCGATTTACTACGCCCTTGGTCTGAGCGTCAGCTTATCAAGAAACAGTTTGCTTGGTTGTCTGGTGAAGATGGCACCGCAGTGGCCTATAACGTAGGTGGCGGACAAGGCTGTATTTCGGTTACGGCCAACGTAGCACCGCGCTTGTGTGCTGAGCTACAAGAGCTGACATTGGCGGGTAAATGGGAAGAAGCGCGTGTGTTGCAAGATAAGTTATTACCTTTGCATCAGGCGATGTTTATTGAACCTAATCCTGCTGGCCCTAAGTATGCGTTATCATTATTGGGCTTAGCGAGTGAAACATGTCGTACTCCTGTCGTGCCGTTGCAAGACAGCACTAAAGCGCAGATCCGCCGCGTAATGGAAGAATTAGAGCTGATTTAATATTAAGCACAATTCCCTCATCTCCTTTCTTCAGATAATAAAAAGGTCAGCTTAGGCTGACCTTTTTACTTTAGTTTTGCTTGCTGCTTTAAGTATTACTCTTGATCATCAGGCCCTGTATATTGATCGTCTGATGAGCTTTGATGACTTTCATAGCGTGGACGACGTGGCTTATTTGTGATCACACCACTGCGAGGGGGGCGGCGAGTAACTGGAGAGATGGTCGAAATTTTTGCTTTATAAATTAGCTGCTGCTGACCACGGGGATCAGACAATAGTAGGCAATATTGGTCAAACGCGCTGATCATCCCTTCTAGTTTAATGCCATTGGTAAGGAAGATGGCGCAGTGAGTTTGGTTTTTGCGTAGCCAATTCAGTGCGGCATCCTGTCCGTTACCCAACGAAAATGCTTGTTGCAGCGATTGGGGAGTATCTGATTGGGCAGTCATGTAAGCAGTCCTATTTGTTATTATTCAACCTTGATTGTGCTTAATGAATACCCAAGTTGTCAAAGCAAAGCTCACTTTTATCTGAGAATGATAGTGATTTAATAAAAGGATGATAGGTGACAGTACTTACAGCGAACACTAAAACACTTATTTTGGCTTGTCTTATCGTCACGATAGGGCAATTAAGTGTGGGGTTATTATTGCCCGTTTTACCTGCCATTAGCGTCAGTCTGGCTGAAGATCCTAAACGCATACAATGGCTGATTTCAGCATATTTATTTGCCTTTGGTCCAATACAGCTACTGTATGGCCCGCTAAGTGATGCTAAAGGTCGCCGACCCGTACTTATTGGCGGCTTAGCGCTAGCACTGCTCGGCGTTGGGCTTTGTTTGTTGCCTAATCCATCATTTGAATGGCTGTTGGTGGGGCGTTTATTGCAGGGGCTAGGGGCGGGGTGTGCGGCTGTGGTATCGCGTGCCATGCTGCGGGATAGTTTTGCAGGATCGCAACTGCGCAATGCCTTATCGTATGTGGCGATAGCGGCGGCTTTTACCCCGATAATGGCACCTGCTGTAGGCGGTATGATTGGTTATCACTTTGGTTGGTATAGTGTTTTTATTGCCATGTTGGTGTACTTATCAACCCTGTGGCTGTTACTTGTGGCCGGGTTTAAAGAAACTCACCAAGGTGTTCGCCAGCCAATGCAGCTGACCACTATTGTGGCAAATTATCGTCGTTTATTAAGCTTGCGGCATTTTCTGGGTCATGGTGGCATGTTGTGGGGGCAGTTTTCGCTGATGATGGTATCAGTCTCTGTTATGCCCTACATTATGCAGCAGCAAATAGGCATGACAGCGGCTGAGTACGGTCGCTGGGCGTTGATCCCTGCTATGGGCTTGTTGCTGGGTGGGGTGATTAATAATCGCATTCAGCGCCGTATTGCAGCAGAAGATGTATTACGGTTTAGCCCCTATATTCAGTTACTGGCTGGTATTTGGTTGCTCTGCATGCCTGTACAACCTATATGGATGATTAGCGGTATATTTATTCAAGCCTTAGGCAATGGTATGGCCTTTCCTAACGCCATGAGCCGTTTGCTTGAGCCTTATCGTGATTTAGCAGGCGCTGCTGCGGCCTTATCGGGGGCGTTACAAATGCTGAGCGGCAGTGTGCTTACTATTGTTTTGGTCTACTTAGGGGTAGAAACCGCTGCTAGCTTAGGAGTATGTATTTTAGTGGGTGCTATTGTGATGAAAGGCTTATCTTGGTGCGCCATAGCGCGCTGGTGAAGCACAAAAACCAAGCTTTACGCTAGACGCCGTACGCTGCCCGTTAAAGAGTAAGGTGCTGTTATATCGGGTATAGCTTATTGTGTGGTCTTTATCTGATAGCTTACAGCTGACGGCTGATAGCTCACTAAAGGTGCTAGATTGTATGCAAAAAAAAGCCGCGCCCTAGGGGCACGGCTTATCAATTCTTTAGCTAACGTTCACTCTTACAGAGCTACAACGTTTTCAGCTTGAGGACCTTTTTGGCCTTGAGCTACAGTGAACTCAACAGCTTGGCCTTCTGCCAAAGTTTTGAAACCTTGGCTTTGGATAGCGCTGAAGTGTACGAATACATCAGGGCCAGACTCTTGCTCGATGAAGCCAAAACCTTTTGACTCATTGAAGAACTTTACTTTACCTTTAACGATATTAGACATATCTAAATCCTGTAATCAAATCTACTATAAATAAACGTGCTTGAAAAAATACAGATTTAACTTATGAAATACAGGACGAGGTACTACAAGAACTTCGTAACATGAACATAAATATAACCATACTTTTCGAGCTGAGAGCACTCTAACTGGTTACTCGGTGGTGGTCAACTGCTATTTTACCTTCAATGCGAGTTCTCTTACTCAAAGCAGTAAAAGCCAGTGTTAATGGGCTATTCAGCTGTGTTGGTTCAAATGATAATATAGCGATTCTTAGCACGACTTTTCTACTTAACGAGAATATGACATGTCTGATTTATATTGTGTTGCCCGTTTTAAAGCGCGATCAGGTAAAGCCGACGCCTTACAACAAGCATTAAAGAGCCTGATTAGTGAAACCCACAGAGAAGAAGGCTGTATGTTATATCAGCTAACAGAAGAAGTGCCCTACGAGGGGGCGAATGGTGAGCCTTGGGATTGTGTTTTTGTGGAGCAATGGGCGAGTAGAGAAGCATTCGACACCCATTGCGCCCAGCCCTATATTAAAGACTACTTTGAGCAAGTGGCTCCCGATTTAGTCGCTGAGGCTGATGTCAGATTATATCGGCCTCTATAATAAACAATGTGGCTATTTATTTTGCGCGACGACGAAAAGTAAGGTCACGAGTAAACAGCATTTCTAATCGCAGCGTTACACCAAACTGCGGATCGTAATCGTGTTCTCGAGGAAAATGCAGTTCGGGAATTAAGTCAACAAACAAGGTCTCACGGTGTAAATTACGCCGATAATGTGTATATAAATAATAGTCGTGCAGTCGTGGATCAGAGGCACTACGACCCACGACTACAGCGGCATAACGCATGACACTACGTGAGCCCAGCAGCTGGTTAATTTCAGCCGACTCCGAGTACTCTAAAGTATCAATTTCTTCTTGCCACTGAAAATTAGTGATGAAACGTAAATGATGGTTTTCATCTAGCGGACGGCCAATATCCCACTTACTACGAATAGAGTAACCGTCTTCATTAAACCAAGAAGCGCGGTTATAAGACTCCAGTTGCCAGGGTGAGTCTAAATCCCATAAACGTTCACCAGTAAAGCGCACATAAGGATCCGGTGGCCAACGCACTTTAACCCCAGCCCCTACTTGTAAGTTCCAGGCTTCAGACTTATCGTTTTTACCTAGTCTATTTATCCCTAATATGGTGCTGCCCAAGCTGCGGTTATTTTCATTTAAACGATGTGACCCTTGTTCAGCCAAGGTGCCTTCTGATTCTTCGGGATCACTTTCAATAATAAAGCGCAGTCGTTCTTTAGAGGTGGGCAAATCTAATTTAAAGCGCACCCCTGTTTCGGCTTCAAAGCCATCTTCTTCGGTCCAACCAATATCTTGGCGTAACCGTAAATAAGAGTCGTTACTGACGGTCAAGCTTTCTTCACTACCAAAAAAACCATCAATATTACGTGAGCTATCTGTGACCCAGCCCGACAGCGTATCGTGCATAGGCGCTATTTTTTCAACCATCCACGGAGACAAATCACTGTCGTCTATCGCATCAACTTCTACACCTGCTTCTTCAGCCATTGCGCTAGACATCAGCAGCAAAGCCATTAAACATATTTTTCTCATGGCATATTCCCTTAGCCGTTTTTTAAAGAGTATGTTTTTTATAAGAAAAATACTATAAGGAAGTGGAAGAGTGAAGGGGTAGCTAGCTTAAGATATTCTAGAGATCATCATTTTTCTGTTTATTATCAAGGGGCGAGATTAATCAGCCCTGCATCCGCAAGTACCCTTATTAACGCGCTGATATCATGCGTAACGTCATTAACAGAAACATGAAAGTAATCAGCAATTAAGTGCGTTAAGGCATGGCCAGAGAGTGTCGATTGTTGCAGTAATAGCCACACGACCTTGCCACTAGAGTTAAGGCGATGAATAGCCCCGGTTGAGTTATGAATTAAAAATAATTCTTCACCCAGCGGGTAACTGCTAATACCTTGTTGTGGCGTCCATTGACTCTGCAGCGCATATTGCTGTGCTTTCTTATCCTCACTGAATAACGGCCCTAATGTAGGCACAGGCTGAGCATCTGTAGGATAACGAGCCGGAGCGCTCAGTAAACTTGCCTGACTAGTATTCGGTGTCGCTTTCTCTTTTATGGCATTGGCCAAATACCGTGCCCCCGCCAAAGGTTCAGAATAGCGCAACAGTAAACAGGGTACGTTTTGCATTAAAGGTAATAGATGATCAAATAAGGTTTCACTAGCGGCGTCATGGGCAAAGTTTTGGCATAACAGCTGCAGTAAGCCCTCACCTGGCGATAAAGTAACTACTTCTGGGCTGGTGGCGCCTGCGTCACGATCAAGCAACACAATGGCTCCCACAGAGCTACTGTCATTATACTGGGCAAGCCCATTCTTTGGGGGGATCACAAAGCGATATCGCTCGTCTTCTGGCCCCGCAAAGCGCGTAGCATAATCAACAAGTTCAGCAGAAAAACTCTCGGGTAGGGGCAGTCGTAGCCGTGGTGCTACGCCCATTGCCACTCCTTCACCCTGAGCGGTTAACCCCAGTACATCGTCACCAAATACTCGATAACCTGCAGCCGAAAACGCCACCGTTAAGGTGCTTTTACCCGCTTTACTACTTTCGGGAAACAGCACTAATTGCCCGTTAATTTCAACACTGCCACAGTGTAGGCCTAATAATTCAGGCGCACCGGCTAAGCGTTGGCTAATTAAATCACCCACCAAACTGCACGCCGCAGAAGCAGGGGAGGGCAGGTGATATTCCCGATCTATATTGTAGGCACCTTGCCATAGACCTTCGGTATCTTGGTATATATATCTTTGTGGTATTTTACCTTGTGCAGCCGTGACGGTTATCGGCCAGCCGGGCATGGCTTGCTCTAAGGCCTCTACAACCTCGGGAGCATGTTCAACTCGCAAACAGTCGCCAATACCGGGCAGTGAAATATCCACTACATTATTATCAAGCAGATCAAAAGCTGAAAGTGACATTATCGCTGGCGTGTACCTTGAATGACATCTTCTAAAATTAGCAAGGGATCGTCTTTATACTCACGTATGCGATCACGCTCACGTCGGTAGTAATCATAGCGACTTGGGCGAGAATAGCTGGGCCTAGAATAGCTAGGGTGAGAGTAACTGGGTCTTGAATAGCTAGGCCGAGAATAACTGCCCTCATGTCGCCATGGCTGAGCTTGGGCTACAGTGAATAATGTTGGAGCCACATAGGCGCCCGCAAGACCTATACCTATGGTGGTTAATAGGCGACGGCGAGACTGGCAGTGGGAGTTTGTTAATTCGTTATCATTGTCTAGTTCGTTATCACTATTTGGCATGATAAGCCTCCGAGTACGATATTCACAAAGTATCAGGCTATCACTCCTCTGCGGCCTCCTCTAGCAAGATAATATTAGGTGAGCCGCTTTCTGTCGCCTTAACGGTTAGCGTATTAGTTTCGTTGTTTGCTTATCACAATATAGTTAGCAGAGGCTGGGCGATATAGCAGTGGGATGATAGTCTTAACGTTATAGGCTTAGGGAGGAGGTAAAAGTGAAACAGCAAATGTTAGCACTATCCATGACAATAGCACTGCCCATGGTCTTGACCGGCCCTGCTATGGCTCAGACTGTCCCATCTAGTGCCCTTGCGCACTGTGCTGCTATTGAAAGCGATCCCTCTCGGCTAAAATGCTACGACCAAATAGCCAAAGCACATAATATTAACGAGGACAGCGATCCTACGACTCGCCGTGGTAAGTGGACGATTGTTAACAAGGTTGATCCCATAGATGACACCAAAACGGTCAACATATCTCTAGAAGCAGACTCTGGTGGTTCTAGGTTTAGTAAACCCATTATGTTGGTTGCGCGCTGCGACTCTAAAAAAACGGAAATGTATATTGATTGGCAAACTTACTTAGGCAGCGAAGCAGATGTGACGCTAAGAATAGGAAACAACGCCGCTCACACCTCAAAGTGGGCCATGCCCAGAGGTAAGCAGCAAACATTTAGTCACACGCCCATTGCTATGCTAAAAGACATGCTAACGGCCAATAAAATGGTTGCCCAAGTCACTCCTTTTAATCAAAAGCCTTACACAGCCGTATTTGATACATCAGGGCTAGATAACGCCATTACTGCATTAAGAGAAGCCTGCGCTTGGTAAGAGGGTATTAAGAGTATTTGTGACAGTTACATCGGAAGTTTTTATAAGCTCCTATGTAACCTATATTTTATGAGGAGCTACTTATAGGGTTTAGCAGAAAAAGTGAAACACTATAAGTAGTTTATTAAGTGAAGTTTGTACTCATGTGCTATATCGTAAAGTGACAGTCTAGTTGCTAATAAATATTAATTAGCTAGCTTTACGGCTGCTTTTGCTGGTTCATCTTTTACGTTTCCAATTGTGTTAGCAGCATTATTTTTAGTGTCTGATATGGCATCCTTAGTGTTATCTACTTTATCGGTTACGCCTTCCAACGCCTCATCTTTAGCTTGCTTTGCTGTTTTAGATGCATCACATCGACCGCTAACACCAACAGTACTTTCTAGTGCGGCATTTTTAGCGGCTTTTGAAATATCACAGTCGGGCTTTATAACTCCCGCAAAGCTAATGCTTGATATAAACACTAAGCTGGTCATTAAACACATAGTACGAATATTGTATTTCGATAAAATCATCTAGTTACTCCTGCTGTATTAACGCTATTGACTAGTCGATATGGCTTGAGCTTGAATCAATAACAATCTGACATATATTATAATTACGAATTTAGTATAGGAGTAATAAGCTAAGATACAAACTTTTATTGCACCTAAGATATATTTAATTATGTGATTTTTTAGCGAAAACTGTCTTTATCCAACTATGAGTCGTGATTAGCTACTCACAAACGATGCACAGCTTAAGAAGAAGTAACAGAGAACACTTACCATACAGACAGTGGTGAATGCTGGATGACACTTTGCGGTCTCGAATGGATCAGTAGTGTGTCTTCGGAATAGACTCTTTGTCGATTTTTGCAGGGGCGAGAGATAGAACAGTTATATAGTACTCAACTTTAAATTTCAGACACAAAAAAACCAGTTTGCCGTTAAGCGAAACTGGTTTCATTGTGCCAAATAACCTTGGCTTTTATGGTGCCGGCACCAAGAGTCGAACTCGGGACCTACTGATTACAAGTCAGTTGCTCTACCAACTGAGCTATGCCGGCTTAAATGGTGCCCGGAGACGGAATCGAACCGCCGACACGAGGATTTTCAATCCTCTGCTCTACCGACTGAGCTATCCGGGCATAATATGCATTGCTGCATACTTTTAAATGGTGCCCGGAGACGGAATCGAACCGCCGACACGAGGATTTTCAATCCTCTGCTCTACCGACTGAGCTATCCGGGCGTAGCACGCGATGCGCACATACTTTAAACTTTCATAAAGCCAACATATAAATTACTAGCCGACTTTATATTCAATATGGTGCCCGGAGACGGAATCGAACCGCCGACACGAGGATTTTCAATCCTCTGCTCTACCGACTGAGCTATCCGGGCTAACGGAGCGCTATTTAATAAGATTGCCCCTATTAAGTCAACCGCTATTTCAAAGGCTCAAGCGCGATTGCTCAAGCCTTGAACAATATCGGTCGTTTAGTCTGCTGAAGGTGGCGTATAACCGTCCACTTTTACTTCGGCGCCTTCAAATAAATAGGCCACCATTTCTTTTTCAAGTAACTCTCTGTGCTCAGTATTCATCATGTTGAGCTTTTTCTCATTAATCAACATGGTTTGCTTATGCTGCCAAGCAGCCCAGGCTTCTTTAGAGATATTGTTATAAATACGTTTGCCCAATTCGCCCGGATAAAGTTGAAAATCCAGTCCTTCGGCGTCTTTTTGTAAGCGCTGGCAAAAAATAGTACGGCTCATTGATGGTTCCTCTGTTGCAATTGTGGGTAGGCGAGCAGTTTTTTAGTTGCCGCTGCCAAGCCAACCGATGCGGGTTGTTCTAAGTTATACCAAAGTCGTTGGGATCCGGCCATGATCTCGTGAGGGATCTGCTCCAATTCAACCAAGTATGGGGTGATATCAAGATGAAAGTGACTAAATGTATGGCGAAAACCAGCTAATGGGACAGCTTTAGAGGCCTGGGGATAGCGTGTTAGCCAAGAGGTTAAATCTTGCTGATTATTAAATTCAGGAAAACAATATAATCCTCCCCAAATGCCTTGTGGTGGGCGCTGCTCTAGTAAAATATTTTGACCTTGTTTGAGCAATAGTAAGTAAGCCTCTTTAACCGGTTGCACAGTTTTCTTGGGCTTGGAATGAGGGAAGGCCGTAGGGGTGTTTAGTGCTAATGCCTGACAATCATTGGCAAGCGGACAAGACTCGCATTTTGGCTTAGAGCGAGTACAAATAGTGGCGCCTAAGTCCATCATGGCCTGATTATATTGGCTTACCCCGGTGGCGGGTGTAAGACGCGAGACTTGCTCCCAGAGTTGGTTTTCTACTGTTTTTTGCCCAGGCCAACCTTGTTGCGCCAACCAACGCGCGAGCACTCGCTTGACGTTGCCATCTAAAATGCCGTGGTGTTGCCCCAGAGATAAAGACAAGATTGCGCCCGCGGTCGAGCGGCCTATGCCGGGCAAGCCTAATACGTCGGCAAATTGTTCAGGGAAATGGCCCTGATAATGATCACGAATGGTTTGTGCGGCTTTATGTAAATTACGAGCACGGGCATAATAGCCAAGACCAGTCCATAGATGCAGCACCTCATCTTGTTCGGCATTAGCCAAACTCAGCACATCAGGAAAACGCGCCATAAAACGTTCGTAATAGGGAATAACGGTCGCGACTTGGGTTTGTTGTAGCATTATTTCGGACACCCAGACGCGATAAGGGGTTTTATGCTGCTGCCAAGGTAATGTTTTACGCCCGTACGCTTGGTACCAGTCCAGTACGCGCTGGGCAAAAGAAGCTGTATTCACAATAGTAACTATGATTTAAACATAATGTGCAGATCAGACCACAGTGAGATGTTGAGTGCAAACAGGTCGCTATTAAGCCGGTGTGCGTTTAGCTATTTTTACGGAGAAAGCATGGCAGATTGATGCTACTACCTGTATCTATCACGACCAGAAAGTCGCGCTGTGGTCGCAATCTGTGTATCAAGCATTTAAAATCGACTGATAAACAGCATAATTCGCTAATATTATAAGCCTTGTATAGAGCATAACCTTGTAATATTCGCGCATCTATCCTCCCGGAGAATAATAATGACAGACTCGCAACAGGGTGAGGCCACTGAACAGGCTAAGCAAACAGAGCAAGAACTACGCAAACGCAAAATTCGCAGTTTTGTACGCCGAGAAGGACGCTTAACTAAAGGCCAAGAAAATGCCATGACCATGCAATGGCCAATCATGGGCATTGAATATAAGCCGGCGTTACTCGATTTAGATGCGGAGTTTAAGCGCTCGGCGCCACGAGTTCTTGAAATTGGCTTTGGCATGGGAGGCTCGCTAGTGGAAATGGCGCGCGTTGCACCCGAGCTTGACTATATCGGCATTGAGGTTCATACCCCAGGTGTTGGCGCTTGCTTAATGGGAGCAGCTGAGGCAAAGCTGACTAACTTGCGAGTGATGTGTCACGATGCAGTAGAAGTATTTGAGCATATGTTGCCTGAGCAAAGCCTTGATCGTGTGCAATTGTTTTTTCCTGATCCTTGGCATAAAGCTCGTCATCACAAGCGTCGTATCGTACAGCCTGCGTTTGTAGAGATGCTGCGTAGTAAGCTAAAAATTGGTGGTGAATTCCATATGGCTACCGACTGGGAAAACTATGCCGAGCATATGTTAGAGGTGATGAATGCCGCCCCCGGTTATGCCAATGCCTGTACCGAGGGCGATTATATGCCGCGCCCAGATTATCGTCCCTTAACCAAGTTTGAGCAGCGTGGCCATCGCTTGGGCCATGGTGTGTGGGATTTGATTTTTACGCGCATTTCTTAGGCCCCTTCGGGGAGCGATAAGCCGTAAGCTTTAAGCTGTCAGTTAAGGTCAATAGCAAGATATCTAGCTAACACCAGCTGACCGTTAAAGCGGCTTCTATAAAAGTGGTCTTTTTCTTTTTAGCTGATAGCTTACGGCTGACAGCTAATAGCTTTTTCGAGGTAATTAAGTGACTGAACAAGCAGAATTTAATCAGGGGTTAATTGATTTTTTACAGGACTCTCCAAGCCCAGCCCATGCGGTTTTAATGATGGAGAAGCAATTAGCCAAGGCCGGTTTTACAGCATTAAATGAAAGTGAAGAATGGCAGTTAACGCCCGGCCAAGGTTATTGGATAACCCGTGGTGCCTGTTCTATTATTGCCTTTCGCTTAGGCGAGCAAGCCGTGGCTGAAACTGGGGTACGCATGATGGGGGCACATACCGACAGCCCCTGTTTAAAAGTAAAACCTAAGGCTGAATTACTACGCCAAGGCTGCTTGCAGTTAGGGGTTGAGGTGTACGGTGGGGTATTACTACACCCTTGGTTTGATCGTGATTTATCTCTTGCCGGCCAAGTGCACTTTCGTAATAAAGCAGGCAAGCTAAGCTCTGCGTTACTGGATATCAAACAGCCGATTGCCATTATTCCCTCTCTGGCGATTCACTTAAACCGCGAAGCTAATAAAAACGCGACTGTGAATGCTCAGCTACACCTACCGCCTATTCTGGGTGTCGATGAAAGCGAAGGTGCCAGCCCTAACTTAGTGCTGCGTCATTGGCTCGCCACTTGGTTACGCGATGCCGGCCATGAGGTGGCAGAGGTGATAGATTACGATTTGTGCTTTTATGATACTCAGCCACCAGCACTCATAGGTTTAGAGCAAGAGTTTATTAGTTCGGCGCGCCTCGATAATTTATTATCTTGCTACACCGGATTAAAAGCATTGTTGCAAAGCGATAAGCAAACACAAGCGGCAACCTCATTATTGGTATGTAACGACCATGAAGAAGTGGGCAGTGCCTCTGCTATTGGAGCCGAAGGTCCCTTTTTAGAAAGTGTATTGCGCCGCTTAAGTGGTAACGAGCAACAATATCAGCGCATGATAGCGCGCTCTTTGCTTATTTCTTGCGATAATGCTCACGCCATTCATCCCAACTATGCCGATAAGCATGATGATAACCACGGGCCAAAAATTAATGCCGGCCCTGTTATTAAAGTTAATGCCAACCAGCGTTACGCCACCAGTAGTGAAACCAGCGCCTTGTTCAGTAGCTTTTGTGACATGGCCAAAGTGCCTTATCAGCATTTTGTGGTGCGCTCCGATATGGGCTGCGGCAGCACCATAGGCCCCATTGCAGGTACTAAGTTAGGCGTACGAGTGGTAGATGTAGGCGCGCCGCAATGGTCTATGCACTCTATTCGCGAAACCGCTGGTAGCAAAGATGCTTGGTATTTAAGCCAAGCGCTACAAGCTTTTATCAGCGAGTGGGATGGCGCAGACATTTTGCTCGCAGAGTCGTGAAGTTATACCCATAGAAGATATTTATACGATATTAAGCCAGAGAACCTTGCTCTGGCTTAATAACATTTATCCATACTTTATGCTTTTTCATGCTTAGTAAGCTTTAACACAGTATACCCTCCTTCTTGTCTTGTTTAATAAATAACCAACCTCCCTAATGATCCATTTAAAGTATAATACGACTAAATGCGTAGGTTTTTTATATGCATGAGTAACGTTTTGCTATTTTTTCGCTTTGTTAATTAATAGCCTTGTGTTAACTGGCGTCAGTTTATTTTATCTTTTTTGTTTTCTATTAATTTAAAGGTTCAATTAATGACTTTTTTTGTTTAATATGCTGCGGCTGTTTTTGACGCGATCAAAAAGCTTATAAATTGCACACATGGAACGTAAATTATCATGACTTATTTATCAGGAAAGCATCTTCTAATGCTGACCGGCCTATTGCTGTTGTCTGGTTGTACTTCAGTAATGCAAAAAGACAAGTTTGGTGGCTTTGAGCAAGCTATTACTCATGGGGCTAACTTGGATGCCATCGTATTAGCAGAAGAAAGAGCGAAAATTGATAAAGATACGGGGTATGCAAAAAACTTACTCTGGTCCTTACAAGCCGCAACGCTACTGCGTCAAGAAAAAGCATACCGTAAATCTAACTTATTATTTGATGCTGCTGAATATGAAATGCAAGGCGAAGACACAGAGCACTTCTTATCTAAAGGCGCGCAATTAGCCGGCTCTATGTTTCTTAATGACAGCGTGACTAGCTACAAGCAAAGCCAGTTTGATGGTGTGATGGCCAATACTTATAAAGCGCTAAACTTTATGGCGCAAGGGGATAACGCCAACGCACGTATTGAATGGAATCGAACTGAAGATCGTCAGCGAAGAGCCGCTGAATACTTCCAGAAAAAAGTGGCCAAGCAAAAAGAAAAGCTTGCTGAAGAACAAGCACAGCTTGATCAAGAAAACATTGATCGAAGTTTAGAAAAAGCCACGCCTATTTTGGCTAATCAAGGTGTCGACCTATCACAATGGAGTGCTTACGACGGCTATATCAATCCCTTCTCAACCTATCTACACGGCCTTTACTTTATGCTTAAGGCACAAGATAACAGCGATTACAGTAAAGCCAGAGATAGCTTTAAACGTGTATATGGCCTAACAAAAAATGCTGATGTTAAAGTTGATATGAATATGGCCACGAGTTTGACCAAGGGTCGTGGCATGAAACGACATAAGCCAACAGTATGGGTTATTTTTGAAAATGGCTTAGGCGCTAAGAAAGAAGAGTTTCGTATCGACCTACCTTTATTCGCGTTTACCTCTAACGTCACTTATAGCGGCATCGCCTTACCCAAGCTTGTGGAGCGTCCGCAAGCCTATCCGTACTTAGAAATCGGCAAAATAAAAACTCGACCATTAGCCAGTATGGATAAAGTGATTCAGGCTGAGTTTAAAAGCGAGTTCCCTTATATTTTAACTCGCGAAGTGATCCGCACTACGCTAAAAACGGTAGCGCAAAAGCAAATACAGGATAGAAATCCTTTAGCAGGCATGCTTGCTGGTATGGCTCAAGCGGCCTCTACCGGGGCTGATATTCGCTCTTGGACTGCGTTGCCTAAAGAATGGCAGTTAGCAAGAGTTGCTCGCCCTACATCTAATAAGCTGACCATTAAGACTCCAGGATTAGCATTGCCGCTAGATGTAGATCTGGATCCGAATAGCCGTTTTCATATGGTATATGTCAAAGCCGCCGCACCTAACTTACAGCCCACAGTTGAAACTATTAACCTATAAGAGAGCACCTCAATGAAAAAGATAATGTTACCAGCCATGATTTTACTGGCGACCCTAACCGGTTGTACAACGGCCACGCGGTATGTTGACCCAAGCCAAGACCAAACCGCCGTCATGGGGTTGGATTATAAAGACTTTGAAACAGCGGCCAGCCAAGCTGTTGATGAAATGATAGCCAGCCCGTTACTGGTACATCCACAAGCCTCACAAGGTGGCCGTTATGTGATGGCGGTATCCACCATGATTAACGACACCACACAGCGTATTGATACTGATCAGCTAACTAAGAAGATACGGGTGCGCTTATTACAAAGTGGCAAGTTTATTACCACTACTGCAATAGGTTTAAATGGCGCAGAAGATGAAATGACCGCTAAAGTACGTCAACTAAGAAACTCATCCATGGTTAAACGCAGCACGGTTAAGAAAAACAATAAAGTGATTGCGCCCGACTACAGCCTAAGTGGCAAAGTTATTCAACGTAATAACCGCGTTGATCGCCGTACTCAGCAGGTTGATTACTACTTTCAAATGACGCTCACTAACTTAGAAAATGGTCTGGCTTATTGGGAAGGCGAGTACCCTATTATTAAGCGTGGCGACAACCGTACTGTATCTTGGTAATCACAATGGGCCTCTTTGGGGCCTATTGGTATTTTTAAGGATGAATAATATGAAAACGTTTCTTTATGGGGCCATGTTTCTGGGCCTATATGCAGGCAATGCTGTGGCACAAACTCCGGCCACAGCCCCTGCTCCGGCACAAATTGAGGTCGCAGAAGTGGCTGCCGACGCTCCTGATGCCGTTGATGATGCAGTGGCTGCTCCGGCACAAACTGAAATTGAAATTGTGAAAGCTGTGGATGCCGGCATCAAAAATGCTCACCGCCATGTATCTGAGCAAGCCGAGCGTTATGTAAGCAAGCGTCGTCAGGCTTATCGCCAACAGGGCAGAGCTAATGAGGTGTTTTTACAATATGGTGTGGCTGATATTAGCCTGCAATCTAGCGCTCCAGACTGGGGTGATGCTCGCACTATTGCCTACTTACAAGCACAAACTAAAGCTCGTGAGTCGTTAATTAGTGAGTTGCATTTAGATGTGAGCTCTAAAGTGGCCAGAGAGTCATTTCGTACTAATAAAGGGCCTGAATTTAGTCCTGAAGAGTTGCGCAGCGAAAGTAAAATGAACGCCATGATGAATAAGCTAGTGGCCGTGGTAGATGGCTCTTTAAACTCTAAGCTCGTTGAATTAGGAGTGGATCCTAATGATTTTGAAGCTGCGCCTAAGTCTAAGCGTAAAGTGATGATGCGCAAAGCCATGATGCGTGAAACTGAAACCCGTGCGCGTGGTGAGATCAGTGGCGCTATGATTGTAAAAACGTTTGAAGTCACTGACGATAATGGAAATACCTCTGTGGCCGTAGTGTTATCAACATCAAATAAGATGAAAAATCTGTTGGCGTCTTTGCAAAGCAGCAAAGGGCAAGTCGTGCCTAAACCTGAGAAGCCAGGGGTAAATCTGGATAACTTTTTGGAGGCTAATAAGCCTAATCTTATGTACGAATATGGCGTAAAAATGCTACGCGATGAGCAAGGTTACCCCATGCTGGTCTCGTTTGGCATGGCGGGTAATGACTGTAACCCAGTGGATTACGAAGAATGTAACGATAACCGCGACTTTGCCTTTATTGAAGCGCAGCAAGAAGCCTATGCGCATATTTCTGAAGCCTATAATCTTTATGGCAGTATGAAAACGAATACCAGCAAAGGCTCACAACGTGAAAAAGTTGCAACTCTAACTAAGACCGAGGGTGGTGAAGATACTGTTGCCGCAACCACCACTAAATTATTAAAAGAAACACGACAAATGTCGCAAATGAGCTCATCTGTTGAGGGCTTAGTAGGCTTATCTGTTGCTAAGCGCTGGACTCATACACACCCCACTTCTGGGCGCGAAGTTAATGGTGTAGTGGTGGCATGGCACCCACAAAAAGAGCAGGCCATGCGGACCTTTAAAGCGGGTAAGTCACCGGCTAAGCCTGCCTCACAGCAGCCACAAAACTCGGGTAGCAATCAGGGTGCCAGTATGGACTTGATGGATATTTCTGATTTCTAAGGAGCACCGCATGAAAAAGTGGATAAGCGCTTTATTGCTGCCCTTGTTGTTGGTGGCAGTGCCGGTATGGGCAGCAACCACACCCGTTCAGGTGAATGGCTTTGGTGCCACTGAGCGGTTAGCGGTAGAGAATGCGTTAATTGAAGCGATAAGCCAAGTGAATGGCGTTGATATCAAAAACTCGCAACAAGTAGAGCAGTTATTACATAAGAAAAATGGCGAAACAGAAACCATGACCCACACACAGCGTAATGGCAGTGTGGCGGCCAAAGGAATGGTGGACAGTTACGACATTTTATCTAAAGACTGTAATGGCGAGGGTTGTCGTGTTCGCCTGCATGTGAATGTTATACATTATAAAGCCGCAGGTTTATCGGCTGATAGTCGCCGTAAACTCGCTATATTGCCATTTACTGGCCGCCATGGCGCCACCTTTAGCAGTGAGCTGCAAGAGCTATATACGCAAAGTCGACGTTTTGCGGTACTTGAACGCAGTCAAAATGAGGCTTACCGTCAAGAAAAAGCTTTATGGGAAAGTGCTGATACCGGTTTGGCTGAAAAAGCCCGCATGGGACAAGTTCTAGGGCTTGATTATATTTTGGTCGGACAGGTTGAACAGGCTAATACCCGCCGCTGGTCAAAGAATATTGAGCTAACTGGCGAGGTAAAACATTATGCCAGCAGTGCTTTGCGAGTGCGTTATCAGTTAATTGAAGTGCCAACTCGGCAAGTGAAGTGGTCTGATAGTGTCAGTCTGAAAGCGGGTAACGGCAACTTAAACGGTTTGATTAACAAAGCGGTAAAAAATATATTTCAGCAAACCATGGATAATATTTACCCTTTGCGCTTGATTAGTGTGAAAGGCAAGCGGGTTATTATTAACCAAGGGGGAAAAACACTCAAAGTGGGCAGCTACTTTAGTGTGTTTGATTTAGGTGAAAAGCTGGTTGATCCCTATACAGGTGAAGTATTAGGCCAAGATGAATCTGAAATTGGTAAGATCCGTATTACCAAGGTGCAACCTAAGCTGGCTTATGCTGAGCTAGTTGAGGGAGACAGTAGCTTATTAGAGAAAAACCAAATAGCGCGTCCTAGCAGCCCACCGGCTAAAAAAGTCAGTAAGCCGGTGCGCCGCAGAGCACCCGCTAAAGAAAGCACCCCCAGCGCTGATGGCGGGGGTGTTATTTTATAAGAGCGTAAAGCCCTACTTAATAAGTCAAGTAGGGCTTTTTATTCGCCTTTAGCTTGGCTAAGCTGCGTGTACTTTAGGTGCAATTTCAATACGGCTGTTTTTACTTGGCTTAAATCTTGATCGTTATTATCAATCACATCATCGGCCGCACTCAAGCGCTCTTCGCGGCTGGCTTGAGTATCCATAATGGCTTGTACTTGCTCCGTACGGGTGTTGTCACGCGCGACGGTGCGAGCTATTTGCAGTTCTGGATCTACATCTACTACTAATACACGATCGCAAAGATCGGTTAATTGGTTTTCCACTAATAAGGGCACCACTAATAAGCAATAAGCCGAGCGGGCCTGTTGGCAGTCGGCTATCATGCGCTCACGAATAAGCGGGTGTAATAAGGCTTCTAGCCAATGGCGATGCGCTGGGCTTGCAAAAATACGCTGTCGTAACTCGGCTCTATTTAAGCTGCCATCTGCTGCAATCACTTCTGGACCAAAGTAAGCGCCAATGGCGTCCAATACCGGCTCACCGACAGCCACCACCTCACGGGCAATCACATCGGCATCCACAATAGTAATATCTTGCTCAGCAAACAAATCTGCCACAGTGGACTTGCCACTGCCAATGCCGCCAGTCACGCCAATAATATAAGTCATAATACGAGACTCCAATACCAGGTTACTAATGTCTCCCCCCACATTAAATACACCCAGCCCCCTAATGCAAGGGCAGGGCCAAAAGGCATCGCCATATCGCTGTTTAAGTGCTTGCTGGCCATCAGGATAACGGCTAATAATAAGCCGGTGATCGATGAGATTAAGATAATGGGTAATATGGCCTGCCAACCAAACCAAGCGCCCAGTGCAGCTAATAACTTAAAGTCACCATAACCCATGCCTTCTTTGCCGGTGGCGAGTTTAAATAGCCAATATAGGCTCCACAAAATACCGTAGCCGACGGCGGCACCGAGCACGGCATCGGGCAGCGCAGCAAACAGGGTATTGATATTTATCAGTAAGCCGACCCACATTAAGGGCAGCGTTAGGTTATCGGGCAACAGCAGGTGATCGATATCGATCATTGTCATACACAACAAGGTCCAACTAAGTAGCAGGGCGGCTAATAGTTGGGGGCTGGCGCCAAAACGCCATACAGCCAGGGCCGATAATAGGGCTGTAGTCAGCTCAATTAAGGGGTAGCGTTTAGAGATAGCGGCTTTGCAATAACGGCAACGCCCACCTAATAATAACCAGCTTACTAGGGGAATATTATCGAGTGCGCTTAATGGGTGCTGACAAGATTGGCAGCGTGAACGAGGAGTATTTAAGTTAAATTTTGGGAGTGCGGGCGTAGCTTGACCGCTAAACTCAGCACACTCTTGTTGCCAGCCTCGTTTTAACATCACAGGGAGTCGGTAGATAACCACATTTAGAAAGCTGCCAACCAGTAGGCCAAACAGCGTAATAACGAGATACAGAAGAGAAGGGTCAATATTTTTTAGCACAACCATGTAAATGCCTTTATAAGCGATAGCGAGCAGCTTGAGTTAAACCTTAGGAATAATAAGCCTTTAGCGGATCACATTACCTAAATCAAAGATAGGAAGATACATGGCAATGACTAAGCCTCCCACTAATATTCCCAATATCAACATCATTAATGGTTCAATTAAGCTGGTCAATCCAGCGATTGCATCATCCACTTCTTGCTCATAAATACTGGCGACTTTACTCATCATACTATCTATGGCGCCGGTTTCTTCCCCTACGGTGACCATTTGTATCACCATATCTGGAAATAACTGCGTGGCGCGCAGCGCGGCATTCATGGGCATACCTACAATAACCTGCTCGCGTATTTGCAGTGTGGCATCTCGATAAATACGATTACCACAAGCGCCGGCCGCTGCAGACAGTCCGTCAACCAAGGGAATGCCGGCCGCAAAGGTGGTGGCTAAGGTACGAGCAAAGCCCGTTAAAGCGGCTTTGCGTAAAATGCTGCCTATTATCGGCAGCGTTAATAACAGCCGATCACTAAGATGACGAACTCGGGGGGAGTAACGCCATACACGTTGATAAAGTAGCACCATTAAGGCGATAGCGATAATCATGCTTAGCCAGTGGTTTTGTAGCGCGCGAGACACAGCGATCACCCACTGAGTAAAGAGCGGTAATGGGGCACCAAAGCTTGCAAATATATCCTCAAATTGGGGGATAACAAACAGCAATAAAATGGCGGTAACGATACCTGCAATCAATAGCACCATGCTGGGATAAAATAACGCTTTTTTAATTTTAGATTTTAATTGTTCTGCTTTTTCTCGATACAGGGCAATTTGTTCAAAAATATGATCAAGTGCCCCAGTTTGTTCGCCAGACTGCACAAGGTTGCAATATAGGCGGCTAAATTGCTGAGGATGGGTTGTGAGTGCACTCGATAATGGTGTGCCGTTTTCGACATCTAACGCTAAGCGATTAATCAATTGCTGCATTTTCTGCTTAGGTGTAGATCGAGCTATCAGTTGTAGGCTTTTCACTAAAGGTACACCAGCCCCTAGCATAGTCGCCAGTTGGCGGCTCATCACCGCAATATCTTTGGCTTTAATCTTGTGTTGATAGCGGTGTAATAGACTCTCTCGCTGGCGCCTTAGCTTAATAATGTTAATACCTTGGCGTTGCAGCTGATATTTTATCGCCACTAAGCTGGCTTCTTGCGCCTCACCACTAACTTTTTGCCCTTGTGGATTAATGCCTTGCCAATAATAGGTATGATCTTTATCCCCCATCTTTTCCTCCATTATTGGCGATACTTGACTGTTTTTGTAAGCCGGTTACTGATAATGCGTTACTTATCAGTAATACGATTGGCTTCTGCTAGGCTGATGATGCCGGCTTGTACTTTATTAAGGGCTGCGTGTCTTAAAGTGAGCAGACCGGCAGCTTGTGCTGCACGGGCAAGGGTCAGTGAGTCAGCGCCCTTAATAATTAAGTCGGCCAGCTCACTATTCATCGGCAGCACTTCATAGACACCGGTCCGGCCTTTGTAGCCATCGGTACATAAATGGCAACCGTTCGCCTGATAAATCGTCTGTGTGTCTGCTACGTCTATTCCTAATTGTGTAAGTTGCTGTGCGTTAAGTAATTCTGGCTTTTTGCAGTGTGGACACAGTTTTCGAGCTAAGCGCTGGGCAATAATAATATTGATAGACGAGGCGATATTATAAGCGGCCAGTCCCATATTACTCAGGCGGGTTAAGGTTTCGGTGGCGGAGTTGGTGTGTAAGGTCGATAACACTAAATGCCCTGTTTGAGCCGCCTTGACGGCAATTTCTGCGGTCTCTAAATCACGAATCTCTCCCACCATAATAATATCGGGGTCTTGTCGTAAAAAAGCACGTAGCGCATGGGCAAAGCTCAGGCCAATTTTAGGGTTTACTTGTAGTTGATTGATGCCAGGCATAATGATCTCGACTGGATCTTCTGCGGTTGAAATATTGGCACTCACTGTATTCAGAATACTTAAGCCTGTGTATAGCGAGACGGTTTTGCCTGATCCTGTGGGGCCTGTGGCTAAAATCATGCCTTGAGATTGGTTAAGCGCGGCTAAATACAGTTGTTTTTGCTGTTCGTTAAAGCCCAGTTGGTTAATGTCTAATTTAATGGCGGAGCTGTCGAGTAAACGCAGTACAATTTTTTCACCGGCCTGAATGGGTAAGCTGCTTACACGCATATCTATGGTGTTATGGTGAGGCAATTGTAATTTTATGCGTCCATCTTGTGGCAGGCGCCGCTCAGAGATATCTAATTGCGCCATCACTTTAAGGCGTGCGGCAAAGCGGTTAGCGTAACTAATGGGGGCTGAGGCAAAGTCGTGTAATAGGCCGTCGATGCGAAACCGAATACGGTAAAAGCGCTCATAAGGTTCAAAGTGAATATCGGAGGCGAAACAATTAACGGCCTCTAACATAATCTTATAGATATAGCGCACTATGGGGGCATCATCATCTTGGCTGCCTTGTGAACTTTGCTGATTTTCATCGGTAAGGGTCAAGTGATGAAGATCGTCTGTTTCTACTTGTTCAAGATCGATGAGGTGACTGCTCTCGCCTTTTTGCAGTTGCTTAAGCAGTAATGCCAGCTGCGCTTCATCCACCAGTTGGGCATCTGTTATCAGGTTAAAGCGAAAGCTAAAGTCATCTAATGCCGCCATATTCGTCGGATCAGACAGTGCTAAGTATAAAATATTGTTTTTTAAGAAAAGCGGTAGCGCGCAGTGGCGCTCAATAAGATCCATACTCAGGTATTGTGGGGGTAAGGCACTGGGTTGGGTATTGCTTAAATCAAAGACGGGCAAATGATAGGTCTGTTTACAAAACTGCGTTAACTGTTCACTCGATAATAATTGTAATTCGACTAATACTCGACTCAAGGGCTTAACTTCTTGAGCCGCTTGCGTAACGGCTTGCTCCAGTTGCTTAGCAGTGAGCTGTGAAGTCTCTAACAGGCTTCTAGCTAAGCCGCTATATTGCTGTAAGCCGCCCATAATTCAACACAAGCCTGCAGCTGAGCAAGTGCCTGTTTTTTGCCAGGTAATGCGGTTGTTGTTAATGGTACCCGTTAGAATAAAGGTTTCTTCATCCACAACACTGGTGCCAGTTGCAGTAATAATCCAAGGGCCTGCGGCGTTTGCATTATTAGTCGCCGTGACTGTGATATCTTTGACTAAACTATCAAAAGTCGATGGTAATACATTGCTACCTGCTGCGGTACAGTCTGTGCCCTCGGTTTGTTGGCAAATCTCAATGGCGGTTTTAGCCGGCCCTGTGGCAGCAATCACTTCGGTAAATTTGGCGCGTTTGGTATAGGTTTGATAGCTGGGCAAAGCCACGGCGCCTAAAATGGCCACAATAGCGACGACTATCATTAATTCAATTAGCGTAAAGCCGTTATTTACAAGGTAAGTTACATGCTTTTTCATAATGTCATCCTTGACTGATAAAGCAGATTAGAGCGCTAGAATGGTGAAAGAGTCCTGCATTAAGGTATAGCAATGAAACCCCAAGTTGGCGAATAAATAGCCATTCATTTAAAGGCGCACTGTTACATTTAGCGCTCTACTTTTAGCTAGGTGCTGAATTTATTTTATACCTCATCTATAAAATCCCAATTAAAGCCAGATCCGGGATCCGTTTTACGGCCTGGGGCAATATCACTGTGGCCCACAATATGCTGCGTTGTAATAGCTGGATATCTCGCTTGTAAGAGGCGAGTGACTGTTATGAGCTGCTGATATTGCGCCTTAGTAAAGGTGTCGGTATCTGTTCCTTCTAACTCAATGCCAATCGCAAAATCATTGCAGCGCTCGCGACCATTAAAATTGGATTGCCCAGCATGCCACGCCCGTTTATTAAAAGGGACATATTGTACTAATTCGCCGTCTCGGCGGATCAAGCAATGCGCCGAGACTCGCAGTTGATGTATTTGGGCAAAATAAGCGTCTTCATCGGGATCTAGCGTGCCCAAAAACAACTGATCAATATAGGGGCCACCGTATTGTGCTGGGGGCAGGCTAATGCTGTGTACCACTAGCAGCGACACTTCGCCACCGGGTCTTTCATCATAATGAGGTGAGGGGCAATGGCGCGCAGGGCTAAGCCAATGATCGTCACCAAGGGTGAGTGAGGGGGTGTGAGTCATATTGATACCTAATGGGTAGATATAAAATGGGCATATATAAGAACGAGCTTGGCAGTATACTAAGAGTCTTAATGGTAAATGAGCAAGCGAATGCGCCATCTGCATTAGGTTATTTGTTGTTAAAGAGGGCATAACAACGATACTGCTTAAGCTAAAGCAACAGCGTAGTGGAGCATATAAGGTGATATGCCTACTTAAGGGGCGACTTGATGAGTAATGAAGTTAAGATGCAGCGCCGTTTAGGCACTATTATGTGGTTACTGGCTTGGGGGCTGGCACTGGCATTACTGACTTGGTACTTTCAACAAAGAGCCGATAGTCGCCATAACCCTAACCAGCAAGTGCAGGTTGTAAATGAACAAGGTCGTCAAGGTATTGTGCTTAAACAAAACCGCCACGGGCATTATCTTGCCAATGGTAAAATGAATAATAAGGCGGTGGTCTTTTTACTCGACACCGGCGCCTCTTTAGTGGCGGTTCCCGAGGGGCTCGCCGATGAGCTCGCACTGGCGCTAGGTCAGCCGATTAAGCTCAACACTGCGGCGGGCAGAGTAACAGGGTATCGTACGCGGATTAACTCTCTGTCTTTAGGGCCCTTTACTTTAAAGGATGTGAGTGCGGTGATTATGCCTGCCGACAGCAATGAGGTGCTATTAGGCATGAATGTACTGCGCCAATTCGAATTAACCCAACGTGAAGGGCAGATGATCATCCGCCGTTAAGGGGCAGAGAATAGGCGTATTTAGCTTGATAGCTGAGGGCTCTATTACGAGCTAACGATAAACAGTCAATGATAGGTTGAAGAACAATGCATAATGCTGAGCAAGCACACTCAATGTTAGAAAAAGAAGTTCGTTTTAATGTGACCGCCGCACTAAGTGAAGACCTAGGTGGCACCTTAGACCCCACTCGAGACATTACCGCTCAATTGTTGCCTGAGCAACAACAGGTCACCGCGCATTTAATTACTCGAGAAGCGGGCGTTTTTTGTGGTCGGGCTTTTGCAGATGAAACTTTTTTGCAATTAGGGGGCGAGGTGACGCTAGACTGGCAGGTGGCCGATGGTGATGCGGTAGTGGAAAATCAAAGACTGTTAACACTAACTGGCCCTGCGCGCGCCATTATGACAGGAGAGCGCACGGCGCTTAACTTTATTCAAACCCTGTCGGCGGTAGCAACGGTCACTCAGCGCTATGTTGCCCAGTTAGCAGGTACCAAGTGTCGGTTATTAGATACGCGAAAAACGCTACCAGGATTACGCCATGCGCTTAAATATGCGGTGACCTGTGGCGGTGGTCTTAATCATCGCATGGGGCTTTATGATGCTTATTTGATCAAAGAAAACCACATTTTTGCTTGTGGGGGAATTGATAAAGCCGTAGCTGAAGCGCGCCGCTTGCAACCCGAGAAGTCGGTTGAGGTAGAAGTCGAGTCATTAGACGAGCTGGCGCTGGCGCTCGATGCCGGTGCCGATATTATTATGATCGACAATTTCACCACAGCAGACATGCGCAGCGCCGTTGCCATGAGTGGTGGCCGTGCGCAATTAGAAGTGTCGGGTAACGTTACCCTTAGCACCATTGCCGACTTTGCCGCCACCGGTGTCGACTTTATTTCGGTAGGTGCCCTTACCAAACACATACAAGCACTCGATCTCTCACTACGAGTGGCAGGGTAAAACATAGCTGTAAGCCGTCAGCGATCAGCTAAGGATAAAACCAATGCTCAGCGCCAAGCTAAAGATAAACACCGGTTTTTTGCTTTAAGCTTGGCGCCGGGCGCTCGGCGCTGTATTTCGCTGTCATTGCGAGGAGCGAAGCGACGCGGCAATCCATCTAACAGACAGCCATCAGCTTGAAGCTAGCAGTTACTGATAACAACCGTGGCGTGTCTTGGTGTTTCTTTTTTGGGTTAACTGACAGCTTACGGCTGATAGCTTTGTTTCGACGTCTAGCCTCTGGTTAATTTATCGGCTATTGTGTGCAATTGATATTAATTTATTGGACATTTTATCTGCGTAATGATACCTTTTTTTAACAGTGTAAATTGGTCTTACCAATATTAAGACGGATTAAATGTCGAATCAGCGTATTAAACAGCCTAAACTCGCCGATACTATTGCTGCAAAAATAGAGCAGATGATAGTAGAAGGTAGCTTACAGCCCGGTCAGCGATTGCCGCCAGAGCGTGAGCTTGCCGAACAGTACGCGGTATCGCGTCCTTCGGTACGAGAGGCCATTCAGCTGTTAGAAGCCAGAGGTTTGGTATCTCGACGTCAGGGTGGCGGCACCTATGTGCAAAATGCCCTAACTAAGGGGTTAGCTGACCCCTTGTTTCAATTATTGGCGGAGCATCCTGAGTCACAATATGACTTGTTAGAGTTTCGTCATACGATGGAAGGTATCTCTGCGTTTTATGCTGCCATGCGTGGTAATGAAGCTGACTTTGATATCATTCGTGAGGCGCAACAGGCTATCGTTCAAGCTCAAGAACTGGGCGATTTGCCAGCTGAAGCCAAAGCCGCTGCCGAGTTTTATATTGCGGTCGCTGCGGCGGCCCACAACGTGGTGTTATTACACTTGTTGCGAGCCATTCAGCCGATGCTAGAGTCGAGTATTTTGCGCAATATCAAAATTTTAAACCGGCGCGTCGGTATGGTGGAAAAAATACGAGTGCATCGCGCTAATTTAATCCAATGCATACTGTCACGCGAGCCGGAGCAGGCCAGAGACGCTTGTCATGAGCACTTGGCCTTTATTGAAGAAACCTTGCTTAACATTGAGCGCGAAGAAAGCCGCATTCAGCGGTCTTTGCGTCGAAATCGACAGCAAGAATAACAAACAATGCCTTCGGCAATGATGAACCCATGGGCAGGTGCCCCAAACGAGATAGGAAACAGCCATGTCTGATATCCTGAATAATGATGTGGATTCAATAGAAACTCAAGAGTGGTTAGACTCTCTTGAATCGTTGATCCGTCAAGAAGGACCTGAGCGCGCACAATATATTTATGAGCGTCTCACCACGAAAGCCATTAAATCCGGTGTTGCTGTGGCCAGAAATGCCCACTCAGATTACGTAAACAGCATTAAGTCTGGAGACGAGCCTGAGTATCCGGGCAACTGGGATCTGGAACGTCGTATCCGCGCTATTATCCGCTGGAACTCAGTGATGATCGTACTGCGCGCTTCAAGAAAAGACTTGGACTTAGGTGGTCACATGGCCTCTTATTCGTCCAGTGCCACCATGTACGAAGTGGGCTTCAACCACTTCTACCGCGCGCCTAACGAAAAAGACGGCGGTGACTTGGTATTCTTCCAAGGTCATATCTCGCCAGGCATCTACGCCCGTGCCTTTGCAGAAGGCCGTTTAACGGCTGATCAGTTGGATATGTTCCGTCAAGAAGTAGACGGCAAAGGTATTCCTTCTTATCCGCACCCGAAACTGATGCCTGACTTTTGGCAGTTCCCTACCGTATCTATGGGCTTGGGTCCACTAAACGCCATCTATCAAGCACGTTTCTTAAAGTATTTAACAAACCGTGGCCTAAAAGACTGCTCTGAGCAGCGCGTATACGCTTACCTAGGCGACGGTGAAATGGATGAGCCAGAGTCCAAGGGTGTGATCACCATTGCGGCTCGTGAGAAGTTAGACAACCTGTGCTTCGTCATCAACTGTAACCTACAGCGCTTAGATGGCCCTGTTATTGGTAACGGTAAAATTATCGACGAGCTAGACGGTATCTTTAACGGTGCTGGCTGGAACGTGGTTAAGGTGATTTGGGGCCGCCGTTGGGACGAACTTATCGAGAAAGATAAGAGCGGCAAGCTAGTACAGCTAATGAACGAAACCGTAGATGGTGACTATCAGACCTTTAAGTCTAAAGATGGCGCCTACGTTCGTGAGCACTTCTTCGGTAAGTACCCAGAGACGCTCGAGTTGGTTAAAGGTATGACCGACGAAGAGATTTTCTCTCTTAATCGTGGTGGTCACGATCCGGCTAAAATGTATGCTGCATACAAAAACGCTGCCGAAACCAAAGGTAAGCCAACCGTTATTCTTGCCAAAACCATCAAAGGTTACGGCATGGGTGACGCGGCTGAAGGCAAGAACATTGCCCACCAGGTTAAAAACATGGACATGTCGGCAGTTAAACACTTCCGCGACCGTTTTAACCTAGAAGTAAGCGATGACAATATTGCTGACTTGCCTTATATCGAGATTAAAGAAGGCACGCGTGAGTATGAATACCTGCACACGCGCCGTAAAGCCCTTAAAGGCTACGTGCCACAGCGCCTAGAGCAATCAACTCAACAGTTGGAAATTCCTGAGCTGTCTGAGTTTGAATCTTTGCTGGGTGAGCAAAAGCGTGAAGTGTCTACTACCATGGCCTTTGTGCGTGCCTTAAACATTATGCTCAAGAACAAGTCCATTGGTGAGCGTATTGTGCCAATTTTGGCCGATGAAGCTCGTACTTTTGGTATGGAAGGTCTGTTCCGTCAAATCGGCATTTACAGCCCGAACGGCCAGCAATACACGCCGCAAGACCGTGAGCAAGTGGCTTACTACAAAGAAGACATCAAAGGCCAGGTCCTGCAAGAAGGTATCAACGAGCTGGGTGCAACTTCTTCATGGTTAGCGGCTGCTACTTCTTACAGCACCAACGACTTCCCGATGATCCCGTTCTACATCTACTACTCGATGTTCGGTTTCCAACGTGTAGGCGATTTATGCTGGGCTGCCGGTGACCAACAAGCCCGTGGATTTATGATTGGTGGTACGTCAGGTCGTACTACGCTAAACGGTGAAGGTCTACAGCACGAAGATGGCCACAGCCATATTCAAGCGAGCGTTATCCCAAACTGTATCACTTACGATCCAACCTACGTGTATGAAGTAGCGGTTATCGTACAAGACGGTCTACGTCGTATGTATGGCGAGAACCCAGAGAACATCTACTACTACATTACTACGCTGAACGAAAACTACCATCAGCCTGCTATGCCAGAAGGCGTAGAAGAAGGTATTCGTAAGGGTATCTACAAGCTAGATACAGTTGCGGGTGATAAAGGTAAAGTTCAGTTAATGGGTTCAGGCACAATCTTAACTGATGTGCGTGATGCAGCGGCTATTCTGTCTGAAGAGTACGGTATTGGTTCTGACGTATACAGTGTGCCTTCATTTAACGAACTGACCCGTGACGGTCAAGACGTTGAGCGTTGGAATATGCTGCACCCAACTGAAGAAGCGCGTGTACCTTACATCGCTCAAGTAATGGGTAGCGAGCCTGCCATTGCGGCCACCGACTACATGAAGAACTACGCAGAACAAGTTCGCGCCTTCATGCCGTCAGAAAGCTATAAAGTACTGGGTACTGATGGTTTTGGTCGTTCAGACAGCCGTGATAACTTGCGTCGTCACTTTGAAGTCAACAAGCACTACATTGTACTTGCTGCACTGAATGAGTTGGCCAAACAAGGCACGATTGACAAAAAAGTAGTTGCTGATGCCATTGAGAAGTACGGTATCGACGCTGATAAGATCAACCCGCTGTACGCATAAGGGGTAATACATGTCTAAAGATATTCTGGTGCCAGATATCGGCGCAGACGAGGTAGAAGTGACCGAGATCATGGTGGCCATAGGTGACCGTGTAGAAGAAGAGCAGTCACTACTCACCGTGGAAGGCGACAAAGCCTCCATGGAAATACCGGCCCCAAGCGCGGGTGTGGTTAAAGAAATTAAAGTAGCTGTTGGTGACGGTATTAATACCGGTTCATTAATCATGGTTTTTGAAGCGGAAGAGGGCGGCGCTGCCGCCCCAGCTGAGCAAGAACAAGCCCCTGCTGCCAAAGCAGAAAGTGCTGCACCTGCCAGTGCTTCTCGCCAAGAAATCGCTGTGCCAGATATTGGTGACGACGACGTTGAAGTCACCGAAATCAACGTTGCAGTGGGCGATGTGGTAGAAGAAGAGCAGACGCTGATTGGCGTAGAGGGCGATAAAGCCTCTATGGAAATTCCGTCTCCTGCTGCCGGTAAAATCGTTGAAATCTTGGTTGCTGTGGGCGATACAGTGAAAACTGGCTCACAAATCATGGTTTTCGAAGTGGCGGGCGAATCTGCTGCTTCTGCTCCTGCTGAGTCTGCACCTACAGCGACCCCCGTGGCTCCTGCTGCGGCCCAAGCTAAAGATGTCAACGTGCCTGACATTGGCGGTGACGAAGTTGAAGTCACTGAGGTTATGGTTGCTGTTGGTGATACTGTTGAAGCTGAACAGTCGATTCTCAACGTAGAAGGCGACAAAGCGGCCATGGAAGTACCTGCACCCTTTGCTGGTGTAGTTAAAGAAATTAAGATTGCCGTAGGTGATAAGGTTAATACCGGATCATTAGTGATGGTATTTGAAGTAACAGAAGCCGCCCCTGCGCCTAAAGCGCAAGCGCCTGCTGCTGAACCTGCACCGGCTAAAGCCGAGGCACCTAAAGCACAAGCAGCGCCAGCTGCTCCGGCTGCACAAAGCGAGTTTGTTGAAAACAACGCTTATGTACATGCCACGCCTGTGGTACGCCGCTTGGCCCGTGAATTTGGTGTCGACCTGTCTAAGGTTGCCGCAACCGGTCCTAAGAGCCGTATTCTTAAAGAAGACGTACAAGGCTATGTTAAAGGCATTATCAAGCAAGTTGCGGGTCAACCTGCGGGTGTTGCCGTTGCTGGCGGTGGTATGTCGGTACTGGCCTGGCCAAAAGTAGACTTTGCCAAGTTTGGTGAAGTTGAAGAAGTTGCCATGACGCGTATTCAAAAGATTTCGGGTCCGAACCTGCACCGTAACTGGGTTAAAATCCCTCATGTTACGCAGTTTGACGAAACTGATATCACAGAGCTGGAAGCGTTCCGTAAATCGGAGAACGCCATTGCTGAAAAGCAGAAGCTGGGTTACAAGATTTCTCCGCTGATCTTCATCATGAAGGCGGTTGCGAAAACCTTAGAAGCGTATCCTAAGTTCTGTTCTTCATTATCAGACGACGAACAGTCATTGATCATGAAGAAGTACATCCACATTGGTGTAGCGGTTGATACGCCAAACGGCTTGGTTGTACCTGTAGTACGCGATGTTAACAAAAAAGGCATTCGTGATCTGGCCATTGAACTTGGCGAAATCTCCAAGAAAGCCCGTGAAGGCAAGCTGAAAGGCGCCGACATGCAAGGTGGTTGTTTCACTATTTCGTCGTTAGGCGGCATTGGTGGCACTCAGTTCACGCCTATCGTGAACGCACCTGAAGTGGCTATTTTGGGCGTATCTAAATCAGGCATTAAGCCAGTTTGGAACGGTAAAGAATTTGAGCCTCGCTTAATTCAGCCACTGGCTCTGTCTTATGACCACCGTGTGATTGACGGCGCCGATGGTGCTCGTTTCATTACCACGCTAAGTGGTGTGTTAAATGACCTTCGTCGTTTAGCCCTTTAATGTGACAAGGCGGGCATTTGCCCGCCTTTTTACTTTCTTTTCTAATACAGAACAGTAAACTTTAGCTCGTTTCATTTGTGTGGTCGTATTGAGTCTAGGCTTTAGCAGCCAGCGCTTGAACGGGGCTAAAAATCATAATAGAGGTCACCATGAGTCAAGAAGTTAAAGCTCAGGTTGTGGTATTGGGCTCAGGCCCTGCCGGTTATTCAGCTGCTTTCCGTGCCGCCGATCTGGGGCTAGAAACCGTATTGGTTGAGCGTTACTCAACTCTAGGCGGGGTATGTTTAAACGTAGGTTGTATTCCTTCTAAAGCGTTATTGCACATCGCTAAAGTAATGGAAGAAGCCAAAATGATGGGCAGCCACGGCGTTACGTTTGCTGAGCCGACTGTCGATCTAGATAAAATCCGCAACCACAAAGACGATGTTATTGGTCAGCTTACCCAAGGTTTGGGTGGCATGGCTAAAATGCGTAAAGTAAAAGTGGTTAACGGTTACGGTAAATTTACGGGTGCTAACACCCTAGAAGTTGAAGGTGAAGAAGGTAACACCACCATCAACTTTGATAACGCCATTATTGCTGCGGGTTCACGTCCGATCCAGTTGCCGTTTATTCCGCACGAAGATCCGCGTGTTTGGGATTCAACAGGCGCACTAGAATTGCGTGAAGTACCTGAAAAGCTGTTGGTCATGGGCGGCGGTATTATCGGCCTAGAAATGGGCACTGTATACTACTCGCTCGGCTCTCAGATTGACGTGGTTGAAATGTTCGACCAAGTTATTCCTGCTGCTGATAAAGACTTGATCAAGATCTACACCAAACAGGTGAAAGATAAGTTCAACCTCAAGTTAGAAACCAAGGTTACTGCTGTTGAAGCCAAAGATGATGGCATTCACGTAACCATGGAAGACAAGAAAGGCGAGAGCGAAACCACAGTTTACGATGCCGTATTAGTCGCCATTGGCCGTGTACCTAACGGTAAACTGCTCGATGCTGAAAAAGCCGGTGTTGAAGTGGATGAGCGCGGCTTTATTCGCGTCGATAAGCAAATGCGTACTAACGTGCCACACATTCACGCCATCGGCGATATTGTGGGTCAACCTATGTTGGCACACAAAGGGGTGCATGAAGGTCACGTTGCAGCCGAAGTGATTTCAGGCCTGAAGCATTACTTTGATCCTAAAGTGATCCCTTCCATCGCCTACACCGAACCTGAAGTTGCTTGGGTAGGTGTCACTGAGAAAGAAGCCAAAGAGCAAGGCTTGAAGGTTGAAGTGGCCAGCTTCCCATGGGCAGCATCAGGACGAGCTATCGCTTCTGACTCTGCTTTTGGTATGACTAAACTGATTTTCGATAAAGAAACCAACCGCGTATTGGGTGGTGCCACAATTGGTACTAACGCCGGTGAGCTATTGGGCGAAATTGGTTTAGCTATTGAAATGGGTGCCGATGCTGAAGATATCGCATTGACCATTCATGCTCACCCAACTCTGCATGAATCTGTGGGGATGGCCGCCGAGGTATTTGAAGGTTCTATTACCGATATGCCAAACGCAAAAGCCAAAAAGAAGTAAGCTTCTTTAACTGATAAATTTAAACGCCCAGCTTAAGCTGGGCGTTTTTGTTGCTAATGTGCTGTAGCATGCAGAACTTAGCATCAGGATTAGTAAAAGTGAGCAAAGTCTTCTAGGATAAATAAAGGTATGACAAAGCCTCATTTGTAGCTTGTTTGATGTGGTGCGCTACGGATGAATAGGAAACTGACCAAAGGGTATGGGGAATAAAGATGTTATCTAAACTAGGTCACTTAAGTGTTAGAGCCAAGCTTACCTTAGGGTTTGCTTTAGTATTAGTAGCCACATTAATTACGGCTGTGGTGAGCTTTTATGCGCTGTCATCGGTATTAGAACGTTCAGACAAATTAGAGCGCGCCGGTGAAATTGATTTACTAGTAAGTAAGGCGCGATTCTTCCAAAAAAACTACATGTTGAACAATGATCCCCAGCAGCTTGAGCAGGCCAGAGCTCATGTTGATGAAGCCCGCGAAGCAGCACAAGAATTTCAGACGCTGTTAACTAAAGCGAAAGATCAAGCTATGACCCAAGAGATCCTAACTGGTACGCAAATTTATGATACCGAGTTAGAGAATATGGTTAAGCTAAATGACAGCTTTTATAAAACCTTAGACGATCTAAATGTGCTTGGTAGCTCTATACAGCAAAGACTTGAACGATTCAGCAGACGAGAAGATCAAGCCTTTAACTGGGTACAGCAATTTGTAAAAGTGCGTTTAGATCAAAAAGATTACGCGCTAAGCCGTAAACTCGATCTGGCCGATGATATTACTAGTAGACTGACGCGTTTAATTAAGACGTTAGAGGGGCGACTCGCGTTGCAATCTAATGTAGATATTCGCAGCATACTGAGCGAAATTAAGCAGTATCAACAGCATCAAGCTTTGGTAGTCGAGATAATTGATAATTTAGAAACCACAGATAAACATATTACTAAACAAGCAGTTGGCATTGCCGGTACATCTGAAGCATTGTTAGAAATACAGCAAAACCACATGAAGAAAGACAGCGCCCAGGCTAATTTTATTATTGCTTTAGTCACCCTTATTGGTTTGGCGATGGGTATCTTGTTTGCCATTATGATCACGCGTGGCGTTGTTAATCCGCTGGGCCTGTTAGTGACGCAAGCGAATCGTATTGCCGAGGGTGATCTTTCACAAGACATTACTCACAACCGTAAAGACGAACTGGGTAAGCTCATGGATCAAATGCAGATCATGACCCTAAGTTTACGTCAATTGGTGGGGGATTTACGCCAAAGCTCAACACTTATCGCCACCTCTGCAGAAGAGCTGTCTTCGGTTTCTGAGCAAAGTCGCAATGGGGTTAATCAGCAACGTATGGAACTTGAGCAAGTGTCGACTGCCATGAATGAAATGGCGGCCACGGTACAAGAGGTAGCTCGTCATGCAGAAACCGCCTTTGACTCAGCCCGTACCGCCGACAGTGAAGCCAACGACGGCAACCAAAAAGTGACCTTAACCATTGGTCAAATAGGTAAGTTGTCTGATGATATTCAAGAGTCACTGCAAAGCATTAATCAGTTAGAAGCTGAGAGTTTAAATATCGGTGGTATTCTTGATGTAATTAAAGGTGTAGCTGAACAAACTAACTTACTGGCACTGAATGCAGCCATAGAAGCGGCCCGTGCCGGTGAGCAAGGTCGAGGCTTTGCGGTGGTGGCCGATGAAGTTCGCACACTGGCACAGCGCACTCAAGAGGCAACTTCTGAAATTGAAACCTTGATCACCAACTTACAAAGTAAAGCGCAACAGTCAGTGGTGATGATGAACGAAAGCACCACTATGGCCTCAGAGACAGTGGTGATTGCCAACGAGGCTGGTGAGTCGATTCATGCGATTGCCAGCTCGGTGTCAGATATTCAGCAAATGAATAGCCAAATTGCTACTGCGGCAGAAGAACAAAGCACGGTTGCAGAAGACATTAACCGTTCAGTATTTACTATTCGTGAAAGTGCCGAACACTCCTCTGCGGCCACCGAGCAAACGGCCGCCGCCAGTGCCGAGTTAGCTCGTCAAGGTAGTGAGTTACAGCGTTTAGTGAGTCGGTTTCAACTGCCCTAACGCTGGCTGCGTAGCGGTCAGCCTTAAGCTGCCAGTTAAAAACAAAACACCGGTCCCTAAACAGGCCGGTGTTTTTTTGTTTCGTCCTTTGTTTAGCTTGGCGCCGGGCGCTCGGGGCTGATCTTTAGTTCAGCTATCACTTCTTGCCATTCCCCCTTACAATAGTCTTCCTTGTTATTCTTGAGTTGCCGTCATCATGCGCTGTTACCTGTTATGTTTGCTGTTGTGCCTTAATGCGGGCTTTGCTTATGCACATACGGCTGAAATGGAATTGAGCTCGCGTCCCAAAGTAGGCTTGGTGCTCAGCGGTGGTGGGGCTAAAGGGGCAGCGCATATTGGAGTGATCAAGGCATTAGAAGCACTGCGAATTCCGGTTGATATTGTCACTGGTACCAGTATGGGGGCCTATGTGGCAGGCATGTATGCCTTGGGACTTAGTGCCGACGAGCTAGAGCAAAAGGTGCTTACCCTAGACTGGGATCAGGGCTATCAAGACAAAGTCGGTCGCGAAGCGCTGTCATTGCGTCGTAAGCGTCAAAATGATGAATTTTTATTGCGCACCGATATCGGCATTAATCAAAACTGGCAACTCAGCTTGCCAGGGGGCTTTTTTCAAGGTCAAGCCATGGGCGCTTTACTGCGCAGCAGTACTCTTAACCTGCCTGGCTTACACAGTTTCGACAGTCTCCCTATTCCGTTTCGTGCAGTGGCCACCGATATGGAAACCGTTACTCCTGTTGTATTAAAAGAAGGGCACTTAGCCACAGCTATGCAAGCCTCTATGTCGATACCAGGAGTATTACAACCGGTCGAAATTGATGGCCGTCTACTGGCTGACGGCGGCGTGGTGAATAATCTGCCGGTTGATGTGGCACGAGAGTTGGGAGCTGACATTATTATTGCGGTCGATATTGGCGATGCCATGTTATCGCGAGAACAACTAGATGGTGCTCTGGCTATGGTCAGCCAGCTGACTAATTACTTAACTCGCTCTAGTACCGATCGTCAAATAGCCTTATTACAAGAGCAAGATGTGCTATTAAGCCCTGTGATTGAGGGGATTAGCGTGAGCGACTTTAAGCTGATGCCCGAAGCTATTCGCCGTGGTGAGCAGGCTGCCGAAGCGGTATTAGCGCAATTACAGAGACTATCGTTAAGCGAACAAGATTACTTTGCGTATCAATCAGAGAAACTCGACAAGCGATCGCAACTGCAACGCTCTAACGCAATTTACCTAGATAGAGTGGAAGTAAATAATCAGTCGCAGCTTAGCGAGCAAAGCATTCGTGATGTATTGGGAGTAGTGCCTGGGCAGTTTCACCAAACCGAAGATCTTGAAGAAGGTATACGCAGGCTCTATGCGCTAGACGCCTTTGAGCGGGTGAGCTATCGCATAGATGAGCAAAGTGGCGAGCAAGTGCTAACGGTGCAAGCCAGCGAAAAGGGCTGGGGGCCTGGGTTTATTGACTTAAAGTTTGCCTTAGAAGACGATTTTACTCGTCGCTCAAATTATGAAATTGGTGCACAGTTTCGCCGCACTAACTTTAACCAGCTAGGTGGAGAGTGGTTGCTAGAAACGACCTTTGGCAGTAATAAACAGCTGGCGGCAGAGCTGTATACGCCCATTATTTCTGACGCTAATATTTTTTGGAAATTACGCGGTGAGTACGAACAACGTCAGCGCAGCTTCTTTTTTGATAGCCATGATCCGCAATATGATCTGTTTCGCCCACTTACCAGCTTAGACGTTGATTACACCACCTGGAGTTTAAATACCGAGTTGGGCTATAACTTAAAACCTTGGAGTGAACTTGCGTTGGGGGTACAAGGCTTAGTTGGGGATCTTGAGACTCGTAATCTCGATCAACAGCTGGATGTGGATTCCCTTGGCCCTTATTTACGTTTTAGTTACGACACGCTAGATAATGTATTCTTCCCCTCAACAGGGGCGGCGGCCGAGATTAAGCTGGGCTACTTTCGTAATACTCTCGCATTTAATGATCAAGATAGCCGTGTTGCGGGTATCGACTACGAGTTAGAGTTGCTGCGCCCTTATTCGATTAATCGCCATACTTTAATTGGCAAACTGGCACTGGGCGGCTCAAGTGCCGAGCAAGAAGTCCCTGTTTTTGCCCGAAGCTTAGGGGGGCTATTTAATTTATCTGGCTATCAGCGCGATCAGCTTAGTGGTCGTTACAGTGGTTTTGTGGGGGCGCTTTATCACTATCTTTGGTTAGATAATAACTTTGGCGCTTTTCGCTCACCTGTCTATTTAGGTGGTTCACTAGAAAGAGGCGGAGTATGGAACCAAGGCGCTGATGTGAGTTGGAGCTCAGCCGTTACCGCTGGCAGTCTTTTTATTGGAGTAGACACCAACTGGGGCCCTTTATATCTGGCGTATGGGCAAGGCGAAGCGGATAAGAGCAGCGTCTATCTCTACTTTGGTAACCTGTTTAGCTTTTAACCATCATCCAGAGCTAGCTTTAGGCTCTGTAGCCCTTTGGGCAGCTGTAAGCCGCAAAAAACAGCCATACGCCGAAAAACAGCCATACGCTTTACGCCTACCGCTTTACGAAAAACCCAAACCGGTGTTTATCTTGAACGTATGGCGTACAGCGTTAAACATACCGCTTTGTTTATGCCGTTCATTGCGAGGAGCGTAGCGACGCGGCAATCCATCCAACAAACAGCCATACGCTTTACGCCAACCGTTGTACGAAAAAACCACACTGGTTTGTCTTTAACTGACAGCTTACCGCTGAGCGCTGACAGCTGATCGCTTACAGCTCCCCTTTTGGGTCTGCGATAATGTTAATGAGTTGTTTGTGTGATTTAATCGACATAAATGCGCTAAACAGCACTAAAATACATCGACTTAATCTCGTATTTGACTAAAGGCTGAAGGGGCTAGATTTTAATTGAGCGTTAAAACTTATATACTGTTACGACATCCGCTAGGGTTGTTGACAACAAGGTTTAAGCCCTTAATGCCAACCCCGAACAAGAATATTTCCGCCAATATGGCGAATGATAATAAAAGGATACTGTCGTGCTTGAAGCTTATCGTAAACACGTCGAAGAACGTGCTGCAGAGGGTGTGGTTCCACAGCCTCTAAACGCAGAGCAAGTTGTTGCCTTAGTTGAATTACTGAAAAATCCTCCCGCTGGTGAAGAATCTTTCCTTTATGAATTGTTATCAACCCGCATTCCACCGGGTGTAGATGAAGCCGCCTATGTAAAAGCCGGCTTTTTAGCCGCTGTTGCCAAAGGTGAAGTGAGCTCACCCGTGGTGTCTGCCGCACAAGCCACCGAGCTGTTGGGCACCATGCAGGGCGGCTATAACATAGCACCGCTGATTGAGTTGCTAGACGTCACTGAGTTAGCCCCCATTGCCACTAAGGCACTCAGCCACACCCTGCTGATGTTTGATGCGTTTCACGACGTAGAAGAAAAAGCGAAAGCCGGTAATGAATTTGCCAAACAAGTATTGCAGTCTTGGGCGGATGCCGAATGGTTTTTAGAGCGCGAAAAACTGGCTGAGAAAATCAGCATGCGGGTATTTAAAGTATCAGGCGAAACCAACACCGATGACTTATCCCCTGCACAAGATGCCTGGTCACGCCCCGATATTCCTTTGCATGCGTTAGCTATGCTGAAAAACGCTCGTGATGGTATTGTACCCGATAAAGATGGCGTGGTTGGCCCCATTAAAGAGCTGGAATCATTAAAAGAGCAAGGTTTCCCATTGGTATATGTGGGTGACGTTGTGGGTACCGGCTCAAGCCGTAAATCTGCGACTAACTCTGTGCTGTGGCACATGGGTGACGACATTCCGTTTGTGCCTAACAAACGCGGTGGCGGCATTTGTATTGGTAATAAAATTGCTCCTATCTTCTTTAACACCATGGAAGATGCCGGTGCGCTGCCCATTGAGTGTAATGTAGATAAGCTTAACACCGGTGATGTTATCGATATTTACCCTTATGAAGGTAAAATTTGTGTTCATAACAGCGATGAAGTGCTCAGCACCTTTAGCCTAAAAACCGACGTGTTATTAGACGAAGTGCGTGCCGGTGGCCGCATTCCGCTGATTATTGGCCGTGGCTTAACAGATAAAGCCCGTGAAGCATTAGGCTTGGGCGTGTCTGACGCCTTTAAACGTCCTGCGCCAGTAGCAGAATCGACCAAAGGCTTTACCCTTGCCCAGAAAATGGTTGGTAAAGCATGCGGTGTGAAAGGGGTGCGTCCTAATCAGTATTGCGAGCCTAAGATGACCACGGTCGGCTCTCAAGACACCACTGGGCCCATGACCCGTGACGAGTTAAAAGACTTAGCGTGCTTGGGCTTCTCCGCCGATTTAACCATGCAGTCGTTCTGTCATACCTCGGCTTACCCTAAGCCGATTGATGTGAACACCCACCACACCTTGCCCGATTTTATTATGAACCGTGGCGGTGTCTCATTGCGCCCAGGTGATGGTGTAATTCACTCTTGGTTAAACCGTATGTTGCTGCCCGATACCGTGGGTACCGGCGGTGACTCGCACACCCGTTTCCCGATGGGGATTTCTTTCCCAGCGGGCTCAGGCTTAGTGGCGTTTGCTGCGGCCACCGGTGTGATGCCACTGGATATGCCAGAGTCGGTATTGGTGCGCTTTAAAGGCGAAATGCAACCAGGCATTACCCTACGTGACCTAGTGCACGCTATTCCCTATTATGGCATTCAAAATGGTCTATTAACGGTAGCTAAAGCGGGCAAAATTAATGAATTTTCAGGCCGCGTGGTAGAAATTGAAGGCTTGCCACAGCTAAAAGTTGAGCAAGCGTTTGAACTTGCTGATGCCACTGCCGAGCGTTCTGCTGCGGGTTGTACCATCAAGCTAGATAAAGAGCCGGTAGCGGAATACTTAAGCTCTAACATTGTCATGTTGAAGTGGATGATCAGTGAAGGTTACGGTGATCGTCGCACCATAGAGCGTCGTATTAAAGGCATGGAAGAATGGCTGGCTAATCCAGAATTGATGGAAGCCGATGCCGATGCTGAATACGCTCACGTATTAGAAATTGATATGAGTGAAATCAAAGAGCCGATTCTGTGTGCGCCAAACGACCCTGATGATGCTCGCTTGTTATCTGAAGTGACAGGTGAAGTGATTGACGAAGTCTTTATTGGCTCGTGCATGACTAACATTGGTCACTTCCGCGCAGCAGGTAAGTTACTGGATAAATATAGCGGTCAGTTACCGACTCGCTTATGGGTTGCTCCACCGACTAAGATGGATAAAGACCAACTAACCGACGAAGGTTACTACGGTATCTTTGGCCGTGTAGGCGCGCGTATCGAAACCCCAGGTTGTTCTTTGTGTATGGGTAACCAAGCCCGGGTTGCAGATAACAGCACTGTAGTGTCTACCTCAACTCGTAACTTCCCGAACCGTTTAGGTAAGGGCGCTAATGTGTTCTTAGCGTCAGCTGAATTGGCTGCCGTTGCTGCTATTCACGGTAAGTTGCCAACGGTTGCCGAGTACTTAGAGTATGCCGAGCAGTTAAACGCCACTGCCGCCGATACTTATCGCTACTTAAACTTTGACCAGTTAGACAACTACGTAGAAAAAGCCGACACGGTTATTTTTCAGCAAGTGGTCTAATCAGCTCAAAATCGGTTAACTATCAAAGCCAGCCCTTAGGGCTGGCTTTTTTTATGCTTTCTATCCGTTCTAGATATCGCCTTTGTAATGGTCATTTTCATTCGGACGGTTTTGTTGCGCAAAACGTACGTTTTTATTTTTTTATAGCAGGAACTTTTTCACAAAAATGTGAAAGTTAAACTTGATCTAAATCAAACATTGAATGAGAATGACTCGCCTTTAAGTTTGTTATCATTTTTTACAAGGAGTTGTTCGTGCACACCTTTATCAAGTCATCTTCTCTTCCCCCAAGAAAAATACTGACCCCTGCGGTAGGTTTTGCGGTTGCATCACTTGCCGTCTCAGCACAAGCACAGCAAGTGACTGAGCTCGATATTATTACCGTACAAGAAGCCCGAGAGCAGGGATACAAAGCTAATGAATCTGCTTCTGGTAAGTATGTTAAGCCGCTGTTAGACACCCCACAAACGGTCACAGTGGTACCGCAAGAAGTGATGAAAGAGCAGCAGGCTTTAAGTTTGCGTCAAGTGTTATCTAACGTGTCAGGTATTACTTTTGATGCGGGCGAGGGCGGTGGTGGCTCGGGTGATAAAATTAATATTCGTGGCTTTAGTGCCAACTCGAATATGCAAATTGATGGCCTGCGTGACAGCAGCCAAAACAACCGTACCGATACTTTTAATATTGAACAAGTGGAAGTATTAAAAGGCCCTAACTCAGTGTTTGGTGGCGCGGGTACCACAGGTGGTGCCATTAACCAAATCAGCAAAGCGCCTAAACAGCGTGATTTTGCCGAAGTTGGTGCCAGCTTGGGAACAGATAAATATCATCGCATGACGCTAGATGTAAACAAGACGCTAGATAATGTAGGTGTAGACAGTGCATTTCGTATTAACTTAATGGCTCACGAAAATGACGTGCCGGGCCGAGATGATATCGACCGCGAACGTTTTGGTATTGCGCCTTCTGTGACCATTGGTCTAAGCGAAGATACGAGGGCTACGTTGAGCTACTTCCATCAAGAAGACGACAATTTGCCTGACTACGGCTTGCCAGCACGTGATGGCAAAATTCTTCCTGGTGTCGACCGTGAGTCTTATTTTGGCTGGCGCAACCTTGATGAAGAAAAAATTAAGTCGGATGCCGTAACGCTAAAGCTAGAGCACGAGCTGAATGACAAGGTACGCATTGAAAACCAAACCCGTTATAGCCGTGTAGACAGAGATACTACTATTTCAGCTTCACATGTGAATACCGATGGTTTGGCGCTAGGAAAGTACTTACCCGCAGGGCCGCAGGCTTATCGTCGCCATGCAAAAAATGATCTTTGGGTTAATCAATTAGGATTAAGCACAGAGTTTAATACTGGCAGTCTGACCCATGACATGCTGGTTGGCGGTGAGATTTCTCGCGAAACTTATGATTTAACCGTTTCTAATTATGGATTGGGTAAAATAGGTAATGAATACCCTACAGGTGGGTTTGACCTATTTAATCCACCAGGAAAGTGGGAAGGTTCAACAACCGTGACTCCTGGCGGTGGTTCTGATGCTGTTTTAAACACTAAAGCCTTGTATGTATTTGATACTATTGGCCTTGCGCCCAAATGGGATTTAAGCTTAGGGTTGCGTCACGACTGGGTGTCTGGTGAAACGACCAGTAAAGGCAACAATGACACGGTAAAAACCAGCGACCAAGCGTTCAGCGGTCGTGCCGGTGTGGTGTATAAGCCTGCTGACAATGGCCGTGTTTATTTAGCTTATGGTACCTCATTCTCTCCCTCAGCCGAGGCGCTGGCCACCTCTGGTCGCCTGCCATTAAGCGGTGCGGCTGGGGTAGAAGATCTTAAGCCAGAGGAAAGTGAAACCTGGGAGCTTGGCACCAAGTGGGAGTTAATGGATGGTCGCTTAGGCTTAGATGGCGCAATATTTCGTGTCGATAAAACCGATGTTACTGAAGAGAATTCGCTAACTGGAGCCCTAGAGCAAGCCGGTGAACAAAGAGTGCAAGGGGTTGAGCTGGGCTTAACCGGTGAAATCACTGAGCAGTGGAAGTTGTTTGCCAACTACACCTTTTTAGACAGTGAAACGCGAGCTTCGGTAGGTAAACCTCAGGCAGGAGGCCGTGATCCTGTTGGTGAGCCACTGGGGAATACTCCTCGTAATAGTGCCAACTTATGGACGACTTACCAACTAGCGCCCGGAGTAGAAGTAGGTTACGGTGCTCGTTATGTAGGCTCTCGCCATGTGGCATCGGATGTGGAAGCTAAGCTAGAAAGCTACTGGGTACACAATGCCATGGCGTCTTATAAAGTGAACGATGCCTTTAGTTTACAGCTTAATGTGAACAACCTGTTTGATGAAGAATACGTAGAACGCGTACGTGGTCGTCCTGGCACAGACACTCGCAGCTCAGCCGTTGAATTAGGTGATGGTCGTTCAGCAGTTGTGTCTGCAAACTACCGCTTTTAAGTAACACCTGACGTTTACGCTGTACGCCGTATGTGAGAAAGAGAAACATCATCTTTTTTCGTACGGCGTATGGCGTATCGCTGTTTTGAGGAGTAATTTTATTATGATGTTACATATTCCTAACGTGCTAACTGCTGCGCAGGTAGCTGAATGTCGTGAGTTGCTTTTGGCGGCTGATTGGATTGACGGCAAAAGTACCGCAGGCTTTCAATCATCGATGGCCAAAAATAATTTACAACTGCCCGAAGATAGCGAGCAGGCTCGCTATATCGGTAATATGATCACCACCGCATTATCAAACAACCCACTATTTGTAGCCGGTGCTTTGCCTGCCAAAATATTTCCGCCGTTATTTAACTGTTACCAAGGTGGCCAGTCGTTTGGGGTGCACGTTGATAACTCTATTCGCTTTAATAACACCACAGGCGAGCCTATTCGTACCGATTTATCGGCAACCCTGTTCTTTTGTGAGCCTGATGAATATGAAGGTGGTGAATTGGTGGTAGAAGACAGTTATGGCGCGCACAGCGTGAAGCTGCCTGCAGGTGATTTGATCTTGTATCCATCAACCAGCTTGCACCAAGTAACAGCGGTGACTAAAGGCGCACGGATCAGTTCATTTTTTTGGATTCAAAGCATGGTGCGTGATGATGGCCAGCGTACTTTATTGTTTGATTTAGACTCCAGTATTCAAAATATAAATCAACAATTGGGTACAGACAGTGAATCTAGTATTCAGCTAACCGGTGTATATCACAACCTATTACGCCGCTGGGCTTTGTAGATTAATATAAAGCGCCGAGCACCAAGCGCCCGGCGCCAAGCAGAGATTTAAACCACCGAAATCCATTACTTACCGCGCTTCTTTGTTGCGAGAGCCACGGAAGAACACGAACAAGCGCGCCTAGATCTTAGTGGTTAGGTCTAATTATAAAGATCTCTTTCTAAATTTATTCCTATTTCTCCGTGGGTTCCATGTTCTTCCGTTGCAGATAGATCTTTAGATCTTGGGCTTTGCTTGGCACTGTCCCTATACAGCAACCAAAAAAAGCCGACCGGGCTAGATGCGCGGTCGGCTTTTTTGCTAGTTGCTAGCAGCGATTAGTTTGCTTGTTCTTGCGCTTGTGCTAAATCGGCTGCGTCTTGTGCTGCTTCATCGGCTTTTGCTTGTGGGCTCAGCGGCATAATCAAGTTTAAGATAATGGCCATAATACCCCCTGCGGCCATGCCGTTAGAGAAGGTATCTTTTATCAACTCAGGCATAGACTGCAAAATATCAGGCACTTGATCCACCCCCAATCCTACGCCAAACGAGATGGCCATAATCAGCAGGGCACGTCTGTCTAAGCGCTCGCGCGATAAAATACGAATACCCGCAGCGGCAATGGAGCCAAACATCACCAAGGTCGCACCGCCTAATACAGGGTCGGGAATGCGTTGAACTAAGGTGCTTACTGCGGGAAATAAGCCCAGCAAAACTAAAATACCCGCCACAAAGAAGCCCACATAGCGGCTGGCCACGCCAGTCATTTGAATCACACCATTGTTCTGGCTAAAGGTCGAGACCGGAAAGGTATTAAATACTGAGGCCAACATAGAGTTTACGCCATCACCCAGCACACAACCTTTAATGCGCTTCATATAAGTGGGGCCTGAAACCGGCTCGCCCGATACTTCTGAGGTTGCTGTAGTGTCACCAATACCCTCTAGTGCAGTAATTAAAAATACTAATACCAGCGGAATAAACAGCGACGCATCAAAGCCTAAGCCATATTTTAGCGGTGTAGGAAAAGCAAATGCCGGAATATCATCAAACTGGGCATCGGGTATTTTGTCCATATACATGGCCAACAGTGTGCCCACTACCATGGCAACCAAAATAGCCGAGAGGCGGATATAGGAGTTAGAAATACAGTTCATCACCACAATAATAGCCAATACGGTACCGGCTAATAGTAGGTTTTGTAGCGAGCCAAAGCTGCCATCCGCCATGGCACCGTAACCGCCACCTACAGAGGTTAACCCGATTTTAATCAGAGTTAAGCCGATTAAGGTCACCACAATACCACTAACCAGCGGCGAGATAACTCGGCGCGCTAAGTGTAAGAAGCGCGATAAAATAATTTCAGTAGGAGCAGCTAATAACGCGGTACCAAAAATAGCTGCCAGCATCACATCTGTGCTCATACCGCCGCCTTTCATGGCCAAGCCACTGGCAATAATAGGCCCTAAAAAGTTAAAGCTGGTGCCTTGAATTGATAGTAAGCCAGTACCAATTGGACCCACACGTTTAATTTGAATAAAGGAAGCAACACCGGTAATAAACAGCGACATACTAATAATGTGTGCCGTGTCTGCAGTGGGCAGACCTAACGCTTGGCTAATAATCAATGGTGGTGTGATCACGGCAATAAAGAGGGCCAGCAAGTGCTGAACGGCCGCGAACAACGCCTGAGGAACAGGCGGTTTGTCGTGTAACTTATAAACCAGTTCACTCTGACTGAGTGCGGTTGATGTTGGTTGGCTCATAATGCTGATTTCCAAAATAAAGGTAGCGAGAGGAGTTAATTGTTGTGTTTTTGTTTGCTTTGTTAATCTGAGGTGAAGTATTTCAGTTATTAATGTTATCTTCAACTGAAATAAGTTCTAAATTTGAGGGCGCATAGTGTACGTGAGTCAATAAGATTAGACCAACGCACATCATGCATCGGCTTCATTGTGGTATGCTATCTATGCATTACTTATTGTCTGTTATTTTTGCCAGTCAGCTTAACTATTTTTCTCTTTATCTTGTAGCGTCAAGCTTTGTGTTCGTGGTTGCGCTAGTGAGTGTTAGAATCTGTCTTTAATTGTTGATGGCAACTTGCCGGTGGAGTGTGTGTGGAATTTGAATTTTTTCGCGATCTAAATGGTCATCATCGTGCGCGGTTTAGCATGGGACACGAAGCCATGGGGCAATGGCTAACGGATGAAGTGAATGTGGCCGAAACTACCGAGTTATTAACCGTTATCGCCAAGCTCACGGCGGGTGAGCTACAAGAGTTTAAGAAAAACTATGCCGAGTGCTCATTACTTCTTACCCAAGATGAAGCAGAGTTGAGCGCGCATTCATTAAATTTTGAAAGCGAATTAGAAGATGGCATGGCCTATTACGACGACGAACTCTACGCCGGCTGCGGCTTAGACGATCTCGCGCGAGTATTAGAGCAATGGCAAGACTTTTGTACTAATCAGTAAAAACAGCCATAAGCTGTCAGCTGCCAGCCGTAAGTTAACAAATCAAAACAAGGCTCTAGTACTCGGCGAGACATTGCCTACCCACAGCTGTTGTACAGAGTGAGTTTGGTTTTGCACTGTATTTTCTTTTACTTACAGCTGACGGCTTATCGCTTACAGCTTTATCTTACCTCTACCGCTTTTGATTTTGCCGCGTAGTGTTTTGCTATCGGTGCGTTTGCGCTTGGCATTTTTGCTGGGTTTGGTGGGGCGGCGCACTTTAATGGGCTTGCCGGCTTGCTTTAGCAGACTGAGTAAGGCTCCTTTGGCGGTTTCTTTATTGGTTAGTTGGCTGCGGTGGCTTTCTACTCGGATCATAATCCAACCTGACTCCAAGATGCGATTATCCTTCATTCTACCTAAGGCTATCTTATAGATGGCGGGCAGGGTGGGACTTTCCATATAATTAAAGCGCAGTTGTACCGCCGAGTCGGTTTTATTGACGTGTTGGCCACCGGCGCCGCTGGCGCGCATGGTAATAAATTCCAACTCTTGATCTGGGATCTGCACACGAGCAGATAACTCCAACATATCAACGTCCTTATGCAGATGTAACATAGCGCTTTGCGCTGCAATTCAACCATATTACCACATTGGCTTGTTACGCTGAAAATGAGAAGTTGTAGCGTCGTTGCATGAAGGGGTTGGCTCTGGCGTTTTGTAGGGTTAAATTTATTCGACCTCTTTAAGGTTTTTGTGCGAATAAATTCGCCCCCTACGAAAAGCCAGAGCGACTCCCTTTGATCATTGCGAGGAGTGCAACGACACGGCAATCCATCTAGCAAGCAGCCGTACGCTTTACGCTGAGCGCCTGACGAAAAAACAAAATTGTAGTTTTTCTTTAACGTAAAGTGATCAGCGTTGGATGTAGCGCTTTCTTTCGAAATGGATTGCCGCGCTACGCTCGCAAAGACGAAATAAGGGCGCATAACAATATAGTGCAAAACCTTGACGTCCAACAGAGTATCTACAAAAGTAAAAACATCGGTTTGACTTTGTTGTCTGACAGCTGAAAGCCGACAGCTGCTCTTAGCTGTTCTTTCACTGATCTGGCGCAAGACATAGATAGGCATTTATCCGTAATATGCTGGGTGCGGTTGCGGATGACACTGTTTATCATTTAGATGTGTGTTGCTTATGGGCTTAGCTTGAGTATAATCCTAAACGTTAATTGTTCTCACTCAACCAAATGGATTTTAACTATGCCTAAGACGAGCAAACTAGGTTTATCTACCGCCGCCTTATTAGTCGCAAGTTTCACCGGCCAAGCGTTTGCTGAAGAAGTAAACGTGTATTCTAATCGCCAAGACTTTCTTATTAAGCCCATAGTGGACAGCTTTACCGAAGAAACCGGTATTGACGTAAATGTGGTGTTTATGAAAAACGGTATGGGTGAGCGTCTAGAGCGTGAAGGCCGCTTGTCGCCAGCAGACGTGGTATTAACAGTAGATGTAAGCCGCTTAATGGACGTAGTAGATAAAGATCTAACCCAAGCGGTTGAGAGTGATATATTAGAAGAGAATATTCCTGCTCAGTACCGTGATGCCGATGGCAAATGGTTTGCCGTAACCACCCGCGCTCGTGCCATTTATAGCTCAAAAGATCGCGTAGGTAAGCGTGATGATATTACCTATGAAGAGCTGGCTGATCCTAAGTACCAAGGAAAAATTTGTACTCGTAGCGGTAAACACCCTTATAATGTGGCGCTAACGGCTTCTATGATTGACGAGCACGGTGTTGAGTACACCAAGACGTGGTTAGAAGGTTTAAAAGCGAACCTAGCACGCAAGCCTCAAGGCGGCGACCGTGACCAAATTAAAGCCATTAATGATGGCGTGTGCGATTACGCGCTGGGCAACAGCTACTACTACGGTGTAATGCTAAGCGACGAAAAACAGCGTGATGCAGCAGAAGCGGTTTATATTAATTTCCCGAACCAAGAAGATCGTGGCACACACGTTAATATTTCAGCAGTTGCGCTGACCAAGCACGCAAAAAACAAAGAATCAGCTGTTAAATTTATGGAGTTTTTAGCCAGTGATGAAGCGCAACATTTATATTCATCCGCTAACCATGAATATCCAGTTAAACCAGGTGCAGATGCATCTGAACTGGTCAGCAGCTGGGGCGACTTCGATGCCGATACACGCCCATTGGCTGATGTAGCAAAACACGCTAAAACAGCCGTTGAGTTGGTAGACGAAGTTCAATACGACCTTTAACAAGACGGGGGCAATGCCCCCCGCTTTGAGTTATCAATGAAACGACCTGGTTGGACAGTCAGTAGTTGGGCATTAGCCCTGCTGCTGACTTTGCCTATAATGGCACTGATATATGAAGCACTGTTACCCACAGAAGGTATTTTTAATCATCTGTGGGTAACGGTGCTTCCTACTTATATTGGCAACACCTTTTGGCTGGTGTTGTTGGTGATGGCCTTTAGCCTGCTTAGTGGGGTGCCGGCCGCCTGGCTAATGGCCATGTGCGAGCTACCCGGCAAACGCTGGCTGCAATGGGCCTTAATTTTACCGCTGGCCATGCCCTCCTATATTGTCGCGTTTGTTTATACCGACTTATTAGACTTCTCGGGTCCCATACAAAGCAGCTTACGCCATTGGTTTGGCTGGAACTCTGCCGCCGATTACTATTTTCCTGCTATTCGCACCCTAGGTGGCGCCGGCATTATTTTAGGCTTGGTGCTCTACCCTTATGTGTATTTGCTGGCGCGTACTGCTTTTATGGAGCAATCTACCAGCCTTATTCAGTCGAGCCGTTTGCTAGGCTGTAGCCCTTGGCAAAGCTTTAAAAAAATTAGTCTGCCGCTGGCGCGTCCCTCTATTGCCGTGGGATTGTCTTTGGTGGCCATGGAGGCATTGGCCGAGTTTGGCACGGTCAACTTTTTTGCTGTTAACACACTGACCACAGCCGTATACGACACTTGGCTGGGGTATGGCAGCTTGAATGCCGCCGCTAAAATTTCGGCTATTATGTTGCTAGTGGTGATGCTGCTACTGAGCATGGAGCGCATGAGTCGCCAACGCCAACAAGTGTTTCAAAAAAACATGGGCCACGAGCAACAAGCTGGTTATCAGCTGTCGGGCATAGCCAAGTGGGGCGCGTTAGGGTTTTGCTGGGCGCTGGTATTACTGGGCTTTTTGTTGCCTTTTATGATTTTGTGTTACCACGCGGTGCACTATTTTGATCAAGCTTGGAACAGCCAGTTTTTTGAATACAGCTTTAATAGTTTATTGCTATCAACCCTAGTAGCGGGCATTGCCCTTACAGTGGGCTTATTACTGGGAATGCACCACAGGCTAACGGGCAATACCGCCTCTGTATTGCCGATGCGCCTAGCGTCTATGGGCTATGCCTTGCCGGGAACGGTACTGGCCATTGGGGTATTAGTACCCTTAACCAGCCTCGACTTTGCTATTAATGATGCCGCCCTTTGGTTGGGCGTAACTGAGCCGGGCTTGTTGTTTACCGGCACCATGATCGCTATTGCTTTTGGGTATTTAGTGCGCTTTGGTGCCATGGCCATTGGCTCGGTAGAAAGCAGTTTAGGCAAGGTGTCGCCGTCATTAGATATGGTCACCCAAACCATGGGCTACAGCCCCAGTGCCATGATGATGAAAGTCCATATGCCGCTGATCCGCAAAGGCATGCTGGCGGGGGCCTTGTTAGTGTTTATTGAATGTATGAAAGAGCTGCCAGCGGCACTCTTACTTAGGCCGTTTAATTTTCAAACCTTGGCCACCTACGTATATCAGTTTGTGTCTGACGAGCAGTTAGAGCTGGGTGCTTTGCCTGCCATTGCCATTGTGCTGGTAGGTTTAGTACCGCTGATTTTCTTAAACCGATCATTGGAGCAACAACACTGATGGCGGCATTAGATGTAAAAAACTTAACCTGTAGCTATAACGGCAAAGCCATTCTTGATGACTTGTCGTTGCAGGTGGGTGAAAACGAAATTATGTGTTTGCTGGGAGCCAGTGGCTGCGGTAAAACCACCTTATTAAAGGCCATTGCCGGCCTCATGCCTATTAGTCAGGGCGAGATCCATATTCACGGCCAACAAATGAACGGCGAGGGTGTGGCTTGGGTGCCCGAGCGGCGCAATATTGGCATGATCTTTCAAGATTATGCGTTGTTTCCGCACTTAAATGTGGCTAAAAACGTGGCTTTTGGCTTGCAGTGCAAAGAAACCAATAAAGCCTTTATTAAAAAACGAGTTGCTGAAGTACTAGAGCTGGTGAACTTAGGTGAGCTGGGCAATCGTTACCCTCATCAGTTATCCGGTGGCCAGCAGCAGCGCGTAGCCATTGCCCGCGCCATGATCGGCCAACCACAGTTAATGTTACTGGATGAGCCTTTTTCTAATATAGATACGCAAGTGCGCATGCGCTTGATCAGTGAAATTCGTGATTTGCTAAAAGGGCAGGGTATTAGCGCTATTTTTGTCACCCACAGTAAAGAAGAAGCTTTTGCTTTTTCTGATCGCATGGCGCTCTTTCAAACCGGACACATAGAACAAGTGGGCCGCCCTCAAGCCTTATATCAGCAGCCACAAAGCCGTTTTGTGGCCGACTTTTTAGGCTTGGCAAACTATGTGCCTGCCACCGTCATTGATGCCAGTACCGTGCTCACGCCCATGGGGCCGATTGCTAGTGAAGCGGCCATTAATGCCGAACCCGGCACCAGTGGGCAATTAATGCTGCGCCCGCGACAAATTCAGTTATCGTTAACTGAACAAGGCAATGGTCGTGTGATTGAGCAGCAATTTTTGGGGACGCATACTCGCTGCGTGGTGGAGTGCCAGAGCCTGCATTTAGAGGTGAGCACCAACGACCCATTGCCAGCCGTGAGCCAAGTGAATATCAATATACAGCCTCACGCATTAACCTTCTTCCCCGAGTCACAAGGGCAAAAAGCGGTGGCTTAGGCGCTACGCGCAATGTTGAATGCTTAATTTTTAATGTTGAATGAATAAAAGTTAACATTAAAAACTCAACATTGCCGTTTATCGCTCGTCGCAAGTATTTTTTATCTGTAACTGAGAGCTTAAAGCTGACCGCTTACAGCTGCCCGAAAGGCTTTAGGGTATAATGGCTTATCTGGAACAATAAGAGAGTGAGAGCCATGACTGCACAAGCTGGTATTTGCGCCGAACCTAACCTACACGCCCATTATTTAATGTTTAATATATTGTCGGAGCAATACGCTAAGGTCACCCATGCCTTGGCGCAGGTTCCTGCTTTATGGCAAGAGTTAACTCAAACTTACCCTGATGCTAATTTCTCTGGTTTAGTGGCCATTGGTAATGCAGCGTGGGACAGCTTATACCCCAGCGCTAGGCCTGCTGAGCTTACTGCTTTTCCTGCTCAAAAACAGGGTCAGCGTGTTGCTCCAGAAACCCCGTTCGACTTATTTTTTCAACTGCGAGCCGATAGGTTGGATATCGCTTATATCGCCCAGCAAAAAGTGATGGCGCTGTTGGCGAAGTTAGTGGAGCTTAAAGACGAACGCCAAGGCTTTCGCTATTTAGAAATGCGCGATATGACGGGTTTTGTGGATGGCACAGAAAACCCACAAGGTGACGAGCGGGCTCAGGTGGCGTTAGTGCAAGAGGGGCCTTTTGCGGATGGCAGTTATGTGCATGTACAAAATTATAAGCACAAAATGGCGCGCTGGGAGAAACTGGCAATAAAAGCGCAAGAAGATATTTATGGCCGTACTAAGCCCGACAATATTGAGTATGCATCAGCCGACAAAGCACCCACCGCGCACACCAAACGCACCAGCTTAAAGGATGATGCCGGCAACAGCATGGAAATATTGCGCCAAAGCATGCCCTGGGGCACGGCTAACGCTCAAGGCTTGGTGTTTATTTCGTGCTGTAATACGCCCACGCACTTTGAACGTATGCTAAGCAATATGTTTGTGCCAGATGAACAAGGCCACTTCGATCACCTCACCTTATTTACCCAAGCCGAAACCGGCGCCGCCTTCTTCGCCCCCTCACAAGAATGGTTAAGCACGAAAGGAGCGTAAACGCAGCTGTCAGCTTTAAGCCGTCAGCGATCAGACAAAAAAACAAACCGACCGCAGAGCGGCCATAAGCCAACAAACAGACGCTGGTTTGGAATGTTGTGGGCTGACAGCTTACCGCTGATAGCTGACGGCTTTCTTTTAGTTATACGCTGACCGCTGTACGAAAAACCTAAACCGGTGTTTTCCTTTCACGTACAGCGCTAAACGTACGGCGCTGTTTTTAGCTGTCATTGCGAGGAGCGCAGCGACGCGGCAATCCAGGCCCTTCAGGCAGCGATCAGCTTTAAGCCGTCAGCTATCAGACAAACAAAAAACAAACCGACCGCAGAGCGGCCATAAGCCAACAAACAGACGCTGGTTGAATGTTGTGGACTGACAGCTTACCGCTGATAGCTGACGGCTTACAGCTCCCCGAAGGGGTACGTGTTTGCCTTAAACTGATAGCTGATAGCTGACCGCTATGTTTTAAGGCTCAAACAGCTCGAGTACGTTTTTATGCAAAGTGGCAATGGGAGTATCGTGGGTGGGGGTAATAAAAATAGTATCGTCACCAGCAATAGTGCCTAAAATACCCTCGGCTCTGCCTAGTGAATCTAACATGCGAGCAATGAGTTGCGCAGCCCCAGGGCTGGTGTGAATCACTATTAGTGCACTATTATGGCCAACCTCTAATACCAAGTTTTTTAACTGGCTACTACTGGTCGGCACGCCCAGTTCAACGGGCAAGCAATACACCATTTCCATTTTGGCATTGCGAGTGCGCACCGCACCAAACTTGCTCAGCATGCGCGAAACTTTCGATTGGTTAATGCTATCAAACCCTGCATCCTGCAGCGCAATCACAATTTCTGCCTGAGAACCAAAACGTTCCTCGTTAAGTAAGGCCTTAAATACCTTAACCAGATGTTCTTGCTTTTCGTTCATTTTTTGCAGCCGACTGAGCGTGGTTGAATAAGGCATATTGTCTATCCGCCATGGTTTTTTATCAAGGATTAGTCATTTATATTGCATAAGAATGCAAAATTAGCTTGCATTAACAGCCATGCAAAATAAAATCAGTTCAACACTCTGACATTTGATGTGAATATAGCGCATGGGCATAGAATTCAGCGGCATCTGCAAGTCTTGGTCTGGTCAGGAAATTTTAAGCCAAGTATCCTTAAAATGCGATGCTGGCGAGACCTTAGTTCTGCTTGGGCCTAGTGGAGCAGGGAAAAGTTCTTTGCTACGGCTAATGAACTTGCTGGATATTCCAGACAAAGGCCAGCTAACCATAGCCGGGCAAAGCTTTAATTTTCCTGATGCGCAGCTTGGGCGCCTTAATAAGCGTGCCCAGCAGCTGCGAAGTCAGGTAGGCATGGTATTTCAGCAATATCATTTGTGGCCTCACCTTACGGTGGAGCAAAACCTGCTAGAAGCGCCTGTTAAAGTATTGGGGATGAATAAAAAGCAGGCACAAGAAAAAGCAGCGCTGCTGCTTAACCAGCTTAAGTTGAGTGACAAGCTACACGCTTGGCCAAGCGCCTTGTCGGGCGGACAGCAACAAAGAGTCGCCATTGCTCGCGCCTTGATGATGGATCCTGCCGTGTTATTGTTTGATGAGCCCACGGCGGCATTGGATCCGGAAATTACCAAAGAGGTAGCCGAGATAATTTTACAGCTGGGTAAAACAGGCATTACGCAAGTGGTGGTTACCCATGAAGTCAGCTTCGCTCATAAAGTGGCCAGTAAAGTGGCTTACCTTGAGCAAGGTCGGTTAATTGAATATGGTGATGCCAAGATACTCGACGAGCCTAACACGCCAAGGTTTGCCGAGTTTTTAGCTCATTAAAGCCCTTTGGTAGATAGTCAGCTTCCAATTTTAATTACAATGAGAATAAGGACATTATCGTGAAAAAAACATTATTATCTTTAGCGCTATTAGCGGCCACAGGTGCTGCACAGGCCGATGAAGTCAAGTTTGTGACTAACGCCGCCTACGCCCCCTTTGAATTTGTTGATGAAAACAATGAAATGCAAGGCTTTGATATCGATCTGGCTAAGGCGATTTGTGAAGTACAGGACATGAACTGTACTTTTCATAATCAAGCCTTCGACAGCCTGATCCCAAGCCTAAAGTTTCGTCGCTACCACGCCGCTATTGCCGCCATGGATATTACGCCAGAGCGTGCCAAACAAGTCGACTTTAGTGATATTTACTACGAAAATTCTGCGGTTTTTGTTACCCCTACCGATAAGTTTGCCGATACAGATGCGCTACAAAAAGAAACCGTAGGCGTGCAAAATGGCACCTCGCATCAAAAATATATTCAAGACAAACTAGAAGCCGATGGCATGAATGCTCGCCCTTATCAAAGTGTACAAGATGCGCTGCTTGATATGAGCAATGGCCGTATTAATGCGGTATTTGCCGACACTGCCGTAGTGGGTGATTGGTTAGCTAACAACTCAGGTTATGCGGTATTGGGTGAGCGCATTACTGATGATGACTATTTTGGTACCGGTTTTGGTATTGCGGTGACCAAAGGCAATCAAGAGCTGCTAGACCAACTTAACCAAGGCTTGAATGCGTTAAAAGAGAACGGCACCTATACCAGTCTCTATCAACAGTATTTCCCTCAGTAATATGCTCACTCATCTAATGAATGCCAGCCTGATGACCTTAGGGCTGGCATTGACGTCATTAGCCGTGGGTTTGGTGCTGGCTATTTTATTTTGTGGTGGAGAAATGAGCCGCTTTGCGCTGCTGCGCTGGCCGGTAACATTACTCACGACCATATTGCGTGGCTTGCCTGAAATCTTGGTGGTGTTTTTTATCTACTTTGGCTCTACCCAAGTACTCTTTTTAATTACCGGTCAATATATTGAATTTAGCCCGTTTTGGTGTGGTGTAACGGCGCTTTCGCTGCTGTTTGCCGCCTACGCAGCGCAAACCCTGCGGGGGGCACTAAAAGCAGTGCATAGTGGCCAGCGCCAAGCGGCACAAGCATTGGGCTTGCCTCGGTTTTACACCTTTGTACATATAGTTCTGCCACAAACTTGGCGCCATGCCTTGCCGGGGTTGGGTAACCAGTGGTTAGTATTGCTAAAGGACACGGCACTGGTGTCGTTAATTGGCGTGCATGACTTAATGTATCAAGCAAAAGCGGTGGCTTCTCGTACCTATGAGCCTTTTACTTGGTATGGTATAGCGGCGCTGATTTACTTGGTTATTACGGTAGTCAGTGCTAAGGGCCTTAAGCGATTAACGACTCGAGTAACGCGTTATGATTGATTGGTTGCGAAGCGTAGATAGCTTGAGTTATTTACCCACCTTATTACAAGGGGTAAGTATTACCTTGCAGATCACGGCGGCAGGCCTATTGCTTGGGCTGGTGATAGCCCTGCTACTTACCTGGATACTAGAGCAAAACACCCCAGTGTTAGCTCAACTCACCGAAGGTTATTTGTTGCTATTTACGGGCACGCCTTTGTTGGTGCAAATATTTTTGGTGTATTACGGCCCGGCTCAGTTTGACTGGATAAAAGACAGTTGGATGTGGGCCTACCTGCGAGAGCCGATGTTTTGTGCCATTTTGGCTTTGGGGATGAATGCGGGCGCTTACACTTGCCGGTTATTTAAAGGGGCGCTGGAGGCGGTGCCAAAAGGGGAGACTTTGGCTTGCCAAGCACTGGGCATGAGCCACTGGCAAACATTAAGTGTGAAATTACGACATGCTATGCGCCGGGTTATTCCTGCTTACTCAAACGAGGTAGTGTTAGTACTTAAAGGCAGCTCACTGGCCAGTACTATCTCTATTATGGAGATTATGGGCCTGGCGCAACGCATTAATGGTCAAACTTACGATACCTTGGCGGTGTTTGGTTTAGCAGGGGCGATTTATTTAGTGTTAAATGGTGTTTTAACGCTGCTATTTAGAGTGCTTGAGCAAAAAGCACTGCGTTTCCAAACACATTCCTAATGACACAGCAACTTATCAGCTCGTTTTGCGAACCCTGACTCAGTGGCAGTAAAAGGAATAGATGTGATCTAGGCCTTTGTTGACCTCACAAAATATAGATTTCACATTATGTTAACTATTGTGTTTTTCTAGTGTATTCGCTATGTTGCTAAAGCACTAGGAAACGTCTAACAATTCAAATAATAACGGAGTTCAGCTATGAAAGTTGCCGTACTTGGAGCCGCCGGTGGTATCGGCCAAGCTCTGGCCCTGCTATTAAAAAACAACCTGCCTGCCGGTTCTGCATTAAGCCTGTACGATATCGCACCCGTTACCCCAGGTGTTGCCGCCGACCTTAGCCATATCCCAACTGCAGTAGAAGTAGTGGGCTTTGGTGGTGAAGATCCAACACCCGCATTAGAAGGTGCAGACATAGTTTTGATCTCTGCAGGTGTTGCGCGTAAGCCTGGCATGGATCGTGCCGACTTATTTAACGTAAACGCTGGCATTGTAAAAAACCTGATTGAAAAAGTGGCAACAACTTGCCCTAACGCTTGCGTAGGTATTATTACTAACCCGGTTAACACCACAGTGGCGATTGCTGCTGAAGTACTGAAGAAAGCCGGTGTATACGATAAGAATAAACTGTTTGGTATTACCACGCTTGATGTTATTCGTGCTGAAACCTTTGTGGCACAAGCCAAAGGCCTAAACGTGGCTGATGTAAATGTACCCGTGATTGGTGGCCACAGCGGCGTAACTATTTTGCCATTACTGTCTCAGGTTGAAGGTGTGTCTTTCTCTGATGAAGAAATCGAGAAAATGACCCATCGCATCCAGAATGCCGGTACCGAAGTGGTTGAAGCTAAAGCAGGCGGTGGCTCTGCAACCTTATCAATGGGTCAAGCAGCGTGTCGTTTTGCACTGTCGTTAGTAAAAGCGATGGAAGGTGAAACCGACGTTGTTGAGTGCACCTATGTTGAAGGTGGCAGCGAGCATGCACAGTTCTTCGCTCAGCCGGTACTATTAGGCAAGAACGGCGTAGATAAAGTATTGCCTTACGGTGAGCTAAGCGCGTTTGAAGAAAAAGCCATGAACGAAATGCTAGACACCCTAAAAGGTGATATCGATAAAGGCATTGAATTCGTTAAGTAATAGTTATAACGAATAGCAACGAGTAAAAAAGGGAGCCTAGGCTCCCTTTTTGCTTTTTGAAAAATAAAAGGGGTCGGAGTCATTTAGCTTAATGCTCTAAAATGACTCCGACCCCTTTTCTGCGGGTGCAGCTGCCAGACAAACAAAAAGCCAAACCTGTGACCCCTTTGGTGATTTGTCAGCCCTAAGCTGTCAGTTAAAAAAACGTTGTTTCTGTAGTCCCACGCTTTAGCTGTGTGTCTTGCAGAGCAAGAAGGTTTTAACAGACAGCAATGCGCTTTACGCTGACTGCTGTACGACGAAGCCAAATCGGTGTTTGTCTTTAACTGACCGCTGATGGCTGACGGCTTAAAGCTGAAAGCTCCCTAAAGCGGCACACTACAGACAACACCGACTGTTTTTTCGTACTGCGTAAAGCGTACAGCTGCTCTTTCGCCGATGAACTTAGCTATTTAAGCAATAACAGCACGCTTTTTATGTTGCATCACTAAGCCGATAAAGCAGGCGAGTGCGACTACAACGCCAATGGGCTTACTGTATTCCATGGGCAGGTTAAAGCCAATGCCGGCGGTGGCAATGTAAGACACTGTAATGGCAGTACCGATTACGGCAGGAATACTGGTGACCCAATGGAAAGTGCCTCTGTCGAACAGATATTTAGTGGCCAGCCACAGCACGCTGGTCGACAGCAACATATTAGAAAAAGCGAAGTAGCGCCAAATGAGAGCGAAGTCTAAAAAGGTCATCAAATAAGCAATACCTAATAACGGGGCAGCCAGTGCAAGCCTGTTTAGCGTGGTTTGTGAAATCTTAAACGCATCCATAATGGTTAAGCGTAATGAACGAAACGCAGTGTCGCCCGAGGTGATGGGGAAAATAGCCACAGCTAAAATGGCCATTACGCCACCCATCACACCCAGATAACTGCTGGCAATATGGTTAATCACCAAGCCAGGGCCGCCTTGTGCGAGCATGGCTTTTAACTCTAGATAGCCACCAGGGAATGCCGCAATACCGGCCATTGCCCAAACACAGGCCACTATGCCTTCACACATCATGGCGCCATAAAATACCGGACGTGCATATTTTTCATTGGTTAAACAGCGGGCAATCATAGGCGATTGCGTGGAGTGAAAGCCACTAATAGCGCCACAAGTGATGGTTAAAAACAGTAAAGGCCAAACCGGTGCGCCATCTGGGTTAGGCACTAATAAGTCTTCATGGGAATGACTATCAAAGTAGGCAAACACATCGCCAAACTGTGGTAGGTGCGGTGCTTCTAGTAATAACGCTCCGGCAATTAGGGTGGTCATCACTATCATCAACAAGCCAAACAGTGGGTACAGCTTGGTAATAATTTTATCAATCGGTAATAAAGTGGCTAAAAAGTAATAGCCCAAAATGGCCAATACCCAAAAACTATTGCCAGCAAGAAAGGTCCCTTCAAAAAAAGACAGATTACTTAATAGCCCAGCCGGACTCATAATAAAAACCACGCCCACAAAAAATAGCAGCATGGCAGTAAAAATTAACATTACGCCCTTAAAGAAGACGTTGTAATAGTTACCCGCAATTTCTGGCAAGCTTTTACCGTCTTCTTTTAAGCTCATTACGCCAGAGAAGTAGTCATGTATCGCCCCACCCAGCACGTTACCAATCACTATCCAAACCAAGGCGACAGGGCCGTAAAGTGCCCCTAAAATAGGGCCAAAAATTGGACCTACACCGGCAATGTTTAAAAATTGAATTAAAAAAGCCCTAACAGGATGAATAGGCACATAGTCAACGCCATCTGCTAACCGTTGCTGAGGTGTTTTAACTGTGGGATCTATACCGGCTTGTTTTTCAACAAAGGGGCCATAAAACTTATAGCCCAATATTAAAATAGTAATACTGATAAAAAAAATAAGCATTAAGCAAATTCCTTCTGATGTTAGATGCTTAGGATGAATATAATGAGCAAGGTAGCACGGGCGCTCATCGCTGAGTACTATTATACGGTCACCTTAGGTTATTGCTGCGGTAAGTTCAGATTTAGATGTGCTAGTTGGGCTATATTGGCGAAATTGTGGGCGATATAAGAAGCCTTGTACATAATTCACCCCTAATTTGCGAGCGAAGCGCAAGTCCTGTTCGTTTTCTACGCCTTCTAAAATTAGCTTTTTACCGCTGCGATGAGCAAAGCTGCACAGTGCCTCTAATAAGTAGCGGTGAGTGGCTTTATGTCGATGAGTGAGCCAGCTGCGATCTAGCTTTAAATAATCCATATGCAATAACACCTCAAAAGATAGCATGCTATTACTGTCGCCAACATCATCTAATGCCATCAGTAGCCCTTGTTTCTTAAAGGCATGGCTCATAGCGCTGCTATGGCGGGCGTCATTGGCATCTGTGTTCTCAATTATTTCGATAACTACATCGTGCTTATCGACAAGTAAGGCTAATAGTGGGTTGGATTGATGATCACCAAATACGGCGAAAGCGTGAGGATCAATGTTCAGAAACAACAAGCCTTCTTTAGGCGCATGGGCTAATTGTAGTTTCTTCATTTGATATTCAATATTAAACAAGCAGAGTTCATCAGCATGCAGGGCTTCAAATACCCAATCCGGCCTTATCGGCGTGTTGTCTGTCGTATAAAAGCGTGCCAGTGCTTCCCAGCCCATAATAGTATTAGTATGTAAGTCGATAATGGGTTGGTACTCCACGCCGAAATGACGCTGTTGTAATAGTTGGTACAAGGTATAGATATCAATATTGGGGTGGGAAAAAGTAGGCATAATTTATAAATAAAAAATAAATGATACTAATTATCATTTAGTTTATTATGGTTTGTCAATTGGGCTCGTTGGCAAGCCCTACTGTTGATCTATGAGGGAGTCGAATAAGCAGGCCGCCACAACTAGGGTGGGCGACCTTGTAAAATGGGCGAACAGCTTAAAGCTGACCGCTCCTCAAGGGACATTACATCTGTTGATTCAATCCCATGGCCCAAAAGTCTATCTCTAGGCGAGTGGCGTCGTTAAAAATGCGGCTTAATTGTTTAAAGCGCGCGGGCGTTACATCCGCCAGTCGTTCGTTAAGCCATTCAAGCTCGGCTTTGGCTGCAGCCTGAAACTCGTCGCTTTCATACATGGCCAGCCAGGCTTCATAAGGGTTGTTATCGCCGCGTACGGTATTAGGTTGTGCCATTAACCAGCGCGCCACTTCGGCATAACCTACCAAGCAAGGGGCTAGCGCCACATGCATATCTAATAAGTCACCACGGTTGCCGGTGTCTAATACATAACGGGTATAGGCTAAAGTGGCGCGGGCTTCGGGCAACTCAGATAAATCTTGCTCGCTAATGCCCCATTCTTGGCAGTAATTAATGTGTAAGCCAAGTTCTAGATCAATAATGGCATCAAAACCGGCTTTAGCATGGCGCAAGTCGGCAAGCGTTGGGCTTTTATAAGCGGCGAGGGCAAAGGCGCGGCCAAACTGAATTAAAAATAAGTAATCTTGCTTTAAATAATGACGAAACGCCTGTGGCGCCAGCGTGCCTTCACCAAGCTGGCGCACAAAGTCATGCTGAATATAATCCGTCCAAGCTTGATTGTTTTCTGTTTTAAAATCTTCAAAAGTAAAGCTCATTTCCTATCCTTTTGTGAATGTGCCATGGGCTCCCGTTAGATTGTGATCTTGATCGTATTTGGGAGTACAGAACATTCTGGACAAAACTCGCCTAAGAGCAAAGCCTCAAAAGTAGCTGTAAGCCGTCAGTCGTAAGCCATCAGCTAAAACAGACACCGGTTTAGGTTTTTCGTACAGCGTTTGGCGTATAACTAAAAGAAAGCCGTCAGCTATCAGCGGTAAGCTGTCAGTCCACTCAACCAGCGTCTGCTTGTTGGCTTATGGCCGCTCTGCGGTCGGTTTGTTTTTTGTTTGTCTGACAGCTGATAGCTTAAAGCTGACGGCTGCCCGAAGGGCCAAGGTTTTCGTTGTCGAATTCGCGCTTCATGCGTATACTTTCACCCCGTCTTGAATTTCATATCTCTTTCGTTCCTTAGCTTCTTCAGGTTCTACATGACAACTAAATATATTTTTGTTACTGGTGGGGTTGTGTCGTCCCTAGGTAAAGGCATTGCAGCCGGTTCCCTGGCGGCCATTCTCGAGGCTCGTGGTCTTAATGTGACCATTATGAAACTGGATCCCTACATTAACGTAGACCCAGGCACTATGAGCCCGACTCAGCACGGCGAAGTCTTCGTTACCGACGATGGCGCTGAAACTGACCTCGATTTAGGTCACTACGAGCGCTTTATTCGTACCAAGATGACGCGTCGTAACAACTTTACCTCTGGCCGTGTATACGCGGACGTGCTGCGCAAGGAACGACGCGGCGACTATTTGGGTGCCACCATTCAGGTGATCCCACACATTACTAATGCCATTAAAGACCGCGTGATTGCCGGTGCCGAAGGTCATGATGTGGCCATTGTTGAAGTGGGCGGAACCGTAGGTGATATTGAATCACTGCCGTTTTTAGAAGCACTGCGCCAACTCGCCGTACAAGTAGGGCGTGAAAATACACTTTTTATGCACCTTACCTTGGTGCCGTATTTGGCCGCGGCCGGCGAAGTAAAAACCAAGCCGACCCAGCACTCAGTTAAAGAATTACTGTCGATTGGTATTCAGCCCGATATTCTTATTTGTCGTAGTGATCGTGTGATCCCGGCAAACGAGCGTGCCAAAATTGCCCTCTTTTGTAACGTACTTGAAAAAGCCGTTATTTCACTTAAAGATGTCGACTCTATTTACAAGATCCCAGCAGTATTACGCTCGCAAGGATTAGACGAGTTAGTGGTTAAGCGCTTTAGCTTAGACTGCCCACCTTCAGATTTATCTGAATGGGAACAGGTGATTTACGAAGAAGCCAACTCCACCGGCGAAGTCACCATTGGTATGGTGGGTAAATACACAGAGCTACCTGATGCTTATAAATCAGTGAACGAAGCCTTAAAACACGGTGGTTTAAAAAATCGCTTATCGGTCAATATTAAGTATGTTGACTCTCAAGATCTTGAAAGCAAAGGCGAAAGCTTGCTGGAAGGTTTGGATGCTATCTTAATTCCTGGTGGTTTTGGCTCTCGTGGAATTGAAGGCAAAATTATGGCGGCGCGTTATGCACGAGAAAATCGTGTGCCTTACCTAGGTATTTGCTTGGGTATGCAAATTGCGTTAATTGAATATGCCCGCAATGTGGCGGGGCTAGAAGGGGCGCACTCGACTGAGTTTGATCCCGAAAGCCCGTATCCGGTAGTGGGTTTAATTACCGAGTGGCTAGACGAAGAAGGCCAAGTAGAAGTGCGGGACGAAATGTCCGACTTAGGCGGCACTATGCGTCTAGGTTCGCAATTATGTCATCTAGAACCAGGCTCTAAAGTACAGGCTCTATACGGCTCAGACACTATCTATGAACGTCACCGCCACCGTTATGAAGTGAATAACCACTTGCTGCCTAAAATAGAAGCGGCAGGCATGAAAGTAACAGGGCGCTCTGCGGATAAGAAGTTAGTCGAAATTATTGAAAATCCCGACCACCCTTGGTTTGTGGCAGCACAATTCCACCCAGAGTTTACCTCTACCCCTAGGGACGGTCACGGTTTGTTTGCCGGCTTTATAAAGGCGGCAGGTCAATATCAGCAGGGAGAGCTGGAGTAACCTAATATCACGGGCGAACAGAAGTCCTATCTGTTCGCCCGTTTTTTTAGTGCTTGATCCCGTTTTTACCTTTCAACTAAGAGGAAGTTAGAGAATGGCTAAAATAATTAAAGTAGTTGGTCGTGAAATTATCGACTCGCGTGGCAACCCAACCGTAGAAGCCGATGTGCACCTAGAAGGCGGTATTATGGGTCGTGCTATCGCCCCTTCTGGCGCCTCTACTGGCTCACGCGAAGCCCTAGAGCTGCGTGATGGCGATAAGTCTCGTTACTTAGGTAAAGGCGTACAAAATGCCGTTGCTATTATCAACGACACCATAGCCAAAGCGCTAACTGGCAAAGATGCCACTGCACAAGCGGCTATCGATCAGGTGATGATCGACCTAGACGGTACCGATAACAAAGGTAAGTTGGGCGCCAACGCTGTGCTAGCTGTGTCTTTGGCAGTAGCTAAAGCGGCTGCACAGGTTAAAGGTGTTCCTTTGTATGCATGGATTGCCGAGCTGAATGGCACGCCAGGTCAATATTCTATGCCACTGCCTATGATGAATATCATTAACGGCGGCGAACATGCCGACAACAACGTTGATATTCAAGAGTTCATGATCCAACCGGTGGGCGCTAAAAATATTAAAGAAGCGCTACGTATGGGTGCTGAAGTGTTCCACAGCCTAGCTAAAGTACTTAAAGCCAAAGGCTTGAGCACAGCAGTAGGTGACGAAGGTGGTTTTGCTCCTGATTTAGAGTCTAACGAAGCGGCATTAGTGGCCATTAAAGATGCCGTTGAGCAAGCGGGTTATGTGCTGGGTAAAGACATTACGCTGGCAATGGACTGCGCTGCGTCTGAGTTTTACGACAAAGCCAACAACAACTACAACCTAAGCGGCGAAGGCAAAGTATTTACTGCCAACGAGTTTACGCATTACCTAGAAACGCTGACTCAGCAATATCCCATTGTGTCTATTGAAGACGGCTTGGATGAGTCAGATTGGGATGGGTTCGACTATCAAACCAAGGTACTGGGTGACAAGATCCAACTGGTGGGTGACGATCTATTTGTAACCAACACCAAGATCTTAAAAGAAGGGATCGAGAAAGGCGTTGCTAACTCTATTTTGATTAAGTTCAACCAAATTGGCACCCTAACCGAAACCCTAAACGCTATTCAAATGGCGCAAAAAGCTAACTACACAGTGGTTATTTCGCACCGCTCAGGTGAAACCGAAGACACCACCATTGCTGATTTAGCAGTAGGAACTTGTGCCGGTCAAATTAAAACCGGTTCTATGAGCCGTTCAGACCGTGTTGCTAAGTACAACCAGCTGATCCGTATTGAAGAAGAGCTAAACGGCAAGGTGCCGTTTAATGGCTTATCTGAAGTTAAAGGTCAAGCTTAATAAGCCATTGGCGCATGCGTGTTTATTCTTAACATTAATGACCTTGCTTATATTAAAAAGAAACCCCGCCCCGTGCGGGGTTTCTTTTGTTTACGGCTTGAATATGGGAAACTAGCGCACAACCTGTGGAGGATAAATGCGCACGCTTACGCTGATACTGCTTGCCCTGTTAGGCACCATTCAATATCACTTGTGGTGGGGGAAAAATGGCTTGGCTGAATATCATGAAGCTCAAGCAAATGTGAATCGCCAAATGGACGATAATGAACTGTTGGTGACCCGCAATACCTTGTTATATCGAGAAATTGACGATCTTAATAAAGGGCTGGCGGCGGTTGAAGAGTTGGCGCGTAACGACTTGGGTATGATCAAGCCGGGCGAAACTTTTTACCGGCTGTTATTAACTGATAAATTGCCAACCAATAAGCCACTACCATGAATATGATACCTAGCTATACGGCCGTTGTGCCGGCCGCAGGCATTGGTAGCCGTATGGCGGCCGACCGACCCAAACAATATTTACCTTTAGGCGATAGTACCGTGCTAGAGCACACCTTATTGGGGCTGCTCAAGCATGATACGATTGGCACTATTGTGGTGGCGATTGCCGAGCATGATGCTTGGTTTAACAACCTTGCTATTGCTCGCCACCCGCGCATTATCACGGTATCAGGCGGCAAAGAGCGGGCAGACTCGGTACTTAATGCGCTGCAACAGGTCGCAACAGAGTGGGTATTAGTACATGATGCCGCCAGACCTTGTTTGCATCCTGCCGATTTAGCGGCGGTAATGGTCGCCGGACAGCAGGCTCAAGGCGCTATTTTAGCCTGCCGCGTACGCGACACCATGAAGCGTGGTAATGGTCTTGGGGCGATTGCGAGTAGTGTGCCGCGCGAAGAGCTATGGCACGCACTTACCCCCCAATGCTTTGCCACCACCACCTTACGCCAAGCATTGACCGATGCTTTGGCCTGCGGGGCAAGCATTACCGATGAAGCCTCCGCTATGGAGTGGGCCGGTTTTAATCCGGCGTTAGTAGAAGGGCGGGCAGATAATATTAAGATCACCCGCCCCGAAGATTTAGCACTAGCGCAGTTTTTTTTAAAGCAGACAGTTGATAGCTGTCAGCTTTAAGCCGTCAGCTATCAGTTAAAGAAAAAAACGCTATTTTTCTGTAGTCCCACGCTTTAGCTGTGGGTCTTGCGAAGCAAGATTGTTTTAACAGACAGCCATACGCTGACAGCTCCCCGCAAGGGTTATAGCTATTCATTGAAAAAGAGAATACTTACTATGCGAATTGGACACGGTTTTGACGTGCATAAATTTGGTGGCCCAGGCCCTTGTATCTTGGCCGGTGTAGCTGTGCCCTACGAGCAAGGTTTACTGGCGCACTCAGACGGTGACGTTATTTTACACGCCCTTACCGATGCCCTATTAGGTGCCATTGGTGGCGGTGATATTGGCACCCATTTTCCTGATACCGATGCGGCTTATAAAGGTGCAGATAGCCGTGAGTTATTGCGCAAAGTGGTCGCCATGGTAAAAGAAGCCGGTTTTACATTGGGTAATGCCGATGTCACCGTGCTGGCGCAAGCGCCTAAGCTTTTGCCTTTTATTGGCGATATGGTGGCCAATATTGCCGCCGATTTACAAGCTGATGTTAGCCAAGTGAATGTAAAAGCCACCACCACAGAGCGACTGGGGTTTGTGGGCCGTAAAGAAGGCATAGCAACAGAAGCCGTAGTGCTGTTGGTAAAAATATGACGGATACTTTAAACATCCATAATTGGCAGTATTTGCATGGCGAGCCCAGCTGTGATGCGCGCCTAAAAGTGGTGCCAGAAGACTTTATTGTGCGAGAAGACTTAGGCTTTACCCCTTGTGGTGAAGGCGAGCATATTCTGCTTTATATTCGAAAGCGCGGCCAAAACACCCAGTGGATTGCCCGTGAATTAGCCCGCTTGGCCGGTGTTACCCAACGTGAAGTTACGTGGGCAGGTTTAAAAGACCGCCACGCCGTTACCGAGCAATGGTTTGGTGTGCACTTGCCCGGTAAAGCCGAGCCAGATTTTTCGAGCTTAGAAAGCGAAGACGTGCAAATACTGGATCGTGGCCGTCATAATAAAAAGCTTAAAATAGGGGCGCTAAAAGGTAACTGGTTTGAACTTAATGTAACCGAACTCTCAAATACCGATGGGTTAGCAGCGCGCTTAACCGCCATTGCCGAGCGCGGGGTGCCTAATTATTACGGCGATCAACGTTTTGGCCATCACTTTGGCAACCTAGATCACGCTCGTGCCATGTTTAATGGTCGAAAAATTAAAGACCGTAATAAGCGCTCAATGTATTTATCCGCCGCCCGCAGTTACTTATTTAACTTGGCGGTGAGCCAGCGTTTAGAGGCGGGGATGGCAGAGCAACTATTGGCCGGCGATTGTTTGATGCTGGCGGGCACTCAGTCTTTCTTTACTCTTAACGACGACAACCCCCTTAATGAAACCATGCAAGCGCGCTTTGCTGAGGGCGATGTGCGCATTAGTGCGCCACTGTGGGGCCGAGGCCGCTTACCCAGTGTTGATGCGGCGGCTGAACTTGAACAGGCGGCACTAAATGATCACCAAGACTTATGCCAAGGCCTAGAAAATCAGGGCTTAAAACAAGAGCGTCGCCCCTTACTACTTAAGCCACAACAAATGAGCTGGCAGTTAGAAGATAACAGCGCTCGCTTATCGTTTTGGTTACCCGCCGGAAGTTACGCCACCAGTGTGGTGCGAGAAATTGCAAAGGATGCACAAAGCGAATGAAAATATTAGTGAGTAATGATGATGGCGTGAATGCGCTTGGTATTCGTACCTTAAGTCGCGCCTTATCTGAATTTGCTGAAGTGGTGACAGTGGCCCCCGATAGAAATCGCAGCGGCGCCAGCCATTCTTTGACGTTAGAAGTGCCGCTGCGTGCCGATAAAATTGATGATACCGGTTTTTATTCTGTTAAAGGCACGCCCACCGACTGCGTGCATTGGGCGGTAAACTGCCTACTCGACCCTGATCCAGATATGGTGGTGGCGGGTATTAATCACGGTGCCAATTTAGGTGATGATGTGCTTTACTCGGGCACGGTTGCGGCGGCGACCGAAGGACGTCACTTAGGCTTGCCCGCATTAGCGGTATCTTTATGTGGCGATCGCTACTTTGAAACCGCGGCGCACTTTGCCAGTGTATTGGTACAAGGCTTGTTGCGCGCGCCGTTAGCAACCAATCAAATATTAAATGTAAACGTGCCAGACCTGCCCTTAAGTGATATTCAGGGAATAAAAGTGACACGTTTGGGAAATCGTCATCGTTGTGATCCGGTATTAAAAGAATATGACCCAAGGGGTAAGCCGATATATTGGATAGGGCCGCCAGGGGCAATTCAAGATGCCGGAGAGGGCACTGATTTTGATGCAATAGAAAGAGGTTATGTTTCTATTACCCCATTAACCATAGATATGACGGCCCATAATAAAATGGCAGCATTAACCGATTGGCTCAAAGAAGTGGAGTAGCAGGTGCTTACGTTAGCAGGACAGCAGTTTTATCGCATGCTGCAACAACAAGGGATCAAAAACGAGCGGGTATTAACGGCGATTGCCAGTTTACCTCGGGCTCAGTTTGTTGATGAAGCCATGTCCCATAAGGCCTGGGAAAATAGCGCTTTGCCCATCGGCTGTGGCCAGACTATTTCTCAACCCTATATAGTGGCAAGAATGACCGAAGCCCTAATGCAATTTCAGCCTAAACGGGTACTGGAAGTGGGGACAGGCTCGGGTTTTCAAACCGCCGTATTGGCGCAGTTAGTCGAGCAAGTCTTTAGCCTTGAGCGCATTAAGTCACTGCAATATCAGGCGCGTCGCCGTTTACAGCGACTGGATTTGTATAATGTGTCAACTAAGCACGGCGATGGTTGGCAGGGTTGGGCCAGCAAGGCTCCTTTTGATGCCATTATTGTCACAGCAGCAGCCCAAGAAACACCCCAAGCTTTGCTCTCTCAGTTGGCTGATGGCGGTGTGATGGTGATTCCGGTAGGCCAGACCCAGCAAACATTATGGCTGTATCAGCGCCGTGGTGATAAGTTTTCGCGCACTGAGTTAGAAGCGGTGCGATTTGTTCCGTTAGTGAAAGGCGATCTTGAGTGAAAATTTTTTCTCGGTTATACCAATTAGTCATGAAATGGGCCATGCATCGTCATGCTCCGGTTTATTTATCATTAAATAGTTTTGCAGAGTCGATATTTTGGCCAGTGCCGGTTGATGTGATGCTAGCACCTATGACGCTAGCGAAACCTAAAAGCGCCTGGTTTTATGCCGGCCTGGCCACTGTATTTTCTGTGTTAGGCGCCTGTTTTGGTTATCTGTTGGGGTATGCCTTATGGGACCCCATTGTTCAGCCTTTTATTGCCTCTATGGGGTATGAAGGCAAAATAGATATTGCCGAGGCGTGGTTTGCTGAGTGGGGCATTTGGGTTATTTTTATCGCCAGTTTCACCCCGATTCCTTATAAAGTCTTTACTGTGACCGCAGGTTTGCTCAGTATGGCTTTTTTACCCTTTATTTTGGTATCGTTAGTGGGGCGAGGGTTGCGCTTTTTCTTAGTCTCTGGACTGATGAAGTGGGGTGGCGTGAAAATGGAAGCCAAGCTTATCCGCTATATCGATCTTATTGGCTGGGTGTCTTTAATTGTTGCGGTTATCGCTTATCTATTGTTGAGAAACTAATGCCAAAATGGAGCCAAATACTCAAACTAACTTGCCTCAACCTAGTGTTGCTGGCAATGCTGAGTGCTTGCTCCGGCACCTCTCCTGCCCCGGTCTCGGGAGTACACGCCCGAGGCCATATAAAAGCCAATGGTAATCGTTATGTGGTGGCCAAAGGCGACACTTTATATTCTATTGCCTGGCAAGCGGGCACAGACGTCCCTACCTTAGCGCGCCATAATCGCATTGCGCCCCCTTATGCTATCTACCCTGGACAAACGCTGCGTTTAGATATTCCAGGGATTAAGCGTGTGCAATATAGAGTGCGCCGTGGCGATACCCTGAGTAGCATTGCAAGGCGTACCCATCACAGCGTGGCGGACTTGGCCGGGTTAAATGGTTTACGCCCTCCTTATCGTATTTATGTTGGCCAAGCGTTAACCCTAAAAGGCAGGCGAGTACAGCAAAAAAATACCATTACCGCGAGTGCTAAGCCGACAGCAGTGGCGTCTAAGGTGACCCGCAAAGCAAATGTAAGTCCCTCTAATAAAACAGAAAACGCTAATGTTAAAAAAGTAACTAAGCCTGTTGCACCCGCCACAGGAAAAGCATACGCTAAAACTCAAGCGCCTAAAAAAGCGGCTAGCAAAACGAGTATTGCGTGGCACTGGCCAACGCCCGGACCTGTTATATCAAGGTTTTCGTTAGCAGAAACGGGTAATAAAGGTGTTGATATTCGCGGTAGCAGAGGACAAGCCATTAAGGCGGCTGCTGCAGGCAAGGTCGTATACGCAGGGAGTGCGTTACGAGGTTACGGTAACCTAATTATTATAAAACATAATGATGATTACTTATCGGCCTACGCCCACAACGAAGTACTTAGAGTTAAAGAGCAACAAACAGTGGGGGCTGGCCAGCATATTGCTGATATGGGAAGCAGTGACACCACAGATGTTCGATTACATTTTGAAATTCGATATCAGGGCGCCTCTGTTAATCCCATAAAGCATTTGCCAAAGCGATAAGTACGTAACATTGGTAGTGCATGGTAAAGGGAGAGCAAGCATGAGCCATAATAAAATAACGACTCGCACAGGTGATATGGACTTTAATGCTGACAGCGCACTGGATGCGACTATCAGTAAAGTCAAAGATGACAATGTAAATGACACCGCCAAAGAGACAGCCAGTAGCCGAGCGTTAGATGTAACGCAGTTATATCTAGGAGAAATAGGTTTCTCTCCTTTGCTTACGGCAGAAGAAGAAGTGCTATATGCTCGTCGTGCTTTGCGAGGTGATTTGATTGCGCGCAAACGCATGATTGAATCTAATCTTAGATTGGTTGTTAAAATATCTCGCCGTTATAACAATGGCAGCCTAGCCCTGCTCGACTTGATTGAAGAGGGTAATCTTGGGTTAATTCGTGCTGTTGAAAAGTTTGATCCTGAACGTGGCTTTCGCTTTTCAACCTATGCTACTTGGTGGATCCGTCAAACCATAGAGCGCGCGATCATGAACCAAACCCGCACCATACGTTTACCCATTCATATCGTAAAAGAACTTAACGTTTGTTTGCGCACCGCTCGTGAGTTGGCACAACAGCTTGATCACGACCCCACTGCAGAAGAAATAGCCCAAGCGCTTGATAAACCCGTTGCTGAAGTTTCGCGTATGCTTAAACTTAACGAACGAATGGGATCCCTAGACAGCCCCCTTGGCGGTGATGGCGAGCGAGCGCTACTAGACGTATTAACCGATGATAATGATCTTGACCCCGAAACCGAGCTACAAGACAGCAATATGAATACCAGCTTGCAAGGGTGGTTAAACGAACTTAATCCTAAGCAGCGAGAAGTGTTGGCGCGCCGTTTTGGCTTAATGGGCTATGAAGTCTCTACCCTTGAACACGTAGGGCAAGAAATTGGCCTTACCCGAGAGCGCGTACGCCAAATTCAAGTAGAAGCGCTTAATCGCTTAAAAGATATGCTCAGCCAAGAAGGTTTATGCGTAGAAACTTTGTTTCATACAGAATAACGAACACTTAAGATACAGTGTTGAATGTTGAAATTAAACAATCAAAGCCAACATCAGACTCCGTCTGCTGTTGGCTTTTTTGTTTTATCTTTATGCCGTTATACCGGTATCTCTAGCCCCGTCGGAGAGCGGTAAGCCGTCAGTTAAAAGCAACGCCGAGCCGTTGTTTTCTGTAGTCCCACGCTTTAGCTGTGGGTCTTGCGGAGCAAGATTGTTTTAACAGGCAGCCATACGCTTTACGCTGACCGCTGTACGAAACAACCAAACCGGTGTTTGTCTTTAACTTACAGCTTACGGCTGACGGCTTAAAGCTCTCCAAAGCGAGCTTTGGCTTTCCGTACAGCTGTTCGTTAACTTCTTGTCTGCTTCAATCTATACAGCCACTCCAACGCTTGGCGCGGGGTTAGCTCATCGGGGTTAATATCATCTAGCAAGACTAAAGCTTCATCTAATGGCTCATCAAACAAGGGCAAAGTCGTTTGCACCTCTGCAGGCTGCGTGCTCTTAGTATTAGTCGTAGCCGTTGGCGCTGGGTTATCGGTCGCTGCACTCATTGTTTCTAACTCAGCTAACTTATGACGCGCCAACCCCAGCACCGGCTTGGGCACCCCTGCCAAAGCCGCCACCTGTAAACCATAAGAACGGCTGGCTGCTCCCTCTTGCACCGCATGTATAAAGGCTATGGTATCGTCGTGCTCCACCGCATCTAAATGCACATTGGCCACTTCTGGCCACAGGCTTGCCAACTCGGTGAGCTCAAAATAATGGGTGGCAAACAAAGTATAGGCATGCAGCTTATTGGCCAAAGCATCGGCACAGGCCCAAGCCAATGCCAAGCCATCATAAGTACTGGTGCCTCGGCCTATTTCATCCATTAATACCAAACTATGTTCGGTGGCATTATTCAGAATATTAGCGGTTTCGGTCATTTCCACCATAAAAGTAGAGCGGCCCGAGGCTAAGTCATCCGAGGCACCAATACGGGTAAAAATACGGTCTAGCTTACCAATGCGTGCACTGCTTGCCGGAACAAAAGAGCCCATATAGGCCATGAGCACAATTAAAGCTGTTTGGCGCATATAGGTTGATTTACCCCCCATATTGGGGCCGGTTATCACCAACATCTTGCGAGAATCAGACATGCTCAGCGGGTTGGCAATAAAAGGGTCATTCATCACCTGCTCAACCACAGGGTGGCGACCGTCCTGAATATCAATCACGGCGTCTTGAGTGAGGGTAGGGCGGCAATAATCTAGGCTGTCGGCACGCTCGGCCAAGTTAGCAAACACATCCAACTCTGCCAGCGCAATGGCACTGCGCTGCAAGAGTTGCAACTGCTCTAACAAACTATCGAGCAGTGCTTCGTACAGCTTTTTCTCTAACGCTAACCCTTGTCCCTGAGCGCTAAGTACCTTGTCTTCGTACTCTTTAAGCTCAGGAATAATATAGCGCTCATTATTCTTGAGTGTTTGGCGGCGTATATAATGCACCGGCACTAAGTCGGCGCTGGCGCGACTCACTTCAATATAAAAACCGTGTACTCGGTTATAGGCCACTTTTAGGGTTTGAATACCGGTGGCGGCTTTTTCTCGTGCTTCTAAGGCTTCTAAATAGCGGTGCGCACCGGCCGCCAATTCACGCAGCTCGTCTAACTCGGCATTAAAGCCTTCGCGGATCACCCCACCATCACGAATTAACACCGGCGGGGTATCCACTATCGCTTGTGCTAATAGCTCAGCCAAATCTGGGTATTCGCCAATGGTTTTTGCCAGCGCGTTTAAACAAGGGCTATTCGCCTGTGCTAATTGCTGCTGAATATCCGGTAAAGCTTGTAGCGCACTGCGCAAGCGGCTTAAATCACGCGGGCGAGCCGAGCGCAGGGCAAGGCGTGCCAATACGCGCTCCATATCTCCCACTTGGCGCAGCGGCGAGCGTAAATCTTCAAAGCCGCCATCGGCCATTAACAACGCAATACTGTCTTGGCGACGGGTGAGTGTGTCGGTATTACGGCTGGGCTGATGTATCCAGCGCTTAAGCAAGCGGCTGCCCATGGGCGTGGCCGTGTTATCCAACACCTCAGCCAGCGTATTTTCTACCGTGCCCGATAAGTTAAGCGTTAACTCCAAATTACGGCGCGTAGCTGCATCCATCACCACCATATCTTGGCTGCGCTCAAGGCTGACACTATTAATATGTGGCATAGCGGTGCGCTGAGTATCTTTAACATATTGCAGCAAACAGCCCGCAGCACACAGCGCCGTGCTGGCTTGCTCTACCCCAAAACCAACTAAGTCGCGGGTGCCAAACTGCTGGCATAACAAAGTACGTGCCGTGTCTAAATCAAATTCCCATATTGGCCGACGGCGCAGCCCCTTGCGCGATTCAATCGCTGAAAAATAGTCAAAATCTTCGGGGTGCAATAACTCGGCAGGTTGCGTGCGCTGCAATTCTGCAACTAACGACTCTTCAGTGGCAAACTGATTCAGCACAAACCGGCCGGTACTCACATCCAGCACCCCATAACCAAACTGCTGACCATCGTGAAAGACTGCCGCTAAACAGTTATCTTGGCGATCTTCCAGCAAAGCCTCATCCGACAAAGTGCCGGGTGTAACAATGCGCACCACCTGTCGCTCAACCGGCCCTTTACTGGTAGCAGGGTCGCCAATTTGCTCACAAATGGCCACCGACTCGCCCATTTGCACTAAACGCGCCAAATAATTCTCCGCCGCATGATGGGGCACCCCCGCCATCGGAATCGCACTGCCCCCTGACTTTCCGCGTTTGGTTAAGGATATATCCAACAAGCGTGACGCTTTTTTGGCATCGTCATAAAACAGCTCATAAAAATCGCCCATGCGATAAAACATCAACACATCCGGATGCTGCGCCTTCAATGCCAAATATTGAACCATCATAGGTGTGTGCTTTTGATCTAACTCTTTATTTTTCACTCACTTAACCGCCATTAGTACTTGTTTATAAAGATATTTTCTAATATTTGGTTTCTCAGGTCGTCTCAAGATGTATCAGTCAATGTCGCTAAAACCTATGTTTTAGTGTAGGTTTAAGTGTAGGTTGTATGTATCGCCAGTACATACTTTATAAATGTACTGGCATAAGGTGAACGACACGCCTTATTAGGTGGTAGCCTAACAAAACTAACAGGAAGATTGTGAGATGACTTTAGCGAAGAGTACCAAACCTCTGACAACAAGAACAATTCAGACTATGAAGCCGAGTAGTAACGATCTTTCTGATACAGGGGAAAATAGAGGCCTACGTGTGGCTTGCGGTAGTACCGGCCTTAAGACGTTCTTTTACAGATACACTAGCCCTGAGACAGGAAAGCTAGTGCAGGCGAAAATTGGGAACTTTCCTGAGACCTCTTTGGCTGAAGCTCGATCGATACTTCAAGATTGGAAGTTACTTAGAAGACAAAAAATCTGCCCTGCCAATGAGATAAAAAGGAAAAGAAAGGAAGAAAAAGAACGTTCATTGCTCATTGAACAAGGTCGTCAAACCTTCACGGTACAAGATCTAATCGAATTGTATTTGACTAGTCAGATAGAAGACCAGAAACTACCCAATGGGCAACTAAAACTCGGTTCTCGTAAGCCTAAAGGCCAGATTGAAACCAGAAGAACTCTTTATATTGATGTCGTGCCATTCATGGGTTCTCGTCCGGCAACAGATATTTTAAGGAAAGATGTGATCAAGATGGTCATGAGTATTGTCTCTAGAGGTGCCAATGTACAAGCCGGAAGCGTATTAAGAGAGCTGTCCGCAGCTTACGAGTATGCCATCGGTATTGATAGATTACCTGACGACTTTGCTAACCCTGCATTATTAGCTAAAGCTGGGCTAAGACAAGCGAAAATAAAGCTTACATCTAAACCAGGTCGAAGGGTGTTATCGGACAAAGAAGTTATAAAGCTAATTAAGTGGTTGCCAAGTTCAGATTATACCAATGCGCAAAAAAAGATTCTTCATTTAACATTGCTTACAGGATGTAGAACAGGAGAGCTTTGCAATGCACAATGGAAAGACTTTGATGCTAAAGAAAAAAAATTACATATTAGAGAAACAAAGACAGCGACGGATCGTTATGTTCAGCTGCCTAGTCAAGCTGTTAATATAATAAAAAAATTACCTTTTGGTACAACAGATGCGATGTTTCCATCGAAAGCAACTGGCTTACCAGTACAGCAAAAAAAGCTATCTGAACAATCGTGGGTTATGAGAAATAAGGGAACCATGTTAGATATTGATCACTGGACACCACATGACTTGAGACGAACTGTAAGAACAGGATTAGCTCGTTTGCAATGTCCTAATGAAGTTGCTGAAGCAATCCTAGGTCATGCTAGATCTGGGATTGAAGGAACTTATGATTTGCATCGTTATGAAAGTGAATGCCAATATTGGTTACAAATATGGGCTGATTACTTAGATAGTATTGTTAGTGGTTAACTTTTAACCGTCAAGGTATAAGTTTACATCTATAGCTTTAAGGTTACTTATTAAATGTTAAATTTTTCTATCATGAGATTTAGTTTTTTCCATAGCTCATCTTGAATAGCTTCGTGTTCTTCTTCATTTGAACCGAAATTATACTCCAATATTATCTCTTCAGTGAAACTTTTCATGCTTATGTAACCTGCTTTGATCTTTGCATTCTTTTCTCTTAGCAATTCAATTTCTAAAGTTAGCCTTTTTATTTCTCTCTTCTCTTTTCTTTTTTTTGCATTTGTAAGCTTTTCTTTCTGAGTAATTCTTGATTCTACAATAGATTTTACTTCCTTGTTTATTTCTTTGGTGTCTCTGTCATGATTAAATATTGCTTCTTCAATTACTTTGCTTTGAGACTGTTTTGATTTTTTGGCTAAGCGAGATATTTTACTTCTCGTTTTTTCTTCTAGCAAGAAAGAACTAATTTCTCTATTGGTTTTTTCTTTATGTTTTTTTGCTCTCCAAGCTGCCATCATCTTATTAAGGTTTATTGTGTTCTCTGGTGATTCTGGGATTTCATTTATTAAGTTAATAAATAGATTCTTGCTTTTGTGTTCCATTTTAAAGCTTTTATTTACTTTTTTTGATATGTAATCTATTGCCCATTTTATTTTTTCGGGGTGAGACTCTTCTATCCATAATTTCCATTTTTCTATGTCAGAACGATTGTTTGTTAAGAACATTTCAACCTCTTTGTAAAAGTTAATTTATATTTTCATGCTTACTTTATTATCGTTATTGATGATGCTTACTTAGAAAACATTACAATTTTAAATAGAGATTATAGTGTCATTATGGCTGAAATAAGTAACCTGATTCTGCATTGTAACCGTATCTTTATTGCATGTTTTATAACCTTCACTAAGTATCACTTGAACACACATATTACAAAGTACTCCTCTTTCTTCGGTGATGACTGTGCCTTGTAATTCGATACCATCGATAGGCGGAGCATGTCGGCGCTGAACAGTTGAACCATCGTTACATTTAAAGATGTAACACCAATATAAATATCAGTTATGGCAACATGCGATACCTAGAGTGTTTTCGCCAAATCTTGGACTGTATAAGTTTCATGAATTTATTCGTTACTTGCAACGTTAAAAGTAACTTTTAGTATACAATGCGCTTAATTAAGGTACATTGGGTACATCACAAGTGCAGAGGTATAAGGTGAAAGTATGAATTATCCTTACAGGTTACTCGAAAGAGACCTAATGATGTATAAAAGATCGGATGACCATTCAAAAGGTAATCACACGACTGAACCTTTAACTTCAAAAATTTTGTCACCAGAGTCTCGCCTTTTCATAGTACAGCTAGTAAAAAATTATGTTGGAACGGGAGGGTTCTGCGGTGCTGTTAGAAAGTTGATGGCTAGCTGTGATACAAACAATAGAGCGGTGAAAGTAGGGCTAGAGTTCCTGAAGCAACAAAAATTTATTACAGAAGACGAAGTGCACCCCAATAGAGATAAAAGAGCTAGTGCTAGATATCGATTCACTGACTCATTTTTACACTTACTCGCTAACTCTAGATCTCAGCCTGCGGAAAGATTAAAGCCGCTAATTGAAGCGACTCTATTTCCTAATGGTGGGTATAATCCGAAAAAAGAGTCGAAGATTAGGTTTAGTCGTTCTGATAGGTTTTTACTGGCTGTTATGTTGTATCACGCAGACTCCATGGGCGTATTAAATAATCTAAGTTTTTCTGAGTTATCTAGTATTACAGGGATGTCCGTACGTAGAGTGAAAGGGAAAGTATGTGACTTTGTTAATGAAAAAGTACTACATGCTTCTATATCCGGCATGACAAACAGGTCACTTTTTGGAATGGTTAAAAGTGTGCATGTACTTAACCTTCGGCACCCACTGTACGGTACCTATAGAGTCTCAGGGTACCGAGTATCTATTGCATATCACATTACTGAAAGTAATTGTGGGATTGCAGCTAAAAGAATTTATAGATCAGCCAGAAATAGAAGCCTAAAGAAGCAAAGGCTCGGAGTTGATGTAAGTGGAGGTATGAATGATGAATGTTTTTTAGATGCTTCTAATCATGATTTTAAGGCTTATCTTCAGTATGTATTGGAAGAGTATGCATCTGTTTTTTTGAATAAACGATGGAGTGACACTGTTGAAAGGAAGTGGTCTAATTACAAGCTGATTAATCTTAAAGGTTATAGCTCTGAATTCGAGGATCTTAAAGATGAATTAGCAGTAGTTTTGCATCCTAAAGTAAAATATAAAGGAGATATACGTAGTATTGCTGAATATCTGCTACATGAGTCTTTCTTGATGGCTAGACGTGTACAAGAGCCGATAGCTAGGGCTCTTAAGCTTAGTGTTGATAATAGCTGTTTTTTAATTCTACCAGCTAGTTTTAACGTGATAGATGAAGGAGTATACTTTTCTGTTGAGATATTTACAAATGAAAACATAGGTGAAGCTTGCAAGCTAGAGGATGTTCATTTAAATAGTGGTATTTTAAGTTATATTGAATATGTAAAGTTTTAAGAAAGGAGAAGTTTTTAGCTGAATAAAAGTATTTTATTACGCTGCGTACATATCTCATGAACGGTATAACTGGAGCCAATCATGAGAATAATCAGACTAAAAGAAGTAATGAATAAAACTGGACTATCGCGTTCCACAATTTATAGACAGATAGCTGAAGGTGTCTTTCCTCTATCCGTATCACTAGGGGGTAAGGCCAAAGGATGGTTAGAGTCTGAAGTAGAAGCTTGGATTCTATCTCGCATAGCAGAGCGTGATAAGAATATAGGCTAGTATGTTTTCATTAATCTAAAATGGTGAGTGTTTTTATTTCCTCTTCCAATTGATGTTTTCCAAGAGTAGCTCTGTATATTTTTCGACAGTGTTTGTCGATGGTTCTTGTTGTTTTTGGTTGTATATCCTGAAGGTTTAATTTTAATCATGTCGGTATAGTAATATATGCCTATTAATGTCCTGTTGATGTTAGGTGTGTGACTATATTCAATGTTTGAATATATAGGTGATAGATAGATGAATGATAGAATAAGAGTTCAAGGTAATACTAATTTGTATAGGTATACAAAAAGCTTATATAGAAACATCCCCATTGCAGTAAGCCATGGGGTATACATAGAACAGTATCTAGACAAAGCTTGGACTGTAATAGAGAAGCAGCTCAATAACTTTGGTCGTGTATTTGCAATACGGTTAGACCTTAGATGGCCTACTTGGATGAGTGCTACCCTGAACGATAATAGAGTGGTAGAGCGCTTCATCAGCTCGCTTAAGGCGAAGCTGAACCATGTATATAAGCGGGACTCAATGCAGGGACGTGTACACTATCATGGGTTGAGATATATTTGGGCGAGAGAACTGGGAGTAGAAGGACGCCCACATTATCATTTTGTTTTGTTACTAAACCGCAATGCCTACTTTACCCTCGGAGATTGGAATAAATGTTCAGGTACGCTTCACAGTCAGATTACTTCTGCTTGGGCTAGTGCTCTGGACATAGACATATTTAATATAAAAGGTCTTGTGAACGTATCTAGTACATTTTCTCTTATTAAAAATGATGGTTATCAATCGTTTCCTACTTTCTTCCAGGCGGTCGCTTACTTATGCAAGGAGACTACCAAAGAATATGGTAACGGAGTGCATGCATTTGGTACCTCTAGGGGCTAAAGAGGCTCGAAAATACGTAATGCAGATATCTATTAGCGAGCTCATGACAGCTATCGAAACCTGTACAGCTAAACCATTTGAGATCTTCTTTTCTACAAAACTACTTCTATATTACTCGTGATGCTGTTGCGCTTTCTTTTGACGGCAAGGTAATACAATGAGCACAACATGATAGCCTGACAAAGCCAGCTGATGTAAAGTGATGCATATTGCATTATTACGCATCATTAGGGCTTGCCATGAAATCAGTCAGGACTACTGTATCCCTGTCACAAGAACAATACCAGTCTCTGCAACACCTTGCTGAGAGCTGCGGCTTATCCATGTCTTGGGTTATTCGACAAGCGGTATCAGAGTTTTTGACTAAACATGATGCTCGAGCTTTCAATCCCGTTAATTTATCTCAACTAAGAGATGAACAGAAGTGATTCAGCATTCTCCTCATCAACAAGCCTGGTTGGCTCACTGGCTAACGCTGGAAGGTAAAGCAGAAGACACCATGGCTCAGACCATGGCGGGTGCCAAGGTAGACATGAACCCTCATCAGATTGAGGCAGCCATGTTTGCCCTGGCTTCGCCGCTTTCCAGTGGCGTTATCCTGGCCGATGAGGTGGGGCTGGGCAAGACCATTGAAGCCAGCCTGGTGCTGGCTCAGAAGTGGGCCGAAAGACGCCGTAAGCTACTGTTGATTGTTCCTGCAACACTACGTAAGCAGTGGAGCCAGGAGCTGGAAGAAAAGTTCTCACTGCCATCGGTAATCCTCGAAGCCAAGAGTTACAACGAGGCAAAAAAAACCGGGCATGCTAACCCTTTCGATGTTGAGCTGACAAAGGGCCAGCCAGCGGTGTGCATCTGCTCTTACGAGTTTGCTGCTCGTAAAGAGCTTGATATTGCCCGTGTCCCTTGGGATCTGGTGGTGCTGGATGAAGCCCACAAACTGAGAAATATCTACAAGAATGACGGAGCCAAAACAGCCAAAAAACTGGAGTCGGCGTTGTCTGGTTGCAAGAAGGTGCTGCTTTCAGCTACTCCGCTGCAAAACAGCCTGTTAGAGCTTTACGGGCTGGTGTCCGTGATCGACCCTCATTTCTTTGGCGATCTTGCAGCCTTTAAGGCTCGTTATTCAAAGCACAATCTTGATGAGATGGAGTTGGTCTTGTTACGTACACGCTTAAGCAAGGTGTGCAATCGCACCCTTAGGCGTCAGGTACAGGAGGAAGGTGGCATCAGCTTTACTCGCCGTTACTCCATGACCGAAGATTTCCGCCCTACCGAATTAGAAGATCAACTGTATCGACAAGTATCAGAGTACCTGCAGCAGGATGAGCTGTTAGCCATCAAGAGTGGCGCACGTCATCTGGTCACCTTGGTTATCCGTAAAATCCTGGCTTCTTCTTCCTACGCCATTCAGGGCACTCTGGAGACCATGATTAACCGACTGGAACAAAAGCTACCTCTGATCGAGGCGTTGCAGGATTATGAAAACCTCGATGATTATCAAGATGAAGAGGGGTACAACGACGAGGATCTGATCGATCCCGAAGCCCTGAAAGCAGAGATAGATCAGCTAAAAGATTTCAAATCCATGGCGGGTAGCATTTCACAAAACGCCAAGGCCCAAGCCTTGCTCCGAGTACTGGAAAGGGCATTCGAAAGAACGACCGAGCTTGGCGGTGCCCGCAAGGCCGTGATTTTCACCGAGTCGGTGCGAACTCAGACCTGGCTTGCCGACATGCTGGCGAATGAGGGTTATCGCGGTCAAATAGTCATGCTCAACGGCAGCAATAACGATCCTGAATCCAAAGCCATCTATAAAGAGTGGCTGGAGCGACATCAGGGATCGAGCCGTATTTCTGGCTCCAAGACCGCCGACATGAAAGCGGCCCTGGTAGAAAAGTTCCGTGACGATGCCACCTTGATGATCTCCACCGAAGCGGGCGCCGAGGGGATTAACCTGCAGTTCTGCTCCCTGCTGATTAACTACGATCTTCCCTGGAACCCGCAGCGAGTAGAGCAGCGGATTGGTCGAGTGCATCGTTACGGGCAGAAGCACGACGTGGTAGTGGTGAACTTCATCAACAAGGGTAACCGAGCCGACGAGCGCGTGTTTGAGTTGCTAAGTCAGAAGTTTCAGCTCTTTGAAGGTGTCTTTGGAGCTTCCGACGAAGTGCTTGGCTCTATTGAATCCGGCGTCGATATCGAGCGTCGCATACACGATATTTACCAGCGTTGCCGCAGTGACGAACAAATTGAAGTCGAATTTAACGCCTTGCAAGAAGAGCTGAAGGAACGGCTCGACATCAAGAACAGTGATACCAGGCGATCTCTGCTGGAGAACTTTGACGCCGATGTGATCAGCCGTCTGAATCTGCGCCGGAGCAAGACGAGTCGCCAACTAAACGCCTATCAGCAGCGGCTGCTATTGCTGGCCAGAATGGCGCTGTCGCAGCAGGATGACGGGCGTTATCAGGAAGGTGAGGATGCTTTCATCTGGCAGGGAAAAGCTTACAATCTCAACTGGCAAACGGCAGAGACACAGGAAGGTTATTTCTTCCGTCCTCACGATGGCATGGGAGCCATGCTTATTGAGCGTGCCAGGCAACAACCTCTGGCTGACGCAGAGCTGACCTTTTCTTACCAGCCCGAACAGGGGCAATGGGTGGATGTCAAAAACCTTGTCGGTCAGCAGGGGCAGTTAAAAGTAGTCAAAGTCATTGTGGATGCCAGTTCTCATCGCCGAGAACAGTTATTGCTGGCGGCAATCGATCAGGATGGTAACTCAATTCATCCAGAGACGATTGAGCGGATGTTGCAGCTGCCATTATGTTGCGAGCCCAGTACTGTGACGCCAATTGATGACCAGCGTCTGGAAGACAAACTTTCGGAGCAATTAACGGCTTTTAAGACACTGGTAGAGCAGGATAACGAACTTTACTACGGCGAGGCGGTGGAAAAACTCGAACGCTGGGCAGAAGACAAGCGCATAGCGCTGGATATTCGCATCAAACAGCTGGATCAAGAAATCAAAGAGGCTCGTAAAGCCTCGCGTCACCTAAGCTCGTTACAAGAAAAAATGGCAGCTAAAAAACAGCTCAAGCAGCTGGAGCGTGAACGCGATAACGTCATGCTTAGCTACCACCAGGAAAAGAAAAAGATCGAGCAGGAAGAAGACCGCCTGCTCGAAGAGATAGAAGAACGCCTGGCCACCGAAACCCGGTTGAAAACCTTGTTTACTATACGGTGGCAACTGGCAGCATCAGCACAAGAGGTTACAGCATGAAAAAGGTCACAGACAGCGATCAGCTTAGCCATATCGTGATCGAAGGCTACAAGTCTATCGCCAGGTGCGACTTAAAAATGGGGTGCCTGAATGTGCTTATCGGTGCCAATGGTGCCGGTAAAACAAACTTCATCAGCTTTTTTCGGCTGATCGCCACCGTACTCGATCACCGTCTGCAATCACAGGTTGGCAAAGCTGGGGGGCCGGATGCCTTACTGCATTTTGGCCGCAAGAAAACGGAAGCATTAAAGGGCGATCTGTTCTTCGGTAATAATGGCTACAAGTTTGCGTTGGAGCCAACCAATGATAATCGAATGATGTTTCAGAACGAATCCCTGTTTTGGAACATGGGCGGAGACTTCGGTAACTACTCTGGCCATTTTGAATCCGTGGCAGATAGCCATTCCTCACAAATAAAGCAGTATACGCTGCCCTACATGCGTCGCTGGCGCGTCTATCACTTCCATGACACCAGTGACAGCGCCAGGGTTAAGCAGATCCACCGTATTAACGATAATGACTACCTGCGAGAAGATGGTGCCAACTTGGCTGCCTTCCTGTTTCGGTTGCAAAAGCATCACCCTGGCCACTACAAGCGCATCGTCAGAACCATTCAGATGGTAGCGCCTTTCTTCGGTGGCTTCTATCTGCGCCCGACACCGGATAACCCGGACAGCATTCAACTGGAGTGGACAGAAAAAGAGCAGGATATCCCCTTCAAGGCCAGTGAGCTTTCTGATGGCACCCTGCGCTTTATTCTGCTGGCAACGGTATTGCTGCAGCCGGAAGAGTTTATGCCCAGCTCTATCATCGTCGACGAGCCCGAGCTTGGCCTGCACCCTTACGCCATTAACGTACTGGCGGAGTTGATCAAGAGCGCCAGCAGTGTGCATCAGCTGATTATCTCTACCCAGTCGGTAGAGCTGGTCAACCAGTTTGATGCCGAAGACTTAATCGTGGTTGACAAGCAGCAGGGTACTTCCACCTTCAAGCGACTAGAGACAGACAACTTCAATGAATGGCTGCAAGACTACAGCCTGGGCGAGTTGTGGAAGAAAAACCTGCTGGGCGGGAGACCACAACGATGATCCGGGTGAATGTATTCGTGGAAGGTCAAACGGAAGAAACCTTTGTCCGTGACCTCTTGATGCCCTATTTTGCTAACCAGGGCATCTATCTGACGGCCATATTGGCGCAAACCAGCGCCGGTCATAAAGGCGGAATCGTCAGCTATGGCAAGGTCAAACATCAGGTCACCCGGTTGTGTCGGCAGGATAAAAAGGCCTTTGTTACCACCCTGATCGACTACTATGGTTTGCCGACTGACTTTCCTGGACTAGACAGCCCGGAGGATGACGCAGAGCAAAAGGTGAAGGTGCTGGAAGATGCCTTTGCGGCGGATATCAACGAGTCCAACTTTGTCCCGAATTTGCTGTTGCATGAGTTCGAGGCCTTGCTGTTTTGCGAGCCGAAAAAATTTGCCACCTGGCTGGATGATAAAGCCCCGGTGGCCAAGCTGGAAGCGATCAAGGCCAGCTTCGACAGCCCGGAGCAGATCAACAACAGTCCACAAACGGCGCCGTCGAAACGGATTCTGGCGCTGGTGCCCGAGTACCGCAAGACCCTGCACGGGCCGCTGATTGCCGAAGATATCGGCCTGGATACCATTCGGGCTCAATGCCCCCATTTTAATAACTGGATTGAGCGCCTGCAGGCGCTCGCCCACTAAGGCTTACCGGAACAACAATGACGATTAAAAAACAAAAACTGGAACTGACCTGGATTGGCAAAGACAAGCGCCCACGTCTGGAGCCCCGTATTTTTCTGGAAGACAAGAGCCTGTCCTACCAAACGGCACCAGAGAATCAGGCTGCCGAAGCGCTCTTCGCTGATGACGAGCAGCAACCCAAGGTCTCTCATGACAACCTGTTGATCCACGGCGATAACCTGCTGGCGCTGAAAGCGCTAGAGCAGCAATATGCGGGTAAGGTAAAATGTGTCTTCATCGATCCGCCATACAACACAGGCAGCGCCTTTACGCACTATGACGATGGCCTAGAACATTCCATGTGGCTTTCCATGATGCGTGTTCGTTTAGAGTTGCTCCGAACCTTGATGAGCGATGATGGCTCAATATGGATAACGATTGATGATAACGAAGCTCATTATTTGAAAGTGCTCTGTGACGAGATTTTTGGTAGATCAAATTTTATATCGACCATTATTTGGGAAAAAGATGCTGGTCGAAAAAATGATACAACTATTTCCACATCTCATGATTATATTTTTCTCTATGCTAAAGCTTCTGCAGGGTGGAAAAAAGTTAGAAACTTACTCCCTCATGGAGAGGAGCAATTAAAACGTTACAAAAATCCAGATGATGATCCTCGAGGACCTTGGCGCCAAGGTGCTGATGGTACCGCAAAGAGCGGAAATGATTCATTACGCTATGAAATTACTCTCCCATCAGGGCGAGTAGTAACGCCACCAAGTGGTAACTTTTGGCGTTTTAGTAAGTCGACGTTTGAGCAGGCTCTTCAGGAAAATCGTGTTTACTTCGGTAAAAAAGGGGACGGTCTGCCCGTAATAAAAAAATATATTTCTGAAGTGCAGGGGGGGATGGTGCCTAAAACATGGTGGCCTTCCTCTGAAACAGGCTCAAATCAATCAGCAAGACGTGATCATTTAAGAAAGTTACTTCCTGACATTGAACCCTTTTCTACTCCAAAACCAGAGCAGTTGCTTGAAAGGATTATTCATATTGCAACTAATCCAGGAGAACTGGTTCTGGATTCCTTTGCTGGTTCTGGAACAACTGGTGCTGTTGCTCACAAAATGGGACGCCGTTGGATTATGGTGGAGCTCGGAGAGCAGTCAGAATATTATATTGTTCCACGTCTGAAAAAGGTGGTTGATGGTGAAGACCAGGGGGGCGTCTCCAAGGCAGTTAACTGGCAGGGCGGCGGTGGTTTCCGTTACTTGAATCTAGCTCCATCTCTACTGAAGAAAGACAGTTGGGGTAACTGGATTATTAATAAGGAATATAATGGCGAGATGTTGGCTGAGGCCATGTGTAAGCACATGGGCTTTACCTATGCACCTAGCCAAACCCAGTTCTGGAACCATGGCTACAGCACCGAGACCGACTATATCTATGTCACTACCGGCTCTCTCGCTTATGGTCAGCTCAAGCGTATCAGCGAAGAGGTAGGCCCTGAGCGTACCTTGCTTATCTGTTGCAAAGCCTTTATGACCGATGGCGCCGAATTTGCCAATCTAACCCTGAAGAAAATCCCCCGTGCCATCCTCAACAAGTGCGAGTGGGATCACGACGATTACAGCTTTACCCTTAACGTGCTGCCGGAAGAGCTAGCGGAACAAGCAACTACAAGCACTGAAGAAGAATAATAAGGATAATTCATGAGCACGGATAGAAAAACGGCTAACCAGATTAGCGCTAGGCTGTCGTTGCGTCAGCCTCAGGATAAGTCTTTGCAGATCCTCTGTCGGATACTGGAACAGCTCAAGCTCGACAAAGATCCTGATTTGAATCACTGGCTGAAGGTCATTAGGGAAGAACAGCCTACGGTTAAAGGCTTTGAGCGCAGCTTTCCATCCCTGTGTTTTGCTCTGGCGACCGGTGTAGGTAAAACCCGGTTGATGGGAGCCATGATCGCCTGGTTGTACCTAACTGGGCGCAGCCGTCATTTCTTTGTGCTGGCGCCGAACCTTACCATCTATGAAAAACTTAAGCAGGATTTTCTGCCGGGTTCGCCCAAGTATGTTTTTCAAGGCATCCCCGAGCTGTCCCAGACGCCGCCTGTATTGGTAACAGGTGATGACTACCAGGAAGGGCGCGGCGTGCGCCTGGACTATGCGGTAACCGAACGAATGACCGGTGATTTGTTCGCCACCGAAACGGCCCCCCATATCAACATTTTTAACGTGTCCAAGATCAATGCTCTGGATAACAAAAAAGGGGCGGCTAAATCTAAGACTTCTAAGATGCGCCGTATTCAGGAATATATTGGCGATTCTTATTTTAACTATCTGGCCGAATTGCCCGATTTGGTGGTGTTGATGGACGAAGCCCACCGTTACTATGCCAGCGCGGGAGCCAAGGCGCTGAACGATCTCAAGCCGGTATTGGGCATAGAGCTGACAGCGACGCCCAAGACGGTGGGTGCCAAGCCTAGAGACTTCAAAAACATCATCTATCACTACCCGCTTGCTAGTGCCTTGAATGATGGTTATGTGAAGATACCAGCGGTAGCGACGCGAAAAGATTTTCGAGTGGCAGACTACAGCAGAGATAAACTGGAAGTCCTCAAGTTGGAAGATGGTATTCATCATCATGAATACGTTAAGACTGAGTTGGTCAGCTATGCCAATAACACCGGTAGGCCCTTGGTTAAGCCCTTCATGCTGGTGGTTGCTCAAGACACACTGCATGCCGATGACCTTAAGGCCCGCATCGAAAGTGACAGCTTCTTCGAGGGGGCTTACAAAGGCAAGGTGATCACCGTTCATTCCAATCAGGGAGCGGAAGAGTCAGAGGAAACCACACAGCGCTTGCTGGCGGTAGAGCACGACAAAGACACCGAGATTGTTATTCACGTCAACAAGCTGAAAGAAGGCTGGGACGTGACCAATCTGTACACCATAGTGCCTCTGCGGGCTTCTGCCTCGGAGATTCTGACCGAGCAGACCATAGGCCGTGGTCTTCGCTTGCCTTATGATAAGCGCACCGGTGTTGAGGCGGTCGATCGGCTGACTATTATTGCCCATGACCGTTTTCAGGAGATTATCGATCAAGCTAATGATAAAGAGTCTGTTATCAGAAAGACGCTCTATATCGGCGCCGAAGATGACGAAAACGGTATTCCTGAGAAAAAGCCGCAGACTATGGTTGTGCCCTCCATGGCAGAAGTGCTGCTGGGCCGCCGCCCGACTGAACTGGATGGTAGAGAGATCCACGAACAAGCGCCCTCAGGGTATGGCATGGGTATATCGGCTGAAAAACCGGCGCTGCCTTCGCTGCTTAATACGGAATCCGATCGCAAGGTGGCGGAGCTGACGTTCAAGGTTGTTAGTGAAGAGGCGAAGCGGCTGACCAGTAGTAAAGAGCTGAACAGTGATGAAATGAAAGAAACAGTAACCAAGCGCGTACAGCAAGCCATGCGCGAATGGTTTCCGCCGGTATCTCCACAGATACAAAAAAATGAGAATGCAGAGGAAGAGGCCGCTGCTGAGCCGTTACCTTTACCTCGGATGGACGATAGCGCCATTAATGATTTGGTGGTAGCCATTACCGAGAAATTGATAGAGCACACCATCGATATTCCCCAGATTGTGATCCTGCCAACCCGAGAAGTGAACTATGGCTTTGCGGATTTTGAGTTGTCAGGGCTTGAGCGTATTGCCTTGAAACCTGGCAGCAAAGAGATGCTGTTACAGCACCTGGAAGACAACCGCATCAGTAGTATCAGCTGGGAAGAAGGTGGAGATACAGAAGCTCGACCAGAAGATTACCTGGTACGTTCATTGATCGATCACGATGAAATCGATTATGACCAACATGCGGCAGCCTTGTATAAACTGGCCGGGCAAATGGTGACACATTTGCGTAGCTACTTGAGTGAAGAAGACGCAGAGAGCCTGTTGAAGACTCAAGGTCAGCAGTTGGCTGACTTTATCTGGGCACAGTTGCGAGCGAATATGTGGACGACGCCGACTGACTACGTAGGCAGAATCACTCAGGGATTCGATATTCTACGGCCCGCAACCTTTAACTACGCCAGAGACGAGCAGCCTCGGGATTTTCGTTCACCCATTCAACCGGGTGAGAAAAGCAAAATACGGCAGATGCTGTTTACCGGTTTTACCAAGTGCTGCTACCCCTACCAGAAATTCGACTCCGTAGACGGGGAGTGGCGTCTGGCGCAAATTCTGGAAAACGAGCCTTCGGTACTCAAGTGGATGAAGCCAGCCCCCGGCCAGTTCAAAATCGAATATGCCAACGGCCAGAATTACGAGCCGGATTTTGTGGTGGAAACGGAAACCGAGTATCTGCTGATGGAACCTAAGAAGGCGACAGAAGTGGATTCACCGGAAGTTCAGGCCAAAGCTAGGGCTGCTGTGCGTTGGTGCAACTACGCCAATGAGCACGCCAAGCAGCACGGTGGTAAGAATTGGCACTACGTACTGATCCCGCATGACCGTATAGAGCTGAGCCGTTCAGTACAAGGACTCAAGCAAGACTTTGAAGTTTTAAACTGATATATATTATCTCATCAGTCTAATTAATGTTAGGCCAGGTTTTATGATTTCATACCTTGCTTAGCTCTATCTATAAGAGAGTAAATATATGAACCCAGCAGTGGCACAATTACTTCCTACGGTAATGCAGCTTCTTGAAGAAGCCGGTAAAACCGATACTGGTAAAAAAGTTATAGAAAAGGGAAGGAAGATTATAGAAGTATCACTTCCTTTTATAAAGAACGCTTCAGAGGTTACTGTTGAATTTTTATCTACAGACGTAGGTAAAGAGATTTTTGGAGATGTTAAAGGTATAAAGTTATCTAAAAAGTTAGATATTTTAGAACGCGGCCTTAGTTTGCCAAGCAGCTATGATAACAATCAGAATACATCGATAAAGCAAAGAATAAGTGATGGTTTTGATATTACAAAAGGACAAAATGAAATACTTTTTCTTTCTAATTCAATAAATTACTTTATTGATAGTCATAAATTTAGAGTAGGTATAGATAGAAATATATCTCATGCTCTACAATATGATGTTATCGCAGTTAGCAAGTATCTGGAAAAGCGAAGTGACATTCGTTTTCCTGGTTATCTTCTTCATCAGCTTCAAAGTTTATCAAGTACAATCAGTGAGTTGAATGTTTTCTATGCTTCTGTATGCAGAGATGGCTACGTTCCTGATTTTAATGAAGACGAGCTTCTTGCTGAAATGAGTGAGACTGTTGGTGTTGAAGGTGTAAGTAATGTGAATATAGGTTATTACCCTTGCGGTATGATCTTAGATGCAAGGCGTAGGCTTATCCAGAGTACTAGCACTCAATCCAAACAATCATCTGGTGGCCTTTTTTCTGTGAGCAATGTAAAGAAAGCATTTGATAGAGAAGCTGAGGTAGAAATATCTAATGGGGTGCATGATGCATTAATTATTTTGAAGGATGAGCTTATCTTTAATGAGAAGCTAGAAAAAGAAATTGTAAAAAAATTAAAGGTGCTACCGGATAATAAGCTTATGATTGAATCATTTTAATTTCTCGTTTTATATGGGGTGATGGTTTCACTATCACCCCATTTTTTATTCTAAGTGACGTTAAACCATATCTTAATTTTTTTCTCTGTCAGTTCTTTTATTTCTTCATCCACATACAACGAAATTGAAGTGATAGCGGCAGTCAGTACGAGCAGATCATCGGTGTAACCTATGCCGGGAAGTAAATCAGGGATCGCATCAATGGGTAAGGTAAAGTAAGCCAAAGCACTGTAAACAACGGTCTTTGCCCATAGCGGTGTCTCTGGTTTTTGAGCGGTATAGTAAAGCAGCAGACACTTTCGAATAATTTCTATGCCTGCCGTTTTCAGGCTGTGGCGAACCTTATCCCAAAAGCTTTGAGCACTGTAGATGTTAGCCAGCCCATCTTTATTTTGTTGCATATTTACTCCTTTCAGTTTTATGTTGATTAGATAAGGCCGCGAGTAGCCAGTGATACGCAGCCTTCCATACCGACAACCACATGATCGAGGACGCGAATATCGACTAGGTTGAGTGCATCTCGTATGCGAAGAGTGATACTGGTATCTGCTTTGCTGGGTTCGGGGTTACCGGATGGGTGGTTATGTACCAGAATGAGTGCTGCTGCGTTGTAGGTTAAAGCTCGCTTTACCACTTCACGTGGGTAAACGCTGGCGGCATCGATGGTGCCTCGGAACAACTCTTCAAAGCCTAAAATACGATGTTGGTTGTCGAGAAATACGACTCCGAATACTTCGTGCTCGTAGTGCTGTAGAAGAGTTTGAAGGTACTCAAAGGCAAGCTCTGGTTGGTTGATGACGCGACCCTTGGCTAATCGTCGACGAGCAAGCTTCTGGGCCATGTTTAAAATATCGGCTTCTGTTAGTAGTTCGGGTGCTAGGTAGGTACCCCTTTGTTCGCCAGCAATAAATTTCTTCTGATTCATGGTAATCTCCAGATATAAAAAACGCCGCTCAAGGGCGGCGTACTAACTATATAGGTGGCTAAAATTCACTGAACGGTGCCCAGCTTGTTAGTCAGGCGGGTAGCCTGGATGAGTTCCTGTGGTTTAGGCTTGTTACTGGTGTTGCTGTCGGTATCGTTCTCCGTCTCTGGATAAAACTCTTCCAGCAGCAAGGGAGTTTCTTCTTCGCTATCTTCAAACTGCCCGTTCTGTAACAGCTGGCGCGCTATATTCTCTAGATTAAGAGTATTGACACCGGCTTGGGTATATCGCTTAGCTTCCAGATGAGCGGCTTGAACTGCTTCTGTCAGAGTATCTCCTTCACGTAGGGTCAGATCGACGTAGTACACCGGAGTTCGATATGACTGGGCTGTGCTTTTAGCTCTAAGTCGTAATTGCAATAGTAAGTGGCGGGTATGGCCTCCACTGGCGGCTTCAAAATAGCGTAGCCTGGCTGAAAGTGTACGCACCGAGTTGTAGCCAGTAGTACGGAATATAAAGCTACCCAGCTCGTCATTTTGGCCATCAATCTGAACATTTAAACGGCCATAGAGCTTGCAGCCTTGTTCATGGGCAAAGCGACATCGCTCAGGACTTGGGCAGGTGATTTCTTCTATACCTTCTTCGCTGACTCGTTTTGCCATTTCACCGTTACCCACACAAATAGGGCGGCCAGTGCTGCGATCAAAGGCGCTGTATTCGGCACGTAGGTTGAGATCACTGTCGTTAAATAAGACTTTGACCGGAATAGAGCGGATCTTTCCGTTGGCTGCGTCTTCGGAATATCGCTGATGAAGAGGATGTAGCATCCAACCACTTCGGTTTTGGATCTGAGTGGTCAGGGTAAAACTGTCGTCTTTTTCCGGTAACCATTTATTGTTCTTATTGACCAGCTTACCTATGCTGACCCGTCCGATAATAGGCGGCGTAATGGCGAGTCCTTTGATCATGATGAGCTCCTTTGTTGTTGCACCATAAAGCGACGCGTACCAGACACGATTTTGCTGCAGTGTTGTATCCACTCGGGGTGATGGTTGGTAAGCTTTTCCATATCAGGCAAGGTGCGATCTCGACTCTTTTTCCAACTGATCTTACCTTCTTGAAAAACTGCTACACTGGCTGTGCCTAGCGAGGCTTGGAGCTGTTGCTTTAGTTGAGCTTCCCGGGCTTCAGCTTCTTCTTTCTGTTGACGAGCACTTAGAAAGTGATTGAACAACTCGTTCATCTCTGGTGCTTCGGATAGATCTAGGGTTTGACTGTCATCCTGTGGATACAGAGATTGCAGCGCCTGGGCGGCATCATTAGAACCATCGGGTTCGGGTTGAGTATCTTCAGTAACGTGTTGCCAGAAAACTGCCTCTCGTTGGATGAGATCGGCAATTTTGTTGTCGTCTCTATTTACCCGATAGATACGAAAATCCTGACCGGCGATTAAAACTGCTACATCGGCCCAGGCATGGCCGGTTACGGCCAATTGATGTAAGACTTGGCACTGGTAGCTGAGGGGGATACCTTTCTCCCACTGCGGGGCAGAATGATAGCCAGCCGTTTTTATTTCTAGGGTGCCAATACCATCGGCATGCCCCAGAACTTCACGATCCAGGTTAGCGAGCATAAAAGAATGCTCGGAGTGCTGTAGCACCGCATTAACCCGGCGTACCTTCAAGCCCGTTCGTTTAGCGTATACATAAGCCAGTACCGGCTCCAGGGTTGTCCCCCAGAATACCGCTTCGTTATCTGACAAATCAGTGGCTGGGCGGCGATCCGTCTTCTCTAGCCACAGTGATAACGGACTTTTGTACCGAGATAATCCAAGAGCCACGGCTGCATCGGAAGATCCAATCCCGGATTGACGAACCTGAAGCCACTGTTCTTGGGTGAGAGTCTTGGTGTCGGCCAGACGGAAGGCATTACCGTAACGTGTTTTCATTATGAGTATCCTAAACGCATAAAGCCCTGCTGGCGCAAACCAGCAGGGCTTTATGTTGATATTGATGTGGGTTAGTTTAGTAAGCTGATAGCTTTACTAAAGGTTTGCTGTTTCAGTTGCGCTCCGTTACCGAACCAAGCAGAGTCGAGACGGTAGTCTTGGTTACGAGCTCGTCTGTGGTGGTCGACAAACTCGGTCATCGAGTTTACGAGTCCCCAAGCAGTATTTTTGCTAGATGCTAGCTTTGATCCTAAACCTGCACCTTCATAGAGCTCAAGCAGCTGTCTCATAGGTTTAGATGGTTTAATATCAGTCAGTTCAGCACAAGGATCGTCTAATACTTCAGCAAAGAAACGATGTGCTTCCTTAGGACTTACAGGGCGCTTAGATAGCTCTTTGATGTCATGTATGAAACCGTCCCAACTGGATAGGCTCAATCCTAATGCCTCTTTCACCAGCTTAGGGTCAAAGACAGTAGAGTGCGGAACCTTGATCGCTCCCGTTTTGTCATTGACTGCAATTCTCAAGGTATTGTTACAAACCACTCGTACAGAAGTGAACTGAGCAGTAGTGCATAGTGTGCCATCACAACTAGTTGCAAGCAGAAGATAACCTTCTACATTATCGTTTCCTTTTAGCATCATGCTTTGACCTGTCTTAGCTAGCGCCCATAGTTTCTTTCCTCCTTTAAGGACTCCTGCCGTTTCTAGTTCAAAACCTCCCACTTCTACTAAATCTTTATAAAAATTAAGGACTTCTTTTGGCTGTACAACCTTATAGCGGTTTGATACCACTGAGAGAGGAGCAAGAGTGTCCGAGCGATAGAGGACTTGCGCACTATCATGATTGTGTAGATATAGACCATCGTCTGCAGTATTAAACATGACATTACTTCGTTTAATTGACCAATCCATACCAGCTTCTTTAAGCCAGACAGATATTGGTTGCCGACTACTTAATCGGTTTCCTAGGCCATGCCAAGGGGTTTGGCCTAAGTAGGCCATTGATTCAACAAGATGGGACATAGCAAATACTCCATTTATGCCAGGCTACAATAAAACCTATAACTTATTGTTTATAGATATCTGTAGTTTTCTACTGATTCATAAAAGTAATATGTATCTGAAAATAAATAGAATTCATTTGCATTTGTATTTAAGGGTGGAGGGTTCACTGCAGAGTGATGCTCAATATAAAGCTAAGTTTAGACAGCAGAAAGAATAAAAGTGTAGGTTATATTAAAGGTTTCCTCATTACTTTATAAAAAACCTTTATAAATCAAACGCTCAACACCGAACCATCATAGGAGTATGCTGAACTGTTTGTTGATTCATAATAAAATCAAAGCCTTATATCTTTACGAGGGAAGGTGGAACGCAATGCCACATGGCCAGAACAAACCGTCGCCATGCCAAAATACCAAGCCACATTGTACCAGCAAGCGACCACAGACAGCCATATGCCAACCGCCATACGAAAAACTAAACCGGTGTTTATTTTTAAGCTTGGCGCTTTCTTTAACTGACCGCTGAGAGCTGACGGCTTACAGCTCCCCGAAGGGGTAGGAGTTATCTGTAGTGTACTGCTTTAGCTGGCACTCCCGCTTGGCGGGAATGTTTAAAGCATTCTTGCCCCGCAACACCCACAGCCAAAGTGTGGGACTACAGAAAAATAGCTTGATGCTAGGCGCTATTTTTCTTTAATTGCTTCAAGAGTACGATGAAGTCATCAGAGTACAAGGCAAGGCGACATTTAGTGTCGCTTTTTAAAAATGGTAGCGTTAACGCCTTACGCCGGCTATCAGCCGGCGCAAACTGTATCACAGATAAAGGGCTGCTATTTAGTGGCGTAAGCGACTATTTCGCAGAGCATTTCTTCTCGTGCTAGTCCTACTACTATCATGGCGGCGCGGTTGGGATAGGGTGGGGTAAAGTATTCGGCATATACCTGGTTGAATATGGGTAGTTGCTCGCGAGCAGTAACATAGATCAGCACTTGGGTGACATTGTCCATGGTGAGGCCTGCGGCTGTGATGGTGTGCTTTAAATTGTCCATGGTTTGGCGTGCTTGGGCTTCAATGCCACCCTCAACGACCTTGCCTTCTGCATCAATGGGAATGTGGGCAGTATAAAATTGGCCATTGGCCATCACCGCCCATTCTAGTGGGGCCTTAGAGGCGAAAAGATCGGTTTTTACGGGTGTTTTCATGTAGGTTACCTTTATATAAAAAGCGCTGTAACTCTATTTAGTGACAGCGCTAATAACTTAAATGCCTTGTTCAGCGGCCATTTTTTTGATGATTTGTGGTGCTGTCCATAGAGTGGGCAGTAACACAAAAGAGACAGGCACAGCAGTGACCACAATAAAGGATTGCAGTGCCGATATGCCCCCTGAACCAATAGAGATTAAAATAGCTGCTACCACGCCCATCATAATGCCCCAAAATACCCGTACCCCTGAATGAGGGTGATCGGTGCCCGTCATCACCATGGAAACGGCATAGGTCATAGAGTCGCCTGTAGTGGCAACAAAAATGGTGGTGAGAATTAAAAATAACACCGAGATGAGAGTGCCCAGTGGCAGCTGTTCGGTAATGGCTAGCAGTGCGGCGGGTAAGTTAAAGCCTGAGAAGGCGTCAGATACGCTGCCCGGGTTGGCTAGCTCGAAGGCAATACCACTGCCACCCATAATGGTGAACCAGAAGCAGGTGATCAATGGCGCTATAATCGCGATTAATAGAATCACCTGGCGTACGGTGCGCCCTCGTGAAATTCGCGCTACAAACATCGCCATTAACGGGCCATAGCCTAAAAACCATCCCCAGAAGAATACCGTCCACCAATCTAACCAAGCAGGATCGGCTCTAAAGGTCGCCATCGGGAAAAAGTCACGAACGTAGACTCCTAAAGCACCTATATAGGCATCTATGATAAAAGCGGTTGGGCCAAACAATAAGATAAACAGCATTAAAAATGCAGCGAGCACCACGTTTAAATTACTGAGGATCTTAATGCCACGGGTAACACCGCTTACCGCAGATAAGGTATAGATAGCAATTAAGCCGACAAGGATCATGACTTGAGTCATATAGGTATCGGGAATACCAAATAGTTTTTCTAGGCCAAAGCTGATTTGTAGGCCTAAAAAGCCGATGGGGCCGACAGTTCCTACCACCACGGCTAATACGCAGCATGCATCAACTAAAGTTCCTAGCCAGCTCTTCATTACCCAGTTACCAAACACCGGATATAACAAGGTGCGGGGTTTAAGCGGCAGGCCTTTGTCGTAATGTAAGTGGGTAAAGACGATACCGGTTAAGCTGCCCAAAATAGCCCAGGCTAAAAAACCCCAGTGCATAAAGCTTTGTGCCAATGCATTAATAGCCTTACTCATGCCATCGGTTTCATCAGCATACAAGGGAGGAGGTGAAAGAAAATGTGCCAAGGGTTCAGCGGCGGCCCAAAATACGCCGCCGCCAGCCAGCAAGGTACACATGATGATCGACATCCACTGAAATGTTGCCATTTCTGGTACGGCTAATCCGCCTAGGCGAACATTGCCCCCTTTGCCTACCGCCATGGCAATAGCGATTAAAAAGGTCAGTAACAACAATACTTGCCAGTAAGCGCCAAACAGTTGGGTTGAAACAGCAAAGGCACTGTCTACCCAGTTTGATACTAATTGAATATCGTATAGCGTCATGATGACGAACAGCACTAGAGCGCCGCCACTGAGTAAAAAGACCGGTAAGTCCAGTCCAGTAAAAAAAGTCGTTGGGGATGGGGGGGTATTGGCTGATTGGGTGTCCATGGCCAGAGTTGTCTCGGTTTTATTGCTCATGTTCGCCTCCAAGTTGGAACATTTGCTAGAGGGGCTAAGCCCCTCATTGTTTTTAACGAGCAGTGGGTTGCGCCTGCAAACCCTCATCTAAGAAGTTAAGCCAGTTTTGGCCCATTATTTTTGCCGTTTCTTGTTGACTAAAACCTCGGGCTAGTAGGCCCTTGGTCAGGTTGGGGAAGTCGCGGCTATCGCGAAACCAAGACAAAGGTCGTGGCCAATCGGCATTGGCTTTAGAGCCTTCGCCATAGTCCATGGTTTTAGACCAGCGGCCGTTGCGCATCCACTCCAATACTGAAAGAGGCTGCTCTTGGCATAAGTCGGTGCCAATGCCGAGTCGGTCTACACCCATTAAATCAGCAGTGCGGGCAATCATGTCGCAATATTGCTCTAGGGTGCAGTCGGGACCATTTTTTAGGTGGAAAGGGTAGGCACTAAAGCCCAGCAAACCACCGGATTCAGCCAGTGTCTTGAGCACGGTGTCCGACTTATTACGTTTGGCATCGTGAAAGCTCAGCGGGTTAGCGTGAGAGATAACGATTGGACGTTCAGAGATCTCAATGGCCTCTAGCGTGCTGCGCTCGGCGCTGTGGCTCATGTCGACTATCATGCCCACACGGTTCATTTCTTTAATCACCTGACGGCCAAAGCGGGTGACGCCGCTATCGATGGCCTCATAGCAACCGCAGGCCAGCAGGCTTTGGTTGTTGTAGGTTAATTGCATGATCATCAGGTTTAAATTACGCATCACCTCGACCATGCCAATATCGTCTTCTATTGGGGAGCAGTTTTGCGCCCCAAACATAATGCCTACTTTGCCTGCGGCTTTGGCCCGGCGGATATCGTCGCCACTGCGTATTGGCATAATAATATCGCCGTGCAGTTCAAACTGGCGATTCCACTCGCTAATGCGCATCAGGGTTTCGCGGATCTGCTCGTGATAAACGAGGGTGGCGTGCACCATGGTGACGCCGCCTTCGTGCAGTTGTTCGAAGATCTCCCTGCTCCAGTTGGAGTACTGAAGCCCGTCGATCACTATCATGTCGTTATGCAATGCTCGGCTCATAGCCCTGTCTCCGTTAAGCGCGGATGTAGGTCGTTTTTACAATGGTGTAAAACTCTTTGGCGTAAGTTCCTTGCTCGCGAGGACCAAAGCTTGAATCTTTACGACCGCCAAATGGCACGTGGTAATCGGTGCCTGCGGTTGGCAGGTTCACCATTACGCAGCCAGTTTTGGCATTACGTTTAAAGTCGGTGGCATACTTTAGAGATTCGGTACAAATACCACCGGTTAAGCCAAAGTTGGTATCATTTAATGTCGCCAGTGCTTCATTGTAGTCTTTTACCTTGATTACACAGGCAATGGGGGCAAAGGCTTCTTCGCGGTTAATGGTCATGTCGTTGGTGGTGTCAGTAAATAGCGCCGGTTGCATGTAGTAGCCTTCGGTTTCTGCGGTGATCACGTCGCCGCCATAGGCTAAGTTGCCGCCTTCTGCTTTGGCCAGCGCTAGGTACTTGAGGTTCGACTCCATTTGGCGGGCATCGGCCACGGCACCAATGTGTACACCTTCTGTTAGTGGGTTACCCACCACCAGTTTCTTCATGCGCGCTATAACGGCTTCCACAAAGCGGTCGTGAATGCCTTCGGTAACAATCAGGCGAGAAGAGGCGGTACATTTTTGTCCAGTACCCCCGTAAGCGCCACCCACAGCGCACTCAACGGCGTTGTCTAAATCGGCATCATCTAACACTATCAAGGCGTTCTTACTGCCCATTTCTAGCTGACATTTCACTAAATTGCCGGCGGTGGCCATGGCTACTTTACGACCTGTTTCCAGTGAGCCGGTAAAGGTAAGAGCATTGACGCCACGCGAGTTAATCAGCACATCGCCCACTTCGGCACCTGGGCCCATTACTAAGTTAAAAGTACCGGCAGGTAGCTGCTGGCGAGAAATGATTTCGGTTAGCGCCCATGCTGAAGCGGGTACTTGGTTGGCGGGCTTCCACACTATGGCGTTACCAAAAGCTAATGCGGGGGCAATTTTCCAGGCACCGGTGGCGGTCGGAAAGTTCCAAGGTGTAATAATGCCAACCACACCAACCGGTTCACGACGGGTTTCAATGTCGACCCCTGGGCGTACCGAGTCGGCGGTTTCACCCATTTGGCGCAGCACTTCAGCGGCATAGTAATGAAAGAACTGACCGGAGCGATAAATTTCCCCGGCACCTTCTGGCAAGGTTTTGCCTTCTTCACGCGCCAGCAGTTTGCCCAGCTCGTCTTTACGGGCAATCAGCTCGTCGCCAATGGCCATCAGTACGGCGTAACGTTGTTCTAAGCCGCTTTTTTCCCACTCGAGTTGACCTTGAGTAGCGGCACTAATGGCTGCCTGAGTTTGAGCAACATCGGCTTGGGCGTAGTGACCAATGACATCGCTAAGATCAGAGGGGCTAATGTTAGCGATAGAGCTAGGGCCTTCAACCCATTCACCGGCGATATAGTTACGAAATACTGAGTTAGACATGATTGATCTCCTTTGCTTGATTGGTGTCATCATAGGAGTTGTGCTTTAATAATAAAAATTAATTAATAATATTAATAGATAAGGAATGCTTATCATGCTGCCAGAATTTAAAGTTGCTCAACTGCGTCATTTTGTATGGGTGGCAGAGCTGAGAGGGTTTCACTTGGCTGCTGAAAAGGCACATCGCACCCAGCCGGCTATTTCACTGTCAATTCGCGACTTAGAAAATAAGCTCAGCGAACCCTTGTTTGAAAAGCATAATAGCCGTGCTGCTAAAACTGAGTTAACACCCTTTGGGCAGCATTTTTTGCCAAAAGCAAAAGAGTTCATCGCCCATCATGATCGTATTGCTGAAGATATGGCCTTGCTGGCTGAGCATAAAACGGGGCATTTGCGATTGGCGTCTGTCCCCTCTATTGCGTGTCATTTTTTGCCTGAGTTACTGCTGAATTTTATTGGCGATAGAGAACTGCACGTGAGTGTGTTTGATGATAACTCAGACGCGGTGTTAAGAATGGTCGAAAACCAACAAGTAGATGTGGGCATTGCCAGCTTATTTGATGAGCAAGGGCAAAGCGAAAAGCATTTTACACCCGTATGGGAAGATAGGCTAGGCGTGGTGTGCCCCAAGGATCATCCTTTGGCCAGTCATAAAGAGCTGCATTGGCAAGAGTTGCAGCAATATCGATTAATCAGTAACGGCACGTCTCGTTTGTTACGGGGCAGTGAAGTGGAGTCCTTGTTAACGCATTCTCAGTATTATATTTCTAACATGATGTCGTTAGTGGCTATGTTAGAAGCGGGCTTTGGTGTGACGACACTGCCTTGGTATGCCTTTCCTAAAAATAATGCGCAACTGACCTTTATTCCGTTACATACACCGGTGATCACTCGCCGTATTGGGATTATTCGGTTAAACAATAAATCGTTAGCTCCTCCCGCACAGGCGTTTGTTGATTTTATTATTGCCACACAAAAAGAGACGAATAATTGATAAAAATGATGAGAGAAGGGAGCAGGCTAATACCGTAAGCTTCAAGGTGTAAATATTGACTTACACTGTTCTCTTCACTTTTCACATCTTAAAAAACCGCCTTAGCTCTCACTTTGCTAAAAATATTACTAACTTTTAAGTCAGTTAATTATATTGCCATCAGTGTTAATGCGCCTTGATAGCATTCTGATAAATTATTCTTATCAAATGATAGACGCATTTTCCTTGTCTGTTTTTGTTTCTTTGCACCATGATGCTAGCCATGAGGCAGGAAGCTTAAGTCGTTCATTCAAAGAATAACGCAGTAATATTTACTCTTTCTGACCCTGCGTTATGTTATTCACTTGCTTAAAAATAACGCAATAAGGACATCTAGTAATATCGAGGGTAGAAACATGATGAGGTTAGCAGCAATAAAGGCCTCCCTGCGGGGGCCCAATGCACTGCCACTACGGCCCGTTAATAAAGTTATGGACTTGGAACGGCTGGGTTCTATGCACCAAAGTCGATTGAGTTTTATGCGTACATTAGTGCGTAGGATCATGCTGGAGCGTTGGCAAATAGATGTTGCTCATCTTGAACTATGTGCAGAAGGTTACGGCAGTGTTATTTATGAAATCAGCACGCCTCATGGGCTGTTTAGCTTTGTGGTATTCTCTGATTACTTAAGCACTGCTGAGCGTAACGATCGTGTGATTGCCAGTAAATGGGATCTCACTATGGCATTGGTAGAAGGACGTATTGAAGACGATTATTTCGCTTTTTTACGTGACAATGTTCCATTACAAGAAGCTGGGCGTGTTGATGCGCGAGTATTTGTGTTATCTCGGGCTAACCGCAGCGCTCGTAACTTTGATTATGTGGTCGAGCAATTAAGCCAAGGCGAGCAGCCTGATGTGGCACAAATTGCCAAGGTGGGATATCTGTATCGTACCACTGCGGTTTATGGCAGTGGTAAAGCGGGTATGGCGGACTGGGATAAAGTGAGCACGCGTTACCCTGACTTTGCTCGGCCTTTTGCTGCTGAAATGTTCGCATGTTTAATGCTGAGAAACTTTAGCTTGTTACAAGTAGAGCATATTGCTCAACAGCGTAGCCCACAGCAATATAAACCAATGCGCTCGGAAATTAAGCGTTATTTTGGTATTGGTAATTCCACCGGCCTTGGCATGGCACCCTACCTTATTAATCACCCTATGCTCATTAATCGCTGGATAGAAATGCGTGAATTGGCTTTAGCCTTGGTTCGCAGCTTAGGGTATATCGATGACAGAGTACGCTTGCAATTAGATGAACTGTTAACCCGTAGTGCTCAGCACATGGCGGAAACCCTGACTGAGGATCCATGGCAGGCAAATAATAATGTTCGGATCATGGAAGATATAATGGCGCTGCGCAAACAGACAGGTCCGCTATTACAAAATTGGAACGATTTAATAGTGTGGAGTGAACAGCACTGTTCGCTTCAAGGACAAGAGTTGTTGGTTTCAATACTATTAGAGTTATACCCACAGTTGGTTGATGGTTTAGAGGATTACCATTGTGCAGAGGAATTTCTTGATCTTGATTCATTAATGCCGCTACAAAGTCTAAAGAGAGTGATTGAGCGTCGTTATGACTGGGCTCTAAAAATAGACTTTAGCCAGATGGGGGCACTGGATACGTTTTGGTATCGCTCAGAAGATAAGATGGAGCCGCGACTAGGGCTGTGCGCATTAGATAAAGGCCAAGACAAACAAATGCCTTTGGGCGTTGGTTATGCGGTTTATACCTGTTATCAACTGTTATGCAAATATATTGCAGAAAATCCTGATCACACCACAGCTCGCTTTATGGTGGCTCGCCCTAAACTGCGCGGCATAGTGCGGCGCATTCAAAGTATGGATCGCTGTGTTTATGGCGATATTCAAGCCAACCTGTTGGCTAAAGACATACTGCCCATGCACTTGCTGCGCTGCAAACTGTCGTTTTTTGGAGTGAGTAAGTTTGATCCCAAGTCTACGCTATGGGTGCGTAACACCATGTTTCAAGGTGCGCCTTTGCTTGAAGATATTGGTCATGTTTATAACGACGATTGGTTTATGCCGCTGGCGCCGACATTGGGAGGAGATCACTGATGCAAGTGTCAATGAATGAATTAAAAGCGGCGTTGCGACGTTGTTTTGAGGCTTCCGGTTACTTTGTGGGTAACTATGAAGATGCGGCGAATATGGTGCTTTGGCTTGAAAAGCATGGTCTTAATGGGCTGGCTGAATTACAACGTGCATTACCTTATATAGGTGTTGATTTTGATAAGCCGCTGAGTACCGTGGTCTATGAAGACAGTACATCGGCCATTATTGATAGTAATGGTCGTAGTGCACTTAACTGTATCGCCTCTTCGGTTGATTTGGCTCACGCTAAGGCGCTAGAAAGTGGCATTGCCACCATTACTGTGCATAACTGTCATAATCGTATGTTTGCACTTAAAGCGCTAACCGATTGCGGGCGGCGAGGCATTAGTGTAACGGCCTATTGGCAAAATGGCAGCAAGACGGTGAAAGAATATGCAGCAGGCATTAAAGCCGGAGAGCGTTACCCAAGCTTTAGTGAGGCGGCAACAAACCTTATCACTAGCCCAGATGAAGCTCAGGCATTAACGATTATTTGTAGCTCTCGGGTCGATTTATCAGGTTCATTACAGCGTTCCAAGGGCAATCGTAATGCTCGCTATATGAGTCCTGAAGACCTAGCCGACAATAAAGAATATATTATAGATAACGGCATCGAAATTGATGAAGAACTGTGGGGCGAGATTAATCGTTTAGGGGCCGGTATTTTAGTCGAAAATAGCGTGCGCTCTAGCCAAGGGGCTGGAAGTCGATAGTTACATTTGAGCCTATGACATTGAACACCCAATCGCAATACAGACATACTTCTGTTACGCCTTGGGTGTTTTTTTGTTTCAGCTTCGAGCTAATCCCCAATCCCTTTACGGTGGAGGTTGGGAGCTGTGTGCTAGACTGGCGGTTTTTATTTGCAGGAATTAAGCATGCTGTATTCTTCCCTTGAGTTGCTGGCGCTGTTGATTGTTACCTGCAGTATTGTGGTGCAGGCGTGGGTGGGCATTGGTTTTGGCCTGTTGGCCGCGCCTTTGTTGTATTTAATTGATCCCGCTTATATGCCTGGGCCTGTGTTAATGCTGGGCTGGATGTTGTCGTTAATAGTGGTGGTTAAGCAGCGCCATACGCTTAATTGGCGGCGTGTTTTTCCTGCCATATTGGCGCGCTTGCCGGGCTCTTGGTGTGGCGCTTTGTTGTTGGTGAGCATTGCAGCTTGGCAACTCAGTTTATTTTTTGGCTCGGCTTTGTTGTTGGCGGTGTGGTTGAGTTTACGCCGCTATTCGCTGCCCCTTAATAAGGTGAGTTTAACGGTGGCGGGCTTTTTATCGGGGGTGCTGGGCACGTCAACCTCTGTGGGTGGTCCGCCGATTGCGCTTTTATATCAACATGAGGCGCGGCTAACGGCCCGTAATGAAATTGCCGCTTTCTTTTTAGTGGGTACGCCCATTTCTTTGGTGATGCTGTGGTTAAATGGTGGGGCAGAGCTGGTCAGTGTTTCCTTAATCTTAAAAATGATACCCGGTGTGGTGGTAGGCTTTTGGTTATCGCGCCATTTAGAGCGAGTGATCAGCGCGCAAAGTGCGCGACCTGCCATTTTATTTATCTCGGCCGTTTCTGCCATAGTGGTGTTAGTGCAAGGCGTAATGGGCGGCATAGCCAGTTAAATGTTTAGCATTAAAGGAGAGTGATAGTGATGTCTGCAAAAGCGAATTCTTACCAGTTAGCCGAGCTGTTAGGCGAAGCTTTAGTGGCGCAAGGCTTAACCATTACCACGGCAGAGTCTTGTACAGGCGGGGGGATTGCCTGCGCGATTACCGATATTGCTGGCAGTTCATCCTGGTTTGAACAAGGTTTTGTGACCTACTCTAATGCGGCTAAAACTAAGATGCTGGGCGTTGACGCAAGGGTAATCGAGCGTGATGGTGCTGTGAGTGAATCTGTGGTGGCCGCCATGGCCCAAGGCGCGTGCGCGCACAGTGGCGATGCTGTGGGGGTGGCAGTAAGCGGCGTTGCAGGGCCTGGAGGGGGTAGCCCAGATAAACCGGTGGGCACAGTGTGGCTGGCCTGTTATTTGGCAAACAGCAATCACACTCACACGCGGTTGTTACAGCTAACGGGTGATAGAATAAGTATACGCCAGCAAACCATAGTGGCGGCACTCGAAGATTGTTTGGCGCTGTTACTGGCATCAAACTAAGCAAAGTGCCAATATCACTAAATTAGTGAATGTAAACTTGTCACTGTATGAATAACCAGTATACTCAGGTTGTATATTTAGACGCATTAGCTTAATCAGCGGAGCCTTCATGGATCAAAATAAAGAAAAAGCCTTAACCGCCGCCCTTGGTCAAATTGAAAAACAATTTGGTAAAGGCTCTATTATGCGCTTGGGTGATAATAAAGCGCTAAACATAGACTCTGTTTCTACTGGGTCTTTGTCTTTGGATATTGCCTTAGGTATTGGTGGCTTACCCATGGGCCGCGTGGTTGAAATTTATGGCCCTGAATCTTCGGGTAAAACTACGCTTACTTTGCAAGTGATTGCTGAAGCGCAACGCGATGGCAAAGTGTGTGCCTTTGTGGATGCCGAGCATGCGCTGGATCCTTTATACGCTGCTAAATTGGGCGTTAATGTTGATGACTTATTGGTGTCGCAGCCAGATACCGGTGAGCAAGCCTTAGAAATTTGCGACATGTTAGTGCGCTCAGGCGCGGTAGACGTGATTATTGTCGACTCGGTGGCGGCACTCACACCACGAGCTGAAATTGAAGGCGAAATGGGTGACTCCCACGTAGGTCTTCAGGCACGTTTAATGTCTCAGGCGCTGCGTAAGCTAACCAGTAACATTAAATCGGCTAACTGCTTAGTGGTGTTTATTAACCAAATTCGTATGAAGATTGGGGTGATGTTTGGTAGCCCAGAAACCACCACTGGTGGTAACGCGCTTAAGTTTTACTCCTCTGTGCGTTTGGATATTCGTCGTATTGGGGCGGTTAAAGAAGGCGATGAAATTGTGGGTAACGAAACCCGCGTAAAAGTGGTGAAAAACAAAGTTGCACCGCCCTTTAAACAAGCTGAATTTCAAATTATTTATGGCGAAGGTATATCTAAGCAAGGCGAGCTGGTTGAGCTGGGCGTGAAGCACAAGCTGGTTGATAAAGCCGGTGCTTGGTATAGCTATAAGGGCAATAAAATTGGCCAGGGTAAAGCTAACTCTATTAAGTATTTGTTAGAGCATACTGATATTTCTAATGAAATAGAGACTTCACTGCGCGATATGCTGTTGCTTAAGCCAGGTGAAGAACAAACTAAACCAGAAGACGCCCCAGGGGCACTGGGTGCACCTTTCCCCACAGATGAAAACGAAGAGTTTTAACCATTAAGGCCGGGGCAACCCGGCCTTTGTTTTATGGCGCTTTGGCCAAGAAATCCGTTACACTTTTACGATGCAGAAAAAACCAGAACAACTCACCCCCGAAGCCTTATGGCACAGCGCGCTCGGGTTATTATCGCGCCGTGATCATAGCCGCCTTGAGCTGGCGCAAAAGTTGCGCTTACGTCAATTTGATAATGAATTGATTAACGCCGCACTGGATAAGTTAGTGGAACAACAATGGCAGTGTGATGAGCGCTTTGCTCGGGTGCAGGTGCGCCAACATGTGTTTAAGCGACACGGGCCCATGCGCATTCGTATGGAGTTAAAGCGCAAAGGGGTAGCAGAGAGTCTTATTGATCTGGCCCTTGAAGAAGATGAAACCGATTGGTTTGAGCTAGCGCTCGCATGTTATCAGTCTCGCTTTAGAGACCCACACATTAGTGATATAAAAGAAAAAGCCAAACGATTGCGCTATTTGCAAAGCCGTGGTTTTAACTCTGATCAAGTGCGCTATGCATTTGAAACCGCCGCACAAGACGACACTAATTAGCCGTTAACCAAGGCCATAATGCGCCAATACTCCTTTTAAAGCGGGTGCAAAAGTGCGGCTGCATTTTACATTAGCGCCGATACCTTTTAAATTAGCAAGATTAACGCCTATGAACCCCGTAATTAAGCAGGATCACCCATGCAGATGACCACATCAGAGTTACGCAATGCGTTTCTCGAATATTTTCGCCAGCAAGATCACCAAATAGTGAGCTCGAGCTCGTTGGTGCCGCACAATGACCCTACCTTATTATTCACCAATGCCGGTATGAACCAGTTTAAAGACTTGTTTTTAGGTGTTGAACAGCGCGCTTACACTCGCGCCGTAAGCTCGCAGCGCTGCGTGCGTGCCGGTGGTAAGCATAATGACTTAGAAAATGTTGGCTATACCGCGCGCCACCATACATTTTTTGAAATGTTGGGTAACTTCAGTTTTGGTGATTACTTTAAGCAAGAGGTGATTCTTTTTGCATGGGAGTTTTTAACCGAGGTGATTAAGTTGCCCAAAGAAAAGCTTTGGGTCACTGTGTATGAAACCGATGATGAAGCCTTTGATATTTGGTCTAAAAAAATGGGCGTGCCAGAAGAGCGCATCATCCGTATTGGTGACAATGGCGGAAAGTATCAGTCTGACAACTTTTGGACCATGGGTGATACTGGCCCCTGTGGACCTTGTAGTGAAATTTTCTACGATCATGGTGAACACATTTGGGGTGGTCCTCCGGGCAGTCCAGAAGAAGATGGCGACCGCTATATTGAAATTTGGAACCTGGTATTCATGCAGTTTAACCGTCATGCAGACGGCACCATGGAGCCTTTGCCTAAGCCTTCGGTAGACACGGGTATGGGGCTGGAGCGCATAGCCACTATTTTGCAGGGCGTGCATTCCAACTACGAAATTGACCTCTTTCAAGCGCTAATTAAAGCCGCTGCCGTGGCTGTGGGTACCCAAGACATTAACAGTAAATCGCTGCAAGTAATTGCGGATCATATTCGCTCTTGTGCCTTCTTAATTGCCGATGGGGTTATGCCTTCTAATGAAGGTCGTGGCTATGTATTGCGCCGTATTATTCGCCGCGCCGTGCGCCATGGCCGTAAGCTGGGGGCTGAGCAGTCGTTCTTTTATACCTTAGTGGGTGCCTTGTGTGAGCAAATGGGCGAAGCCTACCCAGAGCTCAATACACAAAGAGCCATTATTGAAAAAGTGCTGCGTTTAGAAGAAGAACAGTTTGCGCGCACCCTGGGTCGTGGCTTACAGCTATTAGAAGACGCCATTAGTGAGCTGGGTGATGCCAAAGTGTTGCCAGGCGAGGTGGTGTTTAAGTTATACGACACTTATGGTTTTCCGGCAGATTTAACCGCCGATGTATTGCGGGACCGCGAGCTGAGCATAGATGAGGCTGGCTTTGAAAGCTTAATGCAACAACAGCGCGAGCGAGCGAAAGAAGCGTCTAACTTTGGTATTGATTACACCAAAGCCATTAAAGTGGACGGCACTACTGACTTTATCGGCTATGAGCATTTGGCGGAGTCGGCCAAAGTCACGGCGTTATTTAAAGACGGCGAAGCAGTATCGGCATTAATAGCCGGTGAAGAAGGCGCCATGGTGTTAGACCAAACGCCTTTTTATGCTGAGTCGGGCGGTCAAGTCGGCGATGCAGGGGTTATTAAGTTAACAGAAGGCTTGTTTGTGGTGAATAACACCCAAAAAGCCGGTAATGGCATTTTGCATTTAGGCACCCTAGAGTTGGGCACAGTGGAAGTTGGAGAGCCGGTAACGGCAGCAGTAGACAGCCAACGCCGTCAAGCCATTGCCCTTAACCACTCGGTAACCCACCTGATGCATGCGCGCCTGCGCGAATTGCTGGGTGATCATGTCACGCAAAAAGGCTCACTGGTTGAGGCTGAACGCATGCGTTTTGACTTTTCACATCTAGAAGCTATGACAGCTGCAGAGCTGCGCGAAGTGGAAGAGCGAGTGAATAAAGACATTCGTGCCAACTATGATGTGGCCACTCAGCTTATGGATCTTGAGGCGGCTAAAAATGCCGGTGCCATGGCGTTGTTTGGTGAGAAGTACGACGACGAAGTGCGCGTGGTTTCTATGGGCGACGCCTCTACCGAGCTATGCGGTGGCACCCATGTTGCGCGCACTGGCGATATTGGTCTGTTCAAGATTGTGTCCGAAAGTGGCATTGCCGCCGGTATTCGTCGTATAGAAGCGGTGACCGGTGATGCGGCCTTGGCTTATTTGCATCAGTTAAATGACGAGCTGGCCCAAACGGCAGGCTTAGTGAAAAGTGATGTGTTTTCGGTAGCCGACAAGGTAAAACAAACCTTAGATCGCAGTCGTCAATTAGAAAAAGAAGTCGAGCAGCTAAAAGCCAAGCTCACCGCTCAAGCAGGCACCGCTTTGTTAGAGCAGGTGACTGAGGTGAATGGCGTTAAGGTGCTGGTGGCTGACTTAAACGGTGCTGATGGTAAGTCGCTACGTGGCTCTTTGGATGATCTTAAAGTGAAGTTGCAGTCGGGCATTGTGGTGTTAGCCACGGTGAACAATGACAAAATAAGCTTAATTGCTGGTGTCACTAAAGATTTAACTGACAAGGTGAAAGCCGGTGAGCTCGTCAACCTAGTCGCACAGCAGGTTGGTGGTAAAGGCGGTGGTCGCCCAGATATGGCCCAAGCGGGTGGCACAGAGCCTGCACAGCTGCCTGGTGCATTGGCTTCGGTCACACCTTGGCTGAGCGAGCGCTTATAGTAGTAACAGGATTCAAATTAAGCTGCTAAAGTATACAAGAGGCCTGTCTATGACAGGCCTCTTGATTTTAAACGCTTAGCCCTCATAGGGTTATAGTGTTAGCCAAGGTTGAATGGGTTGCGGCTAGATAGCGCACTTAGAATAAAATTTAACCGTAAAAGATCAATATCCCTTAGGGTAACGCTAGGTTTTTGCACCCCTTTAGCGGATAATAAATATATTATTAGCAATTACATAATGGATACAGGAGCAGCTAAATGCTGATTTTGACAAGACGAGTAGGGGAAACCCTAATGATTGGTGACGAAGTCACCGTAACTGTACTGGGTGTGAAGGGAAATCAGGTACGCATTGGTGTTAATGCTCCTAAAGAAGTGTCTGTGCATCGCGAAGAAATCTATATGCGTATACAGGCAGAGAAGGATGGGGCAGAAGACGAACAATATTAATTGAAAGTTTTTGGGGTGTTTTTTGTTCTTGTTGGTGATTTTTGGTGCAAAGTGTTTAAAGACTGTGCAAACAAACAAAACAACGAAGAAAAGGGTTTGACTTATTTTCGTCTGAGCGTAATATGCACCCCAACAACAACGGTGAGGTGGCCGAGAGGCTGAAGGCGCTCCCCTGCTAAGGGAGTATGCGGTTTGTAGCCGCATCGAGGGTTCGAATCCCTCCCTCACCGCCATATTTAGCATCCTTAGCTCAGCTGGATAGAGTACTCGGCTACGAACCGAGCGGTCGGAGGTTCGAATCCTCCAGGATGCGCCATTTTATAGTGTTAATAGCAAGCGCTACCTTATAACATCATTGTTATAAACAATATCTTAATAGCATCCTTAGCTCAGCTGGATAGAGTACTCGGCTACGAACCGAGCGGTCGGAGGTTCGAATCCTCCAGGATGCGCCATTTTACAGCGTTAATCGTAAGCGCTATCTTATAACATCATTGTTATAAACAATATCTTAAAAGCATCCTTAGCTCAGCTGGATAGAGTACTCGGCTACGAACCGAGCGGTCGGAGGTTCGAATCCTCCAGGATGCGCCATATTAAAAAGCCTGCCTCGTGCAGGCTTTTTTCATTTCTAACGGTGGAAGAGCAGCTTTACGCTGTACGCCGACCGCTGTACGAAAAACAAAACCGGAAAAGAACAGCTATACGCTTTACGCCGACCGCTCTACGACAAACCAAGCCGCATTTTTTAGCTGTCATCCTGAACTCGTTTCAGGATCTCTATCCCCTTCGGGTAGCTGTAAGCCATTAGCTGTCAGCGGTCAGTTAAAAAATACGCTGTTTTCTGTAGTCCCACGCTTTAGCCAAAGTACAGCCATACGCTTTACGCTGACCGCGTTACGTTAAAGAACAACTGCGGTTTTGTTCGTCAGGCGCTCAGCGTATAGAAAGCCGGAAGCTTAGAGCTGGAAGCGGTAAGCTAAACAAAAACACTGAGGCATTTTTATTTTTGGTTTTACTTTCGGCTTCTAGCTTCAAGCTTATTACTGTCTGTTAAATGGATTGCCGCGTCGTTGCACTCCTCGCAATGACCAAAGGGAGTCGCTCGGGGTCGGCTTGCTCTTTTAAGCTGTCAGCGGTGAGTTAACAAAGCAGAGCCTAACGTTAGGCACAAAAAAAGGCGCCTTGAGGCGCCTTCTGTCTTCGTTTATAACGCCTATTTAGGCATTGTTGTTCTCATCTAGACCAACGATTAGCCAAGGGGCATTTTCGGTGGTTAAATCGCGCTCAAGATGCCAAATCTCGTTAATATCTTGCTCAATGGCTTCTTGGCTATCACGATAGCGGCCACTAAACTTTAAGCTGACTTGGGCGTGATAAGAGGTGTGATCGGCACGTACCAGCTCGGCATCAACAAACATCACTTCAGTATGCTGATCACCGGTTAAGGTTGCACGCTCTTGGCTTAAGTCGTTAAACAACGCCGGTGACACGTATTCACGGATCTTCTCTAGATCATTGGTGTTCCACGCATCCTGCAAAGTACGGTAATGCTCGCGAGAGCCTTGTAGAAAGGCCTGCATGTCAAAACCAGGAGGCAGGTTAAAGGGAACATCTGAGGGGGTAAAACCGCCGCTGGCACCTGCAGGCGATGCCGACATAGGGGTAACAGGCTGTTGCGGTGCTTCAAATTGTTGAGGGCCACTGTATGCCGCCCTTGATGTGGGGGCTTTGCCTTTGCGTAACGCGCTAAATATTTTAAAGGCGACAAACGCGAGACCGGCGATCAATAAGAAGTCCATCATTTGAAAGCCTTCAAATGCGCCTGAGCCTAGCAAGGCGGCAAATAAACCACCGGCTAATAAACCGCCCAGTAGGCCGCCCATCATGCCACCCATACCACCGGTTTTTTTCGGTTGTTGAGTTTGGCCAGCTTGGTTAGCGGTGTTTTGCTGTTTAGCGGGTTGTGCTGGGGCCGTTTTAAACGATTTTCCGAAAGAGCGGCCGCCACCCATTTTACGAGCTTCGGCATCAAATGCTGTGGCAGTAATGCCAACGGCAAAGATAAGAGTAAATAAAGTAAGAAGTTTGCGCATGTTAGCTTCCTTAAGTAACGAAGAGCACATCCTAAAGCAGGGGCATGTTAAGTCAACTACTGTTCACTTATTCAGCGGAATATCTAATTATCCATTGAGAATGTATTGGGGTATCAAGATGCCAAGACTGAGGTATCACATGTACAATGTCAGTATTGTAATTCAATGTATGTAGCCGCTTTTTATACCTTGCTATAGACAGTCTCGTTATAGACAACTGCAGAGAGAAAATAGATGAGCGAAAAAAACGCCACCAAAACTGATCAAGCTGTAGCTCAGCTAAAAATGCCCCCTCATTCTTTTGAGGCGGAGCAATCTGTGCTGGGTGGCTTGCTGTTGGATAACAACGCTTGGGATCGAGTGGCGGAAAAAGTCGCAGAGCCCGACTTTTATAGTCGACCTCATCGCCTTATTTTTCAGGCCATACATCGATTAGCGCAGCTAAATAACCCTATTGATTTAATTACCGTACAAGAAGAATTAGAACGCCATGAGTCTCTTGATACTGTGGGTGGTTTTTCATATTTAGTTGAAATTGCTAAAAATACGCCCAGTGCCGCTAATATTGGTGCCTATGCCGATATCGTGCGCGAGCGTGCGCTGGTGCGAGAAATGATAGCGGTAGCGAATGATATTGCGGAGTCGGGTTTTGATCCCCAAGGGCGCAATGCCGATGACCTAATAGACTTGGCAGAAACTAAAGTATTTAACATTGCCGAAAGTCGGACCAATGTTAATGAAGGTCCGCAGCCGTTACGGGCGTTATTAGAACACACCATTGACCGTATCGAAGAGCTTTATAAGAGCCCTCATAACGGGGTGACGGGTGTCTCTTCGGGCTACAAAGATCTGGATAAAATGACGGCGGGTTTTCAGGATTCAGATCTTGTTATTGTCGCTGCTCGACCTTCTATGGGTAAAACAACCTTTGCGATGAACCTCTGTGAGCATGCCGCGCTCACAAAAGACAAACCTGCTCTTATATTCTCCTTGGAAATGCCATCTGAGCAGATTATTATGCGGATGCTTGCCTCGCTTGGTCGGATTGATCAAACCAAAATCCGAACCGGGCAATTAGATGATGAAGATTGGGCTCGGTTGTCTTCTACTATGGGGATGCTGTTAGAGAAAGGTCAGTTGTATATTGATGATTCATCGGGCCTAACGCCGACAGAAGTGCGCTCGCGCGCGCGGCGTATAGCCCGTGAGCATGGCGGCATTAGTATGATCATGATTGATTATTTGCAACTAATGACGGTCCCCAGCTTAGCGGATAATCGAACACTGGAAATTGCTGAAATATCTCGCTCACTTAAAGCGTTGGCAAAAGAGTTAGAGGTACCTGTCATCGCTTTATCTCAGTTAAACCGAAGTCTAGAGCAGCGTGCTGATAAACGACCCGTTAACTCAGACTTACGTGAATCGGGCTCAATAGAGCAAGATGCCGACTTGATCATGTTTATTTATCGTGATGAGGTTTATCACGACGATAGCGAAGAGAAAGGCATCGCCGAAATCATCATCGGTAAGCAACGAAATGGACCTATTGGCCGGGTACGACTGACGTTTCAGGGGCAGTTTTCACGCTTTGATAACTATGCCGGCCCTGCATTTGATGATGAATATTAAGGAGTTGAGATGGATGCACACGGGGCGATTGCTCGCATCAGTCTGTCGGCGGTACAGCATAATTTACAACAGGCTAAGCGTTTAGCTCCCTCGGCAAAAGCCATTGCTGTGGTAAAAGCGAACGCCTATGGGCATGGTGATTTGATGGTTGCATCGGCATTGCAACCATTAGCAGATATGTTTGGCGTTGCCCGGTTTGAAGAAGCACAAAAGTTGCGTTCATCCGGCATTAAGCAGCCGATTCTGCTGTTGTCGGGGTTCTTAAATGCCGAGCAGCTACAATTTGCCGCGCTTAATAATTTTCAGGTGTGTATCCACGAGTTTGCTCAATTAGCGGTGCTAGAGACCACGCCGCTTGCCGCTCCCATCACCGCATGGATAAAAATAGACTCGGGCATGCACCGTATTGGTTTTAGCCCAGAGCAAGCCGATGCGGTATTTGCACGGGTGAACGCGATTACACAAGTGGTGCAGCCGGTGAATGCCATGACGCATTTTGCCCAAGCTGACGAGCCTGAGCAGCGTAGCATTACCGAAACGGCCATTGCGCGCTTTCAACAAGCCACCGCTGGCAAAGTCAGGCATACCGCCTTATGTAATTCGGCTGGTGTGATGGCCTTTCCCCAAGCACACAGCGACTTTATTCGCCCCGGTATCATGCTGTATGGCATTACTCCTTTTGCTGAGCAACAAGGCAGCGATGTTGGTTTGCGCCCCGCAATGGACTTTACCAGTAGCTTAATTGCGGTGCGCGAGCATAAAGCCGGTGAGCCGATTGGCTACGGTGCCAGCTGGGTAAGCCCAAGAGATACGCGTATTGGCGTGATTGCGGTCGGTTATGGTGACGGTTACCCGCGAATGGCGCCGGCTGGCACACCTGTGCTAGTTAATGGCCGTCGGGTACCACTAGTGGGCCGAGTTGCCATGGATATGGCCACCGTTGATTTAGGGCCAGAGGGCACTGAGCAAGTGGGGGATGAAGTCATTTTGTGGGGCAATGGTTTAGCCGCAGAAGAAGTGGCTCGCCATGTGGGTACCATTGCCTATGAGTTAGTCACTCGCCTCACCGCAAGACCTAAACTTGAATACGTGGATTAATAGCGCGCTAAGCGCTTAGCTGAGTGTTGAGTGCTGTTTAAAAGTAAGCATTCAACACTCTCGTGCCGCTTGCGTATCGGGCACTTTTTTCGCTTTAAAATAAGCTAATAATGCCAGTGCTGGCAGATTCATTACAATACCGTATAGCAGCGCCATCATGGCTAATTCATCTGATCCTAGCTGGGTATAGGCGACTAAAATCGCCACTGCACCATTTTGAATGCCTACCTCAAATGCCAAACTCCGACAGCTAGATGCAGAACAGCTCACCAGTTTGGCACCCAAATAGCCGCAAGCTAAGGCTAGCGTTGCGAGTAACAACATGGCTACTGCTGCATGACTAAATAGAGAAGGCAGTTTAGGCAGGTTGTGGGTAACCAGGCTTGCGAGCACCAGCATAAACAATAAGCCGCTTAATTGTTTAAATCGTGGTTGATAACGGATAACCCAGTCGTGAAAGTGACGGCGGATCAGCATGCCAATGACGACGGGAACAATACAAATGAGTACTAACTGCGCTATGGTTTGGGCCAAGGGGAGTGCAAAAGTGTCGGCAGCTACGCCTAGCCAAGACAGTTGCAACATCACGGCAAAAGGCATCCAAAATGGCGCTAATAAGCCAACTAATGCCGTTAAACTGACCGATAAGGCACTGTCGCCATTGGCTAAAAAACTAAACATATTAGAAGTGGCACCACCCGGGGCGGCGCTAATCAAAATTAAGGCGGCGGCTATGGATGGTGGTAAGGCCAAGAATATAATTAGCCCCCATGCCAGTAGAGGTAATAACAACCACTGCATGAGTAGTCCCATTAATAGTGGCCGTGGCTGTTTGCGCAGTCGGCTAAAATGGGACAACTCCAGCGTCATCCCCATTACCAATGTCATTAGCGCAAGAGAGAGGGGCAATAAAAAAGTAAGCATAGCTAAGGTCATCTCAATAAATATAAAATAGCGTTAAGCTCGGGGCTAAGTAACAATATTGGGTTAGCTTGGCACTTGATGCTGGGTATTGGGGGCTATTTTTTGGCACTGCTGGCATTGGCCGTGGGCTTCAATAGACTGACTAATAATGGCAAAGCCATTTAGTTTAGCTTGTTGTTCAAAGGCTTGGTGAATGGCCGCATCATGTAGCTCAACCACTAACCCGCAGCCATTACAAATTAATAACTGCATAGGGTGGTCTTCATCAAAATGCTCGCAAAACAAAAACGCATTAAGTGACTCCACTTTATGAATAAAGCCTTGAGTGAGTAAAAAGTCTAGTGCGCGATACACAGTAGGCGGTTTCGCATTAGGCTCTAGCTCTTTTAGCTTATCTAATAAATCATAGGCACTCACCGCGCCCTGAAAGCTGGCAATGAGTGTAAACACATTGCGCCGAGTGGGTGTAAAGCGTACTCCGCGCTGCTTACACAATAAATCGGCACGTTCAAGCTGGTGTTGAATGGACATAAACCAAGACGACCCTCTGTAATTTCAGCGATCATATTACCATAGCCGGCGAGCGCTTCCTCTAAACAAGTTTGGGACTGTGCGCGGGCTTGGGTATAATGGCCTTCTTTGTGCGCTAATAAGTTATCGTCTTTATGAATCATTATCCCTCTGCTCGTTTTTCTGTCGCCCCCATGTTGGATTGGACCGACCGTCATTGCCGTTATTTTCATCGGTTAATGAGTCGCCATGCTCAGTTATATACAGAAATGGTTACTACAGGCGCTATCTTATACGGCAAAGGCGATTACCTTGGTTTTAATGAACAAGAGCATCCGCTGGTATTACAGCTAGGGGGCAGTGATCCAGTGGCGTTGGCGGAATGTGCCACTTTGGCCAAGCAGCGTGGTTATGATGAAATTAACCTAAATGTGGGCTGCCCGTCTGATCGTGTACAAAATGGTATGTTTGGCGCCTGTTTAATGGCAGAGCCCAAGCGGGTGGCAGACTGTGTGGCAGCCATGAAGGCGGCGGTGGATATTCCGGTAACGGTAAAAACACGCATTGGTATTGATGAGCAAGACAGCTATGAGTTTTTATGTACGCTCGTAGATGGCTTGGTCGACGTTAAAGTGGATGCGTTAATTGTGCATGCGCGCAAGGCTTGGTTAAAGGGGTTAAGCCCTAAGCAAAACCGTGATGTGCCGCCACTGGATTATGAACGTGTGTATCAATTAAAGCGTGATTACCCTGAGCTAACCATTGCGGTGAATGGTGGCATTAAAACCTTGGCTGAAGCGGACACGCATCTTGCGCAGCTCGATGGCGTGATGCTGGGGCGTGAGGTGTATCAAAACCCGTATATTTTGGCACAGGTAGATGGGACATTGTTTAATGAGCACAATGAGATACCCAGCCGCCATGAGGTGATCCGTCAGTTATTACCTTATATTGAACAGCAATTAAGCCAAGATACTTATTTAGGTAATATTACTCGCCATACCTTGGGGATCTTTCAAGGCTTACCCGGCGCACGAGCATGGCGCCGCCATTTAAGCGAAAATGCCCACAAAAAAGGCGCCGGGCCCGAGGTAGTAGAAGCGGCCATGGCGAAAGTGCCAGAGTTTTGTTACATAGACTAATCCCTTCGGGTAGCTGTCAGCTTTAAGCCGTCAGCTATCAGTTAAAGAAAGCAGCGCTCGGCGCCCAGCTTAAAAGAGCAAACCGATCCCGAGCGTAGGTTAGACGTAGCGCTCTCTTTTGAAATGGATTGCTTCGTGCCTCGCAATGACAGCGTAAGGGCGATAGCAGAATTGAGTGTTTGTCAGTTAATTCAACATTCAAAATCCAACATTCATCATTGCCTTTGGGTCATTGCGAGGAGTGCAACGACGCGGCAATCCATCTAACTGCAGCCGTACGCTTAACGCTGTACGCCGTACGTGAAAGATGAACTGATTTGGTTTTTTCGTACCGCGGTCGGCGTAAAGCGTATGGCTGTTTTTTTGCCGTCATACCGGACGTGCTCCGGTATCTCGTTTTTATGTTTAACGCCTAAAGACAAATCGAGATCCTGAAACGAGTTCAGGATGACGGCACAAACAATGCCGTACGTTCAAGACAAACACCGGCTTGGTTTTTTCGTACAGCGGTCAGCGTAAGGCTCAAAGCTGTCTGTTAGAGCGTGGGACTACAGAAAACAGCGCTTTTTCTTTAACTGATCGCTGACCGCTGATGGCTGACAGCTCCCCGAAAAGGGCTTAAAGGTTTGGTTTGTCGTACAGCGGTCAGCGTAGAGCGTATGGCTGTTTTTTAAGACACGCGCATAAATTGACTGAGGGTTTCGGCTAGTAATTGAATTTTGTGCACCATGCGCGATAGCAAATCTTGGTACTCTTCTTCGGTGGCGGTGAGTAATATTTCTAGCTCTTCAGCCAGCTCTGCAACGTAGGGCATAAAGTGGTCGGCATGAGTAATAAACTGACTGTCTTCACGTAATACCGCACTAAACTTGGCTTGGCCTTTGCTGCGCAATTGCGCCAGTTTTTTGTCGGCATCAATGGCTTGGTGATACAAATCTTTTAAGGTGTCGTTGAGTTTATTAGTTACTGAATCATTCATGATATTGACCTTGTTAATCTTAACGTAGTGACTGTGGCGCTAGGCCTAGATCGATAGGGGTTTTATGGTGTTCGCCACCAATTTCACGCACTAATTTGGGCACTAAAAACCCGGGAAGCTCGGCCAGCATATTAGCCATTAAGCTGCCGGCTTTGGCGTCATCTACAGCAAAATGTGCGGCACCCGCTACTTTATCGAGCTGGTGTAAATAATAAGGTAAAACGCCGGCTTCAAATAAACGCTCCGACAGTTTGCATAATGCCTGACTGCTGTCGTTTACTCCTGCCAATAATACACTTTGATTAAGCAATGTTATGCCAGCGGTGCGCCAATGGTTAAGCCTGTTGCTTAAATCTTGGTCAATTTCATTGGCATGATTAACGTGCAATACCATTACCGCTTGCAAGCGACTCTTGGTAAGGCGTGTTAATAAGTCTTGAGTAAGGCGCGCGGGTATTACCACAGGTAAGCGAGTATGAATGCGTATGCGCTTGATATGAGGGATGGCTTCTATGCCATCGAGTAATGTGCTTAGTTGGGCGTCTTTGGCCATTAAGGGATCGCCCCCTGATAAGATCACTTCGTTGATCTCGGGGTGTTCGCTGATATAGCTTAAAGCGGTTTGCCAGCCGGCTTGATTGGGGCTGTTATCTGCGTACGGAAAATGCCGGCGAAAGCAGTAGCGGCAGTTAATGGCACAGCCGCCGCGCACCACCAGTAATACTCGAGAGCGGTATTTATGCAGTAAGCCTGGCAGGGCGCTGTCGTGCTCTTCGAGAGGATCGGTCACAAAGCCCGGCACTTGATCAAACTCGGCTGCTAATGGCAGTACTTGGCGAAGCAGGGGATCCTCGGCATCACCTTTGCGCATTTTAGCCGCAAAAGGCTGAGGCACTCGCATCGCAAATAAGCGCCGAGCGCTAAAGCCCGACTGCCAAGGCGCGGGGTCTAACTGTAAGTAATCTAGCAGCTGTTGTGGAGTGGTAAAGGCCTGGCTCAGCTCTTTTTGCCAGTTTATATGTAAATTCCCCTGCTTTAGGGGTATGATTGCCGGCATTTTCTGCAACTCTGTCAAACTAACGAGGGTGATATGGCCTCTTATAGTACCAATGATTTCCGTTCTGGCCTAAAAATTATGTTAGACGGTGAGCCTTACGCAATTCTTGAAAACGAATTTGTGAAACCAGGTAAAGGCCAAGCGTTTAACCGCGTTAAGCTGCGCCGTTTGCTTAATGGCAAACAGTTAGAAAAAACCTTTAAATCGGGTGAGTCTTTTGAAGCGGCCGATGTGGTTGATGTTGAAATGGCGTATCTATATAACGATGGTGAGTTTTACCATTTTATGGATAACAACACATTTGAACAGCTGGCTGCCGATGAAAAAGCCGTGGGTGATACTAAACTGTGGTTAAAAGAGCAGGACGTATGTACCTTAACTTTGTGGAATGAAGCCACTATTTCTGTAACGGCTCCTAACTTTGTTGAGTTAGAAGTAACAGACACAGATCCCGGTTTAAAAGGCGATACCGCAGGCACGGGTGGCAAGCCTGCAACCTTGAGCACGGGCGCTGTGGTACGTGTACCGCTGTTTATTCAAATTGGCGAAGTGTTGAAAGTCGACACTCGCTCTGGCGAATACGTATCACGCGTTAAGTAAGCTTTGGCTTTAAAATAAAAAAGGCGCCTTTGGGCGCCTTTTTATTGTAAAGCAGCTGTAAGCCATCAGCTTTAAGCTGTAAGTCAAACAAAACTCCCGTCTTGTGAGCTCGGGGACCAATATAAACCGAGCCTATAATGAGCCCGGTTGCTGACAGATAACGGTGATTTTCTGACCGCTGAAGGCTTACCGCTGATAGCTTTTTTACTCTTTACCGTATACGACGTTTTCTTGCTCGCGTACGCGGATAAAGGTAGTGCGTTTGGTCAGCTCTTTTAAACGAGCCGCGCCCACATAAGTACAGGTTGAGCGCACGCCACCCAAAATATCTTGAATGGTGTTTTCAACTGGGCCGCGGTAGGGGATTTCAACGGTTTTGCCTTCTGCTGCACGGTACTTAGCCACGCCACCAGAGTGCTTATCCATGGCGCTAGAAGAGCTCATGCCATAGAAGTTCATGTAGGTTTTACCGTCGCGTTCAACTAAGTCACCGCCACACTCTTCGTGTGCAGCTAACATGCCACCTAGCATCACAAAGTCGGCACCGCCACCAAAGGCTTTGGCGACATCACCTGGGCAGGTACAACCGCCATCACCAATAATTTGACCTTCTAGGCCGTGCGCGGCATCGGCACACTCAATAATGGCTGATAATTGCGGATAGCCTACGCCAGTTTTAACGCGAGTAGTACAAACAGAGCCAGGACCTATGCCAACTTTAACAATGTCGGCGCCGGATAAAATCAGCTCTTCTACCATTTCGCCGGTCACTACGTTACCAGCAATAATGGTGTGTTTCGGCCACTCTTTGCGCACTTTGCTAACAAAGGCACTAAAGTGCTCGCTGTAGCCGTTGGCCACATCAATACAAATAAAGCTTAACTCATCAGACAGGGCTAATACCTGTTGGAGTTTTTCAAACTCTTTGTCTGAAATGCCGCTAGAAACAATGACATGCTTTAACACGTCGCTGCTTTGTGCATTAACAAATGCCTGCCACTCGTCCACAGAGTAATGCTTGTGTACGGCAGTTAGGATCTGATGTTGGGCAAGCGTTTGAGCCATAGTAAAGGTGGCTACCGTGTCCATATTAGCAGCAATAATGGGCACGCCAGACCAACGACGACCTGAATGCTTAAACACAAATTCGCGGTTGAGCTCTACTTGAGATCGGCTATTAAGGGTAGAGCGTTTAGGGCGAAAAAGTACGTCGCTAAAGCCTAACTTTAAGTCTTCTTCGATACGCATTATGGTATTACCTCAGTAAGTGACAGGCACAAAAAAACCGAGGGTTTCTTAGGCCCTCGGTTTTCAGCATTCTAGGTTTTTGAAATTTTTTTGCAACTATCTTGACCTATTAATCAGGAAATAATGACAGTTATTTAACAACTAAGCGCTAAGCAAGGGGACTTTTGCTGTTATTTTGTACAATGTTCAGTCATGCTAGGGTTGAGTTTGGTGTTAGGGAGAAAGACCAATGGCATTATTTACTGTTATAGGTTTAGACCATTTAGTATTAAGAGTACGTAATCCAGAGCGGATGTTAGATTTTTATTGTCGTGTACTAGGTTGCCAACTAGAGCGAGAAAAGTCAGACATTGGTTTGTATCAATTACGCGCAGGGGCGCAACTGATCGACTTGGTGGATATTAACGGCCCATTAGGTGGCGATGGCGATCCGGCTGAGCAATGTAAAGCTAACCTCGATCATTTTTGCCTGCTTATCGATCCTTTTCAGCCAGATGCCCTAAGAGCTCATTTGAAAAAAAATGGTGTGATCTGCGAAAAGCCAGTTATGCGCTATGGTGCACAAGGCGAGGGCTTGTCGTTGTATCTTTATGATCCAGAAGGCAACCAAGTAGAATTAAAAGGCATTCTTTCGGACAGCGGTAAGCTTTAAGCCTGTTAGTCGCAGAGAAACACTCAGCGTTTGAGATATAAGCGGGCAGCTTATGACGTTACGACTTTTCTTCGTCTGATGGTTCGTTCACTTAATGGCGAGTTAAGCGTAATATGCCCCTATTTTTGGGGATGAACACCATGAACTCACCTGCTTGGCAGCCAACGGCTTCGCTTTTGCTGTTACAAAAACGCGCCCAGTTATTAGCGCTTATTCGCCACTTTTTTGCACAGCGCCAAGTATTAGAAGTCGATACCCCCACCATGGCCAGTGCCGGTGTGACCGATGTGCATTTAGATAATTTTCAAACGCACTTTGTTGGCCCTGGCATGGCCAAAGGGCTTGATTTGTATTTGCAAACCTCACCAGAATTCCACATGAAGCGCATGCTTGCGGCAGGTTATGGTGCTATTTATCAAATTTGCAAAGCTTATCGTAATGAAGAGGCGGGGCGCTTACATAACCCTGAGTTCACCATGCTTGAGTGGTATAGGCCCGGTTTTGATCACCATCAGTTGATGGATGAAATGGCCGATTTGCTCACGCTAGTACTTAATACACAAGCCCCGAGCCGCATTACCTATCAAGATGTATTTATTGAGGTGTTAGGTGTGTGTCCGCTCACAGCCTCACTCGATGCATTGCGCCATGCAGGGAGCGGTTTAGGTGCCGATGATTTATTGGCGCAAGAAGCTGATCGCGATACTATTTTACAGTTATTATTTGCCTTAGGCGTTGAGCACCATATTGGTCAAAGTAGCCCCTGCTTTGTGTATAATTTTCCTGCCAGCCAAGCGGCATTAGCCCGTATTAGCCCACATGATGCACGAGTCGCCGAGCGTTTTGAGGTGTATTTTAAAGGCATAGAGTTGGCCAATGGTTTTAATGAGCTAAGTGATGCCAAAGAGCAGCGCGCGCGCTTTGAGCAAGATAATCAAGCACGCCAAGCCAGAGGGTTAGCTACGCGACCGATTGATGAGTATTTATTGGCGGCATTAACTCAAGGCTTGCCCGATTGCGCTGGGGTCGCTTTAGGCATTGATCGTTTGTTGATGTTGGCCTCAGGTGCGGAACAATTAGCGGATGTGATTGCCTTTCCGGTCACTCGAGCTTAAGCGCAGCACTTACTTTGTACTAAATGCTGGGTGTTGGATGCTGAACACCTTGTACTTTCTCTTGCATAGTCGCGAGTGGTTGCTGGCCGAGTAGCCGAATATCCACCTGTTGATGGGGGATTTTAATGTCGTGCTCGCGCAGTCGGGTTAATAATAGATTATGTAAATCATGAGTCATGGGCATGCGATAGCTCATGTCTTCTACATAAACACGCACCTCATAGACCAATGCCGAATCGGTTAGCTCCACTAAAAAGACTTCAGGGGCAGGGGTATCCAAAATATGGCTGCACTCAGCAATGGCTTCGTAGGTAATGCGCTGTACCAACTCAATATCGGCATCGAGGCGCACTCGCACCATAAGTCGTACCCGTGTTATGGCGTCAGACAAAGACCAGTTAACAAATTGCTCAGTAATAAAGGCTTTATTAGGCACAATAATTTCGCGTCTATCCCAGTCGACTATGGTGGTAGCACGGGTTTTTATTTTAGAAATGGTGCCAGTTAGCTCGCGAATGGTCACTGTATCGCCAATGCGGATTGGTTTTTCAAATAAGATTATTAACCCTGAAACGAAGTTGGCAAAAATTTCTTGTAAGCCAAAACCCAGCCCCACCGAAAGTGCCGCCACCAGCCATTGGGTTTTAGACCAGTCGATGCCCAGCATAGCAAAGGTGGTAAAAGCCCCGATGATCAATACGATATATTTAGACAGTGTGGTAATGGCAAAGCCGGTGCCGGGCGATAAGTCTAAATGTTGTAAGACACTTAATTCCATTAAGCCGGGTAGGTTGCGGGCAGTGATCCAAGTGAGTATGACTACAAAAAGGGCAATCACCATATCTTTAAGTGAAATAGGTAATAGCGCGTCTTCGCCAGCCAATGAGCTAGATACTCGCCATACTTCTATGCTATCGAGAAAGCTAAAAGCATTGTTAATTTCTGACCACAGCAGCATCAAGCTTAATAAATAACCCAGCATAAGAGCGGAGCGCAATAAACCAAGAGATTGGGCGCTAATGGTATCCAGATCGACCTCGGCCACTGCCGCCGCTTCCGCTTCAGGGTTGGTATGGGTGTCTGTGGTGTCATCCCCTTTTTCTTTACGCTGGGCGAGAATGTCTGCGCGCTTTGCTTTGGCTCTCTCAAAGGCTAAGCGACGGCGCTGTATCAGCATCCAGCGACGCACCATATAATAGAACATTAAAAAACCCATACCGACGAGCACCGAGACTTCCAGTTGGCGCAGTAAAGTATGGGCGGTATAGAGGTAGCCCATTGAGGTGGCAACTAGTGCAACTAGAGGAGCAAGAATTAAGATAGCCCATAACAAATGATTGACTAGGGTTAAGCGGTCTTGGCGAGGAGGAGAGACCAGCAAAGGTAAGTCTTCTCGATACATGCGCCAACAAAATACGCTGGTGAATAAACCAATAGCCATAAAGCTTAAGCGGCCTAGGGTGTCGTATAAAGAGAACTCTCTATAGTCTCGTACTAAGTAAAAGGCTAATAATGCGGGAATTAATAGCAGCATTAGGTTACGAAACTGTCGCCAGATACGCCTAACCTGATCGTGAGGCAAGTTAAAATGTGCAATTAAGAGCCCTTTACTCATCATTAAATTACCCGCCACTTGCAAAATAAAGACCGGTAGCATCAGTTGTTTTAAACTATGAGCAAGCGCTGTCACCATAGGCGGCGCCCAAGGTGAATCCAATGTATTACTAAACAAAGAAAGCAATGCGGGTAAAGGCAGTGCCGTTAATATGCTCAACACTAGGGTGTTAAAGGTGTAGTCATACCTGTCTTGTGTCACCTTACCAATATGGGCACTGATTCTGTCTAAATAGCGGTGTAAGGTGCGCCGACTTAATAGCCATAGATAAATAATTAACGCAGAGCTGAAGCCGTATAACGCTAAGCTGGTAGTATTTTGTTGTAGCAATGTTTGTGATAGCGCAGTCCAGGTCGATAAGTTAAACAACCAGCTGGCGGTATCGGCTAATGCGCTTGGGTACTGGCCTCCTATGGGCCTAAGGTCAGGTAGCCAAAATAGCCGCTCATCAGTCAAAGTATGTATTTCTTGCAACTGATTATTTTGACGGTTGTAGGCGACTTTTAATCGCGTTTGTTCGTGTATTTGATTATCAAGGGCACTGACTAACTGTGTAAGCAGCCGTTGTTGTGTGGCCAGTAGCTCACCTAGGTGTAAACGTTGTAAATCAGTAATGCCTTGTGCTTTATCGCTGAGTAATAATTCAGTGCGATAATGACCGTTTTTTAAATTGCTAAGCGATTCTTGATAATCGTATTTATCGACTCGGCTTTGCACAATTTGCGCTTCAAGTTGCTTTAACGAATAGATGGCGGGCAATTTACTTAATCGGCTACGTAAATTCTCGCCAAAGCCACGACTAACTTGTAGCCACTCAAGTTGCTCCTTTAGGCTCATTTGCATGTCGGCAAGCTCTGAGGCGGTGCGCTCCACTTTTTGATGCTCAAGCTGTAAGGCTTCTACTTCTCGGCTTTTTTTGCTTAGTTGCGCAGACAAGCGCTGGTTTGCTGTTTGCAACTCAACGAGCAAGGTAAAATCAGATTCAACCTGGTTGAGTAGGCGCTCACTTTCGGCAATGGTGGCCTCAGTATTGGCTCTTCGTAAGTCGTTTTGTCTATTTTGTAGTGCCTCAATAGTGGCATCTATATGGGTTATTTGTTGCTGTAATATCGCAAGCTTAATACGGTTAATGCTGTCTTTATTGCCTGCAGAGAGTTGTTCAAGCTCTAGGGCTTGAATACGGTATTGTAGGCTTTGCTCGCGAGCGAGAATAAGAGTGCGTACCGCATTTTCTTGACGAGTACGGGTTTCGCTAAGTTGTAATCTGTCGAGTGATTGTTGGGTGTTACGTAACTCTTGGCGCAGCGTATCGAGTAAATCATGTAAACCACCGTCGCTTAGTTCTTGTAAGTTAAGCGAATTGGTCAGCTCTTCGCGTTGTCGTCTTAATCCTAAGCGCTGTGCTTGCGCTTCTACTAGAGCCTGCTGAATACCATCTTCGTTTAGCTCAGTAATATAATCTAAGTTAGGTGGACGGAGGTTAGCTTGTTGTTGTTCTAGCTTTTCTATTTCAGCCGGATAATTATCCATAAAGGCTTTAAAGCGAGCAGCTTGTTCTTTATAGCGCACACCCTCGCGAGCCAGCTGTAAGGCTTGGTTGTAGTCTTCACGGAGTTTTTTTAACTCGGCTTGCTCGCCCTCAGGGACTTCACTTAACCGAGTTTCAATCTCGTCCACACTGAGGTTGGCGAGTAATGGGCTAGGAAAGAGTAGGGCGAGCAACAACAGAATAGGCGCAAACACGGCAGGCTCTCAATATAAGTAGCAGTCAGTCGCGGCTATTGTGTAGCCGCGAGTCATTGCATTAATGCGGGTTAATATGACCAAACGCACTTCCCATACGTGTTGGGGTGCCAGGCAATAAATCTGCTGGCAGTGTAACGCTGTTGGGGGCAAACAAACAAACCACAGTACTGCCTAATTTAAAGCGGCCCATTTCATCACCTTTTTCAAAACGCGGAGCGGTTTCAGGCTCATAATCCCAACGCTGAATACGCTTACCTGCAGGAGGAGTGACTGTGCCTGCCCACACGGTTTCTATGCTGGCTACTATGGTTGCACCCACTAATACCAACGACATAGGACCGGCGGCGGTGTCAAAAATACAGACTACACGTTCGTTGCGGGCAAATAGCTCGGGCACACGAGAAGCAGTAAGCGGGTTGACTGAAAACAAGTCGCCAGGCACATAAATCATGGTTTTTAATACGCCAGCTATGGGCATATGAATACGGTGATAATCTTTAGGAGCCAAATAAATGGTGGCAAAGTCGCCGCCCATAAAGGGGGCTGCGAGTGTTTTGTCGCCGCCCAGTAATGCACGAGCACTGTAGTCGTGGCCTTTGGCCTGAATGATGCGGCCTTGCATAATGGGCGCCAGCTGGCTGATGGCCCCGTCTACTGGCATCGCAAGTGTTTGCTCGTCGGCGACCACTGGGCGAGCGTCGGGCTTTAAAGCGCGAGTAAAAAAGGCATTAAAGCTTGGGTAGTCTGCGGGGTTTTCGTGTAAGGCTTCACTCATATCGACCTTATATTGGCGAATAAAACGCTCGATTAGCCATTGTGGAAGGCGCCCGCCTTCTTTGGCTGCCAAACGTCCGATTAAACGAGACACCAAATGTTTGGGTAGTAAATATTGCAGTAAAATTTTCAAATTGTCGGTCATTGATATGCGTCCAAGATCTCTATTTTATTGTTAGTATTAGGGTGAGCCAAATTAAAGCGAATTAGGGTGATGACGAGTAGGCTTATCTGCCATGGCCGCCATAATTTTATGGTAGCTCTCTAGCCGTTCAGGGTGAATCTTGCCCTCGTCTTTGGCCTGTTGTAATAGGCAACCGGGGTCTGCGCCATGTTTACAATCGCGAAAGCGACAGCCGCCTAAGTATTCTCTAAATTCACGAAAACACCAAGCGACGCGTTCGGGCGCTAAGTGCCAAAGTGAAAATTCACGAATTCCCGGTGAGTCTACTAATGAGCCACCTGAGGGAAAATGGTATAGCCGAGCCGTGGTAGTGGTGTGCTGCCCCAGCCCTGAATTATCAGATACGGCACCGGTAATAGCCGCCACTTCTGGCATCACCGCATTCACTATGGATGACTTGCCCACGCCAGACTGGCCAACAAAGATGCTGGTGTGATCTTTAAGAGCTTGTTTTAATTGCGCCACTCCTTCACCGGTATCGCAGCTGACATACAAAACTTGATAACCAATATCACGGTAGCGCTGTAGCTGGCTGTCGGCCTGTGTGCGTTGCTCATCATTGAGTAGATCAACTTTATTTAGCACTATCATGGGCGGCATATCGACATCTTCAGCTGCCACTAAATAACGATCAATGATATGGCAGCTCAGCTCAGGCAACACAGAAGACACTAAAACAATTTGATCAATATTAGCCGCCACCGGCTTAACGCCGTCGTAAAAGTCTGGGCGGGTCAGCACTGTGGTGCGCGGGTGCACAGCTTCTACCACACCACTAATGCCTTGCGTGGTGTCTAGGCCTGGTCGCCAAGCGACTTTATCGCCCGTTACCAGTGAACCTAAGGTGCGCCTTAGGTTACAGCGGTGGATTTGTTGTTCGCTATCTTCAATGTCTGCATGCTGGCCAAACCGACTGATCACTAGCCCTTCTTGCTGCGGGCCTAGTTGACTATCGTCTATGGTGTCGGCTGCATTACGTTTTAGGCGGCGGTTGTGATTGTCACTGACTCGGCGCGACTGACCTTTGTTGAGCTTTTTTCTCTTGGCCATAACATTCCCTAAATCTGCATTTATTAGTGGCTATGATACACTTTCCTGTTTCAACTTGTCCTTATTGCCACTGAGCTTTGCGAGATAATATGAGCGTACATGCAGAAAACTTGGTCTGGATTGATCTAGAAATGACCGGATTAGAGCCGGATGAACATAAGATCATCGAAATCGCCAGTATTATTACTGATAAAGAATTGAATATATTGGCAGAAGGTCCGGTGTTGGCTATTTATCAAAATGAGGCTGAATTAGCCAAAATGGATGATTGGAATGTGCGCACTCATACTGGGTCAGGCTTGGTGGCGCGTATTAAAAAAAGCCAAATATGCGAAGCAGAAGCCATTAGCCAAACACTTGCGTTTTTACGCCAGTGGGTGCCAGAGCAGACTTCTCCTCTATGCGGCAACACTATTGGCCAAGACCGCCGCTTTTTAGCGCGTCATATGCCAGAGCTGGAGGCTTTTTTTCATTATCGCAGCATAGATGTGAGCACCATTAAAGAGCTAGTGCGCCGCTGGCAGCCAGAGTTATTAGAGCAGTTTACTAAAAAGGGCAGTCATCAGGCATTAGATGATATTCGTGAGTCCATTGCGGAGCTGCAGTTTTACCGTAAGAGCGTATTTAAGATATAAATGGCTATTTTTTACGCAGTGTAAGCATATTTGCCGAGAAAGTAGCCAAAAAGTGGCCAGGTAGTCGGCTAGAGTAAAAAAGGTCTTGCATTCAAGGATTCTCCTCGTATAATTCGCATCCCGTAGCCACTGGTAATAACCAAAACCGCTGGCTAGCGAAGCAAAATAATCTCATGCAGATTATGTGAGATGAAATTAGTAAGACCCTGCGGGAATAGCTCAGCTGGTAGAGCACAACCTTGCCAAGGTTGGGGTCGCGAGTTCGAATCTCGTTTCCCGCTCCAAATTAATCAGTAACGCTACCAGAGCGGTATTGTAAAGTAGTAAGAAATTAAAATGCGGGAATAGCTCAGCTGGTAGAGCACAACCTTGCCAAGGTTGGGGTCGCGAGTTCGAATCTCGTTTCCCGCTCCAAATTAAGCAATAACGCTACCAGAGCGGTATTGTAAAGTAGTAAAAATATAAAACGCGGGAATAGCTCAGCTGGTAGAGCACAACCTTGCTGAAGCTGAAGAGGGTCGCCGCGACCCCAAAAGCGGACAACCAGTTTACATGCGGGAATAGCTCAGCTGGTAGAGCACAACCTTGCCAAGGTTGGGGTCGCGAGTTCGAATCTCGTTTCCCGCTCCAAATTGAAAAAAACATGAGTTAACCAGACTTGTGTTTAAAAGAAAAGTATTGCGGGAATAGCTCAGCTGGTAGAGCACAACCTTGCCAAGGTTGGGGTCGCGAGTTCGAATCTCGTTTCCCGCTCCAAATTAAAAAAAACCGACCTTATGGTCGGTTTTTTTATGCCTGCTTTTTAATATTAATGTTTCGTATCCTATCTGAACATACCGACTCGCCTCGCTCAAATGGGCAAACTCTTACCAGTAAACGCTTTTCAGAATGGTCTCTCTATTGCGCGCTCTTTTGAGGGCTGTGGCAAAAGGTTAGTTTTTGCTTACTATTATTTACGTGTTGGTGTGGCTGTACTTTCGAGTGTGGTTTTAGCTTTCTCGGCATAGCCTTGGGGGTTATCTGGGTGGGCTTGGGCATAATCTAACCAAGCTAAGCCTACGCGGCTGATCCTATTGGCAGCATCAGCATCAATGGCGATATCAGCTTGATATAAAGCAAAATCAATTAAGGCTTCAATATCTTCAAGGGCGGCTCTTTGTTGTGCCGCCTGCTCAACAAGCTGGCCTTGTTGTGCCATATAATCGACGAGCAGGGTGTAAAGGGTCCGTTTTTCTAAATGAAAAGACATACCGACTCTCCTTAACTCAACAAAAACAAAGCGATCAGTGTCAGCTTATGACCTCTCGCCGTCCTTATCAAGTCACTGTACTAGCCCTTACGCTTGAGCCGATTTATGTGTTATCTGCTGCCATAAAGCGTGCATGGTTGGGCATGCCTTTATCTACGGCCCGAATTAAACGCTCGGTTTTGCGGCCTATATTGGCAAGCCCTTGTTGCTGTTGCGCTAATGCCCACTCAATATGTTCGAGTACCATCTCATCTATCACTTTCTCTTTGGTTTTGGCTTGCTCACATTGCTGTTGAAGAGCCAATATAATGGCCGGGCTGGTGGGGGCGTTGCCAAGGGCAACGGCTAAGTTACGCTGCCAGCGACGATATCCAATACGACGAATAGGGCTACCTTCGGTTTGTTTTAAAAAGTGTGGCTCGCTCCAAGCAAACAAGGCCAACAACTCGGGAGCATGAAGGTTATCGCGGGCCATAAAGTCGGGCTCTTGGCTGGCATTAGCAAACTTATTCCATGGGCAAATTAGCTGACAGTCATCACAACCGTAAATGCGATTGCCCATTAATGGGCGCAGCTCAAGCGGAATAGGGCCGTCTTGCTCTATAGTGAGGTAGGAAATACAGCGCCGGGCATCCACCACATAGGGCTCAACAATGGCGCCTGTAGGGCAGGCGGTGATGCAAGCCACACACTTACCGCAGCCTTCTTCTGTGATGGCTTGGTCGATGGGGAGCGGTAAGTTCACCAGTAACTCGCCTAAAAAGAAAAATGAGCCCTGCTTATGGTTAATAAGTAGTGAGTGCTTACCTTGCCAGCCCAGTCCCGCTTTCACTGCCAGTGGGCGCTCTAATACGGGGGCAGAGTCAACAAAGGGGCGAGCCACCAAGTGTTGGGCACTTTGCATAATGCGATCTGAGAGCTTTTTTAAGCGTTGGCGCATTAGCTTATGATAGTCACGCCCTAGCGCATAACGACTGATATAGCCTAAATTTGGCTGGCTGAGCACACTGGCAATGGCGGCCTGCTCGGGTAGGTAGTTCATGCGTACCGAAATTACCCGCAAGGTACCGGGTAATAGCTCATGAGGACGAGCACGCATCATGCCATGACGAGCCATATAGTCCATATCACCGTGGTAACCTTGCTTAATCCAGTTGGCTAATAAGGGCTCATGTGCAGTTAAATCGGTATCGGTAATACCCACCTGGTTAAAGCCTAGCTCTGCTGCCCAGAGCTTGATATCGTGGGCTAAAGACTCAAAATTGGGAGCTGTCATGGAAATTATCAGTCTAGAAAAATCCCATAGTCTAACACAATGCTTGTGGTCTTCAGAGCAGATACGAATGGGCGAGCGTCGTGCAGCCAAGCGAGCAGGCATTAGCTTATTTGAATTAATGACGCTTGCTGGTCAAGCGGTGTTTGAGCATGCAAGCGCTAACTGGCCTCAAGCTCGTTGCTGGTGGATTGTTACGGGAAGCGGTAATAATGCCGGTGACGGGTATGTGGTTGCGCGACTAGCAATAGAAGCCGGTATAGAGGTGCATCTGATACAGGCAGGAGACGCGCAGCGTTTAACGGGTGATGCGGCCAAAGCGCGGGATCAATATTGTGCACAAGGCGGTACCATTAGCCAACTCGATACAGTGCAAGCATCTGCGAGTCTTATCATTGATGCTTTGTTAGGTACCGGCTTAGTAGGTCCATTAAGCGCCGACGCTGCGCGACACATTCGTGCCATCAATCAACACTCGGCGCCGGTACTGGCAGTCGACTTACCGTCGGGCTTGTGTGCTGATACCGGTCAGATATTGACCGAGGCGGTAACCGCAGCTCAGACGCTGTGTGTGATTGGATTAAAAATTGGCTTGTTAACAGCACGTGGTCCGGATGTAACTGGTAAAGTGTTTTTGGCTGATTTAGGCATGCAGTCTTTGTTTAAGGATGAAGTGGGGCAGGCACCAATAGCAAATGTGATGCATTGGCAGCAACAACGAGAACTCCTGCCAGTTAGGCGCACTGGCGCCCATAAAGGTGAAGTGGGGAGAGTATTAGTTGCTGGTGGTCATCAAGGCATGAGCGGCGCCATTCGGTTAACAGGCGAAGCCGCATTACGCTGTGGGAGTGGTTTGGTGCGCCTAGTGAGTCATAATAGCCATGCACATTTATTGAATATGGTAAGGCCTGAGCTGATGACAGCAGCCTTTCCTGATTTTGAAGATTGGCAATGGGCCGGTGCGCTGGTACTGGGGCCTGGCTTGGGACGTGATTCCTGGTCTCAAGCACTGTTTAATGACGCTATTGCCAGTAATCAACCCATGGTGATTGATGCGGATGCTTTATGGTGGCTGGCCAAACGAGGTGGGTCACTGCCGGCACAAAAAACTTGGGTGCTAACGCCTCATTCTGGGGAGGCTGCGACGCTGTTGCAATGTAAGGTCAGTGATATTGAGGCAGATAGGCTAGCGGCCGTACAAGCCATTCAGCAGCAATATGGTGCTGTGGTGGTATTAAAGGGGGCAGGTAGCTTAATCGCAGATGAGCACAATGTCAGATTATGCCATTATGGTAATTCTGGTATGGCATCGGGTGGGATGGGAGATTTGTTATCTGGTATAATTAGGACTTTCTTGGCTCAGGGCCTCACCACTTTTAATGCCGCTTCATTGGCGGTGTGCTTACACGCTTTAGCAGGCGATATGGCCGCAACCCAGCAAGGCATGCGGGGATTGTTGGCATCAGACTTATTGCCTCAACTTAGAAGCCTAATCAATCAAGATGATGACTATGACCACAGACTCTTTACAACTTACTCTCGCTGATGAACAGCAATCGCTGGCGCTGGGTAATAAGCTGGCGCAGTCTTTGTGTGCCGCCACAGTGATTTATCTCCATGGCAATTTAGGAGCGGGTAAAACCACTCTTAGCCGCGGTATAGTGCAAGGGCTTGGGCATAAAGGCAATGTAAAAAGCCCCACTTATACCTTGGTTGAACCCTACCAAGTAGGGGGATGGCAGGTGTATCACTTTGATTTATATCGCTTGGCTGATCCTGAAGAATTGGAATATATGGGGATTCGTGATTATTTTACCCCAGACAGCCTTTGTCTAGTCGAGTGGCCTGAGCGTGGCCAAGGTATGCTACCTGCGCCAGATATGAACATTAAATTACACTATGATGGCGTGCAGCGACTGGCGTTGATTGAAGCGAACACCCCAGTTGGGGTTGCACTATTGGAGAAACTCACCACGTGAAGGCGATACTGATATTTTTCTGTTTTTGGTTCAGCGTATCAGCCTGGGCTAATCAGTTAGAAAGCATTCGAGTTTGGCCCTCGCCAGACACCACGCGCATTGTACTTGATATGAGCTCTGCCCCTGATCATGAGTATTTTATGCTTAGTGATCCCCATCGGTTAGTGGTGGACTTGCGTCAAACGAAAAATAGAGTGAAGTTTTCTGCTATTAAAAACACCAGTGAACTCATTACTAAGGTGCGTAACAGTACCCCCCCTACGGCCAGTAGTTACCGATTGGTATTTGAACTTAAAGACAGCGTTAAACCTGTGGTATTTCCCTTATCTCCTGCGGGGGATTATGGCCATCGTTTAGTGATTGACCTGCCTTACAGCGACTCTAATCTTCAACGTAAGCCTATTGTACGTAAACCCGCACCCATGGGACAAAGAGAGGTAGTAATTGCCATTGATGCAGGACATGGGGGGGAAGATCCTGGCGCAGTAGGCCCGAAAAAAAATCATGAAAAACACGTGACTTTGGCTATTTCTCGCCGTCTTGCCGCGCTGATTAATAAAGAGCCGGGTATGCGTGCTGTTATGACCCGAACTGGCGATTATTATGTGAATTTGAATAAACGTTCAGAAATTGCTCGTAAGGGCCGCGCCGACTTATTATTGTCTATTCACGCCGACAGTGTGGCCAATAGAGGCCCGCGTGGTGCCTCGGTTTGGGTATTGTCTTCTAACCGTGCTAACCGTGAGATGGCGGGCTGGCTAGAAAAACAAGAGCGCCAATCAGAGCTACTTGGTGGTGTGGGAGAAGTGATCTCCCAAACGGACGGTAACCCTTATTTAACCCGTACCTTTCTTGATTTATCCATGGATAAATCACGTGCCGATAGCTATGCCATTAGTGAGCATATTTTGTCTGCCATGAGCAAAGTCGTGCGTTTGCATAAAAGCAAGCCTGCACATGCCAGCCTTGCGGTATTAAAATCGCCGGATATTCCCTCGCTACTTATTGAAGCTGGTTTTATTTCTAACCCACAAGAAGAGCGGCTGTTGTTAACGGCATCGCACCAACAAAAAGTGGCGCAGGCGGTGTTTGATGGTGTTAAGTCCTATTACCGCCAAAACCCACCTAGTGGCACCATGATGGCGAATAAAGCCGCGGGCAAGCCCCAAAAGCACACTGTGCGTACTGGTGAAAGTTTATCCTTAATTGCAAAACGTTACGGGGTAAGCGTGACCCAACTAAAAGGGCATAACAGTTTAAAAAGCGATGTGGTGCGTATCGGCCAAGTGCTGGATATTCCAAGGAGCTGATATGGCAATTCAGATTTTGCCGGCCCGTTTGGCAAACCAAATTGCCGCCGGCGAAGTGGTCGAGCGACCTGCCTCTGTCGTTAAAGAGCTGATAGAAAATAGCTTAGACGCAGGGGCCACGCGTATTGATATTGATATCGAAAAAGGCGGCGCTAAGCTTATCCGTATTCGAGATAACGGCAGTGGCATTGGTAAAGATGAATTAGCGCTGGCGCTGTCGCGGCATGCTACCTCTAAGGTGAGCACGCTAGAAGATTTAGAGCGCATTATGAGCTTGGGTTTTCGGGGCGAAGCTTTAGCCTCTATTAGCTCGGTGGCGCGCCTAACATTAACCGCTAAAACGCCTGAGCAAAGTGAAGCCTGGCAAGCCATGGCCGAGGGGCGAGACATGGAGGTAAAGGTCATGCCTGCCTCTCACCCTAAGGGGGCTACCATTGAAGTGCGTGACTTATTTTTTAATACCCCCGCTCGGCGCAAGTTTATGCGCACCGAAAAAACTGAGTTTGGTCATATTGATGAAGTGATACGCCGCATTGGCTTAAGCCGTTTTGATGTTGACATTATGCTGCGACATAACGGCAAACAAGTGCGCCAATATCGGGCTGGTAATTTGCCTTCTCAGCAAGATAAACGGGTGGCTGCGGTGTGTGGCCCTGCTTTTATTCAATCGGCGCTAAAAATAGACTGCGAGCACCATGGCTTTCGGCTATGGGGCTGGTTGGCGCCGCCGAGTGCGGCGCGTGCGCAAAATGATGTGCAGTACACCTATGTGAACGGACGCATGATGCGCGATAAATTGCTTAATCATGCAATACGTCAAGCTTATGGTGAGCAGCTGCCCCCTGACACGCATGGGGCCTTTGTGCTGTATTTTGAGTTAGATGCCACTGAGGTCGATGTAAATGTGCACCCGGCTAAGCATGAGGTGCGATTTCATCAATCGCGTTTGGTGCATGACTTTATTTACCAAGTGCTCGCCCAAGCATTAGAGCAAGCACCCACAGCACCGGCTGAGCCCAGTGTCGTCGCACCAAGGGGCGCATCGTCCAGCTCTCAGATATCGGATACTGCTCAAGAGGCGACTTCACAACAGAATCAACGCGCACCAAGTGACCTACATTACCAAGCGCCTAGCCACGGGTATGGTTTAGCGGCGCGAGAAATGGCACCGAGTCATATAAGCCGTGGCGAATGGCAGGGTATTGATCGCTTATTAACCACTGTGGCCGCGGAAGGTGCCCAAACTCATAATGAGGTGGGTGGCGTGAATGAGGCGGTTAATGCTGTGGCAGATGCGGCATTAAACCTGCCAGGGGGCCAAGTATTACAATTGGTAAAAAATAAGGCGGCCGTGATCTGGTATCAAGAGCAACTTTGGTTGTGTGAGCTCAATCGGGCACAGGCCTATGCCGACGGTTTAGCGCTACTAGCAGTATATGAGCAAGGTCTTACGCCGCAGCCTTTATTGTTACCCATTCGAGTGAACTTAGCCGCTGAGCTGCATCAAGCGCTGGATGATCATCAAGCGCAGTTGCAACAGTTGGGGTTAGAGTTGAAAAGTGGTCCTAACGGCACCATTATTTTAACACGGGTACCCCAACCACTGCGCCATGCAGATTTAGCGAGTATATTTCCGCTGTTATTAAACCAGCTTAAGCAAAGCCCGACAGCGGCTGATTTATGCCAATGGTTAACGGCTCAGGACCACACGACGCGAACTAATTGGACCCTAAAACAAGCCGCTGAGTTATGGCAAGAGCTACAGCCAGTATTGGCTGCGAATGGCTCTAATTCGTCTGAATCAGAGGCGAGGCAAGCCGATAACTTGCCTTTTTTACAGCCGCTGGCGCTAGAACAACAATTAGATAGGTGGATACATGGGGACTAAACCCCTAGCAATATTTTTAATGGGGCCAACAGCGTCCGGAAAAACGGGCTTGGCGTTGGAATTATGCCAAGCTTTGCCTTGCGAGCTAATTAGCGTTGACTCTGCCCTTGTCTATAAAGGCATGGATATAGGTACAGCCAAACCCAGTGCGGCTGAACAGGCCGTTGCTCCTCATCAGTTAATTGATTTATTAGACCCAAGCCAAGCTTATTCTGCAGCAGATTTTAGAAAAGACGCATTGGCAGCCATGGCTAACGCAACGGCGGCTGGGCGTATTCCGCTGCTGGTTGGCGGAACCATGCTGTATTTTAAGGCATTATTAGAAGGTTTATCGCCACTGCCCAGTGCAGATGCCACCATTCGGGCACAAATTGAGCAAGAAGCAGCACAGTTAGGCTGGGAGACACTACACCAGCAATTAGCGGATATTGACCCTGTGGCAGCCGCGCGCATTCATCCTAATGACCCACAGCGACTGTCACGGGCGCTTGAGGTGTTTCGTATTTCGGGTAAGACGCTAACAGAATTAACCCAGCGTAAGGGTGATCCTTTACCTTACAAAGTGTTACAGTTCGCTATTGCCCCTAATGAACGGGCCGAGTTACACCAACGCATTGCTGCGCGTTTTCGCATAATGTTAGAACAAGGCTTTGAACAAGAGGTGCGAGCTTTATACGAGCGGGGTGATCTCCACCCAGATTTACCTGCTATTCGTTGCGTAGGCTATCGCCAAATGTGGGATTATCTTAGTGGCGAGGTCAGCTATGATGATATGGTTGCCCAAGCCTGTGCGGCCACGCGCCAATTGGCTAAAAGACAACTGACTTGGCTAAGAAGCTGGCCAGATGTGCGCTGGTTAGACACCCATAGTCCCCATTTGGTTGAGGATGTGCTGGCACAGATCAAGGGTGTTCACCATGACGAATGAGCAAGAATAACAACAATAATAAACTTATAATGACAACAATAAGGATAATGACATGGCCAAAGGACAATCACTACAGGATCCATTTTTAAATGCGTTACGACGAGAGCGGGTGCCTGTTTCTATTTACCTAGTTAATGGCATTAAGTTACAAGGGCAAATAGAGTCATTTGACCAATTTGTTATATTGTTAAAAAATACCGTGAGTCAAATGGTCTATAAGCACGCTATTTCAACAGTCGTGCCTGGGCGTCCTGTTCATAATGCGGCTTGGTCACCTTCTTCCCAAGAGCAAGACAACCCAGAGCAGGAACAAGACTAAGGGTGACTTATTATCATATTTGGTGTTTGCACTGCCATGTAGCAATGGACGTATTACCCACGTTGAGGAGCGACTTTGTTTGACAGTGATGAAGTAGTTGAATCTGCTATTTTGGTTCATATTGACTTTTCAAGCGATCATGAACGAGAAGATCTCGAAGAGCTGAAGCTGTTAACGGAGTCAGCGGGCGTACCCAGCCGCACCGTACTGACGGGCAGTTTATCTTCTCCTCATGCTAAGTTTTTTATTGGTACTGGTAAGGTTGATGAGCTGGCAAGCTTAGTGCAAATGCACAATGTTGATGTGGTCATTTTTAATCACAGCTTAAAGCCGTCTCAAGAGCGTAACCTAGAGCGAGAAATACACTGTCGGGTATTAGACAGAACGGGGCTTATTTTAGATATATTCGCCCAACGTGCGCGTACCCACGAAGGTAAGTTACAAGTTGAATTAGCACAACTTCGCCACTTATCAACCCGTTTAGTGGGCGGGCGCACTGAGCTTGGCCGGCAAAAAGGTGGCATTGGCTTACGTGGCCCCGGTGAAATGCAGTTAGAAACAGATAGGCGTTTATTGCGAGAGCGTATACGTCATATTCAAAAGCGATTAGCTAAGGTGGCGAGCCAGCGTGAGCAAAGTCGCCGTTCACGAAAGCGCAACGAACTGCCAACCGTATCATTGGTGGGATATACCAACGCGGGGAAATCTACCTTATTTAATCAACTTACTGGGGCTGATGTTTATGCCGCTGATCAGTTGTTTGCCACCTTGGATCCGACATTGCGCAAGTTAGAACTGCCTGATGCCGGTGCAGTTATTTTGGCTGATACGGTTGGCTTTGTGCGGCATTTGCCTCACGAGCTGATTGCCGCCTTTAAGGCCACGCTGCAAGAAACCCGTGATGCTGATTTATTATTGCATGTCGTAGATTGCGCTGATGAGCAAATGCGTGAGAATATGGAAGAGGTTGACTCGGTACTCGCACAAATAGGTGCCGATGAGGTACCTGTTCTTATGGTATTTAATAAAATCGATAAGTTGGAGAAGTCCAGCACGCGAGTCGAGTTTGATGACGAAGGCCAGCCGCGAGCGGTGTGGCTATCGGCACAACAAGCATGGGGCACAAGTGAATTACTTGATGTTCTTAACCAGCTACTGGCGGGGGTACTGGTCAATTATCAGCTAATATTACCCGCATCGGCATCAAAGCTTCGTAGTCGGCTTTATGCCATGAAAGGAGTGGTGAGAGAGTCGTTTGGCGAGAAGGGCGAGTTTGTACTTGATATTCGACTGCAACAAGCTGACTGGCAACGCTTGCTTAAACAAGAAGATGAGCCGTTAGAGCGCTTTATAAGCGAGTGATTGCTTGGTAAAGTTACTTTTATAAACCAGAAAGACGGAGAGACAAATGGCTTGGAATGAGCCTGGAAATGGTGGTAAAGACCGTGACCCTTGGGGGAATAACGGTGGCAAGCAACAGGGTCCACCAGATCTGGATCAGGTAATTCGTAACCTGAGTAATAAAGTCGGCGGCTTGTTTGGCCGCCGTGGGTCCGACTCCGGTGGTGGAGGCGGTTTAGGTTCTTTCGGCGTTATTGTCGCCTTAGTGATAGCCTTAGGCGTGTGGGTGGTGAGTGGCTTCTACACCATAGGTGAGGCACAGCGCGGTGTGGTCTTGCGCTTTGGTAACTATTACCAAACTGTAGATCCGGGCCTAAGCTGGAAAGCGACCTTTGTTGATCAGGTTTTCCCGGTCGACGTAGAGTCAGTGCGTTCACAACCCGCATCGGGCTTTATGCTCACCAAAGATGAAAACTTGGTGCGAGTTGAAATGGACGTACAGTATCGCGTGATGGACCCGCGTGATTACCTGTTTAACGTGACCAATGCCGACGATAGTTTGCATCAAGCATTAGACAGTGCCCTGCGTTATGTAGTGGGTCACAGCACCATGGATGATGTATTAACCGTGGGTCGTGAGCGAGTGCGCCAAGAAACCCGTGAGTTATTGCAAGAAATCATTGAACCTTATGAGTTAGGCCTTGCGGTATTAGACTTAAACTTCTTGCCAGCACGTCCGCCAGAAGAAGTAAAAGACGCGTTTGATGATGCCATAGCGGCGCAAGAGGATGAGCAACGCTTTATCCGTGAAGCTGAAGCCTATGCCCGTGAAATTGAGCCTAAGGCTCGTGGTCAGGCTAAGCGTTTACTGCAAGAAGCGGAAGGTTACAAAGAGCAAATTGCCTTGCGTGCAGAAGGTGAAGTGGCGCGTTTTCGCCAGCTATTACCTCAGTACCAAGCGCAGCCTGAGCTAATGCGCCAGCGTATTTATTTAGAAACCATGGAAGAGATCTACAGCAAGGTCAATAAAGTGGTGGTGGATACACCAGAGGGCAGTAATAACCTGATGTATTTGCCGCTAGATAAACTGGTAGAGCAGCATGCAAAGCGAGAGAAAAAGGTAGATCCTAATATTATCACCTCTGATTATATTAATGGTATCCAACAGCAAGCGGGTTCAGACAGCGGTCAAGGCACTGGTTCTGGACAAGGCACCCTTCGTCCAACAGGGAGAAACTAAGCCATGAAAAAAGGTTTATTGGTTATTGTTGCCCTGGTTGCTATCGCGCTTTACTCCTCAGTATTTGTGGTAGTAGAAGGCGAGAGGGGCATAGTGCTGCAATTTGGTAAAGTAAAACGTGAACAAGGCACAGAGTTACCCACGCTTTATGAGCCAGGATTACACTTTAAGGTTCCAATGATTGACCAAGTGCGTAAGTTAGATGCGCGTTTGCAAACTTTGGACGATCAAGTGGATCGCTTTGTGACTTCAGAGAAAAAAGACTTAATTATCGACTCCTACGTAAAATGGCGTATCGATAACTTTGCGACTTATTATCTGGCCACAGGTGGCGGTAATCGTCTGCAAGCAGAAAACCTGCTGCGCCGTCGTATTAACAACAGCCTGCGTTCTGAAATTGGTAGCCGTACCATTCGCGATATAGTCTCGGGTGAGCGAGGTGATGTTATGGAAAGCGCGTTGCGCGGTCTGTTAGAGTCATCGTCTGAGCTGGGTATTAAAGTGTTAGACGTTCGAATTAAGCAAATTAACTTGCCAACCGAAGTGTCTAATTCTATTTACCAGCGTATGCGTGCCGAGCGAACCGCAGTGGCGCGTGAGCACAGATCAGAAGGTCGTGAACAGGCTGAAATTATTAAAGCCGGTGCCGATCGCCGAGTAACGGTGATGATTGCAGATGCGCAGCGTAACTCACGTACCCTAAGGGGTGAAGGTGATGCTCAAGCCGCGACTATTTATGCCCAAGCTTATGCTGCCGATCCTGACTTCTTTAGCTTTATTCGAAGCTTAGAAGCCTACCGTAAAAGCTTTGAGCAAGGTGGTGACTTGATGATAGTGAAGCCAGAAGGTGACTTCTTCCGCTATCTGAAAGATCCATCAGGACAAGCACAGTAATAGCTAAATATTAAAAAAAGCCCGGCAAGCCGGGCTTTTTTATGGCCTGCTTAAAGCCAAACGCATAGATATCTGCAATGGATTAATTAGTGTATTCCGAATGTGGTCAATATTTGATAGACTCGGTTTTTAATAACTTAACAGTTAGTGAAAGGAAAAATGGGACAAAACGTTGTAGTACTTGGCACCCAATGGGGTGATGAAGGCAAGGGGAAGGTTGTTGACCTTCTAACTGACAAAGCCCGTTATGTAGTGCGCTACCAAGGCGGCCATAACGCGGGTCATACGCTTGTTATCGACGGTGAGAAAACCGTTCTCCACCTTATTCCATCCGGTATTTTACGAGACAACTGCACCTGCATTATTGCGAACGGTGTGGTGTTGGCGCCAGATGCTTTGCTTAAGGAAATGAAGGGCTTGGAAGCCAGTGGGGTGCCAGTGCGTGAGCGTTTGGTACTAAGCGAAGCTTGTCCTTTAATTTTGCAATACCATGTAGCTATGGACCAAGCCCGTGAAGTGGCCCGTGGTGCTAAAGCCATTGGTACCACAGGTCGTGGTATTGGACCTGCCTATGAAGACAAGGTGGCCCGTCGTGGTTTGCGCGTTGGCGACTTAGCTAACATGGACACCTTTGCCGTTAAGTTGAAAGAAATTGTAGATTACTACAACTTCCAGCTAACGGGTTTTTATGGTGTTGAAGCCGTATGTTATGAAACCGTGCTAGAAGAAGCCAAAGGCTATGCCGAGTTGCTGACCAGCATGGTGATTGATGTGACAGACGTGTTGGATGTTGCCCGTAAAAACGGCGATAAGATCATGTTTGAAGGCGCACAAGGCACCTTGCTTGATATTGACCACGGCACTTATCCGTTTGTGACTTCTTCTAACACCACAGCCGGTGGCGTTGCAACAGGCTCGGGCTTTGGTCCTTGTTATGTCGACTATGTGCTGGGCATCATTAAAGCGTACACCACGCGTGTTGGCTCAGGCCCGTTTCCTACCGAGTTGTATGACGGTCAAGAGCTGTTAGATGATGTGGGCAAGCACTTAGGTACTGTGGGTCATGAATTTGGCGCTACTACAGGCCGCTTACGCCGTACTGGTTGGTTAGACTTGGTGACCACTAAGCGTGCCATTCAAGTGAACTCCATTTCGGGTTTTTGCTTAACCAAGCTAGACGTATTAGACGGTCTTAAAGAAGTTAAGATCTGCGTTGGCTACGAAATGCCTGACGGTTCAATTAAAGATGTACCGCCTATGGCTGCCGAAGATTACGAAACCGTTAAACCTGTCTATGAAACCATGCCAGGTTGGAGCGAAAATACGGTTGGCGTGGTGACCTTTGAGGGATTACCTCAAGCGGCACAAAACTACATTAAGCGTATTGAAGAGCTGACTGGCGTGCCGATTGATATTATTTCTACCGGCCCAGACCGTGATGAGACTATGGTGTTACGCAACCCCTTTGCTGATTAATTAGCAACAGCAATATAAAACGCCAGCTCAATGAGCTGGCGTTTTTTTAAGTGTGGGTCATTGCGAGGAGTGCAACGACGCGGCAATCCATCTAATGGATTGCTGTACGCTTTACGTTATACGCCGTACGAAAAGAGAACAAACAGTGTTTTTTTCTTTAACGTAACGCGGTCAGCGTTAGATGTAGCGCTTTCTTTTGAAATGGATTGCTTCGTGCCTCGCAATGACAGCGTAAGGGCGAGAGCAGAATTGAGTGTTTGTCAGTTAATTTAATATTCAAAATCCAACATTCATCATTGCCTTTGGGTCATTGCGAGGAGTGCAACGACGTGGCAATCCATTTAACAGACAGTAATAAGCTTGAAGCTAGAAGCCGGAAGTAAAACCAAAAATAAAAGTGCCTCAGTGTTTTTGTTTAGCTTACCGCTTCCAGCTCTAAGCTTCCGGCTTTCTATACGCTTGGCGCTATCGTTTTTGTGCGAATAAATTCGCCCCTACAAAAAATAAACCCCAAACAGATTGGTTGGAGTTTTTTTACTGACAGCTTATATCCAACCGCTCCCCAAAAGGAGGGGCGCTCGGTGTTGGTAATCAAGCGTTACGCGATACTGCCAGGTGAGCCAAGTCGATTAAGGCTTGTTTGTGCTCAGAGTCAGGTAAAATACTTAAGCTATCAATTGCCTTTTGTGCTTCAAGCTCGGCTTGTTGCTGGCTATATTCTAAAGCTTGGGTGTCTGCCAAAATGCCCAAGATTTCTTCAAGGTGATCCATACCATTACGCTCTGCAATGGCCTCTCGTATACGATTGCGCTGAGCGTCATTACCCACCTCCATCGCGCGCAGCAGCGGCAGGGTGGGCTTACCTTCGGCTAAGTCATCCCCCACGTTCTTACCCATGTTCTGGCTGTCTGAACTGTAATCCATAATATCATCCACCAACTGAAATGCTGTCCCTAAATACTTGCCGTAATCGAGCATGGCTTGTTCAACATCAGGAGTTTGGTGGGTGAGCACGGCGGCAAGACGCGTGGCGGCTTCAAACAGTTTAGCGGTTTTGCAGTAAATCACCTGCATATAGCTTTCTTGAGTGGTATCGGGATCGTTGCAGTTCATTAGCTGCAATACTTCGCCTTCGGCAATAATATTGGTGGCATCACTGAGAATATTCATAATGCGCATATTGTCGAGTTCAGTCATCATCTGAAAGGCGCGCGTGTAAAGAAAGTCCCCCACTAAAACGCTGGCGGCATTACCAAATAGCGCATTAGCAGTGTCTCGGCCGCGGCGCAAGTCTGACTCATCCACTACATCATCGTGTAATAAAGTAGCAGTATGAATAAACTCAATAATGGCGGCTAAGGTGATGTGTGCCTCGCCTTGATAACCTAAGGCGCGCGCTGCTAGCACAGTTAGCTGTGGCCGCATGCGTTTGCCGCCTGCACCTACAATATACAGGCCTAGTTGATTAATTAATGCCACGTCTGATTGTAAGCGCGACATAATCAAGTGATTCACCGATTGCATATCTTGCTCGGTTAATTGTTTTATTTTATTAATATTTACCATAAAGTGATAGCCAAACAACGCAGTCTAAGATCAGTGAGGCCTTGATTTTACATGATTTCGCATCGGGTTAAAGCGACCAAGGCGTGCTTTGGCAGCTTATAAGAGAAGACGCATTTTTTTATGTGTTCGCTCTTGTCTCGTCCTCGCAATCTGCGTACAATACGCGACCATTGTAGAACAGTTTAAGTGCACACCCGTAAGAGGGTATATGTGCCAATAATTCGGAGTTAAAATCATGTACGCGGTAATCCAAAGCGGCGGAAAACAGCACCGTGTAGCCGAAGGGCAGGTGCTTCGTCTAGAAAAGCTAGACGTTGAAACTGGTGCTTCTGTCGAATTCGACAAAGTACTTATGGTTGCTCAAGGTGAAGACGTTAAAGTTGGCGTTCCTTACGTTGACGGTAGCAAAGTAGTTGCTGAAGTAGTAACTCACGGTCGTGGCAAAAAAGTTAAGATCGTTAAGTTCCGTCGTCGTAAGCATTCACGTAAACAGCAAGGTCATCGTCAGTGGTTCACCGAAGTGAAAATCACTGCTATTAGCGCTTAAGGGGAGTAAAGTTCCATGGCATCGAAAAAAGCAGGCGGCTCTACTCGTAACGGTCGCGATTCAGAAAGTAAACGTCTTGGTGTTAAGCGCTACGGCGGTGAAAATGTCCTGGCGGGCAACATCATCGTTCGTCAACGTGGAACTCGCTTCCACGCCGGCGACAACGTAGGCTTAGGTAAAGACCACACTCTATTCGCCAAAGCTACAGGCAAGGTGAAGTTTGAGGTTAAAGGTCCTAATAACCGCAAGTTCGTAAGCATTGACGCTGAGTAAGCATCAAGCTGATTAAAAAAGCCCCGCCCTATGGCGGGGCTTTTTGTTTGATAAAAAGCACATTCGGCAGAGCGCCAGATACATAGGCTTAGAGTGCGAATGGGAGAGTAATACCATGAAATTTGTTGATGAAGCACAAATTCGAGTTGAAGCGGGTGATGGCGGCAATGGTTGTGTGAGTTTTCGTCGTGAAAAATACATTCCTAACGGCGGGCCGAATGGCGGCGACGGTGGGGATGGCGGCGATCTATATATGATTGCTGATGAAAACCTCAACACCCTTATTGATTACCATTTTGAACGTTTTCATCGCGCCGAGCGAGGCGAAAATGGCCGCAGTACCAACTGTACTGGTAAGCGCGGGCAAGACCTAGTACTAAAAGTACCTGTAGGTACCCGTGCTAAAGATCAAGAAACCGGCGAAATTTTAGGTGATTTAACTCGTCATGGCCAAAAGCTACTGGTTGCTAAAGGCGGTTTTCATGGCTTAGGTAACGCGCGTTTTAAAAGCTCAGTTAACCGTGCCCCCCGTCAAAAAACCAATGGCACGCCAGGTGAAGTACGCGAAGTGTTACTTGAGCTAATGTTATTAGCAGATGTGGGTATGTTGGGTTTACCGAACGCGGGTAAATCGACCTTTATTCGTGCCGTGTCTGCCGCTAAGCCTAAGGTGGCCGATTATCCTTTTACCACCTTGGTGCCTAACTTAGGTGTGGTGCGTTGCAGTGGCCACCAAAGTTTTGTGGTGGCTGATATTCCGGGGCTAATTGAAGGTGCAGCCGACGGTGCTGGGCTTGGTATGCGCTTTTTGAAGCACTTAGAGCGTTGTCGTGTGTTATTGCACATGGTGGATATTTTGCCTGCCGATGAGACAGATCCTGCTGATAACGCTGATATTATTATTAATGAGCTGGTGCAATACAGTGATGCGGTGGCCAATAAGCCACGTTGGTTAATTTTCAACAAGCTTGATTTGGTACTAGAGGAAGAAGCTGAGGCCATTATTGCCCGTGTGATCGAGCATTTAGATTGGCAAGGACCTGTGTTTCGCATTAATGCCATTAGTAAAGAGGGGACCCAAGCGCTAACCGAAGCATTAATGGACTTTTTAGAAGCCAACCCGCGCACAGAACAAGAGCTAGAAGCCGCGCGTGAACCGGTTAACTTTAAGTGGGATGAGTACCACGAATCTACACTTAATGAGCAGTCGGCTGTAGAGGATGACGAAGACGATGATGACTGGGACGATGAAGAAGATGACGGTCACGTTGTTTATACGCGAGAATAACCTATGTTAGTTTCTATGATAGTGGCCATGACTCGTAATGGTGTGATCGGCAAAGATAACGACATGCCGTGGCATTTGCCGATGGATTTGGCCTACTTTAAGCAAACAACCCTAGGCAAACCGATAGTCATGGGGCGTAATACCTTTGAGTCTATCGGTAAACCTTTGCCTGGGCGACGTAATGTGATTGTGAGCCGCAGCTTAACTCAGGCGCCCGCGGGCACTGAGTTAGTAAACTCACCTGAAGCAGCCTTGGCATTATTGCAGAATGAAACTGAGGTAATGGTGATGGGCGGTGGGGCGCTATACCAAGCCATGTTGCCTTTAACCCAGCGCCTTTACTTAACTAGAATAGAGGCGGACATAGAGGGGGATACGTATTTTCCTTTTCATGTTGAAGACTGGCAGTTTCAGTCTGAAGAAATACAACTAGCGGATGAGCGCAATCAATACGATTGCCGATTTCAAGTTTATGAAAAGAAAGCTTAAAGCTAGAAGCCGGAAGAAAAGCCAAGTGGTGTTTTCTTCCGGCTTTATTTTTACTGTTTACTGATCACTCATGTTTGTACTTAATTGATCGCTTCTAGCTTAAGGCTTCCAGCTTTATTTTAAGCATATACTGGGCAAGGGGTGGTGATGCGCTCGCCGGTTTCCCAACATAATAAGGTCATACTTCCGCCCCAAACACATCCAGTATCCAGTGCATAGACATTACTCACCTCGCATTGACCTTCTAATGCCGCCCAATGACCAAAGATCAGCGGCGGATCTTGGTGATCGTTGCGCAAGCTAAACCAAGGTACTAAATGAGCAGGGGCATCGTTTAATGTGGCTTTGTGGGCAAAGTCTAATTGACCATTTTTGTGGCACAAGCGCATGCGGGTAAAAGCATTAATGGTGAAGCGTAGCTGTTCAACCTCTGAAAGCGAGGCTTGCCAATCATTTGGCTCATTGCCATACATTTGTGCTAAGCGTTCTTGATAATGCTCTGAGCGCAATTCACTCTCTGCACTGCGTGCTGCCGCTCTTGCTTGCTCAATATTCCACTGCGGCGGAATACCGGCATGGGTCATGACAAACTCAGTATTATCAGGGCTGTCTGTTATTGATGCTGGCGAAAGCTTGGCTGATGTATGCTCAACTAATAGCGGTTGTTGGCGTAACCAATAAAGCAGATCACGACCATCCGCGGCTTGTAAGATAGGGCTGATCTTATCGGCGGGATTAGGCTTGCCAATACCATTGGCCACGGCTAATAGATGTAAGTCGTGATTGCCCAGTACCGTTGTGGCTGCATTACCTAAGGCCATCACGCGGCGCAAACAACCTAGAGAATCTGGGCCTCGGGCAACGAGATCACCGGTTAGCCATAAATGATCCCGTGAAGGATTAAAGCCTACCTTGGCTAATAGCCAGTTAAGCTCATTGAGGCAACCTTGTAGATCGCCAATCACATAATTAGCCATTAGTGAATGAGATTAGGTAAGGCGAGACGAAAGGGGGCAATAGGGGCGTCAAACTCTTGGCCGTCTTTTTGGCGCATGGTGTAACTGCCCTCCATTACCCCCACTTCTGTTGCTAGGCTTACGCCACTGGTATAAGTAAACTCAGTACCCGGTACTATTGTTGGCTGCTCGCCCACCACACCGCTGCCTGCCACCTCTACTTTTTTACCGTTAGCATCGGTAATTATCCAGCTTCTGCTAACTAAGGTCACCGGCTTTTCGCCTTTATTGGCAATGGTAATGGTGTAGGCAAACACATAATTTTGCTCATCGGGCGTAGAACGCTCGGCTAAATAATGTGGCACAGTGGTAATGTGAATAGCATCGGGGGTCATTATTACTCCTTGCGATTGGCCAAGGCATTGGCCAAAACAACATACTGCACTAATGTGAGTTGCTCTGGGCGTGCCGACGGGTCAAGTCCAAGCTCGGTTAGCTGCTCTGCGCTAAATAAATGGCTTAGGCTATTACGAATGGTTTTGCGTCTTTTACCAAAGGCATCGGCGGTAATACGCGATAAACAGCGAATATCATCCACTGGGTGCGGTGGTGTTGCGTAGGGCAGCAATTTAACCACGGCCGAGTCTACTTTGGGCGCAGGCTTAAAGGCCTCTGGGCCGACTTCTAGCACCGGCACTACTTGGCAATAATATTGTGCCATCACACTGAGGCGACCATAGGTTTTGCTACCTGGGCCCGCAGCCAACCGATTCACCACTTCTTTTTGCAGCATAAAATGCATGTCTTCTACATCTGCTGCAAACTCAAACAAATGAAACATGAGCTGTGTTGAAATGTTGTAAGGCAAGTTGCCAAATATTTTCAACTTTTTACCCGGCTCTTTAAGCTGGGTAAAATCAAACTTCATGGCGTCGGCTTGATGAATAGCCAGTTTGTCTTTTAAGAAAGGATGCGTGGCTAGGCGTGCCGCTAAATCTCGGTCTAACTCCACTACATTTAATGTTGCGATACGATCGCAGACTGGGCCTGTGAGCGCCCCAAGCCCTGGGCCAATTTCCACCATAGTAAAGTCATTACTAGGGTGTATGGCATCCACAATTTGGTCAATCACATAATCATCGTGTAAAAAATTTTGACCAAAGCGTTTACGGGCTTTGTGCCCTTGGTGAACCTTACTATTCATCGCGTTTTCTTATCATATCAATGGCTTGATTAAGTGCGCACAGCATGCTGCCCGCATCGATTTTGTCTGTTCCGGCTATTTCTAATGCGGTACCGTGATCCACAGAGGTACGAATAAAAGGTAAGCCGAGCGTAATATTCACCGCTTGGCTAAAGCCTATATATTTAAGTACCGGTAAACCTTGATCATGATACATGGCCAAGTACGCATCAGCATTTTCCATATACTTAGGCTGAAAGGCGGTATCTGCCGATACCGGCCCGATTAGCTCCATACCTTCGGCTCTAAGCGTGTCGAGGGTTGGAATAATAATATCCAGCTCTTCACGCCCAAGGTGACCATCTTCCCCGGCGTGAGGGTTAAGCCCACACACATAAATGCGCGGATTAGGTAGGGCAAATTTGCTCTGTAATTCGGCATGAAGAATGCGAATAATTTTGGTCAGTCTATCTTCAGTTATCGCCTTGGCCACATATGCCAATGGAATATGGGTGGTCACTTGTGCCACCCGTAAACCGGGGGCAGCCAGCAGCATCACCACATCGGGTACATTGGCTTGTTGAGCAAAAAACTCAGTGTGACCACTAAAAGAGACACCGGCTTTGTTAATAATGCCTTTATGTACAGGGCCGGTGACTACGGCGGCAAATTCACCGCTCATATTACCGTCTGAGGCGCGCTTTAGGGTCTCAAGCACATATAAGCCATTAGCCTCATCCAGCACGCCAGGCGTGGCGGGCTTAGCTAATGTGACCGGTGCTATGGTGAGCGTGCCGGCACGTTGTGGCTTGGGTGCTTTATCAGCTTGATAAGGGATAAGAGTTAACGGCTTACCTAACGCCTTGGCTCGATCCTGAATCAACTCAGGATCAGCAATGACGACCAGCTCTACTGGCCAATCTTGTGAGGCTAATGCCAGCATCAGCTCAGGGCCAATGCCGGCGGGTTCGCCAGGTGTTATTGCTATACGTTTACAAATCACAGGTCACCGTTTGATAATTGGGTGTCGACAATACGGATATAGGCTTCATCCTTGAGCTCGTCGAGCCAAGTTTGCACTTCTTCACTAAAGCGACGATTAAAAATGAGTTTGTAAGCACGCTGTTCGCCTGCTTGTTCGGTGGCATCTGTTACGCGCTTATCTTCAAGCTTCACTAAATGCCAACCATGTTCAGATCGGAAAGGCTCACTCAGCTCGCCCACTTTAAGGTGGTTGACGGTGTCACGAAAGCTGCTCACATACATGTCTGGTACCGCCCAGCCAAGGTCACCGCCGTTAATGGCAGAGCCAGGGTCTTCAGAATATTGCTCTGCTAATTGAGCAAAATTTGCCGTTCCCGCCTTAAGAGATTGAGCAAAATCGCTCAGCATCGACTGAGCTTTGTCTTCGCTCATTATAATAGAGGGCTTAAGCAAAATATGACGCGCACGTACTTCTACTGCTTGTACGGTTTGGCTTGTATCACCTTGCACATCAAAAATAGTGAGAATGTGCAAACCGGCACCGGAGCGAATAGGACCAATAATATCACCCTTCTGATTATTCTTCACCGCTTCGCTGAATAAGGAAGGCATTTCATTAATGCCCATCATACCCCAGTCGCCGCCTTCTAATGCTTTAGGACCAGCACTATTGGCAATGGCGAGCTGGCGAAAGTCTTGGCCTTGCTTAAGCTGTTTAATGAGTTTTTCAGCTTGGCTGCTTGCTTTGCGAAGCTGCTGGGTACTGGGATCGGTTGGCAGTGGCAGCAAAATATTACCTACTTGATAGCCTTGCTGTGCTTGGCCTTGCTCTTTTAGCATTTGTACCACTTGTTTTACTTCTTGATCAGAAATATTAATACGGCGGCGAACCTGATTACGGGCTAATTCACTGAGTAAAATCTCGTTACGTATTTGCTCTCTAAATTGACTATAAGTGATGCCTTGATCTTTGATGCTTGCTCGCAACTGCTCAGGTGTTTTACCTTGGCTGCGCGCCATATTAGTAATGGCTTGCTCTAATTGAGTATCGGTAATTTGTAGCCCTAAACGTTCGGCCATTTGTAACTGCAAACTTTCGAGGATCAGGCGATCGAGCGCTTGTTTACGTAATGCTTGCTCATCGGGCAAGGCTTGTTTTGCTGCGTTAGCACTATTTTTGACTTGGCTAACTAAGCCATTTAGTTGGCTTTCCAATACCACATCTTTATCTACTACAGCCACAACTTTATCAAGTAATTCAACCGCTTGACTAGTGGTTGATAGCAAGCTTAGGCTGGCGGCAATCAGTAGCTTTTTACATTTTTTATTCATGAAAAATCCTGTGCGATAAAAATTAATTATTTAAATTAAAGGGGCGATAATAAGGTAGCAAGTTGGTACCGGGTGTGAAACTACCGTCACCGGTGGCTAAGGAGCTTAACCCTTTGAGTTCAAACCGCAGGCCAATTAACGTTTCTTGCTCGACTTCACCTGGATTGGTTTGTTTTTGTTCTTTTTGCGATTGCTCCCACACTAGGCTGACTGCCCAGCAGCAAGAGTCATAGCGCAGACCTATCAGAGTATCGATATTACGATTGAGTTCAATATCTCGATAATGTCCACCAATTAAGCGCCACTGAGGATCTAGCGGCCAAGAGAAAGTGCCCCCTAACTGGTTGAGATCATCATCTAAACGGGCATCAGGGAAATAAGTCTGATTTAAGTGACGAAAGCCCAATTGTGCCAAGTTACCTTGATTATTATATTCTAAAGTCACATTCGCGGCGGCCAAACGCTTATTGCGGGTATCTTGCTGTGCTTCGGTATGTATAAACCAATCGCCGTCAACATTCAGATCACCCTCAAAGGTTAAAAACGAACGCTTTGTATCACTGGGTTCATCATTTGGAAATAACCGCACCCGTGGTGAAACAAAGTTATAAGTTTGCGCAATAGCTAAACGCAACCGCTCGACGCTTTCAGCATCATAAATACGGCTGGTGAAACCGGCAGTAATTTGGTTGGCGTCACTAATGCGGTCTAACCCTGCATAACGCCGATCACTAAACAGGCTGTAATAATCTTGGCGCATGTCTGTGGTGTCGTATAGGCCAATATTATCTTGGTCTTCAAAAGGCACATACAGATATTGTAACTGTGGCTCTATGGTTTGCGTGAAATCTTGCTCAAACCATTGAGTTTCACGGTCAAATACTAAGGTGCCGTTGACGCGTAATCGGGGTAAAAGACGATCGACGCTGCTATCCAGTTCATTGGCACTAAAGCCCAAATTGTTTTGATAATAACTAGAAAGTGTATCGGGAACGTCCTGCTCATAATGGGTGTAGTAAGCCCCCATATCGGCTGTTAGCTGAGCACCCGGCTGATTAACAATGGAATATACGAGCTTAGGTTCAATATGCACGCGCGTGGCTTCATACACTTGGTCGCCATCATTTTTAAACTGAGTGATTTCGCTGTCTAGCCCTAAATCAAAATCGCCAAAACCCTGATAGCTGGTTAGCGCTAAGCTCGGTGCCAGCTGAAAAGGCATGGTGGGGAGATCGGGTTTTAAAATTTGGTAATCGCGAATTTCTGTGGTTAATTGCCACTGTTTATCATAGTAACCACCGCGAAATGATTGGATAAGTTGATCATCAACAATTTGACCTACCGGTGGAGAAAAGTCATCGAAATACTCCTTATCCCAGTCGGCTACCTTGGTATAGTTGGCACTGGCACGCCAATGGCCTGCATCATCGAAGCGGGCGTTATGGCGCCAGCTAAATAACCAGCGTGGGTCATCTTGCCATTGAGTTTTATCCAATTCGTCATCGCTTGATAAGTACTCACCGTACAAAGTACCACTTTGTCCTTTAATAGGAAGGTATCGAAACTCTAATTGCGCCATGGTACCGCGTTTTTTCATATAGCGCGGCGTAAAAGTGGCGTCGTAATTCGGCGCAATATTCCAGTAATACGGCAGGCTAATATCGGTACCATTATCGCCACCAAACTCAAAGCTTGGGTATAACAAGCCACTTTGGCGCTCGTCTTTAACTGGAAACTTAATGTAGGGGAAATAAAATACCGGCACATCACCTAGCCACAATACCGCATTCCAGGCTTCACCAAACACTTCATCTTGTTCAACTTTTACGGAACTTGCTTTTAGCTGCCAAGCTTCTCCATTAGGTGGACAAGTAGTATAGCTGGCGCCAGTTAAGTCAACTTGGCTGGTGTTGTCACTTAAGCGAACTTGTTTAGCGTGCCCGCGACCAGGCTCGCCATGAAATTGATAATTTGCTGCATCAAGTTGCGTGTCTTTACTAGTGAGATTACCGGTCAGCCGCTCTTGGCTGTCTACAGTAATGGCGCCATCAGTATAATGAATATTGCCTTCGGCAAGTACATCGCGACTCAGTTGCTCTAACTCAAGGTAGTCAGCACTCAGTTTGCGCTGATTTTGTTCAACATGAACATCACCGCTATATAAAATTTTGCCATCACGGGTAGCGTCTAACGTCTTTGCGGTGACGGTAATAGGCGCATTGCTGCCATTGCCAGAATGAGTGCCTGAATTGGGGCTTGATGTTGACTCTACTTTTAGCGGTACATGGCTAAAACAGCGACTAAAATTGAAGGCGGCTTCTTGGGTAGCTGCTGTTGTTTCTTGAGTTTGAGCCAGAGACAAGCCTGACATTAACAACAGCGGTAAGCCGATAATCCGTATTCTCATGGGGTTGACGCTCGCATCTTTGTGGCGACACCGCCTTCTATGGCTAGTTGAGCTTTGGGTGTCATTACTTTATGGTATCTTGCTATGATAAAGCATTCTTGCGGTCAGCACTATGACCCTGCTTTAATGGTATTTTCATTTAGGACTGCGTTCATGCGTTTCACTGCAATCTATTGGTTTTTACCTTCGATATGTTCTGGTATTGCCCGTATTCCTACTGCTTCAATAAATATGGCTGAAGGATAATTCATGTTGTCTCACATTAAAGGAAAGTTAATCGGCTTTGCATTTGGCTTTTTAATCGGCAATTTACCTGGGGCACTGTTGGGATTGTGGTTAGGTCATATCGTTGATAAAAAGTTAGCCAATGCGTGGGTGTTTAATAAAAGTGCACAATCAGAATTTTTATATACCACCTTCGCCACTATGGGGCACATGGCTAAATCAAGCGGACAAGTGTCCAGTGAAGAAATTCGCTTAGCCGAACAATTAATGAATCAATTACGCTTACAAGGTGAGCGGCGGGTACAAGCACAAAATGCGTTTCGTGAAGGCAAAAGTGTTGATTTTCCTTTACAAGAAACCTTGCGCAATTTTAGGGCGCAAGTAAAAGACAGTCGTAATCTGTTGCGCTTTTTTATGGAAGTGCAATTACAACTAGCTTTTGCCGATGGTGAGCTACACCCTGCTGAACATCGTTTATTGTTAATGATTGCAAGAGAGCTAGGCTTTTCTGAATCTGAACTGGCGCGATTGTTAGCTTTTGCTGAAGCGCAGCTGAACGGAGCTCACCAAGGCTTTCATAACGGGACTGATGGTAGGCAATCGCAGCCATCGGCAGATAGATTACGAGATGCCTATCATATTTTAGAAGTGGCTGAAGATGCGTCTGATACCGATGTAAAACGCGCTTATCGTCGACAAATGTCTAAACATCATCCTGATAAGCTCGCCTCCCAAGGCTTGCCTAAAGAGATGATGGAAATGGCTAAAGAAAAAGCTCAAGACATACAACAAGCTTGGGAAACCATCAAAGGCGTACGCCAGATAAAATAACTGACAGCTTTAAGCGATTAGCTGTTAGCCGTCAGTTAAAGATAACAGGTGTTTTCTGATAGCTGACGGCTTACCGCTGACAGCTATATTTAAACCAGCCTATTTTGTTCTTTTCCCGCCACAAAGGCCTCTATATTATCAATTAATTGGTGGGCTAGGCGCTGCATAGAAGCCAGGCTTGCCCAAGCCACATGGGGCGTTAAGATAAAGTTAGGGTACGCCAAGGCCTGCATTAATGGGTTATCTGCCGCAGGCGGCTCATCGGTGACTACATCAAAACCGGCACCGCCTATTAGCTGCTGCTTTAATGCCAGTAACAATGCTGCCTCATCAACCAAACCACCACGGCCCACATTGATCAGCAGTGCCTCGTCTTTCATCATTTTAAATTCAGACGTGCCAATTAAATGGCGTGTTTGGGCATTAAGCGGGCAGTGCAGGCTAATGACATCGGCCTGTTTTAATAGCTCGTCAAAGCTGACCCGGCCTTCACTAGGAACTTGCCCCTTGCGCGCAGCGACTATGACTTTCATCCCTAAGGCTTGCGCTAATTTCTCTAGATCTTTAGCAATAGTGCCATAGCCAATTAAGCCCAAGGTTTGATTGGCTAAATCGCGTATCGGATAGTCAAAATAACAAAACTGTCCACTTTGTTGCCAGCGGCCCTGAGTAATAGAGTGGCGATAGGCATGTAAATTACGATTTAATGCCATTATTAATGATAAGGCATGCTCAGGGACCGAGCCTTTGCTGTAGTCGCGCACATTACACACTGCGATCCCTGCTTGCTGGCAAGCTTTCAGATCCACGTTATCACTGCCGGTGGCCGCTAAAGCAATTAACTTGAGCTTAGGTAATTGGGCTAGCATATCTGCCGTTAAAGACACTTTATTGACCAGCACAATATCAGCATCGAGCAAACGTGACACCACCTGATCGGGGTGGGTGTCCTCATAACCTTGCCACTGATGTACAAAATTGGGGCGAGGTAGCTCTGCCTCGGGCGGTAGTGTTGCTTGATCAAGAAAAACGAGTTTCATTTTATTACTCCTTTAAATATTGTGGTGCGCTGGGGGGCAAGGGTAACCAACCCAGCCGCACTAGCCAGCCTGCTATTTGCTTATTCAATACCGATAAATCATTAAAATGCTGCACGGCGTAGCCGGTTTTTTCGCGTTGCTGCAACTGTTGTTGGCGGCGCTGCTGATTATGCCAAGCTAAAGGGTTATCTGGGCGACTGTATATATCCAGAATGGGGTAGGGGCTGCGTGCCAAACTAATGGCCAGCATTTGTTGTTCGCTAGACTCACGGGGTAGGGCATCAAATAAAATTAAGGCTTGAGGGCGAGCAATAGCTTCACTATCCACTAATTGCTGATACCAAAGGCTGGCGCTGCCTTGTGTGAGCACAACTAACGGGCTAGGCACCTTTTTTTTCGATTGACTTAATTCGGTAACGGTATTGTTAGAGTGGGTGTCACTCAACAAAAAGGGTTTGGGTAATACTTGATTAAGCTGCTCTGCGCGTTGCGTTAACCATTGATTTTGTGATGTGGGAACCTGCTCGCTGCTTGGGTCAAACTGCAGTTGTTGTTGGCTGGGCTTTAGCAAGAATACTTGCCAACCTCGTTGTTGCCATGCTTGAGCAAGAGACAACCAATGGTGCGTTTGCTTAAACTCGGGCCAAATAAGTAAGGTACCTACTGGCTTATTGGGAGCAGGGTAATGCAATAGGCGAGCAGGAGCCTGATATTGCTTTATGCTCGACCAATTAAGTTGCGCCTGACAAGCAGCAGAGATAAGCAAAGCGGTCAGCAACACACCTACTGCCATCATCCGTGATGTATTAAGTGGCTTGCTGCAGGTCCACATTCTCTCTGCTCCTATAACGCTAGCTCATATCAAAAGGCGCGGGGGCGGTAAATGTTAGCCACTCATGAGTATCGGGGTGGTAAAACGCCAGCTCGCTCGCATGCAATAATAAATGAGGTGCCATGGTCAGCGCCTCACCTTCAGCATACAGATTATCACCTAAAATCACATGACCCAGACTTTTCATGTGCACCCGTAGCTGATGAGAACGCCCAGTAATGGGCGTTAGCTCAACTAAGCTGCGATCTGCCAAGCGACGCAGGCAACGCCAATGGGTTAATGCCGCCTTACCGTACTCATAATTCACCATTTGCCGCGGACGATTAGGCCAATCACAACACAAAGGTACATCAACACTGCCGGCATCTTCAGCTGGGCGACCATACACCCAAGCATAGTAGCGCTTAGCGGTTTCACGTTCACGAAACTGTCGGCTAAGCTCACTATGCGCCTTAGCATGTAGCGCTATTACAATCACGCCCGAGGTGGCCATATCTAGTCTGTGTACTATTTTTGCCGTGGGATAAACCCGAGCCACCCGTAATGCTAAGCTGTCGTGATGTACTCGTTCACGTCCTGGCACACTCAGTAAGCCGCTGGGCTTATTCAAGACAATAATACTGTCATCTTGATATAAGATCTCAAACGCAGGATCCATGGGCGGATTATAAGCTAATAACGCCATCTACTTCATTGTCCTTATTGGTGACTAACCACAATATAGCGGATTGCATCCAGCTTTAAACGGGTGTTGTTTAATAAGCCATTCAACTCATCTTGTAGCTCTTGTACGTGAGTAATTTCACTCTCTCGCACATTCGGGTTTACCTTAGCTAACTGTTGCAGGCGGGCTAATTCTTGACCAATGGACTGGTGCATTTGGCTGCGAGCTTGCTCAACTAAAACGTGCATTTGCTGTTCGGCCAGCGGTGTCGCTTGTTGCAATAGCTGATGAATAATAGCCTGTGAAGCACTGACTAACTTGCTAGCCAAATGGCGATTGACCGGGCTGAGTTGGCGATCGAATGACTCAAAGGTCACTTTTTCTGCCAAATCATTACCGTTTTTATCCAGTAATAAGCGAATAGGAGCAGGAGGCAAGAAGCGATATAGCTGGGCATGTTGCGCCGACTCTGCCACAAAAATAAGCTCTAAAAACTGCGTGCCCACCGGCAAAGCTTTGTTTTTAAGAATGGCAACCGAAGTGGTACCAATTTCAGAGCCCAGCACTAAATCAATACCGCCTCGGATCATTGGATGATCCCAGGTGAGCAGTTGTAGATCGTCGCGGCTAAGTGCCGTTTCTCGATCAAAGGTAATGCTGGCGCCATCTTCGGGAAGCCCAGGGAAGCTTGGGATCAACATGTGCTCGGTGGGGCGCAGCACAATGGCATTTTCGCCACGATCATCTTGATTTACCCCCACTTCATCAAACATCTTGATAGAAAAAATCGCAAGCGTAGGGTCTTCATCGACTTCAGCCAGCTCACCGGCTAAATCACGTTTGTGGATCACACCGCTAGAGTTTAACTCCAGTAATCGATCTCGCCCTTGCTCCATTTGGCTATTAAGCTCAGTCGCTAAAGTGCGAGTGTCAGCAATTAATTGCGCTAAGGCGTCTTTATCTTGTCCATGATCGGCCAACAAAGCTAATAAGGATTCAGACACTTGCTGGTAAACAGGGTGACCTACAGCGTTTGGTTTGCTAAACGCATCCATGCCTTGATAATACCACTGGGTTAAGGCCGCTTGTGCTGTGTCTTCAAGGTAGGGCACATGAATATCAATATCGTGTTGCTGACCAATACGGTCTAAACGACCGATGCGCTGTTCAAGTAAGTCAGGGTTTAGCGGTAAATCAAATAGCACAAGTTGATGAGCAAACTGAAAGTTACGACCCTCAGAGCCAATTTCAGAACAAATCATCACCTGTGCCCCACCTTCTTGCTGGGCAAAATAGGCGGCAGCTTTATCGCGTTCTAGCAAAGACATTTCTTCGTGGAATACAGTACCGCGAATACCTTCTTTAGTGCGTAACGCCTCTTCTAAGGCTAACGCCACGCCAGCTTTAGCGGTGATCACTAAAATTTTATCATTGCGTCTATTCTTAGTGTATTCCAATAACCACTCAAAACGGCTATCAAACTGTGTCCAAGAGCTATCGTCACCTTCAAACTGGCGATAAATTTCTTCAGGCGCCAAAGCTTGACGTGCTTGCTCTGTGACATCTTCGCGACTGCCCATCATAGCGGCCACTTTAATGGCGGTTTTATATTGGCTAGATAACGCCAGTGGGTGCAAATGCAACACGCGAGCTGGAAAGCCTTTAATGGCTTGGCGAGTATTGCGGAACAATAAACGGCCAGTGCCGTGTCTATCTAATAATTGGGCAAGTAATTGCTGGCGCGCACCGGGATCAGACAGTGCACTGTCATCCATGTCGTCCATAAAAGGAGCAAGACGCGCCATGGCCGCTTCATTAATGGGCGCGTCTGATAATAATGCTTCGGCGGCTTCGGCGAGCGGTTGATATTCTGCTTCTTCCGCTAAAAAAGCCTCGTAGTCATAGAAGCGCTCAGGATCAAGCAGACGTAAACGAGCAAAATGGCTCTGGTGGCCTTGCTGATCAGGAGTGGCAGTTAATAGTAGTACGCCAGCGGTATCTTCGGCCAAAGCTTCTACTACTTGATAAGCACGGCTGGGCTTTTCGGCATCCCAAATTAAGTGATGTGCTTCATCCACCACTAATAAATCCCAGTCGCTTTCATGCAACTGTTCAAAGCGTTTACGCTTTTTGGTAATAAAGTCGAGGCTACATAATACTAGCTGCTCGGTATCAAACGGATTGGCGGCATCAGCAAAGGCTTCTACACAGCGCTCTTCGTCAAAAATAGCAAAGTGCAGGTTAAAGCGGCGCATCATTTCTATCAGCCATTGATGAATTAAGGCATCTGGTACCAAAATCACAATACGGCTAGCGCGACCCGACAACCACTGCTGTTGGATGATCATGCCCGCTTCAATGGTTTTACCTAGGCCCACTTCATCGGCGAGTAATACTCGAGGTGCATAACGGCTGCCCACTTCATTGGCAATATGTAACTGATGTGGGATCAAGCTGACCTTACCACTGGCCATGCCACGTAACGGAGAGCGACGACGCTGAAACTGATGCATTAATGCTTGATAGCGTAAATTGTAACGACCAATTTTATCAATCTGGCCGGCAAATAGTCGTTCTTGTGGCTTATTCAGCTTAATAAAGTGGTTAAGAAAGGTTTCTCTTAAACTGGTCTGTTCACCATTATCTAAGCGAGTACCATGATAGGTTAATAACCCCTCTTCTTCGCTTACCGAGCTAACTTCTAGCTCCCAGTCTTCATGGCTGCTGATCACATCACCTGGGTTAAACATAACGCGAGTAATAGGCGCGTCACCTATGGCATACATACGGTTCTCACCGCAGGCCGGAAATAGCATGGTCACCATGCGCACATCGATAGCCACGATGGCGCCTAGTCCCAAATCGGTTTCTGTGTCACTGATCCAACGCTGGCCGAGGGAAAAAGGCATTCAAATCTCCAAGCTGAAGAGGGTATAAAAAAAGGGGCGCTATCTTAGCGCAATCAACCCAAGTGCGCACCCGTCAAAATTAAAAGAACAGCACCAAGCGCCCGGCGCCCAGCATCAAGCTTAAAAATACTATATGTATGTGTATCAGTTTTGCTTCTATATATGCAGCATGTGCGTTCAACACAAAACCGCCTTATACCAAAACCTCATCTTTCCTTATTTGATCGCCTGGTGTGTTTTGTAGCTTCGCGCTTCAGCTGTGAACTCTGCGGAGCAGAAGAACTAGACCTTAACTCATTTCTCGCTGGTGCTCGGTGCCAGCTAAAGCGGCACACTACAACTGAGCGCTTGTTTTGCTTTTAAGCCGTCATTGCGAGGAGTGCAACGACGCGGCAATCCAGAGCCCTTTGGGCAGCGATCAGCTTTAAGCCGTCAGCTATCAGAAAACAAACTGACACAGGCTGGCATGGCAGCAGAAGGGCGGTTGTTTCTTTTAACTTGGTGCTTAGCGCCGGGCGCTCGGTGCTGACTTTCGTACATAAATTGTGTCATTTGGCTGTATTATGACCACTCAGTCACTAAATGCGTATTTTTGTCACTTTAGGGGTTGCGCTTAAACGCGGCTTCCCTATAATGCGCATCCACTGACACGGGGCAAGTCGCTCACGGTCACAAGGGTTTAAGAGAACAAAAAACAAGTTCAAATAAACACTTGACGAACACTACGGAATGCGTAGAATACGCCTTCCTGACTCGAGAGAGTCAAACGCTCTTTAACAATTTATCAAGCAAACTGTGTGGGCACTCGCAGAGCGTTGAGAACAAAAAAATATTGTTTTTCAATGTCTTGTGAAGTGCAACTAGAAATAGCAGTACATCAGTAATTCATTGAGCTAGAACTTTTAATTGAAGAGTTTGATCATGGCTCAGATTGAACGCTGGCGGCAGGCC